>JADYYH010000061.1 GCA_020853775.1 Nitrospira sp.
GCAAACTGGGTCACGGCCATGTCGAGCTCGGCTTCGCCGACCGTGGTCGGGGAAGGGGCGTGACTTCCGTCCTGCAGGCGCGCGGTGAGGGTCGCGGCTTGGGTCAGTACGCCCGCATGATCTTTTTCCCAATACTCGGCAATTTTCTTGAGCAGAGTGGGGAAGCCCGGACGGCCCCAGCGGTCCTCCGGCGGGAAATAGGTGCCGGCAAAGAACGGTTTCTGATCGGGGGTGAGGAACACGGTCATCGGCCAACCACCCTGATTCCGGTTCAGTGCCAGCGTCGCTTGCATATAAATTTCGTCGAGATCAGGCCGTTCCTCGCGATCGACCTTGATGCAGACGAAATGCTGATTCATCAGCCGGGCGATCGCCTCGTTCTCAAACGATTCCCGCTCCATGACATGACACCAATGGCAGGAGGAATAGCCGATGGAGAGCAGAATCGGTCGATTCAGCTTCGCCGCCTGGGCCAAGGCCTCCGGCCCCCAGGGATACCAATCCACCGGGTTATAGGCATGTTGCAGGAGATAGGGACTGGTTTGCTGTATGAGGCGATTCGGCTCGCGGCCGGCGGTTGTGATTGACATGCGCGAACCGTATCACGCACCAACTTAATGGGTCAATGAAGGGGAGGGGAGAAGGAGCGGCAGCCGCGCGAGACAAAAAAATTGGCCCGCGCCGGCATCCGGAGTCGCGAGCCAATTTAGACTACGAAAGAACGTCGGAAGCGGGGATCAGTGTCCGCCCTTCTTTTCGTCCTTCTTCTTCTCTTCGCCGAACACGGTCTGGGACAGGTGTCCACCCTTCTTCTCGTCCTTCTTCTTATCATCGCCGAAGAGGGTCTGGGAGAAGTGGCCGCCCTTCTTCTCGTCCTTCTTCTTGTCGTCGCCAGCGAACGAAGGCGCGCTGAACGCCACCAACAACGCTGCCGCCATGACCGTCAACATCATCTTCTTCATCCTGACTACCTCCTGTTAGGTGTGAAGTTACCGACCGCCGACGGGTGTTCGTTATAGCAAGGTCCTTGCCGAATGGGACGCGAGCGTAACGTATTGTTTTTCCAAATATCAAAAATTACGATGGGCCGTTGGCCCCATGCAGCATAGGCCGATTCTGTGGCAAAATAGCCTGGCTGATACTAAATCGCCTCATTCAACGGCTCCGAAATTCGCAGGATGGGGCCTCTAGCCCACTCAACCAAGAGAACTAGCCCTCTCGAACTCATGCACAAAATGCCAGTGCCGCGCTCCCTGCCTGACCGTCTCGCACCGAATCTGCACATTCTGTTCGTGGGCATCAATCCCGGACTCCGCTCGGCTGCAGTCGGCCATCACTATGCAGGCCATTCAAATCGTTTTTGGAAACTGCTCTATGAGGCAGGCCTGGTGCCGGAACCCCTGACCTATCATGACGACGAACGGCTTCTCGAATGGGGCCTGGGACTCACCAACCTCGTCGCTCGCCCCACGGCGGGCATGGAGAGCCTCACCGCCGAAGACTACGCCATCGGTCGGTCAGCGCTGATGGAACATATTCGCCGGTATCGCCCGCGTGCGATCGCGCTGCTTGGCATGACACTGTATCCAGCCCTCTTCCCGTGTGAGCCCAAGCAGGCGGGTCGGAAGCCTGGTTTGCAGCCCGTAACGCTCTACGATTCGAGCATCCTGCTGCTTCCAAATCCGAGTGGACGCAATGCCGCCTATCCGTACCAGTCTCTCTTGAGCGCATTTCGCTTGCTGGCGCCATGGGTCGGCACGTTCCGGGCATAGGTTGTCCGATCAATGCTGCCGATGGCATGCTATACTCTGGCATTCGGCAAGATCGTTGCTGTACCATTCGCCTTCGTTTTGATCCACCTCACAACATCGGTGCTTCCATGAGATATCCCGTTCTCGCATTGTGGCTCGTGCTGGGTTTGGCTTCCGTTGGAGAACAGACTTTCGCTGGCACCCCGGTGCAGCGCCTCACTGCGGAATCCATGCATGAATGTTCGCTGGGCCGGCAGGCGCAGTCGCGTGCGGATCGCATTCAACATTTTGCTTCAGGACAAGCCTTGGGCGAGCAGGCCGTTGCGACGGATGAATCATCGCCTGACGCGCATTTTGCCCTGTTCTGCAACCTCGGCGAGCAACTGCGGGTTGACGGAGAAAGTCTCTCGTCGCTTTTTGGCTTTCGCCGCATGATGAAAGAGCTGAACCGCACCCTCGAACTGGCGCCCGATCATTTGGACGCACTCTCCGCCAAGGGCACCGTATTGGTTCGCGTTCCGGGTTTTATGGGGGGAGACAAGGAAAAAGGGGAGCTCTTGCTGCGCCAGGTGATCACTCGTGAACCGGCAGCCGTCAATGCCCGCTTGAGCCTGGCCAAAAGCTACTGCGCCGGCGGACGACATGAAGAAGCCGTCGCCATTGCAACGAAGGCGCTGGACCTAGCCCAGGAACTGCAGCGCGTCGATTTCATTCCGGAAGCCCGGCAAGTCCTCGCCCAACTGCGGGCCCAATCCGCCAAAGGAAACTAGGCGAGCGACCGGCTTCGCCGCCTTCCGAACCGGCAGAGCCGATCGATGCGATCACGGCTGGGCATCGCCGCCTGCGCCCCCTGTCCCGTCGTGGCTAACGCTCCGGCCGCAGCAGCCATCTCCACGGCTGCCTCAATCGGCATTCCTTCAGCCAACCCGCAGGCCAACGCCCCATTAAACGCATCCCCGGCACCGGTCGAATCAATCGCCTCGACGATAAAGGCCGGAATCTGTGTGAAGGTCTGGCCGCGCGAGACGACGGCTCCCTCCGCACCACGAGTAACGATCACAGTTCCCGCGCCATGGCTCACCAATATGCGCGCCGCTTCAGCCGGGTCCGTGACACCGGAGAGGACGCAGGCTTCCCGTTCGTTAGGGGTGAGAATATCCACCATCCGGAAACACTCCGTCGACAGAGGACAGGCCGGGGCGGGATTGAGAATCGTCATGAGCCCGTGTCGCTTGGCCAGCCGCAAACATTCCTGAACCGTCTCAATGGGAATTTCCATTTGAACGAGCAGGACGCGCGCGTCGGAAATCAGTCCGGCATGGTGCTGCACATCCGCCGGAGTCAGTTGCTGATTACTCCCCGGCACCACGACAATCTGATTCTCGCCGGCCGCGTCGACCAGAATCATCGCGACCCCGGTCTGCGCTGCGGCGTCGCGCAGAAGAACCATCCGGGAGAAGCCCTGCGCGGCCAGGTGCTGTTCGATCAGGTCGCCGTGCGAGTCGCTGCCTACCTTGCTCAGGAACCTGACCTCGGCCCCGGCTCGCGCCGCTGCGACAGCCTGATTCGCGCCCTTGCCGCCGAACGATTGCACAAGCCGGTGGCCGAGCAGTGTCTCGCCGCGAGCCGGCAACCGATCGACCGTCGCGGTGAAATCGATATTGCTGGAACCGACGACTACGACCATGGGCACAATCGACTGCGGATGAGACTCAAGGCGCGCTCAGCATCGACATCCACCGCCACCTGCATGTTCGGACTGGCCTTCTCTTCCGCCCGGCGATGACGCCGGTCCGCTACGGTGGCTCCGCGGGACACGCGCCCCACCACTTCCACGTCGACATGCAGCGGCTCGGTTTTGAGCAGCGATGGCTCAATGGCCGCAAGAACGGCCATCGGATCGTGAAAGTACAGCAGCCCGTGACCTTCAACCTGTTCAGCAAAATCAAAGGCTTTAGTAGTCATGTCCGCCACGAGACGAACGCGCGGATCACAGGAGGCGGCAGTCCAGGTCTTGAGGACATCACGGCGCAGGCCGACACGGGTCGTCACGTCCAGCGGCACCAGGGTTAATGGAAGGGTCGCCTGAAACACCCGATGGGCGGCATGTGGATCGACATACATATTGAACTCAGCCACCGGCGACACATTCCCGGGTACGCCGATCGCGCCCCCCATCACAATCACCGAGCGAAACTTCTGAACGGTGAGCGGATTGACCTTCAGTGCCACGGCAACATTCGTCAGCGGGCCCAGGGTAATCAGCGTGACGTCATCCTGATACCGTCGCACACATTCGTTCCACACATCTTGCGCGGTGGAGAGGAGAGGCGGCAGACGGACAGAGGGGTACCGCATCGCCCCCTCTGCGGTCAGCAGGGAATCCAGTTCCCCCAACCCGTCACTCCCGTGCACGTGGACAGCCGTTTCAAGGTCTTCCTCCAACGGCCGCGCGGCACCCTGCCCAACCAGCAATCCCGGTGGAGGGTTGAGAAGATGCAACAGACGGAACAGATTTTTAGTGCCCTGCCCAACGGGCACATTGCCGCAGACGGTCGTGATGCCCACCACGTCCAGTTCAGGGGATGCCAGGGCGAGCAGAATGGCCAGCGCATCATCGACCCCGGGGTCGGTATCAATAATGACTTTGGTTGGAGAATTGTTCTGCATGCCTGAATGGTGCGGCTTCGCGGGAGAAGCGTCAGTGATCCACCTTCATCCCGGCACACGCACGGATCAATGGGTCTTACAAACCGGCGTCACGGCCCGGACCCGACTCACCAAAGCGGGTGGATTGTCCGAGCTGTTCCAGTACGGAGTGGAAGACGGCCATCTGTTGGGGCGGTCCCATGAGAAAATAAATCACCGCCGCATTGCCGGCCCCCATGACCGCCAACGCTCGGCCGGCCATCTCTTCTCCCTCGAACGATTGCGCGATCCATGCCTCCGTCTCGACTTGGGAGCCGGACGGGATAAAGGAAAGTCCATGCAACAGCGACAACGGCTCACGGAGTTGTTCGCGAAGCGTCTCTCGCGTGACCTCGGCCAGGGGGAACATCATGCCGAGGTCTTTGCCTTCCTCCGGGATGAGAAACGGCATCTCTGCATCGTCTGGCCGATTGCTCTGCCAACCTTCCGGTACCACAAATGACCAACCGGTACCCGGAATCCTCAGCCGTGTCCCCGCGCGATAGGTGATGCCGGACACCACGTCGAGCGGACGATCCTCGTTCTGAGTGTCCGCAACGGCAACGGATTCCATAGAGGCGTGAATAGGCAGGGCGAAGAACATGTCGAGCAGCAGACACCCCACCGCGATCTGGCGGACGACAGGCCGACCCACGGCGGTCAACCAAGCGCCGCCGCCCGAAACGCGACTACGAGACGGCATCCACCGGTGGACAGGTGCAGAAGAGGTGGCGGTCTCCATAGGCTTCATCAATCCGGCCCACACTCGGCCAAAATTTATTTTCGCGAACCCATGGCGCGGGAAATGCCGCCTCTTCGCGGGAGTAGGGATTCGTCCATTCCGAGGCGGTCACGGCCAATGCCGTGTGAGGCGCATTCTTCAGCACATTGCCCGCACGCGGCTGTCGACCTTCCGCAATGGCCTGAATCTCACCACGGATCGCGATTAACGCCTCGCACAACCGGTCCAGCTCGCTTTTCACTTCACTCTCGGTCGGCTCGATCATCAAGGTACCAGCCACCGGAAACGAGACGGTGGGCGCATGGAATCCGTAGTCCATCAGGCGCTTGGCCACATCCATTGCTTCCACGCCGCTGCTTTCCTTGAGCGGGCGCAAATCCAAGATAAACTCATGCGCCACGAAGCCGCGTGCGCCGCTGTATAAGACCGGATAATACTTCTCCAGGCGTTTCGCCATATAGTTGGCGTTGAGAATGGCCACCTTCGTCGCTTTGATCAACCCCTCGCGGCCCATCAACGCAATATAGACCCACGAAATCGTCAGGATGCTGGGGCTGCCGTAAGGAGCCGCCGAAACCGGCCCGATCGACTGCGGTCCACCCAGCTTCGTGACCGGATGCCCTGGCATGTACGGCACTAAATGACGGGCGACACCGATCGGTCCCATTCCAGGCCCGCCGCCGCCGTGAGGAATACAAAACGTCTTGTGCAAATTCAGATGGCAGACATCGGCACCCAGGTCGGCTGGCCGACAGAGCCCGACTTGGGCATTCATGTTCGCGCCGTCCATGTAAACTTGCCCGCCATGGGTGTGCACGATCTGGCACATGCGGCGAATGCCTTCCTCGAACACGCCGTGCGTCGATGGATAGGTCACCATCAGCGCCGCCAAGCGGCTACGATGCTGTGTCGCTTTGGCCTCGAGATCGGCGAGATCGACATTGCCGCGCTGATCGCAGGCAACGGGAACGACGGTCATGCCGCACATCGATGCGCTGGCCGGATTGGTCCCATGCGCCGAGACGGGAATCAAGCACACATCGCGCTGCGTCTCGCCTCGATGCCGGTGATAGGCCCGGATCACCATCAGCCCGGCATATTCGCCCTGTGACCCGGCATTGGGCTGCAACGAGATCGCGGCAAAACCGGTCAGTTCCGCCAGCCACGACTCCAGCTGTTGGAACAAGACCTGGTATCCCCGCACTTGATCGGCGGGAGCAAAGGGATGCAGACGCCCGAACTCCGGCCAGGTCACGGGCAACATTTCCGCCGTGGCATTCAGCTTCATGGTGCAGGAGCCAAGGGGAATCATCGAATGCACCAGGGACAGGTCCCGGGACTGCAGGCGATGGATATACCGTAATAACTCGTGTTCGGCATGATACCGGTGAAACACCGGATGCGTGAGATACGGGCTGGTACGCGCCAGCCCCGCCGGATACCGTCCATCGACCGATTCGAAAATCGTCTGCAGCTCTTGAGCGGAAATCTCCTGGCCGGCGAAGAGCGTCAACAATTGTCGCACTTCCTCCGCACTGCTCCATTCGTCCAGCGACAGGCCCAGGCTATGATCATCGTAGCGACGGAGATTGATCTTCTGTTGCCGCGCGCGGTTCACAATCGTCTCCGATTGTGCCGGCGAGAGCGGAACCCGCACGGTATCGAAAACCGGTTCCAGTCCGACTGCGCACCCGTGCCGGCGCAAGCCTTCGGCCAAGGCCATCGTAAGGCCGTGAATCCGCTCCGCAATCCGCCGCAATCCCGCAGGCCCGTGGTAGACGGCATACATCCCCGCCATGACTGCCAGCAGCACCTGCGCCGTGCAGATATTGCTCGTGGCCTTCTCCCGGCGGATATGCTGTTCCCTGGTTTGCAACGACAGTCGGTAGGCGAGACGACCCGTGGCGTCTTTCGAGACGCCGATGATCCGGCCCGGCATCTGCCGTCGAAACTCTTCCTTGGTAGCCATGAAGGCCGCGTGCGGCCCGCCGAATCCCAAGGGCACGCCGAATCGCTGACTGGAACCCACCGCGACATCCGCGCCGAACTCGCCCGGAGGCCGTAGCAGCGTCAAGGCGAGCAAATCGGTCGCGACGACCACGTAGACGCCAGCGGCATGCGCCTGCGTAATGAATTCGCTGTAATCACCGACGTACCCATCCGTCGAAGGATATTGGAGCAACATCCCGAAAAATTCGCCGGAGGATAAATCCAGCGAGGGAATTGCACCGACCTGCAAGACGATGCCCAACGGTTCCGCACGAGTCTGCACGACCGCGATCGTTTGCGGATGGCAGGTTTCGGAGACAAAAAACTTGTGCCGCTCGTGACCGGCCGCGCGGGAAATCGCGGCGCACATCGTCATGGCTTCGGCGGCCGCGGTGGCCTCATCCAGCAGAGAGGCATTGGCGAGGGGTAACCCGGTCAGATCCGCCACCATGGTCTGAAAATTGACCAGCGCCTCGAGCCGGCCTTGAGCGATCTCGGCCTGATACGGAGTGTATTGGGTATACCAACCAGGACCTTCGAGGATATTGCGTTGAATCACCGGCGGGGTAATGCAGTCGTAATAGCCCATTCCGATCAAGGACCGCCATACCTGATTCTGCCCGGCCATTCCGCGCAACTCCGCCAAGACCTCCTGCTCGCCGCGCGGGGAGGGAACCGCCAGGGTGCCCTGCACACGAATATCGGAGGGAACCGTGGCCTCGACGAGAGATTCCAGCGAGGGCACGTTGAGTGTTTCCAACATCGCCTGGATCTCAGGCTCGGTCGGACCGATATGGCGCGGCACAAACGTATCGTTCGGTTCGAGAAACTGCGGTTCTGGCATGGGGGTGAAATCCTGCTATAAGGTGACGCACTCGTTCATTCGAGGCAGAGTGGGTACCCTATCATGCAGCACAGAGTTTTCCAAGCGTTCAGCGGCCATCTCGCGTCGCTTGTTTTCCAAATTTCCATAGCGTAATAGTGAGACCAAACCCTATGCCCAGGGCAACGTTGAGCGTGACGAAACGCGACCGGGACTAGAAGACCTCATGATGATCCATGACATTCTCGTGGTTGGAGCAGGACTCGCCGGCATGCGGGCCGCCATTGCCGTGCCGCCGGATATCAATGTCGCGCTACTTTCGAAGGTGCACCCCGTCCGCAGCCATTCCGTCGCCGCCCAGGGAGGCATCAACGCGGCCATCGGCGCAGAGGATTCCTGGGAGGCCCATGCCTATGACACCGCCAAGGGCGGCCTCTATCTGGGCGACCAGGACGCCATCGAAGCCATGTGCAAGGAAGCGCCGCAGGACATTTTAGAATTGGAACGCATGGGTGTGATCTTCAGCCGCACCCCGGAAGGACGCATCGCGCAACGCCCCTTCGGAGGAGCCGGCTACCCCCGTACCTGTTACGCAGCGGATCGCACCGGTCATGCGCTCTTACACGCCATGTACGAACAGCTGATGAAGCGCCGCTGCAAGGTCTATGAGGAGTGGTACGTCACGGCATTGCTGGTCGAAGACGGCCGTTGTTGCGGGGTGGTCGCCTGGGACATGATCCATGGCGGATTACAGGCGCTACGCGCGAAAGCGGTAATCCTGGCTACCGGCGGAAGCGGGCGCATCTTTTCCACCAGTACCAACGCGGTGATTAATACCGGCGACGGGATGGCGCTGGCGTATCGCGCAGGCGTTGCGCTTGAGGACATGGAATTCGTCCAGTTTCATCCGACCACCTTGAAAGACACCGGCATCCTGATCACGGAAGGCGCGCGCGGAGAAGGCGGGTATCTGCTGAACACGCTCGGTGAGCGGTTCATGAAACGCTACGCGCCGGAACAAATGGAGTTGGCGACCCGCTCCACCGTCTCCCTCGCCATCGGACAGGAAATTCAAGAGGGGCGGGGCGTCGACGGCTGCGTCCTGCTCGACTTGCGACATCTGGGCCGCGCCAAAATTCTGGAGCGGCTGCCACAGATTCGGGAACTGGCCATGGAATTCGCGGGGCTCGATCCGATCGAAACTCCCATTCCTATACGCCCAGGCGCCCACTACCAGATGGGCGGCGTCCGAACCAATGCCTGGGGAGAAACCGACCTACCTGGACTCTTCGCCGCCGGCGAATGCGCCTGTGTCAGTGTGCATGGGGCCAACCGTCTGGGAGGCAACTCCTTACTCGAAACCATTGTCTTTGGACGCCGGACGGGCACGAAGGCCGCTGAGTCGATCCGCGGCGTTCAGCTCCCGCCGCTATCCGAGGCCATCCTGAAGAGCGAAGAGCAGCGCATCAACCTGCTGCTCGGCAACCCCGGGCCTGAGCGGGCCTGGCAGATACGGGACGACCTCGGCAAAACCATGAGCCTCAACCTGGGGATCTTCCGCACGAAACAATCCATCCAAGAGGCCCTCAGTGCCGTCCAAGCCTTGAACCGTCGCGCGGAACACATGTGCGTGCAGGACAAGGGACGCATTTTCAACACCGACCTGATTCACGCGTTGGAATTGCAGTGCCTGCTGGAGATCGCCGAGACCATCGTCGTGGGCGCTTTAGGACGAGAAGAAAGCCGCGGGGCTCACTACCGGGCCGACTTCCCAACCCGCAACGACAAGGCCTGGCTTCGCCACTCCTTAAGCTACCGCCGTCCTGAGGGTCCCCATCTGACCTATGCTCCTGTGACCATTACGCGTTTTCCTCCGGCATAACGCATCCGTTCCCATACCCTTCCTCTCTCCCTAAAACGTGGTCAGGACCGGGCAATGAGCCATCCCACGCCGTCCGGCCGGTTGCGCTCCTCCCGTTTTGCGCTATCCTTTTTCATAGTCACCAATTACCCACTGACGGGACCGTCCAGCACGCGCCCGGGCGAAGGGTCGTAAGGCACCATGACTACCGTTCACCCTGGGGCAGCACTCCCTGCATCCCCTGCGCTGACATCGTCGGACACGGCACACACCGCGATCTGTCCCTTCTGCCAGGCCATCATCTCTTGCGCACCGGTGGCCGGTCACCCGGTGCACCAATTTCCCTGCCCTGGCTGTCATGCCAACCTCCTGGTCCTCAACCCGGCTGGACGGCCGACCGATGAAGACATGATCACTCGATCGTGGGACGGAGAGCTTCCCGTCGATCTGTCGCGCCGGCTCACAGGAATCGCTGTGGCTGGCTTGGCGTGCCTGTTGAATTATGTGTTGTTGGTGGGCATGGCCTACTGGCTACTGGGACAAATCAAAGCGACCCACGATCCCTACGACATCGATGCCTTGGTGCTGTCGCCGCTTATTTTGAAAGCCAATGGTTGGACGCCGCTCCACCTGGCGGCGGCGAGAGACGATCGGTCCGCTGCCGCAGCGCTCCTAGCAAAAGGCCAGGTGGCGGACCAGCGCAACGGCAACGGGCGGACGGCGTTGTTTGAAGCCGCCAAGCGCGGGCACACCGATGTCGTCACGTTACTCTTGCAACACGGAGCGAACCCCAATGCAAAGGGGAAACAGGGCTTCACCCCGCTGTTGGCTGCGGCTGAACAGGGCCATGCCGACACCATTGAAGCGCTCCTTGCCAACGGGGCCGACATCCGAGCGGCCTGCACCTGCGGTGATTCGGCACTCCATCGCGCGGTCCGACGTGGACATCTCGTCGCCGCGCAGATCCTGCTCGAAGGGGGCATTGCGGTGAATCAGAAGAGTCACGGCGAGACCCCGTTGGAAGTCGCGCAACATGACGAGGACCATGAACTGATCGCGCTGCTACAGGCTTACGGAGGCAGAGAGTTTTCTGAGGCCAGGGCCAGACGGGCGGAAGGCATCGCCTTCCAAAAACAGGGCCAGATCGACAAGGCGCTCTTCGCCTACGCGGACGCGCTGAACCTGGATCCAGATGATTTTGAAGCCTATTATGGACGCGGAACCGCCCTGCTCAAGAAAGACGCGCCCGACGAAGCGCTCATTGCCTTTCACGCCGCCATTCGTCTGAACCCCACCTACATCAATGCCTACAGCGCCGCCGCGTCCGTACACACCGTGCGCGGGCAATGGGATCAGGCCCTCCTCCTCTGGAATCAGTTCCTCGCACACCAACCACAAAACGGGCGTGCCCATTTCGAACGGGCCATCGTGAAGCGAGGACAAGGCGATAGCGCGGCATTCCTACAAGGATTGCAACAGGCCTGCACCCTGGGTCATCAGGCTGCCTGCTGAATCATGACCACTGCGGCACTGCATGACGCCACGAGCGCCGCACGCGTCACCTGTCACCGTTGCTTGAGCCGGTACCGGGTCCGCGCGGTGGAACAATTGACGAGGGCGTCTCGCAGCACCTGCGCCACATGCGGTGCCCGGTTCGCAGTAGTCGAGCCGCTATCCTCGGCCTCCCCCGAAGACCTGCCGAGCCGGCACCACAGACCGTCCGTCGTCCCTGACGCCTCGCCCACATCCGACGCGACCGCCTCCATGTCTCCGCCTCTCCGCGCGGCCTTTCATGGGATGGGCGGGACGCTCCTGGGCATGCACGTCGTGAACCTCTGCCTCACGTTGATTACCCTGGGCGGATATCACTTCTGGGCCAAGGCGAAGATCCGCCGGTATCTCTTCAGTCACACGTCCTTTGCAGGGGATCGCTTTGCGTATCACGGGACCGGCAAAGAACTCTACCAAGGGTTTTTGAAAGCCATGTTGGTCTTCGGCATCCCGTATTGTGCGCTGAGCGCCGCGCATACGTTGCTGGACCTTCCGCCGTGGATCGATCTGTTGTCGCAGGCATTAGCCGGTCTGGTGTTCTTCCTCTATGTCCCTGTCGCCATCGTGAATGCGCGCCGGTATCGTTGCACGCGTACTTCATGGCGCGGCATCCGGTTCTCGTTCCGGGGCCGCACCGCAGATTTTCTGAAACTGTATGTTCGGGGATGGTTCGTCACGATCCTCACCCTGGGCACCTACTATCCGTATTTTCACACCCAACGTCAGGCGTTTCTGCATTCCCACACCTATTTCGGCGACCAGCGGTTCCAGTTCACCGGCCACGGATCCGGCGTGATGGTCCCCTTCGCCGTGACCCTGTTTGCCACCTATGCCGTCCTGGGCCTGTGCGGGTTCGCCCTCGCCATGCAGTTGACCAATGCGGGCCTGACGCTCTTGTTGATTCCGTTTGTACTTGGACCGCTGTGGATCTGGCTGCTGGGACAAAAACAACGCTATTTCTGGAATCACACCTCATTCGGAGAAGCCCGCTTTTCATCCGCTATCACTTGGCAACGACTGTTCACGCTGTATCTAGGTAATCTCATCCTGCTCCTGGCCACCCTGGGGTGGGCCTGGCCCTGGGTCACAGTACGCAATGCCCGTTTTTTTATCGGCACCCTATCGCTGCAAGGCTGCGTCGATCTCGATCGGATTATGCAAGACACTACCGACGCCTCGGTCACGGGCGAAGGGCTGTCGAACCTCCTCGACACCGGCTTCGACATGGATGCGTGATCATGTCCACCGCTCGAACCGCTCATTATCTCGACGGCCGCTCCGCCACGCGACATCGTGTCACCCTCACCATCAGTCCAGTCGCCTTGCAGATCGCCATGCCCGACGGCAGCAGCAAGCAATGGCCCTACGGGGACATTCGCCAAACACAAGGGATCTACCGTGGCGAGCCAGTCCGCCTGGAGTTCGGGCCTGAACCGGCAGAGGCGGTGGTCGTCGCCAGCCGCGCCTTGCTGACCGAAATCCATACGGCGGCACCCGGGCTCGCACAGCATTTTCATAATCCCTCGTGGCGCACGACGCGTCTCGCATGGACGCTGGGCGCAGGACTGGGAGTGGTCCTCATACTCATTGGCCTGTACCGCTGGGGGATTCCCGGTATCGCCTCCGCCGCGACACCCTACGTACCAACCACATGGGAGGAGTCATTGGGCCGCAAGATCGTCGAACAGCTCGCCCCGGAGCCGCAGCAATGCCGGGATCCTGAGCGACTCCGGAAGATCGACGCGGTCGTGCAAACGCTGGCAGCGACGCATCCATCCTCTCCTTACCGGATCACGCTCTCGGTGGTGGACAATCCCGGCATCAATGCATTTGCGGCTCCCGGCGGCCAGGTGGTGATTTTGCGTGGCCTGCTGGAACAGACCACCAGCGCCGAACAACTCGCCGGTGTCCTGGCGCACGAACTCCAACATGTCTATCTACGCCACAGCACCAGAGCCATCCTTGAACAGACCGCCGGTACGCTGCTGCTGGCCGCCGTGTCGGGAGACCTGTCAGGAGGACTGGCCTGGGGGCTGCAAGGTGCACAGACCATGGGATCTTTACACTACAGCCGCACCCATGAAGAGGAGGCGGACATCGAAGGGCTTCGCATGCTGGAGGCTGCGCATCTCGATCCCGCCGCCATGATTGCGTTTTACGGAACGCTGCAGAAGTCCGAGCAGGACCATGCCGGACCACCAGATTTTCTCTCGACCCACCCGGACATGGGCCGTCGGCTCGCCACCCTTCTCGCCCTTGCCGGCCCCCCGCCGACTGACGCGCGTCCGCTGCTTCCCGGCGAAGACTGGACGGATATTCGCTCCCTCTGTCGAGTACAGGCCACCAGGCGTTCCGGCCCGGACGCTGCCGCTCTCCCCTGACACCACGTTTGACCTCATCACAAACCCGCGGCCTCTGTTATAATCCACCCACCTGCGGGCATGATGACCTATGCGCGTTCTAGTCGTTGAAGATGAAACCAAGGTCGGCTCCTTCATCAAGCGAGCCCTCGAGGAAGAAAGTTACGCCGTCGACCTCTGTGAAGACGGCGTGCAAGGCCTCGATCTGGCCCTGACCGGCAGCTACGACCTCATCATGATCGACCTCATGCTGCCGGGGTTGCCCGGCATGGAAGTGCTGACCCGTCTCCGCAAAGAAAAAATTCAGACGCCCGTCTTGATTCTGACGGCACAGTCCAAAGTCGATCAACGCGTCAAGGGCTTGGATGCGGGGGCGGATGACTACCTCACCAAACCCTTCGCCATCGACGAATTGCTCGCGCGCGTGCGTGCCCTCTTGCGGCGCGGCACGGCCGAATCGTCCGGCACGCTCCAGATCGATGATCTCATCCTCAACCCGGCTACGCGGGAGGTGACGCGCGGAGGACAACGTATCGATCTCACGGTCAAAGAATATGCCCTCCTGGAATATTTCATGCGTCATGCCGGTCGGGTGTTGACCCGCCCGATGATTTCCGACCATGTCTGGAATCAGGACTTCGATACCTTCACCAACGTCATCGACGTCTACGTGAATTATCTGCGCAATAAGATCGATCGCGGGCGGGCTCGAAAACTGATCCATACGATCCGAGGGAGCGGGTATATGCTCAAGGTCGACTGATGCCGCTGCGAGTCCGGCTCACCCTCTGGTACGGAACGGCGCTGGCCCTGATCCTGCTGACATTCTCCGTGGTGCTCTACACCATCACGGCCCGCGGCCTCCGCGACCAGGTCGATGAGTCGTTACAGGAAACCGCCTCAGCCGCCGTGCGCTCGCTGGAGACCCGGGGGTTCCTGCCCCTCATCGATGAAGACGCCCTCTTGAGTCAATTCCCTGAACTCACCCGTATCGATAAATTCTTTCAAATCTTCAGCCCCACCGGCACCATCACCATCCGTTCCCCGAATATCCGGCAGCACGACGTTCCGTTGAGCCGCCCGGCCCTGGAAGCCGCCTTCACCGGCAGCACCGTCTTCGAATCGGCCAGATACCCCAACGAACCGCCGCTACGCCTGGTGTCTGTTCCGATCATTTACCGCGGCTCGCTGCTCTATATCGTGCAGGTGGGGACTACGCTGGAAGGTGTCGAAGAAACCCTACGTCGCTTTCTCCTTGTGCTGCTCGTCATGGCGCCGATCGCGTTGGTCGTCTCTTTGGTGGGCGGCTGGTTTCTCGCAGGACGCGCCCTGCGCCCGGTCGACTCCATCACCGTCGCCGCACAACGAATCGCTGCGGGCGACCTCACGCAACGGCTGCATTCTGAACGCTCGACGGATGAAATCGGTCGCCTGACCGACACGTTCAACAATATGATCGCTCGACTGGAGACCTCCTTCTCGCAAATCCGGCAGTTCAGCAGCGATGCGTCTCATGAACTGCGCACGCCGCTGACGGTCATGAAAGGCGAGAGCGAGTTGGTCCTACGCCGCTCCCGTCCCGTCGAAGATTACATCGCCGTGCTGGAAAGCAATCTGGAGGAAATCGACCGCATGTCCCGCATCGTGGAGGAACTGCTCTTCCTCTCGCGGGCGGATATGGGGCAGGTGAAAACAGAATGCGAGCCGGTCCGGCTGGAGGCCTTAGTGGAAGACATTCAACGCCAGGCCTGCCTCCTCGGGCAGGAACGGGAAGTGGACGTCATCATGGGCACGATTCAACCGGCCACCGTACGCGGAGACGAACTGCGTCTGCGGGAACTCATCCTCAACATCGTCGACAACGCGGTGAAATATTCTCATCCCCGCGGCAAGGTCGAAATCGATGTGCGAGTAGAAGGCGCTACCGCACGCCTTGCGGTACGGGATTACGGGATCGGCATTCCGCAGGACGCGCACAAACAGATTTTCGACCGCTTCTTCCGCACCGATGACGCCCGGGCCCACACGAAAAAAGGGACCGGCCTCGGCCTGGCCATTTGCGCCTGGATTGCGGAAGCCCACCATGGACACATCGAAGTCCAAAGCGAGATCGGCACAGGATCCACCTTCACCCTGGTCCTGCCGTTGGCTCCAGGGGCAGCTTAACGACTTCTAATTCCTCGTTAACAGTTTTCTCATCCAGGGCTGTTACCTTCCAAATGACTGTCGCACGGAGGATCAATCTCTCTCGCGTGTACAGACCACCGCCATCTAGGAGGAGCCCCCTATGCAACGACCCACACCGTCAGTCAGTGTCTTAGCCGGTATTGCCGCCGTGAGCGCGGGGTTAATCTGGAGCTATACTCCGCTGTCATCATCTCACGCCTCAAATCCATCGCCCGTCGTAGAGGAACGCCCGATGGCGCCAGCCGGCGCCTTACCCGCTGCCGGATTCGCCGATGTGGCCAAGACGGTCACACCGGCCGTCGTCAACATCACCACCAGCGGCGCGGAAGCAGTGTCTGACCATGCCCGTCCACGGGGAAAAATGGAAGACTTTTTCGGATCACCGTTCGGGCCGCGCCGATTCGAGCCACCCACGGAACCGCGGGAACATCGAGGCGGCGGTCAGGGATCCGGGGTGATCGTCACCCAGGATGGATATGTCTTGACCAACAACCATGTGATTGCCGGAGCGAAGACCGTCACCGTTACGCTCCCCGATAAACGGGAGTTCAAGGGGCGGATTGTCGGTAGCGATCCGAAGAGTGACATTGCCGTGGTCAAGATCGACGGCACTCAACTCCCGACTGTTCCCTGGGGCGATTCCAGCCGTCTGCAGGTCGGGGAATACGTGCTGGCCGTTGGCAATCCCTTCGGTCTGAACTCCACGGTCACCCTGGGCATCGTGAGTGCACTGGGACGTGGACACATGGGGATCACGCAGTATGAAGATTTCATTCAGACCGATGCCGCCATCAATCCGGGCAACAGCGGCGGTGCGCTCGTGAATACCAAGGGAGAGCTGATCGGCATCAATACGGCCATCTTTTCTCAAACCGGCGGCTACCAGGGTGTCGGCTTCGCCGTCTCGACCGGCATGAGCAAGCCGATCTATGAAAGCCTGGTGAAGACCGGCAAGGTCGTACGCGGCTACCTGGGCATCGGTATTCAAGACCTGAACCATGATCTCGCCAAATCCTTTGGCGTGAAGGGCACCAATGGCGCGGTCGTCACCGACGTGAAGGAAGATGGCCCGGCGGACAAGGCCGGAATCAAGCAAGGCGATGTGATCCTTTCCTTCCAGGGCGCGCAGATCGAAGATGCCGTGACACTCCAACGCGCGGTCACGCGAACCGCGGTCGGCAGCAAAGCCACGGTCAAAGTGTTGCGCGACGGCCAGGAGAAGGAGTTCGCGGTCACCATGGCCGAACTGCCCGACAACCAGCAGGTGGCCAAAGCAGCAGCCGGACCCTCGGACCAACCATTGGCTGGCCTCGCTGTGCAGGAGCTTGATCGGGAAACGGCCCAAGAACTCGGGCTGAAGGGAAAGATTCAGGGCGTCGTGGTGACCACGGTCGATCCGGAGAGTGACGCGGAACGGGCCGGCTTGATGCCCGGTGACGTCATCCGGGAAATCAACCGCAAGCCAATCACCTCAATGAAGGAGTTCGATCGGGCCGCATCGAGGCTCAAGAAAGGTGAAACCGTTCTGGTCTTGATCAACCGGCGCGGCGCATCCCTGTACCTGAGCGCGAAAATCTAACGAGACATAGACCAACGGGGCGGGTGCCGGTGAGCGCAGGCTTACCGGTAACCCGCTCCGCTCTTTTTGGGCATGAGCAACGCGGGAGAAGAAGAGGAAGCCGCGTGTGGCTTGTCGGGCTGGCCGACAGGCTGAGCAATCAGATCATACCCGGCGACATCTGTCACCGTAACCGATATGAAGTCCCCCGGTTTGGCAACGCCACGCTCACAATACACCACCCCATCGATCTCAGGCGCCAGGCCTTGATGCCTGGCTTCCAGCAATCGATCCGATTCCTCAGAAACTCCATCCACCAATACCTCGATGGTGCGCCCGAGGTACTCACGGTTTTTGGACTCTGAAATAGATTCCTGCAGAGCCAGCAGCTCATTGCGCCGTTCTTCCATCACCGCTTGGTCGACTTTTCGATCGAGATCCACTGCCGATGTGCCTTCCTCGTCGGAATACAGAAACACCGCCACGCGATCGAATTCCATGTCGAGGATGAACTGCTTCAATTCTTCAAAGTGCTTGTCCGTCTCGCCGGGAAAGCCAACGATAAAGGCCGTTCGAAAAAAGACGCCCGGGATTTTGGCCCGAATGCGTTCTACCAACTTCGTGAGATGCTTGCGATCGCCCAGTCGATGCATGCGCTTGAGCATCCCGTCGCTGATGTGTTGGAGCGGCATGTCGAGATACTTGGTGATCGGCGCCTCGCTGGCGTAGAGGTCGAGCAACTCATCCGTGACCTGTTGCGGGTATAAATAGAACGGCCGGATCCAACGCACATCCTCGACGGTAACCAATTCACGCAGCAACGCCGTGAGCCCCTGTTTGAGCCCCAGATCGACCCCGTAGTTGATGGTGTCCTGAGAAATGAGGTTGAGCTCCTTAACCCCGTCCTGGACCAGCCGCCTCGCCTCTGCCACGATCGATTCAATCGGACGGCTCCGTTGCTTACCGCGCATGATCGGAATGGCGCAGAAGGCGCAGTTACGGTTACACCCTTCGGCAATTTTGAGATAGGCGCTGTGAGGCGTTCCAAGCCGGATGCGCGGCGTGTCGGCATCATAGAGATAGGGCGGCTGCCCCAGCCAGAGACGTTGCTGGCGTTTTTTAGGGGCTAAGAGGCTGCGGCAAATTTCGGCAATCCGTCCGAATTCGCCGGTTCCAACCACACCGTCCAACTCCGGCAGTTCTTTCAAGAGTTCGCCCTGATAACGCTGCGCCAGACAGCCCGCCGCGATCAACACGCGACAGGAACCCGAGTTCTTGAGACGGCCGTGTTCGATAATGCTGTTGATCGATTCCTGCTTGGCCTCTTCGATAAAGCCGCAGGTGTTGATGATGACGACTTCGGCGGCACGGGCATCGCCGGTCAGTTGGAAGCCACCGGCCACCAGCGTGCCGAGCATGACTTCGGAATCCACCTGGTTTTTTGAACAACCCAGATTCACAAAGCCGATGGTGGGTTTCTTATCTTTCGCCCGTGAGGGAGTAATCAATGATGAAGCCATAACCAGGCAGTCTACGGGACGGCGGAAAAGTCTGTCAAACGAGGTCTCTTGCTATTGGAGCGGCAGCTATCCTAGATTGAACGCATGATCCGGACCTTCCAAGGCATCAAGCCCACCATCCCCGAATCCTGCTTTATCGAAGACACGGCGGTCATCATCGGCGACGTCGTGATGGGCGAAGAGTGCAGCGCCTGGTTCCATGCCGTCATCCGCGGGGATGTGAATCACATCCGCATCGGCCATCGGACCAACGTGCAGGACCTCTGCATGTTACACGTCACGCACGACACGCACCCGCTCATCATCGGTGACGACGTCACCATCGGCCACCATGTGGTGCTACACGGCTGCACCATTCACAATCGGGTGCTGGTTGGAATGGGCGCCATCATCATGGACGGCGCCGTGATCGGGGAAGACTCCGTCGTCGGCGCAGGAGCGCTGGTCACGGAAGGCACCATCGTGCCCCCGAAGAGCCTGATCCTGGGATCGCCCGCCAAGGTCAAACGCCCGGTGACCGAGCAGGAACTCGCATGGATCCGGAAATCGGCGCAGAACTATATTCGATATTCCCGCCAGTACCTCTCAGGACCGGATAAACCACGCCCGGGCTTTTGGGTCTAACAGCGCCACCACAACAATCCGTGTCGCGCCTTATCCGATTTGTATCAAACAGATAGGATCACCGACAGTAGGTGAGGCGTACGTGCGCTCATCAAGCCGGTAGGGAATGCCTCGCCGATGGCACCACTCGGCAACCCACACCGCCTCTTCAACCGTCGTCGTCACCAAGCCCGGCACCGTCAACCGGCCCAGGCACTGATCGACCAATCGGGCGACCGTGCGTTGTTGCGTGACAAACTTTTTCGCATTGAAGGTCACGGGATTCGCCCTCCCGTAGGACAGTACCGATAATTCCGGAAAGCGTTCAGGGTCATTCAGCACACTGACCAGCCACAAGTGATCCACCCGCTGTTTGACCGAACCTGCATCGAGATGCTGAAACCGGATGGGGAACTCGCCGCAAGCACGATTCAGGACCAGCACTTCCTGCCGCCGTAAGTTACAGGCCACCACTCGCCGATCCAACTCCAGGGTTTCCATCACCAACGGCGGAATCTCCGCCACGCCGGCACCGACATACAAACTGGCGCCGCCTGGCTTGAGCCGGGCTTTTAGCGCCATGGCGACCTTCGTCCCCAGACGCTGGCAGGGCCCTCGCTTCGCTGCCCAAAACTCATCACCGCCCTCGTCGCAATAGATCGGGCCCAGCCGGGCATAGTCGAGACGCGCAAATATCTCCTTGATCGCCCGCCTGGTGGCAGGGTCTACCGTCACAATCTTACGCGCCATGTTTCTCCGTCCTGGCCAGGTCGATGAGGACATGGCTCCATCCTGAACTGTTCATGACACTATCCATGCTCCTCATGAAATAGGCGACGAGGCAGACGACCGGGAAGTGCCAGGCCTTCCGCTCGCGCCCATGCAATCCTGGCCCCATTCGATAGCCGAGAGCCGGAAGCTCGGGTGCCCACTCACTTGTGGTTGAAGTGTACCTGCGTGGTTGGTGCACGGACTACGCGACGATCTCAGTGCCGATGCCCTTGTGGGTGAAAATTTCCAGCAAAATGGCATGGGGCACACGCCCATCGACGATATGCGCTTTTCCTACACCGCCGGCCAAGGCATCCAGACAGGCATGCACCTTGGGCAACATCCCTTCGCTGATGGTGCCACGCTTGACCATGCGCTGCACGTCTTTGCGGGAAACCGTCGAGAGATGGCGGCCATTCGCATCCCGGATCCCCTTCACGTCGGTCAACATGACCAGCTTTTCCGCCTTCAGCGCCGCGGCGATGGCTCCGGCGACCAGGTCGGCATTGATGTTGTACGTGTTGCCTTCCCGATCCGTTCCAATGGGCGCAATGACCGGGATGTAGTGATCCTCCTGGAGCTTCAAGAGCAACGTGGGATCGATCGACTTCACGTCGCCGACGAACCCGAAATCCGCGTCGCTGTCGTCGGTATCGATGTCCTTTTCGATGCTTTCCGCCCAGGCCTTCGCCGTCAACGGCTTGGTCAACATCAACCCGCCGTCTTTGCCGCTCAACCCAACGGCCTGGCCGCCATGCCGATTGAGGAGATCGACGATTTCCATATTGATCCTGCCGGCCAACACCATCTCCACAATTTCCATCGTCGCGGCATCGGTCACCCGTACTCCATGCCGAAACTTCGCCTCCATACCCAACCGATCCAGCATCTGGTCGATTTGCGGACCGCCGCCATGCACCACGACCGGGTTCAGCCCGACATACTTCAGCAACACGACATTCTGCGCGAACCGCGCCTTGAGCGAGGCATCCGTCATGGCATGCCCCCCGTACTTGATGACAACCGTCTTGCCCTTGAACGTCCGAATGTACGGCAAGGCCTCAATCAGCACGTCGGCTTTCTTAATCAGTTTGTTCATGCGTCACTCCTCGCTCTGCCTGGTCCGCCTACAAAATATAGCGGCTGAGGTCCTGATCCGTCACAATATTGAGCAAACGTTCCCGGACGTAGGCGGCATCCACCACCACCGTCTTCTGTGGCAGTTCCGACCCTTCAAACGAGACCTGTTCGAGCAGCCGCTCCATGATCGTAAACAGACGCCGTGCGCCGATATTTTCTGTGCGCTCATTGACCTGCACCGCCGTTGCGGCAATTTCCGCCAATCCATCCTCGGTGAATTCAACGGTGAGCCCTTCCGTCGCCATCAATGCGTGATACTGGCGCACCAACGCTCCCCGCGGTTCGGTCAGGATACGAACAAAGTCTTCTTTGGTGAGCGGCGCCAGTTCGACGCGTATCGGAAACCGGCCTTGGAGCTCGGGAATCAAATCCGATGGTTTGGCGACATGAAAGGCCCCCGCGGCGATAAAGAGGATATGGTCTGTCTGCACGGCACCATGTTTCGTGCTGACGGTCGATCCTTCCACAATCGGCAAGAGATCGCGTTGTACCCCCTCACGGGAGACGTCGGGGCCCATCGCGCGCTCACGGCCGGCGATTTTGTCGATCTCGTCCAAAAAGACGATGCCGGTCTGCTCCACTTTGCTGATGGCTTCCCGCACCACCTCATCCATATCGATCAGTTTCTGCGCTTCCTCTTGAGTCAGATGCTTCAGGGCATCGGGCACTTTCATCAGTCGTTTCTTTTTCTTCCCCTGGAACATGCCGCCCAGCATGTCGCGGAGGTTCCCTTCGAGATCTTCCATCCCGCCTGCGTTCGACATCACCCCGAGCGGGAGGGCGCGTTCCTTCACCTCGACCTCTACCGATCGCTGATCCAGCTTGCCCTCGCGCAATTGCAGTCGCAGCTTCGAGCGCGTGGCGTCCGGCGACTCAGTCGGCTCCGCGGCGTCGGCCCGCGAGCCGGCATGGTCGAATCCGGGCGGGACTGAACGGGAGGGCGAACCGGGCAGCAGCACATCGAGCAGCCGTTCTTCCCCCAGCCGCGAGGCTTTCTCCTGCACGTCCTCCAAATGTTTCGTCTTCACCAGACTGATGGCCTGTTCGGTGAGATCACGAATGATGGATTCGACGTCCCGTCCCACGTAGCCAACTTCAGTAAACTTCGAGGCTTCCACTTTGATAAACGGCGCTTCCGCGAGTTTTGCCAACCGCCTGGCGATTTCTGTTTTCCCCACGCCGGTCGGACCGATCATGATGATGTTCTTCGGCATGACTTCATCGCGCAACTCCGGAGCCAATTGCTGCCGGCGCCATCGGTTGCGCAACGCAATCGCGACCATGCGTTTGGCATCCTGCTGGCCGATCACATAACGATCCAGCGCCTCGACGATCTGCCGTGGCGTGAGACTATTCACATTGAGCGGACGGGACGTGGATTCGGTGGTCATGACAGGGCTGATCCTAACGCGTGAGCGATTCGATCACAATCTGTTGGTTGGTATAAATGTCGATCCCGCCGGCAATCATCAGCGATTCCTTCACGATCTGCTCGGCGGCCAGGTCGGAGTGCGCCAGCAGGGCACGGGCGGAAGCCAAGGCGTAGGGTCCACCGGAACCGATGGCTAGAATGCCGTCCTCCGGCTCCACCACGTCTCCCGTGCCGGAAATGATAAAGGAGTGATCGAGATCGGCGACCGCCAGCAGCGCCTCCAGACGACGCAAGACCCGATCGGTCCGCCAGTCTTTCGCCAACTCCACGGCAGCCCTGGTCAGGTTACCGCGATACTCCGCCAGTTTCGCCTCGAACTTTTCAAACAACGTAAAAGCATCGGCCGTGGCGCCGGCGAAGCCGGACAAAACCGTGTCGTTGTGCATCCGCCGCATCTTCTTGGCATTATGTTTCATCACGGTGGTGCCGACCGTGACCTGCCCGTCACAGCCCATCGTCACCTGATGGCCCCGTCTGACACATAAGACCGTGGTCGAACGAATCTTCATTGCGAGCCCTTCTGCTTGTTCACTTCTCCTGCTTCCCCGGCAGTGCCGGCACGGGGGTGCGTGCGATCGTATAACGCGAGTAGCTGGTCGGTCGCAAGATGGGTGTATTTTTGCGTCGTACTGAGCGACACATGCCCCAGCATCTCCTGGATGGCGCGCAGGTCTGCGCCTTCATCCAACAGGTGCGTGGCAAACGAATGTCGCAAGGTGTGCGGATGAATCGCTCCACCGCTCAGTTGCCCCGAATATTTCGCCACAATGCGGGCAACCGTCCTGGTCGTCAAACGCCCCCCGCGACGATTGCGAAACACGGCCTCGATATCCTGCGCCGCCCGTGGGTTGGATCCCGAGGCAACCGCGACGGGAGCCTGAGCATGGTAGGCATCGATGGCCTCCAAGGCGAGGGGACTCAACGGGATCACTCGTTCTTTTCGTCCTTTGCCGCGCACACGCACCACACCTTCACTGCGACTGATGTCCTCACGATTCATGCCGACCAATTCACTGACACGCGCGCCGGTGGAATACAGGGTTTCAAGAATGGCGCGATCGCGCAACCCTTCCCGCGCTTCTGCGGGGGGGAATTCCATCAATGCCCCGGCATCGTCTTTCGTGAGCACCTGAGGAAGGTGTTTGGGTAGCTTCGGCGCACGCACATCTTCCGCCGGATTGGCCTGCAGGCGACCGATACGAACCAGATAACGAAAGAAGCTTCGCAGACACGCGAGTTTTCTGGCCAGAGACGTGTTCTTCTCTCCCCCGCGATCACGCGAGGCGAGAAATTCACGAATCACGCCCGAGTCTATCGACTCGACCGTCAGCGTGCCATGAGGCTTCAGGACGGCCAGTGCAAAGGCGTGGAACTGGGCCAGGTCGGAGGTATAGGCACGAATGGTTTGGGGAGAGGCGCCTTCCTGAACGGCCAGTACCTCTAGGAAAGCCCGGATTGCGCGATCCATGCGTCAAAATCCTCAACCGCTCGTTGCTGGATGAGACGCCGCTTCTGCTCCTTGTCGCGCGTCTTGACGGTAACTGGCGGGAACAATCCGAAATTGGTATTCATCGGTTGAAAATGCGCTGGGTCGCTCTTAGTGATATGCGCCATCAGACACCCGTGCGCGCTATTCGGCGGCGGGGTGACGAGCGGTTGACCAACCAGACCTCGGGCCGCATTGATACCGGCGAGCCCCCCCATCGCAGCAGACTCAGTGTATCCTTCGACACCGACCAATTGTCCGGCAAAGAATACGGTGCCGCGAGACTTGAGTTGGAGCGTATCGCGCAACAGCTGCGGCGAGTTGATGAAGGTGTTGCGATGCAGACTGCCGAGTCGCAAAAACTCGGCCTGTTCCAGTCCGGGAATCATTCGAAAGACTCGCCGCTGTTCGGGATAGGTCAGCTTGGTCTGAAATCCGACCATGTTGTAGCAGGTGCCGTGCGCATTTTCAGTACGAAGCTGCACCACGGCATAGGGCCGTACACCCGTTTTGGGATGTTCGAGCCCAACCGGTTTCAGCGGACCAAACTGCATGGTCTGCCGCCCGCGCTCGGCCATGACTTCGATCGGAATACAGCTTTCAAAGTAGGCGACTTTCTCAAACTCTTTCGGCTGAACCTTTTCTGCCGCCATCATCGCGTCGTACAACGCATTATACGCCGCTTCATCCATCGGGCAGTTCAGATAGTCGGCGCCGCCCTTCCCGTACCGCGACGCGCGATAGACGATGTCCATATTGATAGAGTCCGCGTCGATGATGGGCGAGATCGCATCGAAAAAATAGAGGTGTCGTTCGTGAGTCAGTTCGCTGATAGCCTTCGATAACTTTTCCGAAGTGAGCGGACCAGTCGCAATGATCGTCACGGCATCCGCAGGGATCTCCGTCACCTCTTCGCGCATGACCCGAATATTGGGATGTCCTTCCAGCGCCTGCGTGATGGCACGTGCGAAGATGTCGCGATCCACCGCCAGTGCCGAGCCGGCCGGCACACGTGCTTCCTCCGCCGCGCGAATCACCAGCGAGTTGAGGCGACGCATCTCACCCTTGAGAATGCCGGGCGCATTGAGCGGGTCCATCGAACCCAATGAGTTCGAACAGACGAGCTCGGCCAGATCACCTGTTTTGTGCGCCTTCGTCATCTCTTTGGGACGCATCTCGTAGAGTGTGACCTTAGCGCCGCGATGTGCCGCCTGCCAGGCCGCTTCCGAGCCGGCCAGACCGCCGCCGATGATGACGATGTCTTCACGCATGAATGGGAAACCTTTGAGAAGATGGAAGGAGGCTCATTGTAAGAATCGCCTTTTCTCGATGTCAAGAAAACCCACGACGGATTTGATCTCAACGGCACCGCCGAGCGAACGTTGGGCTCCATCCAGAAGCCTGCCTCCGGCCTGATGACCGTCGTACGATGTGTTGCTCCTTTTTGCCGGACCGTGGTAGACTCTCGACCTGCTCGGGCGATTAGCTCAGTGGGAGAGCGCTTCCTTCACACGGAAGAGGCCACAGGTTCGATACCTGTATCGCCCACCAATTTTTCAACGACTTCCACGACAGCACTCTCAGACACGCGCAACACTGTGGTCATTTTTGTGTCACGGTGTGACCGTCGGTCCAAAATCTCCACTCCATCTCGCAGGCTTTCCGGGTAATGATGCGCATAACGTTGCGTCATCAGCGGCGACTTGTGCCCGAGGAGCCGTTGCACCTTGTAGAGATCCACTCCCGCCTGGACCAGGCGCGTCGCAAAGGTGTGGCGGAGGTCATGGAAATGGCAGTTCACAATGCCCGCTTTGGCCATCGCAGGCCGCAACGCCCGTCGCAGATGGTTGGGATCTAACCGTGTCCCGGCGAGACTGGGAAAGACCATCGCGGTTTTGATGTGCCGCACTTTGGCCTTCTCCGTCAGGAGCGCCATCACGGTATGATTCAAGGGCACTGTCCGCCGCTCCCCGTTTTTGGATTCAAACACGGTCGCAGTCCTTCGGAACAGATCCACTCCAGCCCAGGTCAGTGACAGGATCTCGCCCAACCGCATTCCGCTATGCAGCGCGAACACCACGAGCTCGCGTAGCCATGACGGACAGGCATCGAGCAATCGCGCCTCTTCATCCTCCATGAGCCACCGATCTCGTTTCGTCGCGCCCTTTTCGAGAGACACGCGACTGACGGGATTGTCTCGGCACCATTCCCACTCCCGCTTCGCCAGGCTGAAGGCCTTTCTGAGACAGGTCAGCTCCCGATTGATCGAGGCCGGTTTCACCCCGGCAGCATACCGTCGACTTTTGTACTCCACGATCAGCTTGGGGGTAATCTCGCCAAGCGTCCGGTCTCCGAAGAAGGCACGGAAACGCTTCAGGAAGGCTTGCCCGGTTTGTCGGCTGGCCAATTTCACGAGATGTTCTCGCTCAAAACGATCCATCAATTCCGCGAAGGTCCGAGATTGTTCCTCCGCCCGGTCGAAATACTGCCCTTCGATCAACTGCACTTTGACTTTCGCCATGATGGCATCCGCCAAGGCTCGATTCGATGACCCTGTCGACCGGCGAATTCGTTTCCCTTGAAACACAATATTCATCCACCAAATATTCCCTCGCTTAACGAGCCCCATCGTTGTTCTCCTTTCCAAGAGGGCTCGCTGTTGGTCTGGCTTCCCCGTGGCGAGGAGTATAGAGGGCACGTTTGGCCTCCACAATCAGGTGGTCTACGTCACCAGCTTTGTGGCGAGACACGCAAGGAGGCCTGTGAGTGGGTGTGGCAGCAAAGCCGTTCAGCCATGCCTGGATAGCCTCAGGTTCAAAGCGGACGAGGCCGTGAATACGACGGCACGGGATTTTATTCTCAGAAACCCAGAGATACAGTGTGGACGGCTTGATGTTGAGCCAAGCCGAGAGCTCTTTGACGGTAAGCATATGCAGATATACCGGGGGAGTCTCGCGACACCCCCAGTCCCCCTACCATGGGCTGCCCGCGTGACCGCCGGCAGACCGGTGAAACCGAGTGGGTGGTTGCTTGAGCAAATTGCGGTGTCGGTCGTTCCACCGAGCAATGCCCCTGACAATTTCGTTCAGTAGCCATGCTTCCCCTCCTGGGGTGGCACAAATGACCGCCAACATCGGCGTCAGGGTGTCACTCACCCATCGTTTGACGTTCTGCAGGGTCTGCACCTGCTGCTCCTGGGCCAATCGCCCCTTCTGAAATCCCTCCGTCAGGAGGGCGTACCACTCCAACACGGGAGCCCGGTACCGTTCTTCATCCTCGGCATCCTTGGGAATCTGCCGGAAGTCCACATAGGATCTCAGTAAGCCGACCACCAACTCTTTCCAATCGGCTTCGTCTAGGGTTGCGAATGCTCGGGCACACTGTTCGGCCCGATCCTTCTTGAGCTCTAATTCCCATCGGGTCCCGTAGTCCTGATAGTTCTCTTGTCCTTTGCTCTGGAGCTCTAATCGTTTGTCATAAATGCGCAAGAGTGTCTGACTCTGCGGACTGCCGAAGTACATGGTCTCACCCGTGGTGCCCCCTGTCCCATGCGTCATGTTCGAGACGATATGCCGGACCTGAGCCGCCCTTGTGACGCATTGGCCTGCCGAGACCGCTTCTCGGATGGTTGCCACTGGCACCGTTCCCGCTCGGTCATCGAGGGCGCAATCAATGCGCGTGACGTGGCCTTGTTGGACGTGTACCCACGTGAGGAGAGTGCGGATCTGATCCAGTGTCAGGGCGGACGCGAGGCCGCCCGACAGATCCACATGAATTTCATTCGGACGCCGAGGGGCATTCGTGCCCAACTTGCCGACCCCACGCAGACCATCGACCCTCATCCAGGACAAGGGATACCCTCGAAAGCCACCCTTGGCCTTGCTCCAATCGCCGCCAAGGACCTTCATGGTCTCTTGGGGGTTGCTGGCCAGGACCGTAAAGGCGAGCCAATCAATGGTGAGGGTGAAGCTCGAATCCATGGAACCTATCGAACTCCTGTAATGAGCGCTGTAGGTAGCGCCCCCGTGTTACCAAGACGGGGGCCATTCCGCTCCGCCCCGCAGCCTGCCGGCATGCGGCGCGGACCGGCGTTGTCTTCCGGCGACGGACGACGGTGTTGCTGTGTGACGCGCTCCAAACCGGACATCTGCACCTCTTCTTATGCCCTGTTCCCGTTCGGCTCACCCTAGGCGAATCATCGGATCGAAGCAAAGGCCCCGAAAGGGGTCACTAGGGGTCACGAGGGGACAGCAGAGGACAGATTGTGGGACAGCTCAGACGCAAAAGGAAGTGAGCAGAAGGAGGCGTATGTGCGCTTTGCTGCGCTCAGAGCGGCGATTGTGTGCATCGTTCGGAGGTGAGATAGGGAGCGAACAGAAATCAGCTCGTTATTGAGTGGTGCGCGAAAAAAAAGTTTGGAAGGCATCCCTTGGGTTATCGGCTAGGATCAGAGCAGCCGACAAGAGTGAAACCGGATCACAGAGGTAGGGCAGAGCGGTGTCCTCACACTTTTCGATGACCGTGGCTGGTGCGAGCATCGCCTAGGATGGCATGAAGACGCGACTCGCCTGAGTGACATCTCACAAGGCAATAAGCGAAAGGATAGCGGCATGACAAAAACACATGGGTGGCGGTGGTTCTTCTGTCTAGCCGCGCTGATCGTTGTAACCGAGCTGAGTGCGTGCGCAGTGGGGAGAGCCCTGCCGTTTGGTGGAGAGAGCTGGCACGAGGAAGTGCAGTTGCATGACGGCAGCAAGATCGTCGTCGAACGCATGGTCAAACGGGGTGGGCGGCATGAGGTCGGACAGAAGCCCTCATTCAAAGAACAGCGGCTGAGTTTTACCGTGCTCGGCAGCAACCAAACTATTACATGGGAGGATCACGCCAGCCCCGATCTTGGCCAGGCGAATTTTCTGCCCATGGCGTTAGAGGTCGTTCGAGGCGTGCCGTACCTCGTGGTCTATCCCATGGGCTGCTTGTCCTATAACAAATGGGGCCGACCCAATCCGCCTTACGTGATCTTCCAGTACCAAGGGAGCGAGTGGAACCGAGTCCCCTTGCAAGAATTGCCCACAGAAATCACCACCCCCAACATGATCTTTTCCATGCCCGATGTCGTCGTTGAGAAATTCGGCACGCGGGTTATTGCGGCCGACACGATCAAAGGAGTCATCGATGGCTATGAGCAGCCTGAATTCAAAACCATTCTGCGGGAAGAAGTGAAGCCGAACAGGGATAGTCAAACAAGTTGCGCAATCCCATCAACGGCAGCGGCAAAACTAATTGTGCCAGAAATAGATGGAAGGCCTCTTTATTATAACTGGTGGCCTTTAGCATCGGAGTGGCTTGAAAGAACGTATGGCAAGAGCAAGTAATGCTGCCCGCAAGTCTAGTTATCCTAAGGAGAAGATGAATGGCCACAACACGTGAGTGGCGGTGGTTCTTCTGTCTAACCGCGCTGATGGGTGTAACCGAGCTGAGTGCGTGCGCAGTGGGGAGAGCTCTGCCGTTTGGTGGGGATAGCTGGCACGAAGAAGTGCGGTTGCATGATGGGCGCACACTGGTGGTCGAGCGTATGGTTCAACGCGGTGGACGGCATGAGGTTGGGCAACCACCTCCGATCAAAGAACAGACCATCGTGTTCACACTGCCTGGGTCAAAGACGCGCGTGACGTGGACCAGCGAGTATGGGGAAGACATCGGGCGCACCAATTTTGTCCTGCTGGCCGTGCATGTGCTGAACGGCACACCGTACCTCGTGACGGAGCCCAATCTGTGCCTGTCGTATAACAAATGGGGACGCCCGAACCCACCCTACGTGGTCTTCAAATACGACGGCACCGCGTGGCAACGTATTCCTCTAGTAGATCTTCCGACCGAGTTTAGCACTCTCAATGTCGCGATCAGCCTGGATTCAGGGATTGTTCAGAAAATGATCAAGCGGGGGCTTGTACCGGTAGAGGAAATCCAAAAACTCAATCGCTCCCTCCCGCAGCCCGAATACCAAACCCTATTGCGGGAGCCGGTGAAGACGGGCTCTCCGGGCTCTACGAACTGCGAGGAGCGGGTGCTTTACAAGGGGCAGTGGATTTTACCCAACGACCCTATCGCACGAGAATTCATTGATCGACAGAAAAAATAGAATTGTATAGTCATCTGTTGAACGAGGAGATGAAGCTATGCCCACAACGATTCAGTATGCCTTGTTCGCCGGTGCTTCCTACCATGATACGCGTGCTGATCTTAATCGCTTTCCTATTCCAAATGACTGGAACGTGGTTTCGTTGGTGCCTCAAGATTCTTCAACCGGGTTTGAGGCTTCGGCCTATAGAAATCCACTGACGAATGAAATTGTAATTTCGTATGCGGGTACCAACCCGTCCGATCTCTCAGGCGACATCGCGGCAAATATCGGACTGGCCACTGGCGTCGGTTCAGCCCAGCTCTTACAGGCAGCCGAATACTATCTGCAAATCAAGGCTGGCAATCCAACCGCAAGTATTACCTTTACCGGTCACAGCTTGGGTGGCGGGCTCGCGGCGCTCATGGGCGTGTTCTTCGGTCAACAGGCAGTCACGTTCGATCAAGCGCCGTTTGCCAATTCAGCAACGCTGAATGTGCTCAGAAATTCTCTCGAAAGGATCGCCGCATGAGAAACGCATACGAATGGCGACGACTGTTGCTGCTAATCAGCCTGGTCGTCAGTCTCGATATGAGTGGATGTGCAGAAGTAGGCGCTCTGCCATTCGGCGATCCAAGCTGGAAAGAAGAAGTGCTCTTGCACGATGGCAGTAAGATCGTTGTCGAGCGGTCGCAAAGTTATGGGGGGCGGCATGAACCTGGACAATCATCGCCGATCAAAGAACAAACGGTGACGTTTACCCTGCCCAATACGAGCACAACCCTTGAGTTTAAGAGTGAATATGGCGAAGACATCGGGCGTGCCAACTTCGAGCTGCTTGCGCTGCATATACTCCACGGCACTCCGTACATCGTAACCGTGCCAAATTTATGTCTGTCGTATAACAAGTGGGGGCGACCGAACCCACCCTATGTGTTCTTCCAATACGACAGCAAGGCGTGGCAGCGCATCACGTTGGAAGAACTCCCGACACAATTCAAGAACATCAATTTGGTCATCAATTCCAAAGGCAAGGAGAAAATCCTCACGGCGCAATCCATCGTCACCGCGGAGCTTGTCAAGAAACTGAACGGTGAGTTGGAACAGCCTGAATACAAGACCGTCCTGCGGGAGGCACTGAAACTGGGGGGGGAGTCCTTAGTCAATTGCGAGGAGAGGGTTAGAGTAAAAGATGGTTGGATTTCTCCGGGTGGTTCAAAAGCGCCCATTCCTATAGCACCACGCGCACCGATTGACGTGACCAAATGAAGTTTGTAATCAATTTAATGATCTCGAAATTTTAGGGAGAGCAAATCATGCCTTCAACACTCGATTACGCGTTAATGGCTGGCGCTTCTTATGTTGATACTCGTGGTTTAACTAATCGGTTTCCAGTTCCGGAAAATTGGGTCAGCTTCAAGCATGAATCTGGGACTAGTGGTTTTGAGGCGATTTCTTTCGTGAAAGGTACCGAGATCGTCATCTCCTATGCCGGCACGAATCCCAATGACGGCATCCTTCCCCTAGGGCCGGACAATCAGCCGAATATCGGATTGGCCACACGCATTGGATCCGCCCAGCTTCAGCAAGCCGCCGAATACTACTTGCAAGTCAAGGCAGCCAACCCTACTGCCAACATTACATTCACAGGCTACAGTTTGGGCGGCGGGCTGGCGGCGCTGATGGGCGTGTTCTTCGGCAAGCAAGCGGTCACGTTCGACCAAGCGCCGTTTGACAATTCGGCGGAGGCGAGTGTCATCCCACCGGATGTGGCGGCGAATCTGAAGGCCAGCTTGCTTGCCAATGGCCATACAGAAGCCGAAATCGCCGGCCTCACAGCCTTTCTTCAGATCCGCGCGGTCCTACCCATGGGCGAGATCCCGAACACCAGCTTAGTGACCAGCATCAACGTGCAGGGGGAATTCTTATCCGGGGTACCCTGGAATAGCGCGAATCGCATTGGCCTTCCGGCCTACATCCCTAACAGTGCTGCGGGGGTGTCCGGCTTCGATTTGCACTCCCAGGCCTTGCTCACCGCCTTCTTGCAAAGCATACATACGGCCCCGTCTCAGCGGGCGCTCAACGACGTCACGTTCAAGCTTACTGATTTGATGGGGATTATCTTTGCGGAGACCTTATATGCACGCTCAACAGGTAAGGTGAATACGACTACAGCAGAGGAAGATTATCCCCAATGCGCGTCTGATCCCGCATTTCCGGCATACGAGATGGAAAGGAGCGCGGCATGACTCATCGACATAGTATGTGGGCGCGGTGCTGCACGACGATTAGCCTGGTCCTGACTGTGGGGGTGGCGATGAATGCCGAGGCGGGCTTCTTGGGACTCGGTGGAGATAGCTGGAAGGAAGAAGTGCTCTTACATGATGGACGTAAGGTGGTGATTACCCGGTCGCAGACCTATGGGGGCAGCCGTGAAATTGGGCAACCGCCTCCAATCAAGGAACATACCATCACGTTCACGCTGCCCAATACAGACAAAGCCATCGAATGGACCAGTGAATACGGAGAAGATATCGGACGCACGAACTTCTTCCTGCTGGCCGTGCATGTGCTGAGCGGGAAACCCTACATCGTCGCGGAGCCATACATGTGCTTGTCCTATAACAAGTGGGGTCGCCCGAACCCACCCTATGTGGTCTTCAAGTACGAAGGCACCGCCTGGCAGCGCATTCCGCTTGCTGAGCTTCCTGCCGAGTTTACCACGATAAATGTGGCGCTCGCTGTGATGGGCCGTGAGGTAAAACACCTTGTTGAACTGGGGTTTGTTTCTTCAGAGACCATCAAAAAGTTAAACGATCATATTGATAGGCGTGAGGTCAAAACCTTGCTGCGGGAGCCGGTGAAGGCAGGATCGCCGGGCTCCACGAATTGCGAGGAACGGGTTCTCTACAAAGGGCAGTGGATTTTACCCAACGACCCTATCGCACGAGAATTCATTGATCGACAGAAAAAATAGAGCTGTATAGTCACCTGTTGAACGAGGAGATGAAGCTATGCCCACAACGATTCAGTATGCCTTGCTCGCTGGTGCTTCCTACCATGATACGCGCGTTGACCTTAATCGCTTTCCTATTCCAAATGGCTGGAACGTGGTTTCGTTGGTGCCTCAAGATTCTTCAAGCGGGTTTGAGGCTTCGGCCTATAGATACTCACTAACTAACGAGATCGTCATCTCCTATGCCGGCACGAATCCCAATGACGGCATCCTTCCCCTAGGGCCGGACAATCAGCCGAATATCGGATTGGCCACAGTGACGTTGGCGCCACAACGAGACAACTCTTAACTAGAGCAGACCACCTCTTCGGCGCGCATGCTGCTTAAAGATCTTGTCGTCCGAGGTCATTTCACTGTGGTCATTTTTGTGTCAGAAACTATCCAAAACCTTAAAATGCCCTGTACTGCGTATTCCGACCCAATCCGGCCACTGATTCCGACGCAAGTCGGCCACCCATTCCGACGGAACGCGGCCACTGATTCCGATGTGAAGCCAGCCACTATTTCGAGCCTCCTCGGAATCGGTGGCCGA
>JADYYH010000062.1 GCA_020853775.1 Nitrospira sp.
ACGGTCAGACGCCCGACCAGGTGTATTATGACCATCTGACGACACGACTGACGGCCGCGTAGTCAGTAACTCGCGAGGCGCCACTTAAGAACGGAAACATTCTGTCCAAACAAGCGGGGCCACCTCTATCTGCCGACTATGATATTTGACGTACACATTGTCAATTGTCATGATAATTGACATCACTGGTGTCTAATATCATAATTCGGATGTATGGACATCCCTCGCATTCTTGATCTGCCGAAACTTCTAGCCGCTAAATCCTATTTCCTCTTCGGTCCCAGGCAAACGGGGAAGACATTCATGATCCGCCGCCAGTTTCCCAAGGCGAAATATTACAACCTGCACGAGACCGACACCTTTCTCAAGTTCAACCAATCGCCCCACCGACTGCGTCAGGAGCTGACCAGCAAGGACAAGCTTGTCATCATGGATGAAATCCAGAAGTTGCCACTGCTGCTGGATGAGATCCAGGTGATGATCGATGACCAGAACGTTCGCTTCCTGCTGACTGGTTCTAGCGCACGCGCGCTCAAGCGCAAGGGGCTGAATCTCTTAGGAGGCCGTGCACGGACCAAGCGGCTTCATCCGCTCTGCTTTAGGGAGCTCGGTCAGCAGTTCAACCTCGTGACAGCACTCGATCGCGGGCTCCTTCCCTCACTGTATTTCTCGGATTCGCCCTATGAGGATCTTCAGGCCTATGTAGGGACCTACTTGAAGGAAGAGGTTGCGGCCGAGGCCGTCGTTCGCAATCTGCCTGCGTTCAGCCGGTTCTTGACCGTGGCGGCCTTGTGCAATGGGCAGATGCTCAACTATTCCAAGATTGCGAGCGACGCGCAAGTGCCCAAATCCACCGTGCAGGAATATTTCCACATCCTGCGCGACACGCTGCTGGGAGACGATTTGCCGGCGTGGAGGCGGACGGAGAAACGGAAGCCTCTGACGACCGCGAAGTTCTATTTTTTCGACATCGGCATCGTGCGGCACTTGCAGCGGCGGCGGCACCTCCAAGAAGGTTCACCTGAATTTGGAGAAGCCTTCGAGTCCTACGTCTATCATGAGCTAAAAACTTATTGTGATTATCAGGGGGTTCCAGATTTGGCCTATTGGCGATCGACGTCTGATTTTGAGGTGGATTTTATTCTGAATGATTGCACAGCGATTGAAGTCAAAGCGAAAACGAATGTATCGGATCGGGATTTACGGGGGCTCCGTGCACTGCAAGAGGAACGGCTTTTGAAGCATGCCGTCGTCGTGAGCCTTGAGACACATCCGCGTCGTGTAGGCGAGATTCAAATTCTTCCTTGGCAGGAGTTTCTGGCCTGGTTGTGGGAAGGGGCGTATTCATGACCGAATGAGACAAGCGGCTTAGTCGGTCTGTTGTGTCTGAACTCATTGTATAAGAGGCAGAGTCCATGCACACCATTCTCTTACTGACCATCTCCAACATCTTCATGACGTTCGCCTGGTACGGGCATCTGAAATACAAAGAGTCGCCGCTGTGGATTGCGATTCTGGCGAGCTGGGGGATCGCGTTTGTGGAGTATTGTTTTCAGGTGCCGGCGAACCGGATCGGCCATTATGAATTCACGGCGGCGCAGCTCAAGACGATTCAGGAAGTCATTACGCTGATCGTGTTTTGCGTCTTCTCCGTGGTCTATCTCAAAGAAGAACTGAAATGGAACTATCTCGTCGGCTTCGGCATGATGATCGGCGCCGTGTTTGTGGTGTTTAAAGAATGGTGATGTTCCGGTCGCAGGTCCCTGGTTGCCTCCGGCCCGCTTTTCATACGCCAGCATTCCCCGTGTTGCTCTGTCGAACGCACGCATACGCGCGTCAGTGATCTCGCTAGGGCTTTTCTGCTCTCCCTCCTAGGGTAACAACTAGGCGCTCCTTTTTCCTTAGCCGGTTACAACAGAAATGGCACTGCGCCGCATCCATTGCCCTCACGGCGAAGCAAGCCAAGGAGGTCTATATGAAGCGTTCCCTATCAACTCAACAACTGGCATGTGCCCTATGCGTGGCGGCCGCCGGCTTGATGGTTGGGGCGTGCAACACCATCAAAGCCACTGTCGATACAACGGTCAATTTCTTCTCCAGCACGAGTCCGAATGAGCTCTTCACGTCCGATGGCATGGTGAAGCAGGAACAGAAGATCAATTTGTTCGCGGGTGTCGCCTACGAAAATCTGCGCCAGGAAGCGGCGACGGGCAGTGGGCAATATGTGAGTGCGCTGGCCGCGCTCTACGACATTCCTGCGAACAGGCAGGGGGAGTTCGGGCCGGTCCTGCAGCGGAATCATGCCGATCTCTTTACGGCAGATCTTCAAGACGATCGGAGCGCGCATCTGAAAATGGTCGCGGCGTTGAATCGCGAGCTCACGGCGGCGGCCTGGTTGCCGTGAGCCTGAGTGTATAAGGAGGGCTCCATGGGAACGATGGGTAAAGGGTTTATCCTCTGGTTATTGGGGGTGCCGGCCTTCACAGGGTTGCCGGCTTATGGCGCTGATCTTGAACTCCAGGTCTTGGACAAGAATTGCTTCATCGAAATTTTCGAGGATGACAACTTTGATGTGGATGACCCACACGTCGTGCTCCAAGGGCCGAAAGAGTATGCCACACTGAAGAATGTGGCGGGGAAGGATTGGAGCAATGACATCGAAAGCGTGATTCTGGGCTCCAATGCCACGGTGCGCGCCTATGAGGATAAAGACTTCAAGGGGACGGAAATCGCCTTTGCGTCGGGCCAGCGTGTGCCGAATCTCGGCAAGCTCGATATGGCGAACGACATCGAGTCGCTGAAGATCGCCTGCGGGAAGTGAGGCAGGTGAAGGAGAACCGGCCCGGCTTCAGTGGAACCAGCGGTCGTACATATACAACAGATCCAGCGTCAGTCTGGCGCCGAAGGTCGGGCCGTAGTCTTTCTGATTGATGAGATCGTTCCACGTTTCGAACGTAAACGCAGAGTAGCGCAACGCCAACGACACAAATCGTTCTTCCAGCGCGTCTCCCCGATGGTCCACGAACAGACCGGAGTCTATGGTCACCGCGAGTTCAATCTCCCACGGGGTGCAATCCTTCCAGTGGTGATAGTTTCCCAGCCCGACCGAAGCCTGGGCGAGATACGATTGCGGCGCGACTTGATGGAAGGCGGCGCCGCTGAACGGGCGGCCGTAGCGCGCCAGTCCCGAAACTCGGAGGTAGTCGCCGAGCACTGGAATCAGGTCGAGGATCGCCAGTCGGCGAAACCCCGCCTGGACATAGGGCTCATAGTATAACGAACCTCCGGCTCCGCCCACGCCGGCAAAAAACACGTCGCTGGTCCCCAAGAGGCCGAACCACCGCGTCATGGTGCCGCTCAGCATGAAATCATTGGCCTCGCGCTTGTCACCGACCGGCACGGGATCGAAGCCGCGCAATTTATGCACGACATCGTTCTGCAGAAAGCGGCTCGGTCCGTCACGAGTAGGGCCGCCGCCTGCGGTGAGGTTGAGATTCCAACCGGGAAGCTGGGTGAGCGGTTTGGTCCAGCTGATGGTGAAGAAGTTGAACCCCATAGTCTGGTTGATATCGTTATAACGTTTCCCTGCTCCGTCGAACTGCGTAAACCGGTCTAGCACGGCGGTGCTCAGGGTCAGGGTCGGGTCATGGTCGGGAAACGCGATCGCGCCCCAATGGACGCTTTGGGGCGGGGATTCAGCGCGGACGAGGCCGGGAACTGTGCAGAGCGCTAAGGCGAGCGCCACGATCCATCGACGATTCATAGGCGCGCGCATCCTGCCAGTATCGTCGCGATGTTGGCAACTGTTCTTTGCGAAGGAAGATGTTCAGCAAGGTGGCCTCGTGACTGTCGAGCGTCCTGCCGCTACTTGCCCAGAAATTCACCGATGGGATGCAGGGGTTCGAGGTGATCGCACATGATCGTGAACGCAGCAAGCAGGGGGACGGCCAGGAGCGCGCCGCCCACGCCCCAGATCCAGCCCCAGATCATGATGGCCAGGATCAGGACCACGGGGTTGCTTTCCAGTCGCCGCCCCAAAATCATCGATGACGCGAAGGATCCTTCCAGAATGGCCAGTCCCCAATAGACGCCGGCGATGAGAAATATCTGTCCCAGGTCGTCGAACGTCAAGGTTGCCGCCAGCGTCACCACCACAATGCCGACGATGTGGCCGATGTACGGAATAAAGGTCAAGAACGCGGCCATGACTCCCCACAGGATGGGGTTCGGCATCCCCAGTAGGTGCATGGCGATTCCGACGGCGGTGCCCAGCGCAAGGTTGATGCCGGTGACCGTAAAGAGGTAGAGGAACAGCTGCTCTTCGATGTTCCGCATGATTCCCACCGCTTGTTTCTTGTCACGGAGGCGCGGGAACACCTTCACGAGTTTCTGAAGGAAGAGATCCTCATCCAAAGCCGTGGCCTTCGATCACAGTTCGGTGGCTTTGGTCACATCTTGCATCGATTTTTTGACGGCCTGAATTTTGTATTCAACCGTACGCAACGCTATCGGCACTCTGGTGCTCCATTCCGCTGCCGGTTCTGCCAGGCGCAAGACGCCGTAGACGAGGCCGGTCACGAACAGCGCGAGGAGTACCGCCGCGCCGAGCGGCTCCGGCACATGCCATTGTTTGAGTCGGCGCAGGAGGGGCGCAAACAGCACCGCCAACAAACATGCAATCGCCATGGGTAAAAAGATCACCTGCCCGAGATGCAACGTATACAACACGGCCAACAGGAACAGCCCGGTCAGGGCTCTGGAGTGCACTGTGAGGTGGTCTTCTACCCGCTGCTCCATTCGGGCGGCATCTTGAGGCGGGACCGGATCGTGGATGGAATAGGTCTGATTCATCGTCGACTCGTCTGACGGGGCTGGCCTCGTCTCAGATGAAGAAACCGCATGAGCCAGCGCGCGCTGGGGACAGGAAGGGAGCCCCGGCTGCCGATCTCGGCCTGAGCAGACGCCGGGCAGGAGAAGCCGGGGCCATCCGGCTGTCCATCGATTGCATCATCGTCGAATCCGATATTGGCCGGTGTAAGCCGGCCATGCCTGGAGTGATACGAGGGTGCGGGGAGACGCCATATCACTGCGCCTCCTGAACAAGGGCCGGCGGTCGTGTCGTATGAGTGCTGGATTTGGCGCAGCGCCGTCGCTAACAATTCGTCGCGATCATCGATGAAAGGCTTGTGATGCAAGGGGAGACCCAACCGCGTCGCTTCTTCGACCAGCAGGCAAAGATAGTCGCCGAGGTGTTCGGCCGTGAAGGAGTTCGTATCGTGAAAGGTCACCACGATGGGAATGGTGTGAAGCACTACCGGCAATGTCCTCCGAAGGAATCGGGTCTGTAACCCGGCCAACTGAGAGCGGAAATTCAGCCGTCTCAACAGATGCATCCCCCAGTTCACCCCGTCGAAGGCGTTGATGTCCGATAACAGCAGATGCAGACGATGCCGGCCGTAACAGTCGAAGGTCGACGGATTGAACAACCAGGACGCGGGCCTAACCAGCATCGTGGGCGTTCCGGTGATTTGATCGAGCACTTCTTTGCCGCTGAGGAGCGATCGCTCGAGTTCAGCCGGAGACATGCCGGTGCGGCAGAGGTGCCCTTGTGTGGTTCCGGCACGCAACCCCAACACGTGTCCCTCGGCCTGTTCAATGGTCAACATGGCGCGGCCGTCGGAGGAGTCCCCTCGCGTTAGGTGGCGCGTCTGCACGAAAAATATCCCCTTGATATGCGGTTGTACCGGGTTGCGGGCCAGATGGCGAAGGACTTTGCCCGTATGGGGATGGGGGCCGTCATCAAAGGTCAGCAGGAACCGCAGGGTCAGGGGCAGCTCGGTAGGGTGCCGTGGATCGACGAATCCTTCGTTTGTCGCTGTGTGCCACATCGAGACGGTGTTCACAGTGTCAGCCTTTCGTGAAGTCGTTTTTTCGCTACTACTTTTTCGCCATGCGTCTGGAGGTGTCAGAGTTGACTGTATGAAACTGAGACGAAGACCCACACTGGGGGCCTCCCTAGTTCGGCCCTAGGACCTCCCGAGTGTGCGTGAGTGAGAGCCGGTCCATTGCTTGCGGACATTTCCGTCAATCAATACAATGGTCTCGGCCGATCCGGCCTACACCATGACCATGCCGAGGAGGAACTATGCCAGCCAAGAAGGGATCACCAGGCCGCCCATCTGCCGCATCCGGCCAGGGGCAACCGACGGAGGAGTTTGAAAAACTCGGGGTCTTCTATCTCGGTCGGCCTTATGCGCTTGCGGCAAAGCAAGCCAAACCCGGATGGCTGCTCTACGATTCCAAGGATCTGGTGACACATGCCGTCTGTGTCGGGATGACGGGGAGCGGCAAGACCGGTCTCTGTGTCGGACTCTTGGAAGAAGCGGCGATCGATGGCATCCCAGCCATCGTCATCGATCCCAAGGGCGATCTGTCGAACCTGCTCCTGACGTTTCCCCAACTTCGCGGGGAGGACTTTGCGCCCTGGATTAACGAGGACGATGCGCGCAAGAAAGGGCTTTCGCCGGCTGACTATGCGGCGCAGCAGGCGGCCCTGTGGCAGAAAGGGTTGGGCGAATGGGGGCAGAGCGGCGAGCGGATTCAAAAATTGCGCGATGCGGCGGATGTGGTCATCTATACGCCTGGTAGTAACGCCGGCCTGCCGGTATCGATTCTGAAATCCTTTGCCGCTCCGTCACCCGAGATGCTCGATGATGCGGAACTCTTGCGCGAACGGATCGCCACGACCGTGACGAGTGTGTTGGGACTCATTGGTCTGCAGGCCGATCCGATCAAGAGCCGTGAGCACATTTTACTGGCATCCATTCTGGACAGTGCCTGGCGGGCGGGGCGCGACCTGGACCTGACGGCCCTGATCCACCAGATTCAAACGCCCCCGATGACCACAGTCGGGGTGTTGGATGTGGAATCGTTCTTCCCGTCAAAAGAACGGTTTGTCCTGGCCATGCAGTTGAACAATTTGCTGGCAGCGCCGGGTTTTGCCGCCTGGATGGAAGGCGAGGCGCTGGATGTGGGGCAGATGTTGTATGGCCCCTCGGGGAAGCCTCGGGTCGCGATTTTTTCGATTGCGCATTTGAACGATGCCGAGCGGATGTTTTTTGTCTCCTTGCTGCTCAATCAAACATTGGGGTGGGTCCGGTCTCAATCGGGCACCACCAGCCTGCGCGCGATCCTCTATATGGACGAAATTTTCGGCTACTTTCCTCCGGTCGCGAATCCACCGTCGAAGGCCCCGCTCTTGACGCTCTTGAAGCAGGCGCGTGCGTTCGGCTTGGGTGTCGTGCTGGCGACGCAAAATCCAGTCGATCTCGATTACAAGGGGCTGGCCAATACCGGCACCTGGTTCATCGGTCGTTTGCAAACGGAGCGCGACAAGGCGCGGGTGATCGAAGGCTTGGAAGGAGCGGCGGCCAGCAGCGGGAAGAGGTTCGATCGCCAGCAGATGGAGCAGATCCTGGCCGGGCTCGGAAACCGGGTCTTTCTGTTGAATAATGTGCATGAGGATGCGCCGGAAGTGTTTCAAACCCGATGGACCTTGTCGTATCTGCGCGGGCCGCTCACACGGACGCAGATCAAACAGCTGATGGATCCGGTGAAGCGACAGCTACCCTCTCCCACTCGCCGGCAGGATGAACCGGGCGCTGCAGCCGCTGCGGGATTGACGAGTGCCGCGTCGCGCACGACCGCCTCCCGGCCGATGCTGCCCCCCGATGTGCCGCAATATTTTATTCCGCTCCGTGGCACGCAACCAGGCGACGCATCGCTCATCTATCAGCCGATGGTCCTGGGCGTGGCGCAGGTACGGTTTGTCGAGAACAAGGCGGCGGTTGAGGTTACCAATGACCTCACTCGCCTGGCCTCCATCAGCAGTGGGGTCGTTCCGGTGGAGTGGGAGCAGTCGACGGCCGCGGAGGTGCAGGTGGCGGATCTTGAGCGGGAACCGGCCGCCGGCGCGGAATTTGCGGCGCTGCCCGCTGCGGCGAGCAAGGGAAAGCAATACGGCACCTGGAAGAGCGATCTGTCCGGCTGGGTGTTTCGCACGCAAAAGCTGGAGCTCTGGCGAAGCCCCACCACGAATGCGCTGTCGCGGCCCGGCGAGTCGGAGCGCGACTTTCGTGTCCGCATGCAGCAGGTGGGTCGGGAGCAACGTGACAGGCTCAGCGACGAGCTGCGGAAAAAATATGCGCCCAAGATCACGGCGCTCCGGGAGCGGGTCCGGCGCGCCGAGCAAGCCCGGGAGAAGCAGCAGAACGAATCCCGATCCAGTCAGGTGCAAGCCGTCATCTCTGTCGGCGCGTCGATTCTGGGCGCCTTTCTCGGCCGCAAGACACTCAGCGCCACCAACATCGGCCGTGCCACGACGGCGATTCGCAGCGCGGGCCGTGTGATGAAGGAATCGCAAGAAGTTGGTCATGCGGAAGACAATGTCGCCACGCTCCAGCAACAGCTGGCGGACCTTGAGACGCAATTCAAGTCGGAAAGTGATGCGCTGGTGGCGGCGACGGATCCCCTGACCGAACAGTTCGAGGTGATTTCCCTGAAGCCCAGCAAATCGAATATCGCCGTCAAACTGGTGGCATTGGCGTGGATGCCTACATGGCGCGCGGCCGATGGCACCTCTGTCCCTGCGTGGTTGTAGCCGAACTCCACGAGTCCGACACCTACCGGCAGCCCCCTCCCTGGGGCAGGTCATTCCATATGGCCCTAGTCCATCGTGGGTATTTGTGATATGACTCGGCCCGGTTTGTCACTCCGACCATTTCATCTTCTCGCGCGTGGGAGCTCACGCATGGGGACGCATACGCTGCCTTCCGATGAAACCGCGCGTGTAGGGGCGCTGTGCCGCTACCGCATTCTCGATTCTCCTCCGGAAGCCGACTTCGACGAACTCGTGCAACTGGCCGCCTCGATCTTTAAGGCCCCGATGGCCGCCATCACCTTCATCGACCAAGACCGGCAATGGGTCAAAGCGGCCTACGGCCTCGACATCAGCCACAGCGACCGCGCGTGCGGGCTGTGCTCTTTTACTATTCAAGGAACGGAGCCGGTGGTCATCGAGGATGCCTCCGCCGATGCGCGCTTCTCAGCCCATGCCTTGGTCCGTGCCTCCCCGCAGGTCAGGTTTTATTGTGGCGCGCCCATTGTGACCCATGATGGGTATGCGGTCGGGGCGATTGCCGTGATGGATTCGATTCCGCGGGCGGTGACCGATGAAGACTGCCTGACTATTCGACGATTGGCGCGTCAGGCTGCGGCGCTGTTGGAACTGCGGATCGTCAGGCTCGATCGGGCTGCCGTCGAGGAGAGGCGCGCCTATTATGAGGACGTTCTTCGCCTCATGGCCGGGACGATCAGGTCCACCGGGTTGGGTTTTCTTCAAGACCTCGTCGAAATGCTGGCGCGTTCAACCGGCGCTGAATATGTGTTCTGTATTCGGGCCCTTCCCGGACGGACCCGCGGCAAGACCGTGGCCGGGTATGGACCGAATGGGCCGCTTGAGCCGTTGGAATACGAGTTGGCAGGGACGCCCTGCGAAAATGTGTTCAGAACGGAATTTTGTCACTATCCCAAGGACGTTCAGGCCTTGTTTCCGTACGACGACCACCTGCGGCAGTTTTCGATCGAGTCTTACATGGGGATCGCCTTGTCGCCGGCATCCGGGGAGCCCATCGGCTGGATTGCCATGCTCCACAGAGCGCCGTTGAGAGATCCCGCGCAGGCGGAATCCTTCCTGCGCATGATCGCGGGCCGCGCGGGCAGCGAATTGGGGCGGGAACTGGCCGAGCAACAGCTCAAGCAGAGCGAGGAGCGATTCCGTGCAGCCTACCATAACGCGACGGTAGGCATGTCCATCGCCGCTCTCGACGGCCGTCTTCAAGAAGTCAATCAGCGACTCTGTACGATCCTCGGATATTCCGAAGAGGAGCTGCTGAGTCGCACGTTTCAATCGCTCACCCATCCCGACGACCTGCGTCAACACCTTGAGCGACTGCAGAAACTCTTGGACGGAACGGCGGACAGCGATGTCCTCGAGAAGCGTTACATCAGGAAAGACGGAACGACCGTGTGGGCCCAGGTGGGGCTCTCGGTCATCCGGGATGAGGCCGGCATTCCGTTATATACCCTTGCGCTAGTGCAGGACATCACCGAACGGAAGCGGGCGGAAGAAGCGTTACAGCTGGCCAAGTACACGATCGAGCATGCCACGGAGGCGATCTATTGGGTGGGGCCCGGCGCGGAACTTCTGGACGTCAACGATTCGGCCTGCAGTCTGTTGGGCTATACCAAAGACGAGTTCCGACGCATGACGGTTCTGGACATCGACCCCACGTTCCAGCCCGACACCTGGGTGGCCTATTGGACGGAAATGCGGCGCCTGGGAAGAGTGTCCTTCGAGAGTCATCATCGAGCCAAAGACGGAGGGCTCATCCCGATCGAAGTGAACGTGGTGTCCATTCAGTACAAGGGCCAGGAATGCCATTGTGCCTTTGTCCGGGATATCACCAAACGCAAGAAGGCAGAGGGGGCGCTGGCGAGAACGCAAGAGAAACTTCAGCAGGCGCTTCGAGCCTCCAGCACGGGGCTCTGGGACTGGAATACTGAAACCGGCGAGGTATTCTTCTCGGACGAATGGGCGCAGCAACTTGGATACGAGGGCCACGAAATTGCCGGGGGGTTTGAGGAATGGCAATCGCGGCTGCACCCGGACGACCACGACCGGGCCCTGGCCTATGTGCGAAACTACCTTCAGCATCCCGAGGGCCACTACGAGCAGGAGTTTCGGATGCGCCGGAAGGACGGCTCCTACTGCTGGCTGGCTGCGCGCGCCTCATTTGTCGAGGAAGCGAATGGACGAAAGGTCCGGCTCATCGGCTCGCATGCCGATATCAGCGAGCGCAAACAATCGGAGTGGGAACGCGACGAAGCGCTGAGCAATCTTCAGACGATCATGGAGACCGTCCCTGACGTGATTTTTGCGTTGGACCTGGAAGGACGGGTCGCCAAGTGGAATCTGCGGCTGGAAACGGTGACGGGTTATACGCGGGAGGAATTACAAGGTAAGCCGGCGCTGGAAATGGTGCCTGCCGAAGAAGCGGAACAAACGGCTGCCGCCATCCGGGAGGCCTATGCACAGGGGTATGCCGAGCTGGAAGGCCATCTGTTGGCGAAAGACGGCCGGACCATGCTGTACCATTGGACCGGCGCTCCCTATCGCGATTCGCAGGGGCGCGTCATCGGCGTCACGGGCGTGGGACGAGACATCACCGAGCGCAAGAGCGTCGAGCGGATGTTGGCTGCGGAAAAACGGATTCTTGAACTGATCGGGTCGGACGCCGCCTTGCCGGCCGTGCTGGCTGAAATTTGTCTGATGATTGAAGGGCAGTCCAGCGGGGTCTTCTGCGCGGTGATGCTGCTTGATGACGAGGGCGCCCACTTGCGCCGGGGCGCAGGGCCCAGTCTCCCGGAGACGTATATGCAAGCGATCGATGGGATGGCCATCGGTCCGTCTTGTGGCTCGTGCGGGACAGCGGCGTTTCTGGGACGGCAGGTGATCGTCGAGGATATTGCCACCGATCCGTTCTGGGCCGACTTCCGCGATCTCGCGCTGGCGCACCACCTGCGGGCCTGCTCGTCAACCCCGATTATCTCGGCAGCCGGAGAAGTTCTGGGTACATTCTCGCTCTACGTGTCCACGCCGCGGCACCCGCTCGATGAATTGCCCATCGTCGCGCGCGCCTCGCATCTCGCCTGCCTCGCCATTGAACGGAAACGCATGGAGAGTGCACTGCGCCTTACTCAGTTCTCGATTCAGCAGGCGGTGGACGCCGTCTTTCTGGTGAATGCCGGGGCGCGTATTCTGGATGTCAATGAAGCGGCCTGCGAGATGTTGGGGTATTCCCGCGACGAGCTTTTGTCCAAGACGGTGCACGACATCGATACGAATTTTCCGCGTGAGAACTGGCAGGCCCGGTGGCAGCAGTTGAAAGTGAGGAAGTTCTTCTCGTATGAGTCCCGGCATCAGAAAAAAGACGGGATCGTGATCCAGACCGACACGACCATCAATTTTCTGGTTCACGAGGGCCGGGAATACGTGTGCGTGTTCATGCGCGATATCACCGACCGGAAGCGGGCGGAGGCGCAGTTGCATTTGACGCAATTCGCCATCGAGCGGGCGGGCGACATGGTGTTCTGGATGGACGAGTCGGCGCGCCTGTTGCTCGTGAACGCGGCGGCCTGCGAACGGACGGGCTACACCAAAGACGAATTGCTTCGAATGGCCGTGCCGGATATCGATCCCCACTATCAGATGGAGGTATGGGCGCGCCACTGGCAGGAGCTTCGGGAGACCGGCTGGCAACGCCTGGAAACGCAGCACCGATCCAAATCCGGCGAAGTGTATCCCGTGGAGGTCGTGGCCAACTTCGTGGTCTTCGAAGGGCGGGAGTATAACTTCGCCACGGTTCGCGACATCTCGGAGCGCAAGCGCACGGAGCTGCGGCTCCGATTCAGCGAGGAGCGGTTTCGTCTCGTGGCCCAGGCCACCAACGATGTGTTATGGGACTGGGATCTCGTGACGAATGAACACTGGTGGAGTCCTAACGCTTGCGAGAAGTTCGGCTATGATGCCAAGCGTGAACCGAGTGTCGATGCCTGGACGGTGCGGTTACATCCCGAAGATAAGGCCTCGATTTTGACGATGGTGCGACAGGCCATTGGTTCGGAGGTACAGACCCTCGCGGCAGAATATCGTTTCCTGTTAGGCGACGGCACCTATGGCCATTTCCTGGATCGAGCCCATATCGTCAGGAATGAAGAGGGAACCGCCATCCGATTGATCGGCGCCATGATCGATGTGACGGGGCCCAAACGAGCCTATGCGTCGCTCGAAGAAGCCTATCGACGGTTTCAAGCCATGTCGCAGGAACTGCAACTGGTCGAATCCAACGAACGCCGCCGTCTCTCGCGTGAGTTGCATGATGAACTGGGACAGTTGCTGACTTCGCTCAAATTTGACTTGGCCTCGGTGAAGCGGATCGTGGCCGCGCGGCCCAAGGGCTTGGGCCCTCGAAGCCAGGAACGATTGGCCCGCGCCTTGGAAACGACGGATCTGCTGTTTGTCCGCCTGCGTCAGATCGTCCGAGCCCTCCGGCCGCCGGTCTTGGAAGAGTTAGGATTGAAGGCCGGGTTAGAGGCCCTGATTGCGGACGTGCAGGCGCGTACCGGGCTGCGCTGCTCGCTGATGTTTGAGCAGACGGAGCGCCGACCATCACGCGGCTCCACGCTGGAAACCGCGTTGTACCGCATTGTTCAAGAGTTGCTGACCAATGTGATTCGCCATGCGCGCGCGACGAACGTCGACATCGTCATGACAACCAGCCAGCAGGAGTGGCGGATGACGGTGAAGGATGATGGCATCGGTTTCGATGTGGCGGGACTGACTCCGACGGGAGGATTTGGCTTGCGAGGCATATGGGAGCGGGTGGAAATACTGGGCGGGTACGTCGAGATCCTCTCCGGTTCGGAGGCGGGAACATGGGTGCAGGTGGTCATTCCGGTCAGTTCCGAACCGGATCCTGCGCGTGTCACAGATCGCGAAGCGACGGACTGGCGTCGCCGGCGGAGGAAAGCAGTTGATGAATAAATGCCGGTGTCTGATTGCCGATGACCATCCGGTCGTCCGCAGAGGGGTGCGCGATTTACTCGAGGATGAACAGCTGTGTTCAGAAATTTTGGAGGCCGACACGGGCGAGGAAGCGCTCGAGGCGATACGGCGTCAGTCCTGGGACCTGATGATTCTCGACATTGCCCTGCCCGACAAGCACGGGCTGGATGTTTTGAAGGAGGCCAAACTCCTGCAGCCCCGGTTGCCCGTGTTGATGTTGAGCCTTTATCCGGAAAAAGAATTCGCGATGCGGGCGATCAGGGCGGGGGCCTCCGGCTATCTCACCAAGCAAAGCGCGCCCGCTGAGTTGCTGGCGGCGGTGAATCGCGTGCTGCAAGGCGGCCGGTATATCACCTCGTCCCTCGCCGAACAGCTAGCGAAGGTCTATGAAACCGGTACGGCGGAGGTTCGCCATGCGCGACTCTCGGATCGTGAGCTGCAAGTCCTTCGGTTGCTGGGGCAGGGCAAATCGGTTTCGGTCATTGGGGGAGAACTCTGTCTCAGCGTGAAAACCATCAGCACCTACCGTGCGAGGATCCTGGAAAAGCTGTCCTGCGAAAGTACCGGCGAGCTGATCCGATATGCCATCGAGGCTCGACTGATCGACTAGGCCGGCTCGGCCTTCCCCCTCTCTTCGGTCCGTAACGTGTCCACCGAGCATGCGTCAGTCGAATGCTGACGCGTAAATCCACCTCCCGCCTATATTCCTACAGTCTCAATCTGCCGTAGCTATAACCATCGGCAAGCTCGCAGTCGCGGCGCGATGGGGGGTACATGGAACGGCAGTCTTTCTATCGTATGGTGTTGATCGATGACAGTCGGATGGTGCGTCTCGGCATCCGCGAACAGCTGCTCACGGCGACGGATTTGCGGGTGGTGGGAGAAGCGATGTCGGCGGAGGAAGGGATTGAATTAGTGGCGCAGCTGAATCCCCACCTGGTGTTATTGGATAGCCGTCTGCCGGATTTCTCTGGCGTGGAGGCTTGCCGGCAAATGGTCGCTCGCGACCCTGCCCGGCGGGTGCTCATGCTGAGCATTCAGGACGACCCCACGGTTGTTCAAGAGGCTCTTGCCGCAGGGGCTCGAGGATATCTACTCAAGGATGCGCCGGTGGATACGTGGCTCGATGCGATTCGCAGAGTGGCCTCCGGTGAGGTCCTGTTCCAACCGCACTTGCTCGGCATGGTGCTGAGGGAAGTGCACGACATGGGAAATGGTCTCTCGTCCAAGTCCTTGACCGCCCTTTCTCAGCAGGAATACCGGTTGTTGCCCTTGGTCGCGGAAGGCAAAACGAACAAGGAAATCGCCTCTGCCCTCGACCTCTCCGATAAGACCGTGAAGAACTACCTCGCGAACATTTTTTTCAAACTGGGAATTACCAGACGGACGCAGGCCGCGACACTCTACGCCAGGGCTCTGCCGATCCGGTCCAGGTCTTCCAGCCACTATGAGTGACAGCGAGGAGGACCTGCATGCCGTTGATCTTGATTGCGGATGACAACCAGCAAATTTGCGGGTGGTTACGGGCTCTCCTGGAGGCAGAAGGACATCGTGTGCTCGAAGCCGCAGACGGCAAGGCGGCGATGGCGACCATTGAACGTGACGCGCCTGATCTGATGATTCTGGATATGTATTTGCCGGTGCAAGATGGGCTGGAAACCATCTTGCTGCTGCACAATTCGCAGTCGCACGTAAAAATCCTGGCTATCTCCGGTCAGCCGCTGCCGGGATACGATATCTTGAAGATTGCAACGGCGTTCGGCGCGCATGGAGCGTTGGAAAAACCGTTTAGCCGCGAGTTGTTACTCCAACAGGTGCAGAATCTGCTCGCGCCGGCTCAACAGCCTTCCGTCTGATCGCCCGGCTTCCCTCCCTGGCCCTACGAAAGCTCACGAATCATCTGAAAGCGCATCGGGTCCGAACGGTCCCGCGTAAATCCCAACTGTTCATAAAACCGCAGCCATCCGATGTTGCGCATCGATGTGCCGGCCCAGGCTGCGTTGTCCGGGCCTAAATCGACAATCAGCTTATGGCCGGCATAGGCCTCCATCAGTTCGTCAATCGCCTTGCCGAACAGACGATGCCCCAGGCCCAACCCCCGGTAGGCGGGACGAACCCAGCCATATAAGGCGAGCCGGTGTCCGGTCACCGAGAGTCGCGTCGCGGCGACGACCGCCAGAATTTCACCGGAGCCGACCGGTCCAGTCTCGGAGTCGATGGCCGGCAAACGCATCTGCCAGGCCGCCAGCGGCGGTGGCGGGCCGTCGGTGACCTCCGCCAGCGGTAACGGTCGCTTCAGCGCGTTCATGAACGTCTCCGCATAGTCGGGCACCGACGCCCATTCGATCAACAACTCCCGGAACAAGGAGGTGAGGTCGCCGGGCTGTTCCAACGGTTGCAGCACCGCGACCTGGTCGATCGAGAGAGTGAAATGCTGGCCCGCAAATCGAACGAAGGGGTGGCTGTACATGCTGCACACGGTGGGCCAGAACATCCGGAACGTCGCCGAGGAGGTCCAGCGCCGAAACAGGTTCATCCATCCGCGATTGAGCGCATGGCCGTGGAACTCTTCCAGCTTCACTGCGAGATAGACCTGCTCCATGAGTTGGATTTGCAGGTTGCAGGTATGCAGCGCGGCGCGAGGATTGAGGGCGATGCTGCCGGGATCCAGGCCGAAGACGGAACAGAGCTCCGGATAGATTTCCAGGTCGTAACGCAGCAGGTCCGGATCGTCCCGCAAGAGCCGCTCCAGGTCTTTCAGATCGTCCGTTTCGCCGAGGAAAGACTCCTGCATTCCCGGCGGGGTCGTCACCCAGTGCGAACGCAGCGCATGACAGAGGCGTGAAAAGTCCTGCTCCGTGCGATGCAGCGCCGGGCGGAGCACTTCTTGCGCCACATGTTCACCCAGGCGGCGATAGGATTCGAATTGGGCCTCATCGAAGAACTGATCGGAAGTCGGTTCGTGGGGAAAGGCGGAATGGCGGGCCGCATAATCCTGTACGTCAGACGGCTCATTGCCGGTCAGCGACGGCTTCAGATAGAGCAACGTGCCGGCCGTGGCGTTGTCATCGACTTTGTCGTAGCGAATGGTGCCGATGGCATGGTGCCGATTGCTCGTCTTCGCGCCCTCCGCCCGCTTGATCTGGTCCAGATTCAGTTCGATGTCGATCCCAAGGTCGATTCTGATCTTGCGGATGGCATTGCCCAGATCCTCGAACGTCAAACGAGGGTCGCACCCGGCGTCCACCACGAGAATACAATGACAGCGGCGCAGCACCATTTCATACAAGCCGAGATTCTCGAAATGCCCGCCGTCCGAAAGATAGACATAGGGGTGGCAGGAGTCGGTGAGGCCGAAGGTCTCTGCCAGCAGAGGCTGGATGGATACTGAGGGCGACGCACGCCGATAGGTGTCTGCGCCGGCGCGCCCCGGATTGCCGAGCCACCAGCCTAAACGGATGTTGAACAGCGCCAGCAGGAACGTCACCGCGGATGATGAATGGTACCCCATGTTGGGACTGGCCGCGGCGCCGGAGATGGCCAACGCGGTGCCCAGCGAAAGCCCCTGATCCAGATACCGGTTCGCGCCATATTCTTCGGAGCGGCGATAGCCTAAATTCCAGCTCCCGCTATGGAGGGCGCTAATGGTGAAGGATTGGGCCTTGCGTTGTTGCCAGGCGAGGTTGTCCCCTTTCACCAGGTTCAGGGCAATGTTGATGAGATGGAACGGGCGTGCCGCCTGCCGATGCAACCGGTTCACAAACAGCCTGGTGAACCAGGTCGCAGCCTCTCGGCCTGCGGCGGTATCCGGCTGCTCCAGGGCGGCCATCTTCGTGCGACAGGCCGGCCCGAGGCGTAACGTATCGGCAACAGGTCCGAGCCGGTTGTGAGCCACGGCATCGGACAATTCTTGCGAAAGCCGCGCGATGAGCGCATCCAGCTCGGTCGGTGACGACGAGGGGCGCGCATGGAACGCGTCCAGTACCGCGCACGTATCCGGCGCGAATTGCTTCTCGAACATCCAGCGCGCCAGACGCACGTCGTCAAATCGCACATCGCCCATGGCGGGGTTATCCAGATTGTCGAACCCGGTGAAGGGGTTAAAGGTCCGTTCGCGCTCAGGCTGCCGGCGGGAGGCTCCGAGATAGGCCCTGATGAGCCGGTTGCGGTACATCGCGTGCAGGGAGAAGCGATTGATGTTGATCAGCCCGGACATCAGTAATCCCAGCAGGGCCACCGTCACCGTGAACCGGAACAATAGCCAGATCGGGGTGTGGTGGAGCACCTGTTCGTGGCCCCAAGGATCCGGCCAGCCGGTGTCTGCAAGCGCCTGCGGATCCGTGAGATCGCTGAGGTGTGTCCCATACTGGTGAGCGAGGAGGTCCAATTGCCAACTGGTGCCCAATGAGAGCGCAATGAAGACGCAGAGCATGAAGATCGGCGCGGCGGCTTTGACGGCCACATCCGACATGATCGTCATCTGCGATCGTTCTTCCTGTTCTTGCGCCGTCGTTTTGGAACTGAAGCCGAGTACCAGCGTCAGGAGCCCGGAGAGGCCGCCGACCGAGGCGGCGACTTTTGGCGTCATCCAATGGATCAGACCGGGCCCGAAAATGACGATGGCGCAGAGGCCCGTCCACATGACCATGACGATCAGCACCCAGGAACCGGTGCGGCCCCACCACTCGCGGTCCTGTTCTTCGGTGAACCGGCTGGCGAGGCCGATAAAAATGGTCGCGGTGAGCAGAAAGATCGTCAGGGCGCCGGGTACCGCCAGTGTGGCAAACCATTCCGTGTGAGAGGCAATGCTGGCCAGGCCGAAGGTGTTGATGAGCGAGGTCCGGAGCAGCCATCCGCCCAATGCCCCGGTCGCCGCGACGGCCAGGGTTTCCCAGAAAAGCCACCGGGTGAAGGTCTTGAATCGTGTGAGCGCGACGGCGGAAAAGAGCCAGCTGCCCGTATGAATCAAGGCGCCGCCGAGGATGGCATGACTCACGGTGAATTGATCGGGTGTGCCGCCGCCGTTACGAAACCAGGCCCAGGCGGTGGTGAGGCAGACGACTGAGATGATCAATGGACAGAGGCAGGCGATCAGAAACCAGCGCTGGCTTTCGAGTGTCTGCCGCCAGGTGTCGCGACGGTACTCCCGGAGCGTGGGACGGCAAAGGTGGAGGTAGATCAACGCCATGACGGCGAGGCCGATTCCTATGACCAGGAGCGAGGAGGCGGATATGGGCGGCGATGAGGTCTCTGTGCCATTGAGCTGGGCGAGGGCGATGATCCAGCGCGGAGCGAGCAGCGGCATCATCAACAAGGGCAGCAGGACCATCCAGTTCAGATGGAGGTTCCGCAAATAGATGCCGAGTAACGTCCAGGAGTCGGCGGAGAAGAACCCCAGGTGCGGGCTCAGATAGTTGCTGTAGTTCCGGAGCCAGCGGACCGGCAGCGACGCGTCATCCGACCTGGCTTTCGATGTTCTGTTCAGATCCTCGATGACGCCTGTCAAGCCGCGCGGATGGCGATGGATCCAGGCGGTGAGCCAGCTGCCGATATATCCGCCGCCGGACACGGTAGACAGGTAGTCGAATTTGTCCAATAACTGCAGGCGCGCCAGGGATTGCAGGACGCCCAGGCTGAAGGTGGCGCTCCGGATGCCGCCACCGGACAGGCACAGGCCTGCGCGCTTCGGATGGCACGCGTGAATGTGGCGGTGGAGTTCGTCGAGATACCGCTTGTCCGACCCTTCGGTGGGCGTGGTTGCTTGGAGGATCTTGAGGGGATGGTCTTCAGAGAAGGGGCCATGCAGCAGTTCCGTTTCCTCTCCCAGAATGTGGGCGAGTGTCAGATAGGTATCTTTCTGCGGAGCGGGAGTAGTCATCGGGACTCCATGGCGGTGATCGACGATCGGCCCAGAGATGCCGGCACGAGCCCGTTCAGGCTGAGGAAAGGCAAGGCACATGCCCCGGCGGCGGCGCAGCGTGTGGTCATGCGAGGCAACAGGACAGTGCCGTCAATGGCGAGGGAAAACCGAACGAGCGGAGAGACGGTGTCTGCCGACCTGGGCGAGCGCTTATCGGAATAGATACCACCCGTATCTCAACCGATACGATGGAACGGAACCCGGCCCGGTCCTTACCGCGGTGCCGTCAGTGTTTCCGGTCCCGCTGCATCAGCTTGTCGGTATAGGCCAGAAAGATGGCCGAACCGAGGAAGGTCATGTGAATGAAAATCTTCCACTTGATGTGTTCGGGGTTTTCGTTGGTCACGTCCACAAAGGCCTTGAGGAGGTGAATGCTGGAAATACCGACCAACGACGCAGCCAGCTTGATCTTGATGGTGCCGGGGTCCACATGGGTGAGCCATTCCGGGCGGTCAGGGTGGGTCTCCAGGTCGAGTTTACTGACGAAGGTGGCGTAGCCGCCGATGATGACCATGGTCAAGAGGTTGGCGACCATGGTGACGTCGATCAGTGACAGCACCCCCAGCATGAACAGGGTTTCACTCTCCTCGCGGAAATGGACGATCATGTGCCACAACTCCGTCAGGAACTTGGCGGCATAGAGGAGTTCGGCGACAATCAGTCCAGCATAGAGCGGGGCTTGAATCCATCGGCTGCCGAAGATCAGGATTTCGAAGAGCTGCTCGATGCGATGGGCTGCGGTAGACGGTGCGGACGGGGTCTGAGATGGAGACGGATGACTCACGCGTGTACGGCCCCTCCTTGTTGAGGGCGTATCCTAGTGGGCGCGGGGGGTTCTGTCAATCAGGAGCTCGATTGCGGCGTGCAGGGGGAGAACGAGATCGGCGAGCCGGGCCGAGGGCCCGTGCTCGCGTGCGATCGGGAGGGAAACGATCTCCGCCGACTAGGTGTCTGCAGGCGCGTCATGGCCGGTGGAGGACTTCAGGTCTTGGGGTTTGGCATCGGGCAGCCAGTGCGCGACCTTCGCGCGCAGCTCCTCGACAATGATCGGTTTGCTGATGAAGTCGTCCATGCCGGCCGAGAGGCAGGCTTCGCGGTCACCAGCCATCGCATTGGCGGTCATGGCGATGATGGGAAGATGCGCGCCCGGTGGCTCCTGGGAGCGAATCAACCGGGTGGTTTCGAATCCGTCGAGTTCCGGCATTTGGCAGTCCATGAACACCAGCGGGTAGGGATGCCGGCAGATGGCGGCCAACGCCTCCATGCCGGTTCCTGCGAGGTCTACCCGACACCCGAGCTTTTCCAGCATCTTCACGGCCACGCGCTGATTGATGGGGTTGTCGTCCACCACCAGCACACGCTGGATGGTATGGGCTGTTGCTTCGGACAGGCTGTGCCGCGTAATCAGCGGCTCCTTGTCCTCCTCGCCGCCCTCGCGTCCGAGGGCGAGACGAAGGCAGTCTGCCAGATGGCGTTCGCGGATGGGTTTGGTGAGGTAGGCGGTCGCGCCCACCTCTTTCGCCAGTATGCTGTCGCCACGTTGTCCCGAGGCCGTGAGCAGGATGACGTGGGTCTTGGAGATTGCGGGATCGTCTTTAATCAAGCGGCACAGTTCAAGGCCGCTCATCTCCGGCATGTGCACATCGACGATGGCGATGTCGAAGGGCGTGCCCTCCTCGGCGGCACGCTGTATGAGGGCCAATGCCGACGGCCCGTCCACGGCACTTTTGTGCTGCATGTTCCAGGCGGAGACATGGTACTGGAGCAAACTCCGATTGGTGGCATTATCGTCCACCAGGCAGACTCGATACCCGCTGAGAGTCTTCACGGACAAGGGCGGGGCGACGGGGGCCTCGCCCTCCTTTAGCGTGGCGAGCTTCACCATGAACGAGATGCAGGTCCCCATGCCGGGCATCGACTGCAGCTCGATACTCCCGCCCATCAGTTCCACCAAGCGTTTACAGATGGAAAGACCGAGTCCGGTCCCGCCGTATTTCCGGGCTGTCGAACTGTCGGCTTGCGTAAAGGCCTGGAACATTTTCGCTTGGGCTTCCGGGGTGAGGCCGATGCCGGTATCGATGATCTCGAAGCGTAGGGTGACGGAGCCGGAGTGTTCGTCCGACCGCAGGACCTGGACCAGGACTTCGCCCTTTTCGGTAAACTTGATGGCATTGCCGACCAGATTGGTGACAATTTGTCGAATCCGTCCCGGATCGCCGAGGACGGTGCGGGGAGTCTGGGCATCGATGAGCCCGACGAGTTCCAGCTGCCGCGCTTGGGCGGTGGGGGCCAGGAGATCCAAGGTATCTTCGATGGTCATGCGGAGGTCGAAGGGAATCTGTTCAATGGAGAATTTGCCCGCCTCGATTTTGGAGTAGTCCAAAATATCGTTGATGATGCGGAGCAGCGATTCGCCGGAATGCTTCAGCGTCTCGAGATACCCCCGTTGTTCCAGATTCAACTCGGTGTCGAGCAAGAGGGTCGTCATGCCGATGACCCCGTTCATGGGGGTACGGATTTCGTGGCTCATCGTGGCCAGGAAGTCGGCCTTCGCCTGACCGGCCTGCACCGCCTGATCGCGGGCCTCGGACAGTTCCCAGTTTTTCCATTCGAGATCCTGCGACGCCTGAGAGAGGGCGGTATTCGCACGTTTGCGCAGGGTAATGTCGACAATCGAGGCCAGGGCGAGTTTGCCGGTCGGGGTGTCGATCGGATTGAGGCCCAGCTCGACGGGAAACTCGGTGCCGTTCTTGTGCAGGCCGAACAATTCCCGCCCGGCCCCCATGACCCGCGACGTCGGTGCGGCGAAATAGCCGGTACGATGAGTCGGATGGTCGGGACGAAAGCGTTCGGGAATCAACATTTCGACTGGCTGCCCCAGCATTTCGTCCCGCGTGTACCCGAACATGGCTTCGACCTGTTTGTTCACCATCGTGATCGTGCCTTGCGGGTTGATCATCAACATACCGTTCGGGGCGGATTCCACGACCTGCTGAAACTGCGCCTCGGCCTGCTTGCGAGCGGTCACATCGCGGACGATGCCGGTGAATTTCCTGGTGCCGTCGACGAGCATTTCGCTCACGGCCAATTCGAGCGGGAAGATGGTGTTGTCACTGCGCAGGCCCAGCACTTCGCGGCCGACGCCGATGACCTTCTTCTGGCCCGTCGACAGGTAATTGAGCAGGTATTGGTCATGCTCGGAATGGTAGGGGTCGGGCATGAGCATCTTGACGTTTTGGCCCAAGAGTTGTTCGGGGCGGTACCCGAAGATGCGTGTGACGGCCGGATTCACGGATTCGATGATCCCCCGCTCGTTGATTACGACGATGCCGTCCACCGCCGTATCGACGATCGCGCGTAGCCTCGCCTCGCTCTGAAGCATGGCGGATTCAGCCTGCTTCAGGTCCGAGACGTTGATGTGCATGACGACCGCACCGTACCGCCCGTGCCCTTGCATGGGGGTGACGATGACGCGGAACCAGCGGCGGAGATACGGGCTGGAGCTTTCGTATTCGTAGGAGAAGGCGCGAATGGTGCCGTCGAGAATGTGCCGGATGCCCTCCGCCACTTGCATCGCATCCCGGTTGGTTCCGGCGCTGTCGCACACGCGCAGGTAATTGAGGCCGACTCCGTAGGCTTCCGCGGTCAGGCCGTTGGCGGCCCCGAACCGCTCCCAGGCTTCATTGACGGCGAGGATCGTTCCGTCGGCGGCGAGCACGGCGATATTGGCCGGCAAGACATGCAGGATGCTGGGGTCCAGCAACGGTTCGTGCCGATGTCTGAGGCGAAGAGGATGGACAGACATGATCGTGCTTCCTTTTATCCGGTCGTGCCGGTTTTATCTGCGTGATTGCCGAGCCAGGTCTCCAGGACGGTTTGAAGGTCTTTTGGCCGGACCGGTTTGGCGACATAGTCGTCCATTCCAGCCGTCAGACAGCGTTCGCGGTCTCCCTGCATGGCATTGGCCGTCATCGCGACGATGGGGGTATGGGCGGATGTGCCTTCCATTTTTCGGATCAGCGCGGTCGCTTCGAACCCATCGACTTCGGGCATTTGGCAATCCATGAAAATCAGCGGGTAGCGCATGCGCTCGTGGGCCGCCACGGCTTCCTGGCCGTTACCGGCCACGTCGACGCGGTAGCCGAGTTTCTCCAGCATCTTGCAAGCCACCTTCTGGTTCACGGGATTGTCCTCCGCGAGGAGTAATCGAGTGGTGGTAGCCGTCGAGGACTGGCCTAACGTATGACGGGTAATCAGTGGCGGTGTGCCGGTGGCCGACGCGTCCGGTGCGGCGTTGGCCTGAGCGCCATCCAGCGCCTGCCAGAAACAGTCGAGCAACTGCGTTTGCCGCAACGGCTTGGTGAGATAGGCGCTGATGCCGAGCGCCCGCGCGGTGTGACCATCTCCGCGCCGGCCGACCGTGGTCAGAATCACCAGCCGCATGGCACTGGTGGCGGAATGCTCTTTCAGTAACCGGGCCGTTTCAAATCCGTCTTTGTCTGGCAGGTGCAACTCGATCAACGCGAGATCGAAGGGCTTCTGCATGGCGGCGGCCGCCTGCGCCAGATCCACGGCTTCCCCTGCGTTTCTGGCGCCGCTGCAGAGTAGGCCTTTGGCCGCCAGATCTTGCTGCACGACCTGTCGGACCCGGTTGTTGGGATCCACGATGAGGATGCGCCGCCCGCGGAGTCGCTCCCATGACAGCGTCGAAGGCGCAGCGCTGAGAGCGGCTTCGGGAAGTTGGACGGTGAACCAGAAGGTGCTTCCTTCTCCGGGCCGGCTTTCGATGCCGATACGTCCCTGCATTTGTTGGACGAGACGTTGGCAAATGGCGAGTCCGAGACCCGTCCCTCCAAAGCGGCGGGTGGTGGAACTGTCGACTTGGACGAAGGCCTGGAACAATTTTTTCTGCGCCTCATCCGAAATGCCGATGCCTGTATCGGTGATGGCGAAGCGCAGATGGTTCGGGCTGTTTCCTATGTCTCGAGTGACGTGGACAAAGACTTCCCCCGTAGTCGTGAACTTGATGGCGTTGTTTACGAGGTTGAGGAGGATTTGTCGCAGCCGGCCCGGATCGCCCTGAACGCCGGCGGGAACGGCGGCATCGACCAGGACAATCAATTCGAGGCCCTTGCTCTGGGCTTGTTCGGCCATCAGCTCAATTGTGTCATCGACCGCCATGCGAAGATCAAACGCGACCCGTTCGAAGTGGAGTTTGCCGGCCTCGATCTTCGAGAAGTCGAGAATGTCGTTGACGATCGCCAGCAGGGCGTCGCTGGAACGGCGGACGGTGTCGGCGAAGTCATGCTGTTCCTCGGTGAGCGCGGTATCCAGCAACAGGCCCGTCATCCCGATGATCGCATTCATCGGGGTTCGGATTTCATGACTCATGGTGGCAAGGAAATCGGCTTTGAGCTGGGCGGCTTGCAACGCGGCGTCTCTGGCCTGTTCCAGCTCGACGTTTTTCCGCACGAGTTCACGGGCCGCATCTGTCAGGGCGGCTTCCGCGGCCTTCCGTTGGGTGATGTCTTTGCCGATCGCCAGGAAGCCGGTCACGAGGCCGTCGTTATTTTTGAGGGCGGTAATCGTGACCAGAACGGTGAGGCAGCGCCCATCTTTTCGCCGGTAGGTCCATTCCTGTTCGTCGAAGCCGCCCAGTCGAGCCTGTTGGGTCAACGCCTCCAACTCGTGGATGGGTGCGGCGTAGAGCTCGCTCATATCCCGGGTATGCGTGTCGATTTCTTTCTGCAGGTGCAGAGTCGCGAGCATCGGTTGCCCGATCATCTCTTCGGCAGTGTAGCCGAGCATGGCTTCCGCGCCGGCATTGAAGGTCGTTATCGTCCCTTCGGTGTTGATGGCGATGATGGATACTTTCGTGGCGCTGGCCAGGATGGTTTCCAGCTGCAGGTTGGTCGCGAGCAAGGCGCGTTCGAGCTCCTTGCTCGCGCGAATATCGGTCAAGATGACTTGAATCGCCGGATTCCCTTCAAACCTGATGGCGGCGGCGACCACCTCCACGTCTATGGGGGAGCCATCGAGTCCCATGAAACGTTCCTCTGTCGGTGGGACGCGTCCATTGGTCGATTGGATGAGGGCAATCCGCTGCTGCGCCTTGGCGCGGGAATCGGGGTGGACGAAATCCATCATGGGTTTGCCGAGAAGCTGCGAGGGACCGATGGCCCCGAAGAGTTTCAGGCAGGCCTGATTGGCAAACACAATCGTGTTGTTGTAGTTGACGAAAATGGCATGGGGGGACAGTTCCACCAGGGCGCGGTGCCGTTGCTCGCTGGCGCGGAGTTGCGCCTCCAGCTCCTTAGCTTCGGTGATGTCCTGGGCGATTCCCGCGATCCGATAGATCTTCCCCGCACCGTCTGTAATGGCGAAGCTGCGATCTCTGATCCAGCGTTCACGTCCCGTGGCCGTGATGATGCGATACTCCTCGTCATAGGGCAGGTGCGCCTGACAGGCCGCCGCGATGGACACGCGCTGTTGATCATCCGGGTGGATGTGTTCGAGCCAGAAGAGCGGATTAATCTTCAGAATTTCGCGGGGACATTCCCAAATGGTTTCGAAGGCCGGACTGACGTAGAGCACCTGGCTTTTGTCCGGAGTGGTGAGCCAGAAGACGGCATCGATCGATTCCGCCAATTGCCGGAACCGCTCCTCACTTTCGCGGAGGGTTTCTTCCATCCGCTTCCGCTCGGAAATATCACGAATCATGCCCGTATATTTTTTGGACGTGCCGATTTGCATCTCGCTGACGGACAGATGGATATCGAGCAGGGTGCCGTCTTTTCGCAGGCCGAGCACATCGCGTCCGCTGCCGATGATCATCCGTTTGCCGGTGACCAGATAATTGGCCAGATAATGCGGGTGGTTGTCGCGATAGGGCTGGGGCATAAGCATTGAAATGTTCTGCCCGATCAATTCGTGCGGTTCATAGCCCAGCAGGTGCAACAGGGCCGCATTCGCGCTCTCGATTCGCCCTTTTTCATCGATGACGACAATGCCTTCAATTGCGCTCTCAAAAATCGAGCGCATGCGCGTTTCGCTCTCCTGCCACGCCGCTTCGGCTCGTTTGTGCGCGGTGATGTCTTGCACGCTTCCGGTCATGGAGATGGGGGAGCCGTCAGGTTTGCGACGGACGATTCCGTGGCAGTTGATGTGGCGCACTTCGCCGCTCGGGCGGAGAATCCGGCAGTCGATGTTATAGGGGAAATCGTAATTGATGGCCCCATCCACCGCCTGCTGGACACGCGCCCTATCATCCGGGTGCAAGGCTGCGAGGAAGATGGCATACGTCGGCTTGATGGCGCCGGGATCGAATCCGAATATCCGGCATTGCTCGTCCGACCAGCGCTCTTCGCCCCTAGCAATATCCCATTCCCAGAAACCGAGATGGGCGAGTGTTTGCGCCTCATCCAGCGCCTGCTGTTTCGCCTGGAGATCCCGCTGGGCGAGAGCCTGGGCTGCCTCCAGTTCCTTGCGCGCGGAAATGTCGAGATGGATGCCGGCCGCGCGTACCGGATGGCCTGTGGCATCCCGCTCGACCACGCGCCCGCTGTCAAAGACCCAGCACCAGGTGCCGGACTTCGTCCGCAGGCGATGCTCGCTGGCATAGAGGGGCGTTTCGCCGCGAAGATGGGCCGATACCGACTCCATCACAGCGGGCAGATCATCCGGATGGACGAGGTGTTCCCAGGTGCGAACGTGTGGTTCGATCTCTTCACGCTGGTAGCCGAGCATGGTCGCCCAGCGGTCGTTGAAGGTCACCTGCCCCGTGCCGATGTGCCAGTCCCAGGTGCCGGCTTCCGCGCCACGCACGACGAGATCCATTCGTTCCGCCTGGGCGGCCACCGTCTGTTCATGCACGGTGAGCAGTCGTTCAAGTTGCACGATGCGCGATTCCAAATACTCTCTCGACCCCGATCCGTTTCGAGGCGGCTCGTTGCCCGACGTGACCGGGGAGTTGGGAAGAGGGCGCACGTGTGCCGCATACGGGGCCAGCGCCGTCTGCGCGCAGAGCGCCAGCGGTTTGAAGAGCGCTGCGGTGCTTGCGGGGATGACGTCCCGGCTGAACAGAATGATCGAGAAGACTTGGCCATCGGGCAGCGGCGCCCCGAATCCCAGGACGGATTGAATCCCGAATTTCTGGACGAATCCCTCTTGCGCCGGCACATAGGGGCTTCCCACTGCCTCAGGCACGTGAAAGATGTTGAAGCCATGTTCGCCCGGATCCGTGAGCAGGCTCTGCTCCGGCCCGACGAGATGAGGCAATTCGACGCCTAACTGGCGGAACAGTTGGCTGAACATCGGGAGCTTGTCCAGGTCAGCGGAGGTGCCGAGGGGAATGACGCGGAAGCGGCTGGACAATGTGGGGTCATTCCAGCCGGGGACCATGCCGGCGCTGGCCGACAGGGTCAGGCAGGTGATGGATGGAGCGCTCGGGGTTTCGCCCAGTCGTTGATCCACCAGGGCCTTGAGATCCGGGGGCAACAGCTCGTAGCGGCTGGTCTTAAACAGCCGGATCAACGCGCAGGCCGGCTCTCCGGTCTGAGGCATGGTCAGGGATGTATAGAGATGGCGAACGAGCCGGTCGGCAGCTTCGTCGAAGGTCTGGGCCCCGGCGCCCAATTGCCGGAGGGCCGCTCCGCAGGCAGTCATGTCACGGAGTTGGAACGATCGTAAATGGTGCATGCGTCAGGTGATCTCGCAGAGGCGAGAGAGTCCGTCGGTACTCTGTCGGCGCTCGCGCGGGGGAACTTGAGCTACGCACCTGTCGCGGTCAGGCCAGGCCCTCGTCAGGGAATGGTTTTCAGGTAAAAGGCGGCGGCTTGAGACCTCCTGGTGAGGTGAAGTTTGGAATAGACATTAGCCAAGTAATTCTTGACGGTTTTGTCGCTGAGCCCCAGTTCGGCGGCAATTTCCTTATTGGTTTTGCCCTGTGCAATGAGGGGGAGGAGCCGCCGTTCCTGCGGCGACAGCAGGTGCCGGCCTCGCTCAGGTTCCCGATCGGCGACTTTGCGGAGATAGGCGAAGGTGTGACGAGTGACACCCGGGTCCAGGTAGGCCTGGCCTTTGATGATGCTGCGCAACGCATGGATGAGCGTCTCGGCTCCGGCGTCTTGCAAGATATACCCGTGCGCGCCGGTGGACACGGCCGACAGGAGAATCGTGTCGTTGAGGGTGTCGGCGAGGAACAGGAGCCTGGTTTCCGGAAGGTGCGTCATGATTTCCCGGGCCGTTTCAATCCCGGCGCCGTCCTGCACCCGTAAATAGACGATGACAATATCGGGCTTGTATTGGAGGACGAGCGGAAGCGCCTCGGCTTGCGTGGAGGCTTCTCCGACCACGGTAAAGTCCGGGAAGGAATTCAGCAGCGTCCGCATGCCGACTCGAACCAATTCCTGCGGGTTGATGACAAACACACGTGTTGGTGTAAAGGCTGTCTCGTTCATATGCTTCTCTCACCTAAATGTGGATGGATGCCTGGTTATTCCTGTTGATGCCTGCGCCCATGGCGAGTTCTCCTGAGTCGACTCTGGAAAGGCGCAGAGCGGTCGGTGTCCACCCTGCTGGCAGTGACAGAGGGAAGCGGCTGACGCGGTATTGTGCAGCCCGGCGTGAAACAGACCGGGCTGCCGTGACCGTCGCCTGTGCGATGCGTGTTGGCATGTGTCTGCCGTCCCTCATCGTGTGGGCCTATGATACTCCTGCCAAATGGTGCAGCCCATATCCCGCGGTCGTAGCCATCGGGCTGGCCGTGGCGACCCCGGTATCTATGCGAGACAGGGCCAACACGATGTTTTTGCCGCCGAATCCAAAACTATTGATCAGGGCCCGATCGATATGCGCGACCCGTCCTTCACCGGAGACATAGTCCAGATCGCAGGACGGGTCCGGCGTCGTCAGATTCAAGGTCGGCGGAATGAATTGATGTTCCATCGCCTTGGCCGTGCCGATGAGCTGGAAGGCGCCGCTGGCGGCGAAGGCATGTCCCAGCGATGCTTTGAATGAACTGACGGGGACACGATACGCGTGAGGCCCCAGCACCTGCTTCACGGTGTGGGTTTCCAGCGCATCCAGTTCCATGGTACCGAGCCCGCAGGCGTTCACATAGTCGACCTCCTCCGGGAACCAGTGGGCGGTTGACAGTGCCAATCGGGCGGCTCGTTGCTGCTCCTGCCCCGTGGCCGCCGCCTTCACCATCGAATGGGCGTCGCAGGTGAAGCCCCAGCCTTCCAGTTCGGCATACATTCTGGCGCCGCGCGCGCGGGCATGTTCGTACTCTTCCAGAATGAAGGCCCCGGCGCCTTCGCCGAGCACCATCCCGCAACGGGTCTTGTCAAACGGCCGGGGGAGATCTCTGATCGCACCCCGTTCATCCGGCGCCAGCGCCCGTCCGGCGTTCATGGCCGCATACACGCTCGGGTGTAGTGGCGCTTCCGTTCCGCCTGCCACGACCAACGAGGCCTGGCCCGATTTGATCCATTCATACGCACGCCCGATCGCATTGGCCGTAGACGAACAACCGATGGAGTAGGTTTCGCAAGGACCGTGCAGGCCCAGGACGATCGCGACTTCCGACGAGATGGCATTGGGAAAGGTCATGCCCATGGTGAAGGGGTTGACCCGTTCATAGGCCGTGATTTTGGCCGCGTCATGAAATTCAAAGGCTTCTTTCATGCCGCCGATGGAGGTGCCGATGCTGATGCCGATGGACCCGCGGTCTTCCTGGTCCAGATCGATGCCTGAATCGCGCGTCGCCATCATCGCGGAGGCCACGGCAAATTGGGTGGCCCGGCCCATGCGGCGCGCTTGCTTGCGATGCAGGAAATCCTCCGGATCGAAATCCCGCACCTCGGCGGCGAGGCAGGCCTGGAACGGTGAGGTATCGAACGAGGTGATCGGACGAACGGCGCTTTCTCCCCGACTCAATAAATGCCAGAACAGATCGACTGTCGAACCCAATGGAGAAACCACTCCCATTCCGGTGATGACGACTCGACGAGAGGTCTGTGGTGCCATGATGCCCTCCAGTGCTCGTAAGAGCGTGAAAATGTTTGTCGTCAGTGGGTATGCCACGTATGCATGTGTTCGCGATGCGCATCGGGCAACGCGGAGTCGGGATAAAACGTGGCGTAAAAGTCTTCGTCCAGATGATGGGTCTGGCATGCCACGATGGATTTGCAGGCGTCGGCGTGCGCCGGGAAGCGGCCGTACGTCGCGAGGACATATTCGGTGAACGCGATCGTCGCCTCGATGGCCCGTTCCGAGTGCTGCGGAACCTGCTGGGCCGTTTTGGGCTGGACCCAGGGTTGTTCCTGCGGTTTTCTGAATGTGCCCTCAGGCCCGAATTTGCTGGCGACCAGCTTGGTCACGGCGTCCTTCATCGACGGCACGAACGGCGGCGTGGGACCTTCCCACACCTGCGGAATGCCGACGGGGTTCGCGCGCAGCGGTTTGCCCGGCGGGACGACGAAGTGGAATCCGAGTCCGGGGTAGATGTGCGGTTCCATCCCCAGGAGATGCCGGCCGCTTCCCACGCTTTGGATTCCGCCCCCGAGCCCGAGGGCTTGCTGCATGAGGGAGATATGTTCACAGATGATGCCCTGCTCCTGTATAGCGGTCTCGCAAATCGCGGCATCGAGTTCGCGCAAGCTGAACATGCGGCGTGCTTTCATATCGTCATGCAGATGCCCGCCCGCGCTTTTCCGGAAGGCATCGAGGCCGCATCCGGCGTTGCCGTTGTCCGTATCGACGATGAAATAGCCGGTCTCCTCGCTGAACATCATCAGCAGGAGATTCAGGTAGAGCAACGCGATGTTGGTCACGGGCATGAAGAGGGTGGTGCCGGGCCGGTTCGTATACCATTGGTTGAACGGGAGCATGAACGGGGCTTCCCGGGGGATGTCCAATCGGGAGGATTGAAGTCGGACGATGTCCAGATCCCAGGGACGGTCCGGCCCGGCGGCGTCGGCGACAAAAAAGACCCCGTCATCGTTGGTGTAAAACAGCTGCGTGGTTTGTGCGGAGCAGGGGCTGGGGACCGTGCGGCTGTTGAAATTCATCAACGCGTTGCCTTGTCCGACGCTGCCCCCCGGACGTCCGACAAATTGCATATCGCCGAGGTTGCGCCCCGAGCGGCCGATCGCCGCATAGATGAGATACCGTTCCTCCTCGCGGCTGAGCGGGACCGGTTCATGGTGACTCGTGTATTGCAGCGGACCGCCCGGCAGGGTCATGCCGCGGCCGAAGCGACGAGTCTTTCGCTGTTGTAGGAGATCGAGCAGAGTAAAGGTTGCGTCCATTGCTGCAGGATGTGCGGCAAGCTGCTTCATAGGGCCTCTCCTTCCGGTTTTCCCGGGGCCATTCGGCCCGGGCCGGTCATGTCAGTGGCAGTGGTACGTATGCCTGACAGGTCACGTTGCACGTGACCTGTCTCTGGGCAGACTTTACGAGAGGTATGGTCCGGCGTCACCTACCCATCGGGGTAGGCGGACGGCTCCGTTCCCGGTCTGTCAGGAGGTGACGGACTAGGCGGCGCGCGGTTCGACATGCACGATGCGAGTTAGGTCGGGCGGTTGGAATCGGACGGGGGGCGATCGTCGCTGGGCGCCGAGGATGGGATGATGCGATGCTGTTCACCATTTTGCCAATAGGCAATGGCGCTCCAGCGGTTTTCGACGCCGATCTTTTGGAAAATATTTTTGAGATGAAATTTCACCGTGTTCAAACTGACGTTGAGAATGACGGAAATTTCCCAATTGGTTTTACCTGCCGCCACCCACCGTAAAATTTCCTCTTCTCGTTTACTGAGCGCCAGCGCAGGTTGGGCCGGTCGAGCCGGGGTCCAGGATGATTTGCAGCGCATGTAACTCAAGTGAAAATGGGGCGTCAGAATATCGAGGAGGAGGCGCAACTTATCGGCCTGTTTGGCGTCAAAATTACTAAAGGCAAAGTAGGAGCAAGCGCCATGGTCCCCACGCACCCCTGCCGAAAGACAGGTTTTGATGCCGAAATCGAGCTTGAGCGACGTGATGTCTCTCGGCTCGTTGGTCAGCGGTTCATCGGCGCTGGAGGTGACGGTTTGACCTGAGGTCAGCAGACGATTGACGGCGGGATCCGCCGCGAGGCCCTGGCTTACATACAGTTGGCAGAATTCGCGAGGGTAGGTGGAATGTCCGAGTGATGGATCGATTCCATGGAGCAGATCGACTGCGCCGCATCCTGAAAATTCGTACGGCACGACGCGCTGCACGGCCGACACGAGCTGCCACACACCGTCGTTCCGGTCGACGGAGCGCGCATTGTACATAATCTCGCCGAGGCGCTGAAACTCCTTTGCGGAAAACGCCGGCTGATTCATGCCAATTCTTTCCGGCGAAGGCGCCCTGGTGCCGCACGGAGAACAAACAACCAGAGGCGTTCAGAAAGTGGGCCGTGGTTCATGTTGAGACAGCTGTATGATCATGAGACGGATTATTGTACTGCGACCAAAGGAGCCGTATCTAGGGCAAACAGTCCTTAATATAGAGTGCTTAAGGTCTGAATCGCAACGGGTGAAAGTGTACGAATTATTCAGTCCGAAGGAAAGGGGCGGGGGAGGAGGGCCGTTTATCGCTGAATTTTCAAGGTCGGTCCTAGTGTCAGCCACTTGGTCGGGCCGAGGGCGGCCATGTGCGGAAGGTGCGCGACATACCAGACCACCACGTCCTGTTCCTGAACGCCTTGGTTGTCTTCGTCATAGCCCAACTGGCCGCGGGCCCCAAAGATCCAAGGGAGATCTTCTGCCGGGTTGGCTCGGCGAATGGCCACATCGAGGTCCCCAAACTTATCCCGTTCGCCGTCATTTTTCAGGGGAAGGTAGCCGTCGCCTGGCAGGATCCAGAGGCCATGTCCCGTCGGCTGGTCGCGCACGAACCAGACACGCTCAGTAGCGGGGCTTTTCACGTCATTCCGTTCGTTCGTATATTTTCGCCAACCCGCTCCCCAGCCATTGTCGGGACCGCCGCGGTCGTGCACGAAGACCTGATCTAAACCGTTCCCGTTCACGTCGATGTCCAGTCGCCAGTACGGGTGATGATGATGATCGGTGTTGCAGGAGAGGCCGCGGCTGTGAAGGATGGGACGCATCTCGCCATCTTCGGAGAAATGCCAGGCCTGGTAGAGGTGGTATTCACCGATCCGGGCATAGGTGCCTATCTCCAGCCACTGGACCCCGTTCACAGTCGCACGGTCGACGCAGACCTTGTTGTCGGAACAGTTGGCGATCGGGGCCAGATCCTGCCAACGCAGTCGATCTTGGAAGGGGCCGCAGCGGCCGCTGTCTGCGCGTGAGCCGAACCAGGTGAAGGGATTCCACCAGACCCGCTCCTTCACGTACTTGACCCGCACAACCGGCATGCTGGCTTTGCCCAAGACCATTTCGCCGCCGTATGACACGTTGCGCAGCGTGAGGCCGGTGTTGTCCCGAATTTCATAATCGAGGGCCCAACGTCCCCATTCCAGATGTTCTGCGGCTGGCTCTGCTGAGCCGGTTATCGGAACCATGAGGATCCCAATCCAGAGGGCCAAGCCGATTGCTGTCCGATTCATCCCGGTTCCTTTCGCCTAGCGGGGCGGTTCCTGGCCCGCCTCCAAGACGCGATCGTCGGTCAGGTCCACGACGGCCCAGAACTTCGGGTCACCATCCTGTCCCTGCGAAAATGTGATCCAGATCGTGCGGTGTCCATACCCCGGATCATTCTTGAACAAGCCGATATCGGGCTGCATCAAGAGCCCGTGACCCTGCAGGGATTGCACGTGGCCTGCGAGGCGTGAGTCGGCGCGTGCCAACGCGATGCCTCGTTCGATATCCTGCGGTCCTTCGGGCGGGAGGTACCCATCGCGGCGGGCGGCATCGATGACTCGCTGCTCTTTCAGCCGCACTTCGACTGCGACATTTCGACTGTAGCTGAAGTAGGTGAGTCTGGCGATACGTGCTTCGTCCCGACAGCAGCCGAAGGAAACCTTGCCCTCGGGTGTCGATCTATCCGCCTCAATAAAGCCCCAGCGGTCACCAAGCAATGCGGACACGCGCGGATCGGATTCGGCTGCTTTCCTCAAGGCCGCAATCTCGACAGGGCTGAGTATGGCACTCGGGTTCGGCGACCGTTTCAAGGCCGTTTCCGCGACCGCGCCGGCCATTGTGGGTTTGAGATGCCGACCCGGGGTTTCATCTGCCGTAAAGGCGAGGGCATGCCTCATCGGCACCTGTGAAGGGAGCGCCTGTTTAGGAATGGCGGTTTCCGGATCCTCGGGACCGAATGGCCCCCGCGAGCCGGCATCAAGCGTACAGCCAGTAAAGAGCGCCAGCATCCAAGGCAGTGTGATCCATTTGGCGTACGGCTTCATCATGTTAGACATGGGCCAGCTTACCGGCTACACCAAGAGCGAGTTTGGAGACCTGCGCGGCCGCCTTAATGGTGGCCGCGCGCCGCTTGCGCGTGGCGGCGTCTAAGATCGCCTTATTCAGCAGATCCTTGTAGGTGGCGATTTCCTCGGCTTCGAACGGCACGATGCGGGCGACGGTCTCGTTGTTGAAGGTATTGGCCAACTGAAGGTAGAGGTTGGCGATCTCGGCTGCATAGATGCCGCGCCGCAAGGGATCGTTTTTGTACATCTCGAATTTTTTCCGCAAGGTCGCCACAGCATCCAGCAGGGCGGTCTGCCGCACCTTGGTGTCGTCTTCCCGCCCGACGCTGAATTCAGCCGTCCCCAGCTGATCCACCAAGATCTGGGCCTCTTCGCGGGCCTGGTCGACCTGCGTCGCCAATTGTTCGATCTGCGTGGTGGCGGACTCAGCGGTCTCCATCAGTTGCTTGATCAGATTGTCGTTGTCCTGAAGAAAGGTGACCACGCCCTCGATGCTGCGGTTCATGGAGTCCTCCGTTACTGTCCCTCTTCCCTCTGCATGCGGTCGAGCAGTTCCACGAGATCGGCGGTCATCCCCTGCGCGCGATCCAATCCGCCGATGCGGAGGATGCGAGCCCCGACTACTTCCTCCAGCGCGTCATTGACGGTGCGGGAATGGTCCAGGATGTCCATGATGCGTTCCGAGCCGCCGGGCGCCTGGTCCATGAGCGCGGTCACCAACTCTGGATCCACGGAAGCCAGGGCGGATTTCTTTGCAAAGCGCTGGATCTGCGCGTGGAGCGTGGCAGTCCGTTTCCAGGAATCGTTCAATGCATTGGCCGTGTCGCGAAGTCCGCAGAAGTCCTCCTCGAATTGGTCCCAGACGGCTTTCTCCAGGCCCTGAGCCTCGGCCATGTGAATCAGGCTCAGGAGGTAGGCGGCGGCATAGGCCGCTTCACCTTTTTTGTGAGTTGCCGCACGAAAAGCACCGAGGGCAAAGCGATGTTTGGCTTCCATGGTTTGTAGGGACTGGAAGCTCAGGTGTAATTCTGCCCGTGCCTTTTCCAGCAGCTTGATCCGCTCTTCCGTCTCCTTCTGAAACGTATCGATGTTGGTTTGAGCCGCATCGATCTTCGTGCCCTCGAGTTGGATGAGGTCGCGGACAGAGCCGCTGTGGATCGAGTGGCATCCGGAGGACGTGAGGAGGAGGCCAAGGAGGGCGAATAAGGATACATGCCGTCCGATCATCGGAAACTCCTTCCGGTCTGCTGCAGCGTCTCTGCCAGGGATTGAACTTCGCCCCGATCGAGGGTGACGTCGATATCGAGGTAGTGTTTGATCATCCCGTTGATCCGTCGGAGGGCTTGGACATTCGTGCGATACCGATCGAAGGAAGAGAGATCGAGGGCGGAAGGCTTCTTGGAGTCCTGGGCAACCATCTGCTCGACCCGGGTGATCAATGCGGGGAGTTTTTGGATCAGGTTGCTCATGTCCCCCGTCCCCGCCATGAAGATTGGTTGACCATTTGGCCCTTTGCGCTCAGGCAAGGATTTTAGGCGGATGTCGTTGACCACCGCCATCACCTCAGGCCCCAGGAGTGCCGCATCATCCTGCGCCATCTCGGGATCAGGTACCTCGATCAACCTGGGATTGGTGGTGGCCCACTGCAGAGCCAAATTCAATTTGAGTCGGGTTTGGACATGCCGGTACCAGAGCTGATGGCGCGTGGTGATCCGGCTCACGAGCTCACGATACTGCTGCATGAGCTGTTCATTCTCTGCGTACGCCTGGTCTTTCGTCGCGAGCGCCTGTTTGATCTCCGGCGGGGTCGTGCAGGCGGAAAGAAGTGCGAAGGTCAATATGCCGGTGATGGGCCACATCCTCATCGGGATGCCTCCTGGTCAGCGAAATCATTCAGCACTATCGGAAGGAAAGGCAATCTACGTACCTGATACGTAGAGAGTCATGCGCCGCCAGCGTAATGATGAAATCCCCGTGGCGCAAGGGGAAAATGTGTGTGCCTGAAATCGACAGTCGATGGGCCGGGCTGCAAACCCGTACCTATTTAGATACGGGTGTATCGAACCGCATACAATCAAGGATGGGCTGGAAGTGTCGCGTCAGGCAGAGGTGAGGGCTTTACGTAATGCGGCGACGGTGGTGGCATCGAGGCCGGCCGACTTGAGTTGCTCGTCAGTGGCCGACGCGATTTGCGGAAGGCTGCCGAATTGTTTCAAGAGGCGTGCGCGACGGATCTTACCGATGCCCGGGATCTGGTCCAGTTCGGATGAGAGGAGGGCCTTGCCCCGCAGGTTCCGGTGATAGGTGATGGCAAACCGGTGGGCTTCATCCCGGATTCGCTGAACCAGATGCGTGGCGGGTGAGGTCGGCCGCAACAGGATGGGATTTTTCCGGCCGGGTAGAAAAATGCGTTCGTCTTTTTCGCCACGCGCCTTCGCCAAGCCCATGATCGGAATGTGCTCCTGGCCAACCTGTTTCAGTCCTTCGCGGGCGGCACTCAATTGGCCCAAGCCGCCGTCGATCACAATCAGGTCCGGCCGGGCCAGATCCTCCGTGGCGCCGTACCGCCGCATCACGGCTTCTTGCATGCTGGCAAAGTCGTTGGCGCCTTCTACCGTCTGAATGCGGAATTTGCGGTAGTCGGATTTTTTCGCCTGCCCGTCTTCCCAGACGACCAAGGAGGCGACGGACTGATTACCCATGATGTTGGAAATGTCGAACCCTTCGATACGACGAGGCAGGGTTTCGAGGCGAAGCAGCCGTTTGAGTTCGGCCGTGGCCTGCCGATCAAGTGCTTCGTTCCGCAGATGGTCGGCAATGGCGGCGGCGGCATTTTCTTCCGCGAGCAGCACCAGTTGATGTTTCGCGCCTCGCTCCGGCGTGAGGAGGCGCACGGTATCGGCGCGTTTCTCACTCAGCCATTGTTCAATCAGCGGAGCGTCGACGAGGTCGGTCGGTACCAGGAGTTCTTTCGGCGGCTGTCCTTCCTTGTTGTAAAACTGCTCGATGGCAGACCGAACCAGTTCTTCATCGGCAGAATCGGCGGATTGCGGCCAGAAGAAATCCTTCCGGCCGATCAGCAGACCCCCGCGCACGAACAGGAGCTGAAGGTCTGCTGCCGCGCCTTGCCGCGCGATGCCGATCACATCCTGGTCTGTGGTGGTGACTTGGGTAATCCGCTGTTTCTCAAGTGTACGCTCGACGCTAAACAGGCGGTCGCGCAGGCGGGCGGCTTCCTCGAACTCCTCGCGTTCCGCCGCCGACTCCATGTCCTCGCGCAGACTGTCGAGGAGCTCCCGGTCCCGCCCTTCAAGAAACTGGCGGACTTGTTTGACGATCACATGATAGTCCTCACGGGACTGATTGCCGGTGCAAGGCGCCATGCAGCGTTTGATTTCAAATTCGATGCAGGCCCGGTCGGCCCGGCCGTCGATGTCGATGTCGCACGTGGCCAGCGGGAACGCCTTGCGGATGACTTTCAACGTCTCGCGCAGCGCCCCGGCCGGGGTATAGGGGCCGTAATAGAGCGCGCCGTCTTTTTGGACGCGCCGGACGATGGACAGGCGTGGAAACGATTCTTTGATCGGCAATCGAAGGTAGGGATACTGCTTGTCATCGCGCAGGACGATATTAAAGCGCGGGCGGTGGCGCTTGATCAGATTGCTTTCGAGGATCAGCGCTTCCAGCTCGGAACGGGTGACGATGGTTTCGAGGTCGGCGACTTCACTGACGAGCAGGCTGGTTTTGGGGGTCTGGTCGCTGCCCTTTTGAAAATAGGAGCGGACCCGATCAGCCAGCACGGCGGCCTTGCCGACATAGAGGATCTCTCTCTTCGCGTTCCGAAAGAGATAACAGCCTGGCTGTTCCGGCAGATGGTCGAGTTTGGATTGAAGGGTGTCGTACGAGTCAGCCATGAGGAGTCAGCGTTCGACCGTCAGCGAAAGAGAATGTGCAGCCAGGTCGCAGACAATTCTAATGGCCGTGGCAAATCCTCTGCAACAGTGCTTCCAAGCTGAAGGCCGATCACTGATTGCTTCTTAGCGAAGCGTTCGCACAAACGACGGGCTCAGGCTGCCTCGGGCGACTTCCGCCACGGGTCCTTTCATGGTCAGACTGAAATCCTTCGCAACCTGGATGTTGAGTGTCCCCCCCGGCATCTTGACCGTGACCGGTCCCTTCACGAGCCCCAATTTCACGGCGGCGCTCGCTGCCGCGCAGGAGGAGGAACCGGAGGCCTGGGTTTCCCCGGCGCCGCGTTCCCAGATCAGAATGAAGATTTCTTTTGGCCCGGTGGGCACGGCTAGTTGAACATTGGTGCGTTTGGGAAACAGCGGATGGTTTTCCAGGGCTGGTCCCAGCGTAAGGAGCTCGTCACGCGTCCAGGCTTGACCGGCTTCTTTGAACAGCACGCAGTGCGGATTCCCGACGCTGACACCCGTAAATTGCAACGACCGTCCTGCCGCCTCGATGGGCGCCTGGATCAACTCCTCGACGGACAAGGTACAGGGAAGCGCGGCCGGTTGGAAAGTCGCCTGGCCCATCTCTACTGTCGCTGCCGCCGCATCTCCATGGCGATCCACATGGAGCGTGATTGACACGAGACCGCCCTTTGTCTCGACCGTGAAGGCGCGTTTTTTCGTTTTACCGGTGGCATGCAGGTAGCGGGCGAAGATGCGGAGTCCGTTGCCGGATTTCTCGGCTTCGCTGCCGTCGGGGTTGTAAATGCGCAGACCGAAATCGGCCTTCTTCGACGGGACCAGCGCGAGGATGCCGTCGCTCCCGAGTCCCCAATGGCGGTCGCAAATGCCGCGAATTTTGCCGGGGATCAGGCTGAAGCTGAGCTCCTTGGGGTCCATGACCACATAGTCGTTGCCGAGTCCGTGCCCGCGAAAAAACCCGTTCTTCATCTGCACTCTCCTTGTTCGTCGTTGGTCGCTCGTGAAACGTGAAGCGAACGAACAATACTTGGGCGGATTTGAATTCGTCAATGGGTTGGCGCAGGCAGTGGGGCGCGGAAGGGCCGGTGAGGGGGTGCACCTCGTTCGCTGTTGAAAGACGAGCGACGTTTCACGGAGGACGAACGGCGCGACTTACACGAGCGCCGTCCCGGGCGGGCGTTCGATGAGTTCCACTTCATACCCGTCCGGCGCGTCGATAAAGATAAAACGGCTGCCGGAGGACGTGCGTGTGGGACCGTCGGTAATCCGGATGCCGTTGGATTCCAGGCTCTGGATGGTCTCGTCCAGGTTTTCGACTTCGAAGGCCAGATGGACCAGATCCTCCTGCACGGTCACCGGTCCGCTCGCGGGAAAGCTGCACAGTTCGATGAGTTCGTCGCTGTTCGGAACTTTCAAAAAGGCCAAGTGTGACCCGCGCGGAGACACCTTGCGTTCCAGCACCTCCAGTCCCAACACAGTCTGGTAGAAGCGGATGGTGTGATCCATGTCGCTGACGCGCATGCGCGTGTGTAATAGCTTTGTGACTCGCATTCTCGGTGCTCCTGGGTCGGCTGCTGAAAACAGTCCCCCGCGGCGTTCTCAGTCGTCCGAACCCCTCAACGTACCCTGCCCGCGTACGCCTCGGGGTTCGCACTCCTTGCGGCCTTGCTGGAAACTGTTTTGAGCAGCCTGTGATATTCCTCAAAAGGATGCAGTGCCCTGAGAGTTGTTTTTTTAAGTGGCCCTCGCCGGCCCGCGAGTCTTTCGCAGCAGAATTTCGGCGTACCCGGGGATCAGAAAATTAGGCATGGGCCCGATTTCCTTGTAACCCTGCTTGCGGTAGAACGCACGGGCGGCGTCGTTGAAGTCCGAGACGCAAGCAAACAGGTTCGGGGCTCGCGCGAAGGTGAGCGATTCGACGTGGGACAGCAGACTGCTGCCCAAGCCACGGCCTGTCGCCGAAGGGGCGATGCCGAGTAACTCGAGATAATCGCCGAACAGAAATTTTCGGCGCACGATGGCAATCCCCAGCACGGTCCCTTCCGCCTCCAGAATAAACGTGTCGCGGCCGGCGGGCAGCGGCGCAAAAATACGTAGCCAGTCCGAAGCGGTAAACCCCAGGCGCATCCAGGGATCGGAGCCGGCCAGGATGGCGATTACGGCATCGCGATCCTCTTCACGCATGTCACGGACTATGGTGCGGGTGCGACTGTCGATTGGTTGCATCGCAGAAGATCCGATACGGTCATGGGGGTGAGCCCCTTGTCGGGTAACAGGTGTCCGGCCAGAGCCTCGGTCACTTCACGGGTATGTTTCCCTTTTCCATTGGCATGCAGCACGATGACACTCCCCGGTTTGAGTCGCTTCTGCACACGGGTCAGGATCGCTTCCGCGCTCAGTGTCGGGTCCGGGTCCCCCGATTCAATATTCCATAGAATAAAGCGCAACCCCAGCGCCTTCACCGCGTTCATCGTCACCTCATTATATTCCCCGTAAGGGGGCCGAAACAGCGTCGCGGGCCGCCCGTATTTCGTCTTGAGGAGCCGCACCGGCCCCATGATTTCCTGTTGCTGCTCCTCCACGTCGTGCATCGGGAGGTGCGCATGCACGTCGCCGTGCGTGCCGAGTTCGAAAAAAGGCACGGCGAGCAGCTGCTTCACCTCGGCGTCGTGTTTGGTCATCCAGCGGCCGGACATGAAGAAGGTGGTCGGCACCTTGTGTTCAATGAGGTAGTCGATCAATTCGCGATCGAAGCCGGAGGCGGTGCGCACGGGGCATAGGTCATAAGTCAGCGCCACAGCAGGGCAAGAGGCAGGTCCGGTTTTGATGACCTGTGCCGATCCGGGGGAGGCCTCCATGACGAGAGCCAAGCCGCACATCACGGCAATTCCGATCGACCAGTCCTTCCAGCGCATGGGCGCAGTATACCCGATGGTGCGCATCCGCGATAGTTGACGCTTTATCCGAGTGGCTGCTACGGTGAAACCATGCAAGGTCCAGACTGGAAAATCGGCCGCATGTTCGGCATTCCCATCCATGTGCATGCCTCCTGGCTCTTCGTATTTTTCTTCATGACCTGGTCGCTGGCGACGGGGTATCTGCCCGACATGTTGCCCGGCTTGTCCGAGCCTCGATATTGGGCGATGGGCAGCGTGGCCGCGCTGTTGTTGTTCGCCTCGGTCTTGTTGCACGAACTCGGTCATTCCTTGGTGGCGCTGCGGTACCGCATCCCGATCGGGCAGATTACGCTCTTCATCTTCGGCGGGGTGGCGCAGATGCGAAAAGAACCGCCCCATCCTCGGGCGGAATTCCTGATTGCGATCGCCGGCCCGCTGGTCAGTTTTGTGTTGGCCGGCATGTCCCTCGGGCTGGTGGCGGTCTTGGAATCGTTCCCGGCGGAGTCGTCTCTGCACGGCCTGATCGCCTTGGGCACCTTACTCGGCATGGTGAATACGCAGCTGGGCCTGTTTAATCTCCTGCCGGGCTTTCCGCTGGACGGAGGCCGCGCCTTGCGGGCCGGACTGTGGGCCTGGAGTAAGGATTATTATCGCGCCACGAGCCAGGCTGCTCTCGTCGGACTGCTGTTCGGCGTCATGTTCGGGTTGTTTGGCGCACTGCTTCTTTTTGGAGCCCTGTCGGGTGCGGCGTCGAGCGCCCTTGCGAGCAGTGGCGGGTGGATCGTGCTGCTGGGGGCCTTTCTGTTTACGGCGGCGCGTGGAAGCCGGAAGCAGGCAGCCATTCGCGCCTCGCTGGCATCGGTGCCGGTTCGCGAGCTCATGGTCCGGAATGTCGTGGCGCTCTCTCCGGAGCTCTCGCTGGAAGAAGCGGTGAACCAATACTTCCTGCCGTACGGTTATGGAGGGTTTCCGGTGGTGCAGGACGGTCAGCTTCTCGGAGTGGTGGCGGTCCGTGATATTCAGGCGGTCAAAAATTCCCTCTGGGCCTTTCGCCGCGTCGCCGATATCATGCAACCCTCCAGCGACGACATGGTCGTCTCGCCGGATCTGTCGGCTATGCGGGCGTTAGAGCAGATGATGGCGGTCGGGGCCGAACGATTGGTCGTCGTGCAGGACGGTCAGTTGCTGGGCTTGGTGACACGCGCGGCCATCGGACATTTTATTGAGCAACGCCATCCCACAGGACTGGGCGCCTCCTCTTCCTAGCCCACCTGATCCCTTCCCAACGTCCCGCATCCAAACGGTCTCGACCGTCACCTGTGAGCGATCAAACGCGGAGTCATCACCCGGGGAGTGTCGCCGACTCATCGGGCATGGCCGGGTGCCGGCATTGGCATTCGTAAGTCACCACGGCACCCAGGAGGACGAGCGCCGAGGAGTAGTACACCCACAGCAAGAGCAACACGACCTCAAGCAACGAACCATACAGTTGGGTATACACGGCTGCGTCTTCCAGATAGGTGACGAAGAGTACCTTGGCGGAGACCCACAGTAGGCTGAACACCGCGCCGCCGATCGTCGCCTCTCGCCAGGTCGGCCGCTGGTGAGGAAGAAACCGGTACAAACAGGTGACGGAGGCGAACGCGAGCAGGAGCGGAAGGGTGTAGCTGAGCAGAAAGTCATGGGCGGCGATTGCCACCAAATTCATGCCGAGAAAACGGGGTGCGTAGGCCGTGAGGAGCTCGATTGCCTGGGTCGCCACGAAGGAGATGAGGGTCAAAAATCCCAGCATCCAGATCAACGCCACGGCCACCAGCGTCGAAATCAACGGATGCCGCTTGGCGGCCGTGCCGAACACGGTGTTCATCGCATAGTCCAACTCGTAGAAGACCAGCGCGCTGAACCAGCCGAAGGCCAGGAACACGGCCCAACGCACCTCTTCCTGTTCCGCGACCCGGCGAATGTCCCTGGCGAGGCGTTCGCCCATGCTGGGAAGAAATCCTTTCAGGAAGCCGAGCAGAAACTGATAGCCGATCACGTCCTGGCTGACGATGAAACTGATGCCGTAGAGCAACAAGAACACCATCGGGAAGAGGGAGAGGATAGAGTAGAACGCCAACGAGGCCGCCAGGCTGGGGCAGCCGCGGCGTCGAAACGTGTCGAACACGTTGGAGAGAAATGTGAGTTCAGTCATGCAGACCCGCGCGATTCCGGATCGGTGCGGAGCGATGGACGCCTCGGAGTGTTGAGAAGAGCCGGGCAAGGCACGGCGGCACGAACTCGGGATATCGAGGCGCTGGTCCAGGTGACCTGAACCCTGGCGCCTGGAGGCTACTTCAGTAACGGTGCCGCATGGGTGGCCAGCGACCACAGGCCGTTCGGGAAGAGTCCGAGAAAAACCACGCCGGCAAGGGCGCATGCGAGAACAAAGGACAGCGCGGGGGAGGCTTCCAGCCGCGAGTGAGTGGTCACGGATCCCTCGGGCTCGCGCATGTACATCACCATCACGATCCGCAAATAGTAGAACGCGGAGATGGCGGCGAAGAGCACTGCGACCACGGCCAGCCAGGTCATGCCGCCGTTCACGGCGGCCATGAAGATATAGAATTTGCCGATAAAGCCCGCGGTTGGAGGAATGCCGGCCAGCGAGACCAGGAACACCAGCATGAAGAACGCCGCGAGCGGTTCGCGTTTGGCCAGTCCGGCGTAATCCTCGATGTTCTCGCTCTCCTGCCCTTCTTTGCGCAACATGCCGACCAGGGCGAAGGCCCCGAGGGTCATAAAGGAATACACCGCGATATACAGCAAGACGCTGGCGAATCCGCTGGAGGGGCCTTCGCCGCTGTGACGGGCCGCCACCACGACGCCGATGAGGGCGTATCCAGCATGGGCGATGCTGGAGTAGGCCAGCATCCGTTTGATGTTGGTCTGGACGATCGCGACCAGATTGCCCAAGGCCAAGGTGGCCAGGCAAATAATGGTGAACAGGACCGACCAGTCCGCGCTCGCTCCTCCCAGGCCTTCGACGAACACCCGGAGGAAGGCGCCGAAACTGGCGGCTTTGGAGGCCACGGCCATAAACGCGGTGACCGAGGTCGGCGCCCCTTGATAGACGTCCGGGGTCCACATATGGAAGGGCACGACTGCTAACTTGAATCCGAACCCGACGGCCAATAACACCAGTGCCAGGGACAACATCGGATTGGCGGTGCCGTGCGCCGTGATAGCCTCGGCGATCACGGGCAACCGCGTACTGCCGGCCAGACCGAACAGCAGCGAGATCCCGTACAGCAAGACGCCGGAGGAGAAGGCACCCAGCACAAAATACTTGGCCGAGGCTTCCAGCGAGCGGGCTTCCGTTCTCTTCAACCCGGCCATGACATAGAGCGACAGGGACATCAATTCGGTGCCGAGATAAATGGTGAGCAGGTCGGCGCCGGATACCATGACCATCATCCCGACCAACGCCAACAGAATAAAGCCGTAGTATTCCCCGATGCTCAGTCGTTCCGCTTTGAGATAGGCCAGAGACAGGAGGACAGTGAGGCCGGTGACGATATACAGCAGGAGTTTCCAGAAGGCGCCGTACGAATCGATCACGACCAGATTACTGAAGGCATACGTACGACCGGTCAGCTGGGTGGAGGTCAGACCTATGCACATCGCGAGCGCGCCCAACGTCAACCAGGCGAGCACGTCCTTTTTGTCGGTTCCCAGGATGGGGTCAAGGGCCAGAATGAGGCAGGCCGTGCCGATGACGATCAGTTCGGGAAGAATGGCGAGGAGGTCTTGGAGTGGAAAGGTCATCGTGCCGTTGCCTGTTCAGAAGATGAGGGAGCGATGGCTGCCATCGTTGCCGCTGTGCTCGGAAGCGAGGGTCGCTGAGGCGCAGTCGCATAGGCGGGAGCCTTTTGCCCGTTCAAGAGATTCGTGACGCTGGCATGCATGCGGCTCAACAGCGGGTTCGGGAAAATTCCCAACACGAAGACCAGCACGATCAGGGGTACGAGCGTGGCCGTCTCTCTGGCATTGAGGTCCAGGAGATGTGCGCGATGCGCTGGGGCGGGCGTGCCGAACACCACCCGTTGCATAAGCCAGAGCATATAGGCGGCGGCCAGAATGACGCCCAGCGCGGCGAAGGCCGTGGCAAACTGGCTCCAGACAAACGTCCCGGCCAACACGAGGAATTCGCCGACGAAACTGTTGGTGCCCGGAAGTCCCAATGAGGACAGGGCGAAAATCATCAAGAAAATAGCGTAACGGGGCATGGGGCCGGCCAGTCCGGTGTTGTCCAGAATCTGGCGGCTATGCGTCCGTTCATACACGATGCCCACACAGAGGAACAGTCCACCCGTGGTAATCCCGTGGTTGACCATCTGCATGACCGCCCCTTCGATGCCCTGGATGTTGAGGACGAAAATGCCTAACGTGACGAATCCCATGTGACTGACGCTGGAGTAGGCAATCAGCTTCTTGATGTCTGACTGCGCCAGGGCCATATAGGCGCCATAAATGATGGCCACGATCGACAGGGCGATCATCGGTTTGGTGAATGCCGCGGTCGCATCGGGGAGCATCGGCAAAGTGAACCTGAGGAATCCGTAGGTCCCCATTTTCAGCAACACGCTGGCCAGAATGACGCTGCCCGCGGTCGGCGCTTCCACGTGCGCGTCCGGCAGCCAGGTATGGAAGGGAAACATCGGCACCTTGACCGCGAAGGCGGCGAAGAAGGCCAGGAACAGCCACATCTGGAGCGACGCGCCATAGGTCCCGCGGCTGAGTTCAAGGATGTCGAACGTATGCCCGCCCTGGAAGTAGAGCACGAGGATGGCGACCAGGAGGAGCAAGCTTCCCGCCAACGTGTAGAGGAAGAATTTGATGGCCGCATAGAGGCGATTGGGACCGCCCCAGACGCCGATGAGCAGATACATCGGAATCAACATGACTTCCCAGAACACATAGAACAGCACGAAATCCAGCGCCACGAATACGCCCACCATCGCCGCTTCCATGATCAGGAGCATCGACATAAACAGCTGCACGCGTTTTTCGATGGCCGTCCAGGACACGGTGACGCAAAACGGCATGAGGAAGGTCGTCATCAGCACCAGTGGGAAGCTGATGCCATCCATGCCCAGGCTATAGTTCACCGGCGGAGAACTGATCCAGGACGCCCGTTCCACGAACTGCATGTTGGCGGTAGAGGTGTCGAACAGCCACCAGAGCGGCAAGGAGAGGAGAAAATTGCCGACAGTGAAGCCGAGAGCGACCCAACGGGACGACTCAGCCTTGACCAGGAAGCAGAGCACCGCTCCGATCAGCGGAAAAAATACGATCAGGCTCAACCAGGGGAACGACGTCACGAAATTCTACTCCGTAGGTGATACGTGAGACGTACAACATCAAACGTGAAACGCAGATAGGACTTTTCGGTCGTCAGGGGTTTCACGATCTCTTCCCACTACAGCAGCAAATACACCGTCAAGATGACCACGGCGCCCAGTGTCATGCCGAGCGCGTAATGTTGCGTCTGTCCGCTCTGCGTCAGCCGGATCAGCCAGCCGCCCCAGGCCACTGCACGGGCGACGCCATTGACGGCGCCGTCGATCACGGCCACATCGACATGTTTCCACAACCCATGCGCGGCCGACAGGGTCGGATGGACGAAGGAGCGGTCGTAGGCTTCATCGATATACCACTTGTGCAACGACAGCTCGTAGGCTGCCCGCCACTGATGCGCGAGGCGATCCGGCAGGCCGGGATTCAGCACATACAGGTAGTAGGCCGCGCCGATTCCGGTCAGTCCCATCAGGGTCGCCAGCGCCATGATGCCCAAGGCCGCGCCTCCCTCATGATGGGCCTCTCCGCCTTCGCCATGAAAAACCGGTTCCAGAAAGGCCGGGATCCCGAGGTAGCCGGCGACGATACTCAGCACGGCCAGCACCATCAGCGGCGCCGTCATCGTGGTCGAAGGCTCGTGAACATGCCCCGCATGGTGTGGATCGATGTGAGACTTGCCCCAGAAGGTGACGAACACGAGCCGGAAACTATAGAAGGCGGTCAACCCCGCCGTCACTAATCCGCAAATGGTGAGGACCTGACCCAACGGTCCGGCCGACCAGGAGGAGACCAGCAGATCATCCTTGCTGAAGAAGCCGGCGGTCAGCGGGAACCCGGCCAACGCGAGTGAGCCCACGAGGAAAGTCCAATAGGTGACGGGGAGCTTGTCTTTCAGGCCGCCCATGTGGCGCATGTCCTGTTCGTGATGCAGCGCGATAATGACCGAGCCGCAACCCAAAAACAGCAGCGCTTTGAAGGCACCATGGGTCAGCAGGTGGTACATGCCGGCGCTGTACGCGCCCAAGCCGCAGGCCATGACCATGTACCCCAGCTGGCTCATGGTCGAATAGGCCACCACCCGCTTGATGTCCGTTTGGGTCAAGGCGATGGTGGCGCCCAGCATCATCGTGAGCGCGCCGACCAGTGCGACAACCGTCATGGCCGTGGGCGACAGGTTATACAGCGGGGCCAAGCGTGCAACCATGAAGACGCCTGCCGTGACCATGGTGGCGGCATGGATCAAGGCTGAAATCGGGGTCGGGCCTTCCATCGCGTCCGGCAGCCAGACATGCAAGGGGACTTGCGCCGATTTGCCGATCGCCCCGATGAAGAGCAGGAGACAGATCATGGTCATGACCGACACGTCCCAGGTGCCGCCGAAGGGGCCGAGGAGGTTCGTCGTCTTGGAGGCTAGTTGTCCTGCTTGTGCAAAGACCGTGGCATAGTCGAGCGAGCCGAAGGAGTACCAGACGAGGAAGAGGCCAAGGATAAACCCAAAGTCGCCGACGCGGTTGACGAGGAAAGCCTTTGTCGCGGCGGCGCAGGCGCTGGCCCGTTCATACCAGTGTCCGATCAGGAGATAGGAACAGAGGCCGACGGCTTCCCAGAACACGAACAACTGCAGGAGATTATCGGCCATCACCAGCATCAGCATCGAGAAGGTGAAGAGGGCGATATAGGCGAAGAAGCGGGCGTACCCGGGCTCGCCGTGCATGTAGCCGATTGTGTAGATGTGCACGAGCGTACTGACGGTGGTGACCAGGATCAGCATGACGGCAGTCAGGCGATCGATGGAAATGCCGATGTGAATATCCAGGTTGCCTGAGGTCAGCCAGGTGTAGAGGTTCACATGGACGGCCTGGCCGGTTGCGACGTCATGCAAGGCCATAAGCGACAGCAGGAACGAGCCCACCATCGCGGGGACTGCTACCAGATGCGCGCGGTCCTTGATCCATTGTTCGCCGATGCCGACGATCAGGAAGGAGAACAAGGGCAGAAATGGAATCAGCGCGTACAGCATCGTTGGTACGGTCGGCCTATCGTTTCAACAGGTTGAGATCGTCGATATAGATCGAGGAATTGGTCCGGTGCAGGGCGATAATAATGGCCAGGCCTATGGCCACTTCCGCCGCGGCCACGGTCAAGGCGAAGAACACGAAGACCTGTCCCGCGACATTGTGAAAATATTCCGAAAAGGCCACGAAGTTGATGTTCGTGGCGTTCAGCATCAGTTCGACCGACAGCAAAATGACAATGATGTTCCGCCGGATGAGCACGCCCACCACGCCGGTCAGAAACACAAACCCGCTCAGGACCAGATAATACGATAAAGGGACAGTCATGACAGTACCGGTTATTGCTGCACGTGTTCGTTGAGGTCTTTTTTCGCCAGAATGATCGCCCCGATCATGGCCACCAGCAGGATCAGCGAGGCGACTTCAAAGGGAAACAAATAGGTCGAATACAAGGCTTCTCCGATCGTTTCCGTATTGCCTGCTCCTGCGACGGGATCTGCCGAGACTGCCGGGGCCGAGGCTGCCGTCCGCGATTGAATCAGTAACAGGATGACTTCCGTGCACAACATCACACCCAGAAGTCCTGCGACGGGGAGTTGGTTGTGATAGCGCTCTTCAGACTTGATGCTCAGTAACATGACCACGAAGAGATACAGCACCAGGATCGCGCCGGCATAGACGACGATCTGCACCGCTGCCAGGAACTCCGCGTGCAGGGTGACGTAAAGTCCCGCCACATGAAAAAACATGATCAACAGGGACAACGCGCTGTAGACCGGGTTTCGCAAGGCGACCACCAGCACGGAAGTGGTGGCGATCACCGCAGCAAAATAGAAGAAGAAAATGTGATCCATGCGTCCGTTATCTCGTCCGAATCAACTAAGAGATCCTGCCCCCTATCGCCCTGGCTTTCTGCTCGGTGGCAGCTTGTTCGCCTCGTTCGTCTCTGTGTGGGGGGCCAGCACGGAGGACGAGGCGGATGGCCTAGTTCTCCTTTTGCGGGAGATGCTTGAACGTCACGTTAAAAAACGCCACGTTCGGATGCTGCAGCTCAAGGCGCTTTTCCCGGACGGGATAGGCGCGATCGCCGATGGCAAGCAGCTGTTGTTTATTGAGATGGAGTTGGCGCTTGTCGTACACGGCCCACTCGAATTCGCGGGTCATGCCCAGGGCATCCACGGGACAGGCGTCGACGCAGAGACCGCAGAAGAGGCATCGCGTCATATCCATGTAGTATTCCTTGGAATACCGCTTCGTCGGTTCCCCCGGGACCTCGCCGCTGACAACCCGGATCACGCGCGAGGGGCAGGCCGCTTCGCAGAGGTCGCATCCGACGCATTTTTCCGTCCCGTCGTCATACCGCAGCAAGGCCAGCATGCCGCGGTAGTTGTCGGGCAAGAGGCGCTTCTCATGCGGGTATTGTAAAGTGATCGGTTTGTAGTTGAGCAAGTGCGTGAGCGTGGCCTTCATGCCCACCAGGAGTTCATAGAAGGTCAGCGTCTTCAGCCAATCGCCGAGCGACGGTTTCCGCTTAGGTTGTGCCGTAGTGGCGACGTTCATTTCGCTCCGTTACCGCGGGAAGAAATAGGCGGCGATGGCCGTCAATACGATGTTGCCAAGGGCGATGGGCAACATCACCTTCCAGCCGAACCGCATCAGTTGGTCATACCGCAGGCGGGGCAATGTGGCCCGCAGCCAGAAGAACAGGAACAGGAAGAAGTAGACCTTCGCGGCAAACCAGACGACATTTTCCATCCACGCGATGCGTTCCAGGCCGATGTACTCGAGGATGGTGCCGGGATAGGGGGCGTTCCAGCCGCCTAAAAACAGCGCCGCCGCCACGCAGGACACCAGGATCATGTTCGCGTATTCCGCGATGAAGAAAAACGCGAAGCGCATGCCGCTGTATTCGGTGAAAAACCCGGCGACCAACTCGCTTTCGGCCTCAGGCAGGTCGAACGGCACCCGGTTCGTTTCCGCCACCGACGAAATGACGTAGACGACAAACGCGAAGATCTGCGGGAACGGCATGGCGATGATGAACCAGTTCCAGAACCCGCCGGCCTGCGCTTCCGTGATTTTCACGAGGCTCAAAGAGCCGGACAGGAGGATGACGCCCACAATCGCGAGGCCGACGTTCAATTCATAACTGATCACCTGCGCGGCGGAACGGAGCCCGCCGAGGAGTGAATATTTGCTGTTCGAGGACCAGCCGCCAAGGATGATGCCGTAGGCGCCGATGGAGGCAAAGGCCAGAATGTAGAGGATGCCGATATTGATATCGCTGATGACGAACGGCTTGACCTGCATGCCGAACAACTCGATGGTCATGGTCGGCCCGAAGGGAATCACGGCAAACCCGATCAGGGCCGGCACCAAGGCGAGAATAGGCGCGAGCGTGAAGAGGAACTTGTTCGCGCCGGCCGGAATAATGTCTTCCTTGAAGAAGAGTTTCAATCCGTCTGCGATCGGTTGCAGCACGCCATAGGGGCCGACTTCCATCGGGCCCATGCGATCCTGCATCCAGCCGAGCACTTTCCGCTCCGCGAGGGTCAGGACCATGACGGTCAGCATCACCACTCCCATTACCGCGGCGATTTGAGCTAACGACACCGCCAGTCGTAATCCGATTTCCATAACAGCAATACTCCTCGTCCCGTCCTACGAGACCTTCGCCAGAGACACGTGCGCGAGCTTAAAATAGGGGATTTGAGTCTGGGGATCAATCATCCATTCAGCGAGTTCTTTGGCCTCACCGTCGAAATGTTCAGGAAACCACACCAGGCCGGCCGGCACACGCTCGCGAATCTTCGCAATAGTGGTGATGGAGGCGCGCGCGTTGGAGACCGTCACTTTTTCGCCGTCCGCCAGTCCCAATCTGGCCGCATCCGCCGGATTGAGAGACAGAAACCCTTCCTGCTGCAGTTGCAGCAGGCCCTTGGAGTGGGTGGACAGTTTGCCTGAGTGGAACAGGGTTTGAGTGAACATCAGCGTCAATGGCTTCTCATTGGATTTCGGCGCCTGGCGCAGGGCGTACCGGGTTGCCATGTCGGTCGCGGCGCTCTCCGCGAGATAGCGGCTCAGTATGGCCTGGTCCACCTTGGGTGACGCGGGCGTCGGTCCTAATAAGCCATAACCGGGGATGACGCTGCGAATTTCTTTCAGAATCTCCCGCGCATCGCCATATTCGAGGGGCGAACCCATCAACACGGAAATTGCCGACAGCATTTCCCAATCGGGGCGACTGTCGCCGACCGGATTGATTGCCTGACGAACAGCTTGCACATGTCCTTCGGAATTGGTGAAAGTCCCATCCTTTTCCATATAGGAACAGGCGGGGAGCACCACGTGAGCCATCGCCGCTGTTTCGGTGAGAAATAATTCCTGACAGACCAGCAGTTCCAGTTTGGCGAGGGCTTCTTTGGCTTGCGCCGCAGCCGGCAAGGTGCCGACCGGATTTTCTCCCACCACAAACATGGCCTTCAGAGAGCCGGTATTGGCGGCGGTAAGCATCTCGGTCAACGAGATGCCGGGGGTACGGGGCAGCTCCTCGCGCCACAGTGATGCGAGACGATCCCTGGAGGCTTGATCGTTGATTGGGGTCGGTCCAGGCAGAAAGTCAGGCACGGCGCCCATTTCGACTGCGCCTTGATCGTTGTTTTCTTCGGCCAGCGGTCCAAGCCCGCAACCAGGCTGATTCAGTTTCCCCAGCAGGATCAGGAGATCCAGGAGATTCGTGGTCGTTCCTTCTCCGCCGGGGTGACGAAGCACGCCGTTTCCCACCAGGATTACGACACGTTTGGCCGCAGCCAGCAGTTTGGCGCTTTCCGCCCATCGGGCGCGGTTGTGGCCGGTGGCCGTTTCGAGGGAGTCCCAGGAAATCTGCTGGACAGTGGCGGATAGCCGTTGCACGAAGGCCGGCGCTTGCTCTGTCAGACCAGCGTCCACCAGGTTGCCGTCAATGACGGCCTTGATCAGGCCCAGGACGTGATTGCCGATCTGCTCGGGATGGGTAGAGAAATGCTGCGTGGCCAGGTTCGCGATATTGCTCAACGTGTCGACCGCCGGTTCGAGCGACTCGATCGTGACCAAACTCGCCTGACGCTTCTTGACGGCTTCCTTGACCTTGAGCCCGGTAATGGGACTGGTCTCCGTGATGTTGGTGCCCACCAGCAACAAGGCGTTGGCGGCCACAATGTCTTCGAACGCGATGGTCCAACGGTGAGTCCCTTGCACGCGTCGCAGTGCTCGCACCCCGCTCAAGTGGCCGTAGCGTGCGCTGCTATCGATCCGATTGGTCCCGATCACCTGGCGCATGAATTTCTGGAACACGTAGAGGTCTTCATTCGTGCAGCGTGAGGTGATGAGGCCTCCGAACGCATCGGCGCCGTTAGCCAGCTTTACCCGAAGGGCCTGTTCGGCCACATATTCCAGCGCGTCTTCCCAGGTGGCTTGCACCAAGACGCCGTCGCGGCGGACCAATGGATGGGTGAGCCGGGCGGCGTGGGTGCTCGCATGAAAGCCGAAGAAACCGCGGGCGCAGAGATCGCCGTTATTCCGGCCGGCGCCGTGCGAGGAATTCACTTCAATGAGTTCGTTCCCTTTGGTCTGCACGGTAATACGGCAGCCGTCACCGCAGAAGGTGCAGATCGTATCGGCTCGCTTGAGCATCCAGGGCCGGTATTCATACATCGACAGCCGGCTCGTGATCGCGCCGACCGGACAGATCTGGATACAGCCGCCGCAGAATTCGCAGTCGAGTTCGTGCGGGCCGAAGTGTTTGATTTCCGTCATCGTTCCGCGCCCGACAGGCGCCAGCGCTTTGACGTCCATGATTTCGTCGCAATACCGGACACAGCGCAAACACTGCACGCAGCGGTTCATTTGTGTTTCGATGAGCGGACTGAAGTACTCTTTCTGGAAGATGCGTTTGGTTTCCGTGAACCGGCTGGTGGTCGGGGTGTATTGATGCGAGAAATCTTGCAGGTCGCACTTGCCGCCCTGGTCACAGACCGGACAATCGAGCGGATGGTTGGCCAATATGAATTCCAGCACCGACTTGTGCGCATCGTCCACTGTGGTCGTGGCGGTCCGTACGGCCATGCCTTCGGCAACCGGCGTGCTGCAAGCGGTTTGGAGCTTCGGCATCTTTTCGACTTCGACCAGGCACATGCGGCAATTCGCATCCGGCTTCAGCTTGGGGTGGTAGCAGAAATGCGGGATCATGACCCCGACGCGGCGCGCGGCTTCGATCACGAGCGTGCCTTTGGGGACCGCAACGGTGGTGCCGTCGATGGTGAGCCGGACTGTGTCTGGTTTTTGATCAGGCATAATGGCCGTTATTCGTAAAACGTGTAACGTGAAATGTCGTGACTCGCGGGAAGCCGTCGCCCATCTCGTTGTTGATCTTCTCGAACGATGAGGGCCGCTTCACGAGAGACGTCAATGTTTGGCTCCCGCCGGTTCCGGCCGTATCAAGTTCGCTGCCTCTGCGGCATGGATATAGGTGACATATTCGTGTCGCCAATGTTTGAGCGTGCTCAGAATTGGAGACACTTCGGCGTCACCGAAGGCGCAGACCGTCCGACCGGCGATGTTTTTGCACAGGTCGGTCAGGGTTTCAAGGTCCGCCATCCGTCCGCGTTTGTTGACGATCCGGCGCATGATCTGCACGAGCCAGGAACTGCCTTCCCGGCAGGGACTGCACTTGCCGCAGGACTCATGATAGAAAAATTCCATCAGCCGCAGGGCCGCCCACACCATATCGGTGCCCTCTTCCATGACCGTCACGCCGCCCGAGCCCAGCATCGATCCGGCCAGCGCCACCGATTCGAAATCCAGCTTGACGTCCAAGTGATCAGGCGTGAGAAAGGGCGCAGAGGCGCCGCCTGGAATAAAGGCTTTCAGTTTCTTGTCCGACCGCATGCCGCCAGCCTGTTCGTAGATCAGTTCGCGAAAGGTAATGCCCATCGGAACTTCGTAGTTGCCGGGCCGCGCCACGTGACCGCTCACGCAAAACACCCGCGTGCCGGTGCTTTTCGGCGGGGACCCGATCGAGGCAAACCATTCGGCGCCGCGATTCATGATATGCGGCAGGTTGGCGAGTGTTTCGACGTTATTCACGACCGTCGGTTTATTGTAGAGACCGTGTGTGGCCGGGAACGGCGGCTTGACGCGTGGGAGACCCCGTTTGCCTTCCAGGGATTCCAGCAAGGCCGTTTCTTCGCCGCAGATATAGGCGCCTGCGCCGCGATGGACCCAGATATCGATCGAAACACCCGTGCCGAGAATATTCTTGCCGACATAGCCGGCCGCGCGTGCTTCCTTGATGGCGGCTTCGAGAATCTTGGCACCCAGGACAAACTCCCCGCGAATATAAATATAGGAACTGGCTGCGCCGATGGCATAACAGGCCAGCAACATGCCTTCGAGCAATTGATGCGGGTCACGCTCGATCAGCTGGCGATCCTTGAATGTCCCCGGTTCGCTCTCGTCGGCATTGCAACAGAGGTAACGAGGCCCCTGGTAGTCCTTGGGCAAGAATCCCCATTTCACCCCGGTCGGGAACCCAGCTCCGCCGCGCCCCCGCAAGCCGGACTTCATCACGACGGCGGTGACTTCCGCGGGGGTGACTTTCCCCAGCACGTTTCGCAAGGCCTGGTATCCACCCGCGCGCTCATATTCGGGCAACGAGCCGGTATATCCAGGCTGCATCATGTTTTTGAGCAGAATCGGTTCGTACTTCGGCATCTTAACTCCAGAGCTTATAGCTTATGGCTTATAGCTGATGGCACGGACATGGTTCTTCTGCTCCAGACCATACGCCATATGCTATCGGCTATTAGCTCTTTGCCCCACTCGGTTCCGGCCACATGAACGGGCCGGTTTTGAGCGACGAGGTGCCTGTTTGCCGCAAATCAGCCAAAATGCGGTCCAGCTTCTCTTCCGTCAATCGCTCGTAATAATCGTCGTTCACCTGCATCATCGGGCCGGTTCCGCAAGCGGCCAGGCATTCGACGATACTGAGGGTGAACAGTCTGTCCTGGGTCGTTTCACCCGGCTTGATACGGAGCTTCGTACCAATCCACCCGATGACGGTATCCGAGCCCACCAAGGCACACATCAACGATTTGCAGACCTGGAGGTGAAACTTTCCCACCGGCTTCAGGTTCAGCATCGTGTAAAACGTGGCCGTCTCATACACCTGCGGCGGGGTCAGCTTCAAGATGCCCGCAATTTCCTGCATGGCGGTTTCGGTGACGTAGCCCTCTTCGCGCTGCGCCAGGTAGAGCAGCGGCAAGAGCGCCGACCGCTTCACCGGATAGCGGCTGAGAATCTCGTCGATTTCCGCCTGATATTTTTCCTTCAGCATCTCCCTCGCTCCATGTTTCCAACCTCGGTGAGGCGTGAGTCGGATGCTTCCCACTGCGCGCGTCCAACGAGGGTCTTCTTAGACCGCGCGTTGCGCGAGCACGGAAGCATCCGGCTCATCGACTCATCGATCACATTCTCCCATCACGATATCGTAGGTGCCGAAGATCGTGATGATGTCCGAAATCAGGTACCCGCGCGCCATATGGTCGAACGCGCCCATGTGAATGAACGAAGGGGCGCGAATCTTGAGCCGATAGGGGCGAGGGCTGCCGTCGCTGACGAGGAAAAATCCGAGCTCGCCTTTCGGGACCTCGGTGCCGCAGTAGGTTTCCCCCTTCGGCGGCTTGAAGCCTTGGGTGAAAATAATAAAGTGGTGAATCAGGCTCTCCATGTCGCGCATGACCTTCGCCTTCGGCGGAGGAATCACATGCGGCACATCCGCCATGATCGGACCTTCCGGCATCTGGTCGAGGCACTGGGCGATGATCCGGGCGCTTTGCCGCATTTCTTCCATGCGGACCCAGTAGCGGTCGTACGTGTCACCGCGCTTGCCGACGGGCACTTCCCATTCGACCTTGTCATACGCGCCGTAGGGTTCATATTTACGGATGTCGTAATCGACACCAGACCCGCGCAAGGTCGGGCCGGTGAGGCCGAAATTAATGGCATCTTCGGCGGAGATCACCGCGATGTCTTTTGTTCGTCCGACCCAGATGCGGTTGGACATCAACAGCTGATTGTATTCATTGACCTTGTCCGGAAACGTGTGCAGGAAGGCCTTCAGGCGCGTGACCAAATCGGGGGTGAAATCGCTGTCCACTCCGCCGATGCGGTAATAGTTCAGCGTCAGCCGCGCGCCGCACAATTTCTCGAACATGTCCAGAAGGATCTCGCGCTCGCGAAACGTCCAGAAGAAGACGGTCATGGCGCCGATGTCCAGCGCCTGGGTGCCGAGCCAGAACAGATGGCCGATAATGCGCTGCATCTCGGCGACGATGGTGCGGATATACTCCGCCCGCTCCGGCACCGTGATGTCGAGCAGTTTCTCCACGGCACGCACATAGGCGTAGTTATTGGTCATTGCGCAGACATAGTCGAGCCGGTCGGTATGGGGGATGACCTGCATGTAGTGGAGGCCTTCCGCCAGTTTTTCGACGCCGCGATGGAGATAGCCGAGATCGGGGGTGGCTTTCACGATCCGTTCGCCGTCCAACTCCAACACCACTCGCAGCACTCCATGGGTGCTGGGATGCTGGGGCCCCATGTTCAACAGGAGTTCTTCCCGCCGCCTGCTGCCGCTCGGTTGTTCGGTTGCCCGATAGACCTGTTTTTCCGATTCGGGGATGTCTCCCTCTGTTTGTTCTTCAGGCGCTTCGTCCAACCGGGGGATAAACGGAAACTCGCTGCGCCAGCCTCGCCCCTCAGCGGGAAAGTCCTTCCGCAGCGGATGGCCTTCTCCATAGTCTTCCGGCAGCAGAATGCGCCGGAGATCAGGATGCCCGATGAAGGTAATCCCCATCAGGTCGTAGACTTCGCGCTCCATGAAATCCGCGCCCTTCCAAATACCGGTCACGGAGGCGATTTCCGGACGGTCTTCGGTGAGTCGTGCTTTGAGCCTGATGCGCCGCCGATGCGGGAGCGACAAGAGCTGATAAATGACCTCAAACCGTTCCGTATCGTTCGGATAGTCTACCGAGCAAATGTCGGTGATGTGATCGAACGCTGCTTCCGGCGTGTCGTGCAGCCAGCGCGCGACGTCGACGATCCGCGCGGCAGCCACCCGGGCCGTCACTTCGTTTCGAGCGGCATCCACTTCCACGCCGCGGACAGCGTCGGGAAAGGTGGTCATGAGTCGTTCGAGCAGCGGTTGCATGGTGTGAAGAGCCGGTTACTTGACGAAAATCTTTTCGCGCTGAATTTTTTGCTGCAACTTCAAGAGCCCGTCGATCAGGGCCTCCGGCCGAGGCGGGCACCCGGCAATATACACATCGACCGGCACAATCTGGTCGACGCCCTGCACGACGGCATAACTGTTGTAATGGTTGCCGGAGGTCGCGCAGGAGCCCATGGAAATGACATACCGCGGCTCGGCCATCTGGTCATAAATGCGGCGAATGACCGGAGCCATCTTGCGGGATACCGTGCCGGCCACGATCATGAGATCCGACTGGCGGGGCGAGGCACGGAACACGCCGGCGCCGAACCGGTCGATGTCATACCGCGACGACACGCTCGCGATCATTTCGATGGCGCAACAGGCCAATCCGAAGGTCATCGGCCACAACGACGATTTGCGGGCCCAGCCGACAAAGGCGTCGAGATTCGTCGTCAGAATATTTGCATCCAGCTGGCGCTCTAAAAAGCTCATAGTCCTGTTACTTTCCTCTTAGCGAGAAGGAGGACGAGCAGCCTGGTCGCCTCCGACTGCGCGTGTCGAACGAGGGCCTTCCGAGGCCGCGCGTTCCGCGAGCAACGGAGGTGACGAGGTCGATCGTCATCGATCCCATTCAGTCCCATTCCAGTGCGCCTTTTTTCCACGCATACCAGAAGCCGACGATCAGGATGCCGATAAACACGACCATCTCCACTAACCCTACCAACCCCAGCTTTTTGAATGCCACGGCCCAGGGAAACATGAACACAATTTCGATATCGAAGATCACGAACAGCATCGCGATGATGTAGTAGCGAATCGGGAACTGCACCTTTGCGTCCGAGAACAACGGGCTGCCGCTTTCATAGGGCGCGAGTTTGGCGCGATAGGGCCGGCTCGGTCGGACAATACGTCCGAGCAGAATCTGCACGGCGCCGAAGGCAAAGGCGATCACGATAAAAATCAGGATCGGGATGTAATTCAGCGGTGCGGCTTCGTTACCCATGACAGACCTGTGGATCGTGAAGCGTTGTTCGTGAAGCGTCCGATGATGTCTGAGGATTGATAGATGACGCCCTGTTCGTGTGCAAAATCGATCCGAAGAACGGCTTGAACCTCAACCCGTCCAGTTCGGGCGTATCCATGCCCCTGTGTTGCACCAGCACTTTAAACGTCCGCCCCATCCCTTCCGGTCGCAGGAGATGGATAGCGGCATAAAACTCCGCCGATTCCGGCTGCAGCGACTCGAGGAACTGTTCGGCGCCCAGGCCGATCAGAAAACTCATTTGGTTCGTAAAGCCGGTCACCTCGAGGCCTGCCGCCTGGCCCGCTTGCGCCAGGGCGGTGAAGTCCACATGCGCCGTCATGTCCTGCTCGCCGACCCGCTCATAGGCGTTTTCCGAGGTGGTCTGACTGTAGTAGCAGAGAAAGGTGCCGTTCTTGCGCTCAGGGCCGTAGAGGTCTTCGGCCGTGTGGCCATAGTCGATTGTCATCACCACGCCGCGCGCCATGGCCTGCGCCACCTGTTTCATCCACTGGATCGCGTGGAGATTGATTTCCGTTCGGTACCCATCGGGGAGGCTGATGCGACCGTCTTGTAAATAGGCCGACAGCTCTGCCGAAAGGGGGCGATGGATGTCCGTGAAGCCATCGTCGCGAACGTCGACGTAAATCTCCTGCGGCTGACCACCAATCACGGCCAGGCGATGCACAGGGAAGGCATCCACCAATTCGTTGGAAAAGAAGAGCCCGGTGACACTGCCCGGCGGAAGATCTTCCAACCGATCGAGCCAGGCCACGTGACCGGCCCGGCCGATCCATGGCGCGACATGCTGATGTTGCTGCGCGCGCATGGAAGCGCTGCGTTCGATCAAAATGTAACGGAGTCGCTCGCTGAGGTTCGCCGGAGCGTTCTGGCAGGCGGTGAGAAAGTCGCGAGCCAGCAAGCCTTTGCCTGGCCCCATCTCCACCACGGTGAACGGATCGGGATGGCCGAGGCAGGCATCGAGTTGCTGCGCCTGCTTGGCCAGCGCTTGCCCGAGAATCGGATGCACATCGGAACTCGTGTAGAAATCCCCCGACCATCCAATACGTTCCTGCGTCGGATCGTCGACAGGACGAACGTAATAGCCGTATTGCGGATGATACAGGGCCAGCTCCATGAAACGGGCGAAGGGAATAGGCCCCCCCGCTGCGATTTCAGCCCTGATTTCCGCCAGGAGTTGTGGATGCCCAGTGCTCAAAGTGACACCACCCTTGTCGGTAGTCGACGGCCGTTTCAGACGCCATCGCAAGAAACGGCTCTTCCACCGGATTCTCTAGGGAAAAGAGGGGGTTAGATTAGCCGCTGGCTCTGCGGCAAGTCAAGGCGAAAAGGGAGGAATGATAGGGGTTCCGTCATGGCGAACAGCCTCAACGTGCTCGCTTCACCGATTCCCCAGCGGTACCTTCCGCTGCGCGCCCCGGGACTCCCCGTTCGCCGCGCCATCCGCATCATTCACAGGAGGTAAAGAGGTCCTCGTTCGACGCGCGCAGTTGGATGCTATCCTGACCAGATCGGCTAAGGGAAAAGAGGGAGAGTAACATGCCGCTTTTGTTCGACGTGACCACCTGGAATTCCGCTCGTCTCTGGCTGTGAGAGCGATACGGTGTTGATTGGTGGGCAGGAACTTTTCTTACACCGTTAAGGCTGGATTCGATAGTAGGTATGCGGCAGAGTCCTTACTCATCGCTTTCATGTGGAAAAGACATGAAGCCAAGCAAGTTTGTGTTGTTGATAGGTGCTGGGTTCACAAAAAAGTTTCGCAGTTATCTGGACGGAGAAATGTGGTCTGCAATCTTTAGCCAGCCTATCGTCGCAGGAACTTCTGAACTCCGTCTAGAAAGGTTGAATCGGATGGACTTTGAGCAGAGTTATTACCATGTGATGAAGGGCGGTGCAGAAAGCTTACCAGGAAATACATGCCATGATTCGTCCCGCAGGTGGTTCCTGCCTGGAAGGTGATCGTGCCAATAGCGATCGATCACCTGGGGCAATAGCATTTTCTCGAGATACTGGAACATGTAACCGGCGTTAGCGGTTCGGCGCCCCTTGGCATCGAGGGCGCCGCATGGCCGGTACGTCGGCCGCTCTCCACTTCCAGAGCTCGCCTTGCGGTACCACTTGGAACCTAAGAAGATCGGCTGAAGCCAGCCGGTTCTTCTGGCCACGCGAGCGAAGAAGCCTTCGCCGCGCGCTAGGCTCGTGTGCAATTCTGCTGCTCGCGCTCTCCGTATCGATTCCGATACAACCTGCCGGACGATGAGATACGGCGCGCCGCACGAATCCCGAGCATTCGGTCAAACACGTCCATTCGCATGTTCGTGAAATCACGATCAGTGTGTGTCGCCCTTCTATCGGCATGTCGTTTGCTTTTTAGTCTTGCGTGCGTGAACACCGGTTGCTCCATTGCTGGACACTGTGCCGAGGACACTTTCTGTAGTTGTACACGGCCTTGGGCAGGCGAGTGACCTCATGACTCACAAACCAAGGAGGGTTCCCATGAACGCACCGCGCGCCGATCTCATTCCCAACCCTGCAGGACCGTTCCCACCGCTTCCACAGCCGCTCCCAGAGGTGCCCATCCCGCAACCACAGCCCTTTCCTCAACCGGGCCTCGAGCCGCTTCAACCTTTCCCCGTTCCTTTTCCTTGGCCGCCATTGAAGTTTCGGAGTGTGCGTTGCGGCTGCTATCTGCTTAATTACAAGCCGTCGGGGAGTCCCTTGGTGACCTATGACGGCACGTTGCGCGTGGAGTGTCATGGCAGCGGCCGAACAGCGAGCGGCGACCTGTACCAACGCCCGCTCATTTGGTTGCCATGGAAACCGGGGTTCCCGCCGATTCCCTCCTCCCCCTTACTCCTCGCAGGCCCCAGTCCGAGCGCCGGGATCCCTATTTTATCCCGAGGTCGGTATCGGTACTACCTTCGGATTACTCAGATTCTCGAATATTTTACGATCGGGACCAGTTTCACGCTCGGCTTCGATATGTGGCGCTTCACGAAGAGCGCCGGAGCGTGGAGTACAGGCGGCATCTGGACGAACGAGGGCACCTTCACAGCGTTGATGTCGTGGCAGACGGCCCCGTCCGGCTACCCTTCCAGCAGCGATTACCTGGCAGGCGATGTCAAGAACAGCAGTGGCACGGTCGTCGGTCGGCTGACCATGGGGTGGATTTCGGCCTACTTGCGGAAAGCGACCGTCGAAATCGACCGGGTAAGCCAGTCCGAATCGCCGCTGCACAACGGTGCGGGCGTGGATTGGAAGGCGATCGGCGACGGCATCGGGTGGGACATCACCGTCGATCAGAGTGACAGCAACCTGGTCGAGCCGAGCGGCGAGTCTTGGTCGGATGCCGAGTGCCATGCAGCCATGTTGGCCAGGCGGGATGCTTCCAATCTTGACACCGAATGGCGCTACCATGTCCTGTGTGTGCGACGATTGGATTCCACCACCCGCGGCATCATGTACGATGCCTACGGCGGCGATTCCAACAACGTTCCTCGGGAGGGTTGCGCCATTGCCTCGCATTGGACCATCCCCACCAGTGCGGAATGGGGATCGGTGAAAGGGTTGCGCTTCGGCATCGCGACCTCCCCGTATTTCCGAACCGCGGTCCATGAAACGGGACACGCGATGGGCCTGTATCACAACACGGCCGACAATGGGTTCATGAACACGACGAACGTCATTGCCGACAATTCCTTGTCCCCCGGCAGCGCCGCGTTTCCGAACAACGTGCAATGGTCGTATCATGTGGATGACGCGAAGCGGTTGCGGCACATGCCTGACGTCTATGTTCGTCCCGGTGGGACGCCGTTCGGCACCTCCTACGCGACGACGCCGATCAGCCCGACCGACATGGAATTGTTCGTGGAGGGCCTCTTGCTGACGGTCACGCCGGTGCATGTGTCGGCGCCGCTTGGCGCACCGATTCGGCTCAACCTCGAACTGACGAACACGAGCGACGAGCCGGTGCCCGCCCCGGCCACCCTCTCCATGAAGAGTGGATTCGTCCGAGGTCACGTGACCGACCCGGCGGGGACGGTGCGTACGTTTTCGCCGATCGTTCTCTGCGTGGAAGACCATCCGATAGTCACGCTCAAGCCGCGGAATAGTCTCCGGAACTCGCTGACGCTCCTCCGGGGCTCTCAAGGCGCGCTGTTTCCCATGCCGGGGGCCTACCGCGTGGACGTGGAAGTTCACTGGGATCAGGGCGGGGTCGAGGTCGTCACGACAGGCTCGACTGATGTGATGGTGTCGTCGGCCAGCGACGAGGCGCACGCACAGGCGGCGCTGAAGGTGCTTTCCACGCCCGATACGCTGTTGACGCTCGTGGTCGGGGGCGACCACCTGACCGAGGGGATCGAAGCGATTCAGACGGCCTTGAAGAACCCGGTGCTTCGGCCTCATTATGCCTATATCGAGGCCAAGCGTCTCGGCGAACGCTTCGGCACACGCAAGGCGAACCTCAAGGCCGTTGCCGACTTGCTGGATGATGCGGTCGTCATGAGTCCGGCGGAAATCCGCCGGGCGGCCGAATTGGCGAAAACCGACGCGAGCGACGGCGCCGCGAAAAAGGCGATCGCTAAGAGGCTGAAGCAGAAGGCGACGGGGTTGAGAGGCGATGAGGATGTCAAAGCCGCGGTGGAGTCGATCCAGTAACACCAGCCGCTCGACTGCCTGGTTGGCAGCTATCGTGTGGATGTACGTCTCCGGTGTGGCCATTCCGGTCATGCCGGGGACGCTCTTGGAGGACCGTATGTCAGAATCATTGGCTCCCCACGTGTTGCTCGGTCAGTGGGAAAAGCTGCCGCATTCTCCCTGTGCTCAGCGGTACCCTGACACCCTCGAGTTTCGTGAACGCGGCCTCTACGTCGGCCGCTCCGATCCGCCAGGCACGTTTAGCCTGTGGGATGCAGGAACGTTCGAGCTGCTCGATCCGCAGCACCTTCGACTTTCAACGGCCAATGATGCGCTCGTCACCTATGATGTCTCCTGGCAACGGGATCGGCTGGCCTTCGTCGATGCCGATGGATGCGAGTTTGCATACCGCAAGATGATCTAAGGGGCGGCTACCTGACAATCGAACCACGGACCAGAAAAAGGGGACGACTATAGCACTTTATCAAGACGAGGATGGGCTGGCCTAATGCCGCGATGTGCTGAAGTACGTGAACAGTGCTAGGGAATCTCTGATTTATTCGCGCCGCGCGATATGGTAAGGGAGAGCACAGCACCCTGAGGGAGGCGCGCCCATGGAGCAGCAGACGTTTGCGGAGGTTTCGTTTGAACGGTATCGCAAGGCCACG
>JADYYH010000063.1 GCA_020853775.1 Nitrospira sp.
CGGGATCGCTCCTCGCGGCCTCAACATACTGTTTCAAGTATGCCTCGACCTCTCGGAGCTCCGCGCGCCCGTCTCGCGTGGCGTCTTGGCGGTTTCGTCACGAACTCTCGTGAATAATGCGGGCTAGCAGATGGCGGTCGATTCCGGCGCGGGGCACCCCCAATATGCCATGTGATGGTTATTTGGTTTCCACCGCGATGCCGTAGACCTGGGTACAGGCCCGAGAAAAGAGAATGAAGTATTGGAAATAGCCGTCCACCGTGACCTCGACCATCGCGTCGGCAAGGGGTTTCGTGCGCAACGCATCCTCGACGGCATTGCGCATCTCATTGCCGCCCGTCACGGGTATCAACCCGAGGAGATGATACACACAATCCTGACCTCGAACCTTTCCCAGTTCGGTATAGCCACCCGGAGCGAGCGGCTTGGTCGAGGGCGCGATGCCCCCAGGATGATGCATGCATCCCGCCGTGAGGGCTCCTGCCGCCAGAATCATGACCATCCAACCGCGCGTATACCAGCTCTTCAAGCATTGACTCATCATAATCTCTCACTCCTTTCATGCACATGCCTGTACGACATGCAGTGTGACATCCACGTCGGACATACCGTTGTGAGGATGTGTGAGGTAGTTGGTACGACAAGGAACCAGCGGAGTCGTGCGAGCACGCGTCTCCATCTTGCACAGATGGCGCCTCAGCCTCAACCCTAAAGTACAGAGGTCGCGCCACGTGATCGAACGTGCGACATCCTCACGCGGGCCGGAAGACCGTCTGTACCGCCGAACGCCAACGGACTCAGCGAGAAATGGAGGGATAACTCGCCCTCACCCTTGGCGCGAAAGATGGGCAATTTCATTGGCTGTCAGGGAATACCTGATAGTATTTATTCCCGGAACATGAGACCTTCGCCGGCTGCCGGAATGATGGCTGCGTGGGGCGATCCAACGTCGAACGGGCTCCGGCTTGAGATCGCGTGCTTCTCACAGCGTGCGGTAGGAAGATCTTGGGCAAAACATTCGCCATGATCGCTGCGTCAGGCGCAGTGATCCTCATACTCATCGGTTTGCTGCTGGGTTTAGGTGAGGTGATTATTCGGTCCGTTCACCTCATTCGAGACGGCATTCCGTTCTTTGAAAGTAATGCGGGCGGGCGAATCGGCCCCATTACCCTCGATCCTGAGCTGGGCTGGAAGGCCACCGAGCATTATCAGGAAGCCTTGGTGGAAAAGACCAAGAACGGCACACTGTACCAAGTCCGCCGCTCGCAAACGCAATATGGCTTTCGCAGTTTCGGGGACGTCGCCTCCCGACGTCTCAAACTGCTGGTCATTGGCGATTCATTTACCCATGCCACGGCCGTCTCAGACGACCGAACCTACCACGCGCTGTTGTCCAAGCTCCTCGATGTCGAAGTCTTTGCCTATGGGGTCGGAGGGTATGGCACCTTGCAGGAATATCTCGTGTTCGACCGGTACCTCGATCTCGTTCGCCCCGACGTCATCCTGTGGCAATACTGCGCGAATGACTTCATCAACAACGACAATGAGCTGGAGCGCCTCAGTCGCCTCAATAACAACGGCTGGGTGCGGCCCTACTGGCACAACGGCACAGTCCAACTCCTTTCTCCGAAGGAGTCATCGCTTCAGATAAGAGACTGGATCAACCGTCACAGCCGCTTTCTGTATTTCATCGTCACGAGGCTGGATCGGCTGCGAGCGGCCAATACCAAGGATACGGTGGAAGTGGACATCGAGGCGGAAGGCATGCGACATGCTGGGTTTGCCCGGGCGGTGGCTGTCACTGACGAGTTGATGGGTCGGGTGAGGGCACGGGCCGGGGCCAGGCCGATCATGGCATTCAGTTGCGCAGAAGCCGAACCCTATAGCCAGGTATTTCGCGACATTTCCGCTCACCATGCCATCGCCTATTGGGACGACGTGCCCCAGGTGGTTCACGCCGCCGACATGCGTGGCGAAGATGTGTACGCTGCGGATGGCGGCCACTGGAACGAGCGCGGGCACGAACTGGCAGCCCAGGTACTGGCGGACCACATTCGAATGGAACGCCTCTCAGCGCCTCCCCGCCCCTGACGTCACCTATCACAGCACCGGTGGCCTTCTTTTAGCTCAGGTGTCGCACGTTTCGAACCGACTGTGGGTAGCTTTATCCAGGCTTTCCTTGCCGCTGAAAGGCCGATGGCAACGGCCTGCTTTGGAGGCTGCACGCGATGTATGCCGCGCTTCATGACTCCCTGTCTTCTTGGACGAATGCCCCCGCTTGAGTCGTAGGGGCCTCCCGTTCGAGTGTTTCTTGCCGTGTACGTAGCACGGTCTTTTTCTCAGGCATAGATCCCTCTTCGATGGGCTGCACGCACACGCGCGCTACCCGCCGCTCCCTCGGTCGAGGAAACGGCATCCTGTTCCGATCGCCTCTCGTTCCGCCGTGCAGAGGCGCACTTCACGAGATATCCCCTCGCAGTCAGAGCCGCAGCGGCCAACCACAGGCGCCGCTGATTGAGCCAGAATTGCAGGCTGAACTCATACGCCCCCTCGTCGAACCGGCCATGGGCACCATGGTCGCCTGGAAGAGGATCAAACAGATTGCTGGGACGATCGGGAGACACGGACTCTGCCGTCTGCTGAGCCCCATACCCCTTCCATGCCAGATAATGATCCAACAGGCCGGGAATGAATTTATCCCCCACGATGGCCTTCACCGTCGGCAACCCGACCGAAATTTCCCGACGACGATGGCGCGAAGCCCACAGGATGACCCTAGCGATGACCTCCGGCTGATAAATCGGAGGGACCGGTTGGGGACGACAAGGTATGCGCGATTTGATCCAGTCGAATTGAGGCGTATTCACCGCCGGCAATTGCACGGTGGTGATATGGACGCGGCTTCCGTCGTGAATCAGTTCGGACCTGAGGGACTCCACGAATCCCTGCACCGCAAGAGCCACAGCACTATGATGAGGCCCAAATAGAATCCGCTGAATCCCGCTGCATAGGCCTTGGGAAAGGACAGGAATAACAACGCGCTTCCGGCAATCAACCCTTGTGCGATGGTGATCCAGAGCGCATCAGGCGTGAGGACAAGCGGGCGATGCTGGCTAAACGCCACATACACCGCATCGACCAAGCCATGCCTTGCGGCGCCCCCTGCCAAGATGACTTCTGAGGATTCATCAACGCTACAGGCGAGCAAGGGCCTTCCGATATCCCGCCGTATACGCGCCTGCGTGTTCGTGAGTTGGCAGGGTTCCTTGCAAGGCTCAACCTCATCGACACGGAAACGGATTTCTGTAGCTGAGCGATTAAGGATCGGCGCGTGGTCCTTGGCAGAGGAAGGTATCCCTTTCAATGAGCACCTCCTGCTTGAATGACATGTCGTGTAGTGGTAGCAGCGTTAGAGTCAGAATACGTGACGGCGAAACTTCTGGCAATTTGTTGACGGATTCCGTGATGGATATCGAATACGTCTCTCTGGGCTGTTTCCACAGCTCGCACCGTCGTGTCACGTCATACGTCCCAGCTACGCACACGCGGCCTGCAGGATTCCAATACGGTACTCAGTGACGCAGTCATGTCATTGCGCACGGCATGGCAAAATCGATTGGAGTGATGGACGTGATCCACTCAATTGCACACCTTCGCGGTTTGCTTGATACGCCGCAACAGCAGCCGATCATACGGGGCTTGATGAAACCGGGTGGATTCCAATTCCTCGACCTGAGCCTGGCTTAGGGGTGGAACACGATCCAGGAGAGTGCAGCAAATACAGTTCAGTCGGTTGTTCAGGATTTACGGAGCCCCGACAAAGCCAGGCCGCCGCAAAGAGGAGCAGAGAAGAAGCCCGTTGCCGTCAATGGGGTGATTAAGAAGTGTTCCGAATGGTGTGTCGGCTTGGATTCGAAATCAGGACCCTCGCCTTAAAAGGGCCGTTCTTGCCTTCACAATTACTCGTTTATTCAATAACTTATGGGGATTTCGCAAAATCTATGGAAGTCCATTCCAGCAACGGCATTGCAAGCACTTGCACGATCTATCAATCTCAGTTTTTGATCGGCACCGCATCAATCGCCTGTTCGGCATTGCTTGCTGAGCTATCGGCCACGAGTGCAGCCAAAGCCCGCCCGCCAACCAATGGCGCTGAAATGTCTCTTCTTTGACAGCAGATCGAATCGGTGGGATGAGGACCCTACGGAACTGTGCCACACCAGATACTCAACAGACTTGGAGCGTTACACCAGATACGCTTGGGAGATTGACAGGCCGAGCACTCAGCAGCCGACTGTTTACGCGAGCGCGTGTCGGCGGCCTGTGGGCTTCGACTCTGAATCATCTTCGGCAATACCGGACAGCATCACTGGCTCACGGTCGGGGAATTGGGCCACAAGAGACAGAGTCCCGCCCATGGCTTCGATGGTCTTTCTGAGCGTGGACAGTAAGAGATCGCTTCGCTGTTCGAGGCGCGACACACTATCCTGCGTGATCCCAAGCTTCTTGGCCATTCGCACCTGCGTGAGCTTGCGCGCGTGCCGCAGTTCCCGCAAGGTCATCTCCTCGGCAATCAGCTCAGCGGCGCGAGTCTCAACCTTCTTACGCTGCAGAGGGCGCAACCTTTTGATGTTGTCGTCGACGTTCGTGGCCATGCTTACCCCCTTCCTCAGTCGCGCGAGATGCGTGCCAAAACGGTCATCGGCCTTGCGGCTCAGCTCGCGAGAGAACCGCTTTTCGCTGACCCCTGATTTATCTCCTGCGACGAGCAGGATTCCCTTCCGCTTCGGGTCACAGGCAAACGCGACTCTCCACTCGCCGCCAACCGCACTGAACCGGAGTGCTTTCATATTCGCATGGCGCGAATCGTTCAGCGTATCCGCACGTGGCCGCCCCAAGTGCTGCAAGAGACGCGTCAACGCCAATACCTCCGTTTGCACGTCTTCGTGGAGCGCGTCGAACTCTGGTTCAAACTCATCACTAATCTCAACAATCCATCTCACCCCAAAACTATGGCAGTGACATCATATGATGTCACTGCCATATCAAACCCGTTTCACTCCGACAACCCGCTTCGCTCTCTAGGGTCCGCCGTACGTTTAGCATGCCAGCCGGTGGGCCCGCCGCAGGTCATGCGTGCTTGCTGGGTGCCCCACACATCGGCACGGCCTCCGTGTTTCACGCCAAGCCATCCCTCTCATCGCAAGGCCATGTCCGGGGAGATCGCCGCGCGGCCATTCAAGACACGCGACAATGCGGCACGGGTCACACCCAGGTGCGCCGAGGCTTGCGTCACAGTCAAGCTTAAGGCGGCAGAATATCCTCTCTCAACGTTTCGCCCCGGTACGGCGGATTCGTAATCGACGAGCACGGCATTCTCGCCATCAGATCCAACGGTCGGCCGCCAATTCGCGCTCACTGACACCGCGCATTGCCCGGCAAGAGTGCCGGCCAATGCATGCAGCCCCCATCCCGGCACGTTCATATCGACCACCGCTTTGGCTAGGTCAAGCCGGGTGCAAGTTGCCATCTGAACACAAGCCGCATGGTGCGGCCGGATGCCTGCCTTGCTGCCCGTTTCAAAAAAGGCTTGCAATCTCTTGTGTCGGAACGTGTTAACCACTCCATGACACTGTACGGCGTAGTGTTTCGCATGCCAACGCCCCGGCAACCCTCTTAAACACCCACCAGATCCTTAGAGACCCTGGCCTCGTTGAAGAGTGCGAGGCCACGCCGAACCTGCCCCGTGCTCAACACCGATGCAGCGCCCCCCGCGAGACGCCTTGGCGTGTGAGATCGCGGGCACGCTTAACTCCTTTGCGTCGGAATGAGAGAGTTGAGATGAGATCGATGATTGCCTACAGGACTCGAGGGGCCCACAAAAGATTCGACCATGGCAGATCGGCTAGCCGGTATTCTCCTCGGGGGCCCAGAGATACGCCGACCGGAGTCGCAAAGCGCGGGAGAGGCTCCTCCATGCCTGTCCTCTAAGACGAATGGATCGCGATGGGAGAGAAGGACCACCACCCCACGCTGACAGCGTCACGAACCAACTCTCCATTGGACGTCCACCTTGATCTGGCCGTCCACTCCTTCCTCGACCTCTTTCATTCTGAAAAACCGTTTTATCCCAGCTCAAGCCCTTGCTGTTCTGCGGCCGCCCCCTTCCAGCGTGTTCGCGATGGGCTTCCGCCCAGCATGTCATGGGGTTCGCGAATCTCGTATCCCATCTTGCGGTATGCCTTGACTCGGTTCCGATACATGCTCAGAAGCATGGCGTTGCTCGAATCGACATAATCCACGATTCGAACACGGGTTTTCCCATCAACCAGACGGTGCAGCCGGCCTGCATATTGGACCATTCGTCCTTCGAATGAGAGCGGCGTCGCCAAGACAAGCGTATCCAGTTCAGGCAGGTCCACCCCTTCACCGATCAATGGCGCCGTGGCGACCACAAGCAAGGGGATGCCTTGACTTCTGACTTCACGGATTCGTGCAAGCGCAAGACGTCGTGCTTTGAGGGACACATCACCATCGAGTCGCACCACCGTGAGCTGAGCCAACGAGACCTCTGCTTTCGTCAGGGTTTCGATTCCCTTCGTCAGCGTATCAAGGTGTTCCTTTCGGTCAGAAATCAAGAGCGGAAATTGCTTCGCCGAAAGCGCCTTCACCACGTCGGTTGCAATCCGATGATTTCGCCCCGTGTCATGGACAAGACTATGCATCAAGACATGGTAGGCCGGGTTGTGCCCCACTTCGCGAGGTGAACAATAACCGGTCTCAAAGATGGTGACTGTTTTTTCGAGTTGGCCCTCATCAGCGGAAACGATTTCCTGTCTCACCGGACCACACTGCTGAAAGAGAATGTCCTCAAGGCCGTCCTTTCGATACGGCGTAGCGGTCAGGCCGAGCACATACCGTGCGGGGAGCTGTTTGAGGATCCCCTCAAACGATGCTTCGGGGATATGATGACACTCATCAATGATGACGTGCGCGTACTGTTGAGCAATCTCGCGGATGTCTCCCATTCGAGTCAACGTCTGGAGCATCATCAGGTCGAGCTTGCCCGTTGTGGTCTTCTTCGTGCCACCAAGAATCCCGATATCCTTCAGATTGAGAGGGCTCCGGAAATTCGGACAGTGTGGTAAGTGGTAGCCTGGCTTCACCGAAGCCAGCAGGTGGTGGCGAACCAGAGGAGCGAGGCGATGAAGAGAACACGACGGAATCACGGAGCGACCTTTAAGGCCCAAGTGGCGTTGGCCGCAGTCAAAGGCGACAAGACGCTAGCCGAATTGGCCGAGC
>JADYYH010000064.1 GCA_020853775.1 Nitrospira sp.
AGAGGGCATCACTGTCCTGCTCGTCGGAGTCTCACGTGATCGATGCGGCACGTGCATGCGTGCGGTGCCAGTATACCGAGCAGGCGCGACCCCGTCGAGAGGAAGACCCGAGGACCGCCGTCTCTAGGGGGCTGCGGAAAAACTCAGGTTTGGCCGAAGAGGTCGCGATCAACACACGTGCCGTGTTGGCGTCAGAATCGCCCGCAGGATGCGCAAAAGGGCCGTCCAGCAAGACCGCAGCGAGCGAAGAGGCGAATCGTACTCGTGCCGTACGGTGAGCCTCTGAGGGATGCGAGAACGCCGCTGGCGGCCTTTTTCCGCATCCTGCTAGGGGGCCACGAAATGATCCCGGCGGGTGACCGCGACGTCGCTGACAAACATGGCGCCCGAGTGTTTGTGGAACACCGGCCCGAGACCGGCCAGAATCGGCTCGATCCGCTCTTCCGGCACCACGGTGAACACGATCACCTGGCTGCTGGTGTCATCGAACAACAGATGTCCTTCATGAAATCCATGGTGGCCCTTGCCCGACACATTGTTGATGATCGTGTACCCGGTCGCCCCCACCCGGTCCAACAGACTGGTGACGATTTTCAAATGTTCCCCTTCGACCACGATGCGAATCTCTTTCATCGGATGCAGCGTCAACATACTCCGCCCCCTTCCTCCTATTGATCCTTCCTCTCCTGCTCGAAAGATGTCGTCTGTACCCACGTGTCCTGGACCGTGCCGACTCCCTCACCATCCTTCTGAAACCGCGACCGCTCCGGCGCTCCCACCAGGTCGGGGGTCAGAACGGGGTGTGGCTCACGCACGTCGGACACGGGCCGCCAGCCCTGCATGATGTCGTAGTGATAAAACTTGGCTTCATCCGGTTCACAGACCACCAGGGACACCCATTCATTCTCGAAGAGCCGCTCGAGGCTGGGATGCCGGGCGATCACCGCCTCGACTCGCGCCCGGGGAGCCTCGATCACAGCCAACAATCGCGTGGGTTCATGATAGGGTACCGGACCGTCCAGCACGGTCTGCGCAGGCAGTCCTAATCGAAGATCACCGGTGGCGCCGCTCATGACGCCGACCCGCCCGACGATATTGTGGTACACCTTACTCCCGCTTCCATACACTTCATTGTCCACAGTGGAGAAATAATGCTCCATGTTGATCCACTGAGCCACGATGAGCGGCGCCGTCATGATCGTTTCCAGCAATTTCGAGGACTCGTCCTGCCGGTAATCATAGGAATGCAGAAAGGACCGGCCCTCCAGGTTCAACGGCCGCGTCAGTTCCCGTCGACCGACGATGAGCAGATTGTTTTTTGACAGGCCCCACTCCGGGCGGACTTGCGCCCAATCGACGCTCCGCCGGCTGGCCCTGGTGAGCGGATCCTTCCGCTTCGATGCCCCGGCCGGTCCCTCCAATGCCAGACCACGTTCCTGCGCCGACTGCGCCCCCGCCTCTTGCAGGTCATCCAGCAATCGCAGGAGGTCTTTGCGGTGCGTCGCCGGCACGTCTTCCAAGTCGACGATCCTGACGTCGTTCCGGGTCGTGTCATGTGCCGCGGCCAAAAAATGCGAATCGCCCGGGATCTTGATGCCGCGCCCCTCCAAGACCTTCCGCACAACCTGGTTGTTCGCCATCGCCGCAAAGGCTCGCGCATTCGGCAGACCGCTGTTGCCTCCGCAGGCGCCGCAATCGAGCGCAGATTCATAGGGGTTGTTGTCGGAGGTGCTTCCGTGAGAACACATCACGACGAGACGCGCAAAGCCCGACGTGAATCCCATGAGACGGAGTGCCGCCTCCACAGCATAGGCCTGTTCGGAGACCGAAAAACCATGCACGGTGATGCGCTGAAGACGGGACGACATGCCGCGGGGTGTGAGGTTCAACGTGCGCCGGAACCGTTCGTATAAGCCATCCGCTTCGGCAGGTGTCAGCCCGAGGCTTTTTGCCACCTCGCGCGTTTTCTGCTCGTCCTGACTCTCCATCGCGCCAAGACGGATGGCCTCGATCAAGGTCGGCGTGATGTCGGAACCGAGTGACGGGAACTCGCGGCGCAGTGCGGCCCGGATGGCGGCGCGCTGCTCCACAGCCACCATCTCTTCCGCCTCGTCCCTGGTCAACTTGTCGATGGTGAGTGTCGTCGCCAAGGGCGGCAGCCAGAGGCCCTTCAACCAGGCACTCATGCGCTGGTACCAGAGAGGAAAGAGCGTCTTGCCGAAAAACGGGACGCTGAAGAACCAGCCCAGGGCTTCAACCATGACGTACGGTGTGATGACATTTTCTTTCAAATCGTGCAGAAGGGTATGACCGGCGTGACTGAGCCGCGCAAACAGGCGATGCCGGCTCGCCGCCGCTCCATGGTAGCTGCGCGGAATCTCACGGATATGGTTCTTGGGCTTGAGCAACACTGGGGCATGGGTAACTGGATGCTCTTCTCCGAACGCCTGGTACTTGACCGGAATGCCAAAAAATCCCGCCACGCCCAGGGTCTCGTATCCGCCGAGCTGTTCGAGGTGCCGTCGCAGAATCTCCGATCGAACATCGATACAAAACACCATCTGCGCCAACGGTCGTGACGCTCCACTCAAGGCCGGCTTCTCATCGGCATCGCGCAACTGTTTCGCTACCCCGGTCAATTGTCCGACGACTTCATGGCGATGGCGGGCTTCCAGAGCTTCCAACCAGCGATAGCTGTGCTGCGCGGGCGGAAATCCATCCAACCAGGTCAGGACCGTGAGCACGTCCGCAGACGAGGTCTGGCTGATGAGTTCGGGATCGACCTCTATCGCTGTCGCGAGCGCGAGCAATCGCTTGGCGTCGCGCCGCATGATTTCCGCGGCACGCCATTCGGCAGTCTGTTCGTAGACCTGCTTCCCGATCTCGTTCCACTCTGCCGGCGAGGCCGTCCGGTGAAGACGGCTCCATGTCCGCGTCTCCCTATCCACGGACGGAGCCAATCGACCTGCCACCAACTGACGTCTCACCCAATGGGCATAAGGCGCCCGGTCGATGTAGCCGCGAATCGCCTCGTACTGCCCGGCGATATCCAGCAACTCCCGGCATCGCAACGCCACCAGCTCGCGTTCGTAAAACAACCGCACCGCGAGGTATTTCACGAGATCGATCGGATACCGCGCTTGCCAGGGGTGATACTGTTCTTCGGCGCGCCACTTGATATATCCGGTCCAACCGGGAAGCGCGGCCAGGTGTAAGGCGAAGTAAGACTCCCACGCCGACTTCGGAATGCCCAGGTCGGTGAGGCACTGCAACACCGCTTCTTCCGGCCGCTCGCCCAAGGCATCGATCTTGGTGGCCGCATCCTGAATGCCGAGCAGCCGTAAGCCGGCATCGTAGCGGGCCAATCGTTTCCAGGCGCGATAAAACGTGTGCTCCCGATCGGGCATGACCCAAGAAGCCTCGCCCTCATCTAGGAAGACCCCGCACCACTTGATCATCTGTTCGTCGATATCCGCCGCGACGAACGTGCCCAGGGTGCGGTCGCACCAGGTCGAGAGCGTTTCGTGGGACAACAACTCCACGGCTTCCCACGGAACGAGCGGTTCCGGCGCGGCGGTCCGAGCCTGCGCGAGAGACGAGGTCAGCCATGTGATCAGGCGTTCCAGCGCCTCGTTTGCCGCCGACTGGGAAGCCGGTTCTTCCGCCGACACCTCGTCCAGCCCATGCACCATGGCATGCCGGAGCAACTCCAGATGGGATAACTCCCGTCCCGCAAACAACACCCGCCGGTCACTGGCGAGTGGAGCCAGTACCTGCGTGACATCCTCCGGCCCGATCCGACCTTGCGCAAAGTAGCGGCGATAGAGCGCGCCGGCGAGATAGCCCTTTCCCCCCAGCAGTTGTTCCCCGCGCTTGACGGCCTGATCGAATGGCAGATGCTCCAATCCGTGCAGCGGATTGTGATGAATAAACGTGCGCATCGGCCAGTAGGCAGCAATCGCCTCGCCTGCCAGCTCCACATGGGACCGCAGCTCCATCCGCTGGGCATCTGTGAAGGCGCGTTGTTCGAGTGCCATCCAATGACTCCGTTGTGACTGCCGGTGCAGCCTGACTAGCGTCGAATTGCCGTGCGACCGAGCATGCGCATCAGGTCCTCGACATAGAGCCCGTTGAGAAAGGTCACGTAGGCCCGCGCCCGCAGCGTCTCGATCCAGGGCGGCATGAGCAGTTTGACCCCTTTGGCCTTGCCATAGATCATTCCCCAAGCCGCGATAATCAGGATCACCGCGCAGCCCACCACCAGATCAAAGAACGAGCGATTCCATTCCGCCGCGCGCATGAACGCCGCCGCAGTCTCATGGCCGGGATACAGAAAATGGGTGAATGCCTCGCCTGCCCACAAATACGTGAGCCCGATGACCGCAAGCGCCCCGAGCATCGTGAGCGACACGGTCCATGAAGCGCCGGTGTGTAACCGATACAGCGTAAACATCGCCTGCGACGTCGTGACCCACCCGAAGAAGAGGAAGATCACCGCGCCCTGGGCATCCTGCAGCGGAATACTCACAACCCCGTGCACGACGAGCAGAATGACCAACGGGAGCACGAGTGTCGCCACCAGACCGGTCGTCCAGGTCATCGGCGAGAAGGCGCCGGCCTCATCCACCTTCGCCGCGGGGGGCAATTTAAATTCCGTCCGCGCTTTATGGATCACGCAACCGGAATTGAGAAACAAGGTGGCCTTGAAGAGCCCATGAGCGCACAGGTGAAACACTGCCAGGGCAAAGGCGCCCAGCCCGCACTCCATGACCATGTAGCCCATCTGCCCCATCGTGGAATAGACGAGTCGGCGCTTCACGCTGGTCTGCGTCAACATCGCGCTGGCGCCGATCAAGGCCGTCACGCCGCCGATGATAAATAAAAGGTGCAGCGTCGTCGGGGCAAAACTGAACAACGGCGCCAATCGATTCACGAGAAAGCCGCCGGCATTGACGATTCCCGCGTGCATCAAGGCCGACACAGGCGTCGGTGCCTCGATCGTCCCGACCAGCCAGACATGAAAAGGAAATTGCGCGGATTTGGTCATGACCGACAGGATCAGCAGCAGAGTCGCCACCAAGGGCACGTCCAGGCCGGTCCGCACTGCGTTGGAGTCGGACAGTGATTCAGACGCACCATGCACTCGCGCAAAGAGCTCCGTCAGATCCAATGTGCCATAGGCCCCATAGAGCAGCACCACTGCCACCGCAAAGGCCGCATCGCCCAGACCTTGTGTCCAGAAGGTTTTCTGTCCCGCCTCCCTGGCCGCGCGACTCGTCGGGTTACACACCAGCAGCGACGACAGGAGCCAGGTCACCAAATGCCAGCACACGAACATCCAGAGAAGGTTGCCGCTGCTCACCAGACTCAGCAGCACCGAGGTGAGGGCGCCCAGGAACGCAAAATACCGGATGTATCCCGCATCGCCCACCATGTAGCGCTCGGAATAGACGTGAATGATCAGGCTCACGCAGCTGATGAGCACCATCATGACTGCCGCCAACCGATCCACCAGAACCGTATAGGCCAATGGTCCCGCCGATGCGCCTAGGATCGTCAGACGGATCGGATCGCCGTAGAACACGAGCACGAAGGTGGCCACCGAGGTCAGCGCCGCACACCATAGGGCCCCGATCCCGATGCGCGAGATGCGTTCTCCCAGTTCCCGCCAGAACAGGGCGATGAAGAGCGTGCCCAAGAGGGGCGAAAAGATCGTCAACAGGGGAACAACGGCTTCCATGACACGAAGGTCTCCAACAATGGCTACTTTGCGCGGAGTCAACAGCAAGAACAAGGCCCAGGAGGAAATACCTCCTAAAAGCGTTGAAATGCAAGAAATCGGAGAATCAGCCGGTCATCGGTCGCCAGAGCACAAGTCGTCTCCTCCGAAGCAACGTGCATCCACGCACGGTCGTGCATATGCGCACCGCTCTTATCATGCATCGGCCGGCAACTACGGAAGAACTCGCGTAGAGGAGAGCCTCAGAGCGGGCCCCGCGTATGCACAGAGTACGTATCCGACCCGGACCCTTCAGCGAAGGCGGGCGTAATACCCCGCATGGAATGTGATTCCGCGCGGCATCGATTCCGCAGCGCTGCTTGATGTGTTTCACTGCCTATGATAGCGTTTACGTAGAGGCACTTCCGTCATGCAGATCGGTTTCCTCCGCACAATCCGGCTCGACCGCATCCTGCGTGGATGGGTAGTGCTCTGGTTGCTTGCCTTGCCGTTGTTCCACATCCATCCCGAAACGGATCCGCATCATGGTGAAGCGGGTCATGTGCATGCTGTCGCCGTCCATACGGTGTTCTCCGGGGACCTCGAAGGCGAGTTCGGCGAACAACGCGACACTCTCCCGGCAAGGCCTCATACCGGCGAAGGACCGGCGGTATCAGCCGAAGGCGCGCATGCCTGGAGTTCCGACCCTGAACTCAACCTCGCCCTGCTGAATGACGCCACCGACCGCAAGGTGGTCAAACCGTTGCTGACGCATCTTCTGTTTGCGGCTCATCATCTGCTGCCCGTCACTGAATCCCGGGACAGGCCCCAAGAAGAACCGCAGTCGCCCGCTACCACTATGCACTTCGTCCGGGATGTGCCGGTACGAGCTCCGCCCGCCCCGTTCTTCAGCTAATCATCACTCGTTTTCACAGCAGAGATTCTTTGATCGCACGCACGTCCTCGCGAGGCCCGTCGGGGTCCCGCCTGACGACCGCTGCGGAATGGAGGAGGCTTCCGATGATTCCTCACATGGTCCCTTCCCTGCTGATGGCGTGCCTGTTCAGCCTGTCAGGCACGCTATCCTGGGCTGGAGAAGCACGCCCTCAGCCCTATTCGCTGTCCGACATTCTGACATTCGCAGCGCAACACAATCCCGTCCTGGCCGGAGCGGAGGGACTGGTGAAACAAAGTCAGGGGCAACAGATTGCCGCGGGCGCCTATCCAAACCCTTCCATCACCGGGATTGCCGGACGCGGCGCGATTCGTGACCCGAGTACCGGCACCCACGTCACCGAGCGAACGTTTACCGTGGAACAACCCCTGGAATGGACTGGCAAACGCCAGGCCCGCCAGGAAGCGGCGGATGCCGGTCTGGCCGGAGCGAACGCCGCTCTGGAGGACACCCGCCTCTCATTGCTCGCGGATGTCAAAATCGCCTTCTATCAGCTCCTCTATGGTCAACGCGCTGTCGAATTGGCCGCTCACAATGTCACGAATGTGGAAGAGGTCTTGCGCACGGTGCAGGCGCGGGTGTCGGCCGGTGAAGCCACGTCCTTCGACAGCCTGAAAGCCGGCGTGGAAGTGCAGAAGGCCAAGAAGGAAGTGGCTCGGGCGAACAATGCGTTGTTGGTGGCCAAGGCACGGTTGAATACCCTCACCGCCGGTACGCTCGGCAAGGACTTTTCCGTTCAAGGCGATTTTGACAAGCCCAAGCCAGGCCTGAACGCAGACGGCTTGGTGGTCCAGGCGTTGGAGCAACACCCCGCCGTCCGACGCGTGAGCAAACTGGCGGAGCAGGCCGACCATACACTGCGTTTCGAGCGAGAGGCCCGCATGCCTAATGTCAGCGTGATCGGAAGTTACCATCGCGAGGCGGGCGATGAATCCCTCACGGCCGGCCTGGCCGTGCCCCTGCCGTTATGGTACCGGCGGCAAGGCGAAATTCAATCGGCATTGGGCGCCAAACATCGCGCCGATGCCGAACGGCTGCGGGCGCAACAGGAATTGGAGCAGGCCATCACCCAACATGCCCAGGAGGTCCGGACGGCGCAGGAGCAGCTGCAGGTCTTTGAGACCGGTTTACTCAAGCAGGCCGAGCAGACATTGACGGTGGCACGAACGAGTTTTCGTCACGGCGCAGCCAGCCTGCTGGACGTCCTCGATGCGCAACGGGTGTATCGGCAGACGCAGCTCGAATATGCCCAAGTGCGAGCGGATCTTTCCATCGCCTTGGCTCGTCTCGAGCGCGCGCTGGGAACCTCGTTATGAACACCGACCGCAGACTGAACGGATCACTGGAGTGCAGCGATGACTAGACGCCTCACGACGATCGGCATAGTGCCCGCGATGCTTTGGCTCCTGTCTGGTTGCGGCGATCAGGGAGCGCAGCCGCCCCAACCGCCCGCGACCAGCCATGTTCCGGCGGCGACCGGCCATAGCAACGCCATTCACCCGCCGCCGGCTGTTCAGGCGCGCCTTCGTATCCAATCTGCCGCCCTCCGCGCGGTGCCCAAAGTCATCACCGCTCCCGGTGAGGTGGCGCTCGATCTGAAGCAGGTCGCCAAAATCACGTCCCGCATCGGCGGGCAAGTGGAGCGCATCCACGTGCAACTGGGCGATCGAGTCAAAAAAGGCCAAGCGCTGGTCGCCATCGGCAGCCTGCAGCTGGATCAGTTGATCGAAGAATATCTCGTGGGAAAGGCTCAAGCCGATGTGGCGGAAAACAGTTTTCGCCGGACCGAAAAACTGCGCGCGGACGACATTGTCACGGAACGTAAACTGATCGAAGACAAGGGACTCTATCTCGAAACGCAGGCGCGTTATCAACACATCCGCGAACGACTGGCCAACATGGGAATTTCGACGGATGACCTGAAACAGGGCCCGCACGAGAAGAGTCATCTCTACACCTTAACCGCGCCGATCGCAGGGACCGTCGTCATTCAGAATGCCGTGCGTGGACAAGGAGTCGGCCCCGGAGACGAATTGTTTGAACTCGTCGATACCAGCCGCGTGTGGGTCTTTGCCAACTTGCCGATTGAACAGGCCCGGCAGTTCAAAGAGGGAGACTCGGGAACTATCACGCCGAAGGGCGGCGAGGCCATCGTGGCGCCGCTCACCTACCTGTCGCCGGTGGCGGACGAGACTACCCGCACCATTCGCGTGCGGTTCGAGGTCACCAATCTCCAGGGGCAGTTGAAACCACGCGAGTACGTCGAGGTGGCGCTCGGCTGGTCGGGGCCACCAGTGGTCACCGTTCCGATGACCGCCATCACCACGATCGACAAAACACGCGGTCTGTTTCTCGAAACGACAGATGGGTATACCTTCGTGCCGATCGACGCAGGCCGCGAAGGCGGCGGCTTGGTGGAAATCCGGCGGGGCGTGAAGGAAGGCGACCGTATCGTCACCGACGGCGTGTTCGATTTAAAAAATGTGCTGCTGAAGGAACACATCGGATCGGGCGAATGAGGCGCGCATGCAACATCTGCTGACATTTTCGCTCCGCTATCGATTCTTTACACTCGTGGCGATTGCCGTGGTGATTGCCTCCGGCCTCTGGTCATTCGCACACCTGACGATCGATGCCGTCCCCGACCTGACACCGGTGCAAGTCCAAATTCTCACGCGCGCCCCGGCGCTGGGTCCGGTCGAGGTGGAACAATTTGTGACATTTCCCATCGAAGCCTCCTTGAACGGGTTGCCGGCCCTGCGCGAGCTGCGATCTATTTCACGGTATGGGCTCTCCGCCGTCACCGCGATCTTCGATGATCGCACCGACATCTATCGAGCCAGGCAGTTCGTCGCGGAACGGTTGGCCCAGGCCATGGAACGCATCCCTGCGGAATACGGCCGCCCGGTGATGGGACCCCTCACGACCGGACTGGGCGAGGTCTATCAATTCACGGTGAAAGGCGAAGGCTATAGTCCGATGGCCCTGAGAACGCTGCTGCAGTGGGACATCGGCATGAAGTTGCGCGCCGTGCCCGGCGTGGTGGAGGTCAATATCTGGGGAGGCGAGCCGCAGCAGTTCCACGTCATCGTCGATCCGTCGAAGTTGTTGTCGTTCAAACTGTCGATGAAGCAAGTGTTCGACGCGTTGCAGCGCAACAATGTCATCGCAGGCGGCGGCTATATCGAGCACCAGCGCGAACAATTGTCGATCCGGGGTGAAGCACTGGCCACCCAGCTCAGCGATCTGGCCCAGATCGTGGTGGCGCATGGGCCTGGCGGCGTGCCCATCTATATCGCTGACCTGGCCGAGGTGAAAGAGGGATCGGCGCTCAGGATCGGAGCCGCCACGGCCATGGGTGAGGGCGAGACCGTGATCGGTATGGTGCAAATGCTGGCCGGAGAAAATGCGCAGGAGGTCGTCACTCGCGTGAAGGCCCGGGTGCAGGATATTCAGGCCACCCTCCCCGCCGGCGTCATCATCGAACCCTACTACGACCGTACGATCTTCGTCTCGAAGGTCATGGAGACCGTCCGCAACAACCTCCTGGAGGGCGGCCTGCTCGTCATCGCGGTTTTGTTTCTCTTTCTCGGCGATCTGCGCGCGGGGCTCATCGTGGCCTCCGCCATTCCCCTCGCCATGCTGATCGCCTTCATCGGCATGATGCAGGCCGGGCTCTCGGGCAATCTCATGAGCCTGGGTGCGATCGACTTCGGCCTTCTGGTCGATGGCTCCGTCGTGATGATCGACAACATCCTCCGGCGACTGGCCGAAAAGCGAGCGACGACCAGGGAAGCCCGATTGAAGGAAGTGCTGGCCGCCGGCCAGGAAGTATTGCGGCCCATGACGCTGGCCGTGACCATCATCATTCTGGTGTACGTCCCGACCCTGGCGCTCACGGGTATCGAAGGCAAGATGTTCCGCCCGATGGCGATCACGGTCATCATGGCATTGACCGGCTCCCTCCTTCTCGCCTTGACGGTCACACCTCTATTGTCCTTCTGGTTTTTGCGCGCAACACCCGGCGGGGAAACCACAGCGGTCATTCGCAGCCTGCGACGCGTCTACGCACCATGGCTTCGGTGGGCTGTAGCCAGGCCGGTCTGGCCCGTGTCGATCGCCGTGGCTCTTTTTGTCGTCAGCCTGCTGGCCGGAAGCCGGCTGGGTATTGAATTTATTCCGCGCTTGGAAGAGGGAGATCTCGCGGTACAGGTGTGGCGACTCCCGAGCATTTCATTGAGCGAATCGGTCACCACCGCCTTGGATATCGAACGGGTCCTCAGGCGTTTTCCCGAAGTCACGAAAGTCGTCACACGCACCGGCAGCCCGGAAGTCGCCACGGACGTCATGGGCGTCGAGATGTCCGATGTGTTTGTCATCCTAAAGCCCCAGCGCGAGTGGACCACGGCACACAGCCGCAACGACCTCATCGAGACGATGAAACGGCAGATCACCGAACAGGTGCCGGGGGTCGGCCTGGGGTTCACCCAACCGATTGAAATGCGTTTTAATGAATTGATTGCCGGGGTGCGTTCGGACCTGGCGGTCAAAATCTTCGGTCCGGATCTCGATATCCTGAAGCAGCAGGCTGAACGGGCGGCGCGGGCGCTCCAACAGGTACCAGGCGCGGCTGATGTCAAAGTAGAACAGGTCGCCGGCTTGCCCTTATTACGCGTCATTGTCGATCGCACCGAAATCGCCCGCTACGGGCTCACGGCTGAAGAAGTGCTCACCCTCGTCCAGTCGGCCCGGGTTGGAACGGTCGTCGGGACGGTCGTACAGGGGTCCCGGCGATTCGAATTGGTCGTCCGGCTAGCAGACCGAGTCTCGCGCGATCCCGGTTCCTTAGGCAGTCTGCTGATCCCGACCATGCATGGAGAACTGGTCCCGCTCTCGCGGGTCACCAGCATCCTTGTCGATTCCGGTCCGGCGCAGGTGAGTCGCGAGCATGTACAGCGGCGGATCGTGGTCGAGACCAATATTCGCGGGCGTGATCTCGGCGGTTTCGTGGCTGAGGCTCAACAGGCCGTGGCCCAGGCGGTCACGCTTCCACCGGGGTATGAATTGATCTGGGGCGGGCAATATGAACATCTGCAGGAGGCCGGCAGACGTCTCGCCATGGTCGTGCCCGTCACGCTCATGCTGATTCTCGGCATGTTGTCCGTCATCTTCGGCACGCTGCGACCGGCCCTCCTCATTTTCCTCAATGTGCCGCTTGCCCTGTCAGGCGGCATCCTGGCCTTGTGGATGCGAGGATTGCCGCTCAGTATTTCAGCCATTATCGGGTTTATCGCCCTATTCGGCATTGCCGTCCTCAACGCGGTCGTTCTGGTCAGCCATATCCGCCAGCTGGAGGCGGAAGGGGTGTCCACTGAGGAAGCCGTCCTGGATGGTGCGATGGATCGCTTGCGGCCCGTGTTGATGACGGCGCTGGTCGCCAGCCTGGGCTTTCTCCCCATGGCCTTGGCGACCAGTATGGGGGCGGAAGTCCAACGGCCGCTGGCCACTGTCGTAATCGGTGGGTTGTTGACGTCGACGGCCCTGACCCTGCTGGTTATTCCGGCACTGTATTCGCGCATGGTACGGCAGGCTGAGAGCCAACCGCTTCCGGCCGCGCAGGCAGGCGAGAGTCCCATGACGTGATAACCCCTTGTGGCATCATGACAAATTCGCCCTCTTCCGCACGCGAGACCACGCTGGTTCCGACTCTTTTCTGGACAGACTGTGATCCCGGCGGTAAGCTTTCCTCTACGAGGCGAAGTGTCTGCACGCAAGCCAGCGGCCTGCGCAGCCGCTCAAGCGAAATCATAACCGGCCCATTCCCGAGGAGTAGTTATGGCGACCATCATGGTGATCGACGACGAACCTTCCATCCGCGGCCTCCTGCGCGAGGTCCTGGAACGATCAGGGCATACGGTGGTCGAAGCCAAGGATGGGCGTGAAGCGTTGGATCTTTATCAGAAGCATAAAGCCGATCTGCTCATCATGGACTTGTTGATGCCGGAAGTGGATGGACTGGAAGCCACGCTGCAGCTCACCCGCGAATACATGGACACCAAAATCATCGCCATGACCGGCGCTCAAGGGGATCGGAATTTCCTGGATATCGCCCGGCTCTTCGGGGCGCACCGCACGTTCGAAAAACCCTTCGACTTGAAGGAAATGCTGAACGCCGTGGAGGCGGAACTGGGGCAGAAATAATTGCCTCTCCATCCCCAATCATTCAGGCCATTGCTCAGCAGGAAAAAGTTGTAGAAACCCCCGCGCCGATTCTGCCAGAATCGGTCGTGCAGCAGACCTCCACAATTAGGCGCTCGTGCTTCTAACCCCATCCCGCGTCACACGTCTCTGGTATGCCTGGGGCGTCTTCATTCTGCTCGTGGGCATTCTCCCTCTACACAACTTCGTGGGCCATGCGCATTGGCAATATATTCGGTGGGTGCCGACGCCGGACCAGTTGAGTTCCCCGGCGATCCTGCTGGATCTTGGAATCGATGCGGTCGCCAACATCCTGCTCTTCGCACCCTTTGGCCTGCTCTATACACTCCGCGGGCTGGATGGACAATCGCTCGCTCCGCGCCATCTGCTGCTGATGGCCTTCGCACTCTCTTTCAGCATCGAGTACTACCAGGTCTATTGTCACAACCGCAGCACGTCGCTCCTCGACCTGCTGGACAATGTTCTGGGTGCCTACCTCGGGATGAAAACGGGGGAAGTGTATGTCAGAAAAAGTGCGTCAGCAGTCGTAGAACCGGTCGCTTAAGCTTATTGCCAGCCTGTCGGCTCATATCCCCGATCCCGCAGACACCGATCCACAAAGTTCGTAAAGGCCGCGCTGGGTGGGGACCGTTTGAACAATCCTCGCAAAAACCCAGCGGTTGCGCCGCTGGCTGCGCCGACCATTGCGCCACGTCCGGCGTGTCCCAGAATCGCCCCGCCCACCGCGCCGGCCGCAGAACCGACAGCCCCGCCGCCTACTGTATTGGTCGACACCTGAGCCGTCTTCCCCTCGCTCGGAGAAGCCCCAGCTTCCTTCGCCAGGACCATGCAATCCTGGATATCGGCCTGAGCCGCATCGGCGCCGACCTCTTGATAGCGGGGATTGGGATAGAGAATGGGTTTTGGCCCAGCGCAGCCGGAAAGCAGGAGACTCAGGACACAGAGACAAAACATGTGCCTCATGACATAGACCTCCGGTGCGTTGGATGACCGAACGGAACGACGGATGGGCCCGGCGATGCCGCAGGATGATCTAGATCCGGCCGCCTAAGTCTTTGCGCTGCAGCGTTCGCATCATCACGGAATCGTTGTAGGCCACCTCACTGAGTGCATCCAGGATGTGCAGGCCTTTGGCCGTTACCAATTCTTTGGCTTTGGCATAGTTCTTCGCACTGAACCGGGCCACTGCCGGCTGGCCGTTCACAATCTGGCAGGCCAGGACTTCACCGGCGGCGACATCCATCGTTCCCCCTTCTTCAACCAGCTTTTTCGCCTGCGGCACCGTGATCTGATGCAACTGGGCAAACTCCTCCAACCCGCCGGTTTCCACCAGGCGGCCATCGGGCATGATGCAGAGCCGTTTGAAATGGGGGGACCAATCTTTCCGGAAATCGATGAATTTGATATCGCCGCCCTTGGCGACAGCACGGTCGAGCGTGCGGTAATCGAGTCCGAGATTTTTCTGCGCGAGCTTGGTTTTTAATTCCTCCGGCAGCGTCCGGTAAAAGATCTCTGCGGCGGCATCGATCAATGAGACGGCGCGTGCCCTGGCCCACTGTTCCGCCTCCGCAAATTGCATGAGATCCAGCACCCAGGTCTGTTTCGAGGTTGCGCCGCTGGCATCCACACGGCAGGCAAACAGCCCGCGCGTGAGCAAGCCCCCCACTTGCGGGTAGACATACACGCCCCCGTCCTTCAGAAGCTGCGTCATCTGCTCCAACGGCACGTCGTAACTTTCCGCCAATATCTTCGCGTGCGCCGGGAGATCTTCCGGCAAGGTCATGGCGCAGGCCGTCACGTTCCCCGGGGCATCGAACTCCGAGTAATCCTCGATCACGTTGTACAGAATCGGCGGTTTTGGCTTCTCGATCTTCTTCTTGATCTTGAACATATGAACTCGTACCTCGTCGTTCGTCTCTTGTTTAGAAAAGATTCTGCACGATCATTCACTTCGCCGCAAATGGTCATAGGCCGGCAACGTCAACAGCCGCCCGTCGTCCACCGGTCCGCCGATCGTAAAGTGATAGAGCGATTGCAGCGTGAGATCCTTGATCCCGACGATCTCGTGCACCGGATCATCAAAAAAACAGCCGATCCCCGTTCCTCGCACTTCGGCTGCTTCAGCTTCTAGATACAGCACCTGCCCGACCAACCCTGCTTCCCAGAAGAGGCGTGGATACCACCAAGCCCCGCCCTGCCGCAAGCGCCCCTCGAATTCGGCCAACATGCCGAGTGAAAAGGCGCTGTCGCCGGCAATGGCCTGATGACAACTGACCTGGGCGGCCAGGCGCTGGGCATTGCCTTGCAACAGCCAATACAGGGGTAGATCGTTCGGACAACCAGGCACCGGCGTCCATTCCAATTCAGGGTTCATCGCCTGCTGCAGCAGCGGCAACTTCTTCGCATCACGCGCCAACACGTAGAGGCCAGGCTCTAGCCCCGCCACGCGATGCACGAACAACAACAGATGAATCGATGGGCCCCAGGGCAAAAGATCCCACGGCATGGGACGGACCAGCTGCGGTTCGTGGGCCTGGGGCATCAACCGATGCAGGATATGAAAAAACGTCACGCTGGAAATGGCTGTGCGCCCGTCGAACGACACGGCGCTGCGGCGCTGTCTGATGATCTTCGCGGCGTCGCTTGTGGTTCGTGAAGCGTGAAGCGGTTCGGAATGCACGGGCAGCTCAATAGGGAGAGAAACCAGCAGGCTTTCTTCGCTAGTCTTCCAGGAAGCCTCCGCTGCTTCGTCGATCGCCTCCCAGTGCACACCATGTTCGCGGCTCAATACATTCGCCCGGCCATGCCATGGTCCCGCCGCCAGTTCCTTCACCACCGCCTGATCCAAACCCAACGGCAGCTGTGAGACTTCGCGCTGCAGGTTGGGAGAGGGCCAGACGACAGCGAGGCAGTCGGGATGTTCCGGTTCGGCCTCGCCAAAATCTTCCTGGCGATGGGTCCCCAGCAGCCGAGCGACCTGATTTTGCTCCAGCCCGTCCAGCAACAGCATCGTCCATCCGAGCGTTGCAGCGGCGATACGCGCGGAACCGAGGGCGTGGCCGACATCGTGATTACAATAGCGAAAGGCCCGTTCTCCATACTTCCAGGCTTCCCGCCAGTGGACGGAGCTGAGGCCGAGCAGAAACGCGCCCTCCGGAAACGGCGCGAGCAACTGTGTGAGCTGCGCGGACGGAAAGTCCGCGCGTCGCTCCAACCCATGTTCCTTAGCTGCGTAGTGATAGAGTCCCGGAGACAGATCCAAGCCCTCGACCGGCGGGAGAAGCGCATACCCTTCGGTCGGGTGCAGATTGCCGGACGACGGATTGTTGCGGAGGGCCCACTCCGACTCCCCTGCCCTCTTCCAAGCCGAGAGCCCGAGCGCCAGTTCAAAAAACCGTGAGATCGTCCGGATGGTCAATGGCTGCGAGGCCGCGTCGCCCGGCTGATAGAGAGCATCGTACGAGGGCGACTGCGGATCGTCCTGAGGATTCAGCAAGGGCAACCGGATCAGTTCCGCCCCTTCGAACCGACGAAACGGATCGGGTTGATTCGCCCAATCCAGAAACCCCAGCGATCGCGCGTATCGATCGAAATGATGTTTCGTTCGAATATGATAGGCGATCACACGGTCGATCGGATCACTTGAGGCAGGCGCGGCAGGCGCGCCGAAAGACGGTTGGTCGAGAGTCATGCGCGCAGTCTAACGAGGCGGATGAAAGAAAGTAAACGCACCAGTTGCTCAGCCCAACAGCCTTGCGAGCCCGAAGGCCGCCGCTGCAGCGAGCCCGCCGACCAACACCGTATGGACCCCGCCGCGCCAGGGCGGCACGCCGGTCAATCCGCTTTTGACATAACCGAAGGCGAACAGCGCGATGGGCGTGACGGCCACCGACCACCGCAGGGCGGTCGTGATCTCGTGGAACACCATGTAAGGCAGCAACGGAATCAGTCCCCCGATGACATAGGACAGCGCGATCGTCCAGGCGCTCCATCGCGCGCGCGCGGGATCAGGCTCTTCCAATCCCAGTTCAAACCGCATCATGAAATCAACCCACCGGCCGGGATTCGCTTGGAGCGAGTCAATCAACGGAGCAATGTGTTCATCACGCAATCCATAGCTCCGGAAAATCTCGGCCACCTCCTCGGCTTCCTTTTCGGGAATATGCTCGGTCTCCCGCAATTCCCGCATGCGCTCCGCAGCATAATGCTCACGATCGGTCTTGGCTGCGAGATACCCACCCAGCCCCATCGCGATCGAACCGGCGGCAATTTCCGCCACACCCGCCGTGACCACCAGGGCAGAAGAGGTCACCGCACCAGATAAGCCGGCTGCCAGGGCAAACGGGACCGTTAATCCATCCGCCATGCCGATGACGATATCGCGCACGGTCGCCGTGGCCGTGAAATGCGTTTCAATGTGCGGCGTCGCCGGCATGGGAGTTCTCCTTCCGAACGCGAACAGGTTGATCACCAATCTACCTGAGTCCTGCGTCCCCAGACACGGTGTTGTGTGTACGCGTCTTCATGGCGCTGGTCAAGCGATGGAGGAGGAAGTCCTCGGCACCGACCGTGCCGGGCACATGTGCAGGCCAGATTGGCAAGCGAAAACTACCGTGCTGTGTGTGTCAACTGAGGTGAAGAAGTTGTGAACTAGGGGACTGTACCAATTGATTCGGGAGTCATTCGCCGTGACACATCGACGTACTTCCACTTCACAGGTTTGGGCTGTGTATTGTAGTGCCGGATATAGCGCATGAGTTTTCGTTTGAGATCAGGCCCCGAGGTAAAGACGCCCCGGGCAATC
>JADYYH010000065.1 GCA_020853775.1 Nitrospira sp.
AGAAACAATACACCTGCAAGGGTCGCGACGCTGCCGATCACGAGTTTCATACCCCTACTCCTTTGAAAGAATGTGAAAGTATGGTGGTCGAGTATATAGACGTTAAAAGCCTTAAGAGTGCCGGAATCTTAGCTTCCTGAAGAGGCCGTGTCAAGAATAAAGGGGGGTGGGGAGCGGGTGGTCCTGAGGCCGTCCAGTTGCTCGCAGACCGCGCACGATCAGAATGTGCTCGGCCCATACGCAGGTGGACGGTCTCGATGACCATCCGCGGGGTATGGCCTGCGCTAGGAGAGCGACTCGCTTGGAATCAATGAGCAGACACCCGTGTTGGTAGGACGTAATCGTTCTGAAACAGATGAGGAATTAGGAGGCGGCGGTGGGGCGACGCGGCGGGCGGCGTCCGCGGCCACGGTAGCGGTGTACAGGCCCACGGCTCACACCGGGCAGGCGGATCGTCACCGTCGTGCCCTCGCCGGGGGTGCCGGAAATTCCGATATTGCCCTGATGTTCCTCGACAATCTTTTTGACCGTGGCGAGACCCAGGCCGGTGCCGGATCGCTTTGTCGTAAAGAACGGCTCGAAGACCTTGTCGACATGTTCCGGCGGGATCGGCGTCCCGTTGTTCTTGATGAGGATCTGCACTTCCAGATGTTTTCCGGCCCGCTGGTTGCTCATGGTGATCGTCAGGATACCGCCCGGGGTCATGGCCTCGATCGCATTCTTGAAGATGCTGAGGAAGACCTGCTGCATCTTGGCTTCATCGGCGCGCACCGGCGCGAGGAGCTGCGGATATTCTTTGACCACTTGAATGCGGGTGGCTTCGAGTTCAGTGGCGACGACCGTCAACGCGTTTTCGACCATTTCAGGAACGCGGCAGAGCCGGCGCGTGAGATCCAGCGGTTTGGCGAAATCGAGGATTTCGTTCAGAATGGCTTCGATACGGATCAGGTCGCGCATCGCGTTTTCGACACGGGTTTGCGGGTCGAAATCGAGAATGCCCTCCGCCGTGACTTCTTCCAATTGCGCGCGGATCGAGCCCAAGGGTTCCCTGATTTCAGTCGCGAGGAACGCGCTGAACTCTCCAATGGCGGCCTGGCGCTCCTGTTTTCTGATGACCGGCTCGGCGGAGATCAGTGCCGTGGGACCGGCTTCGGAATCTGGCGCGCCTTCGGCCTTCGGAGCACCAGTCGCCGCCGGCGGCGCAGCCTGGAGGAGATCGACCAATTTGAGGTTGATCGGCTCGAGCAAGCGGGCGTCGGTGACCGCATAGCGGTCTGCTTCCTTCGAGGCCAGCGTGATGGTTCCGCCGACTTGGCCGCGCAAGAAGAAGGGCAGCACCAACGATGACTGGAATCGGTCTTTGTATAAATGCTTGTGATCGAGAAAGCGGCCTTGCGTGGAGGCGAGGTCATGGTCGACCCGCGGCTTCCGGTGACGCACCACCCAGCCGGCAGCCGAGGCGTCGAGCGTCAGTCGCTGGCCTGCTTTGAGATCCTTTTTCTGATCTTTGGGATCAGTCTTTTGTTCCCCGGCGATGCCCAACACTTCCACATTGCCGGCCAGCGGGTCATAGGAGCCGATCCAGGCGCGATCGAACGTCAGGGTTTGGCTGAGCTCATTCAGCAGGGTGACGATCTTTCCCTGAATCTCGGGTGTCGCGTGAGACGTCGGAGGCGTGTAGACATCCGGCGCGGCCATGACCGGTTGCGGTTCCTGCACCACCAGCGGACGGCTGAGCAGCACATTCAGGTCGAAGAGGTTGTCGCGCTCGAGGGCCTTGGTGATGTCATCCCCGGCTTGCTCGAGCATGGTCTTGTCTTTTTTAGCGTAGACCGCGTTGTCTTTCCGGCCGATGACCAAGAATCCATAAGTGCGATTGCGGTGGCGGAGCGGCACGCCGAGGAGCGACTTGGCGCCAGGAGTGATCAAGCGAAGACGCATCGTGCGCGACGCTTCGGGGTCGTTCCCCACCAGCACGGCCGTCAACACCTTCTGTGCCGACAAGGTGCGGCCGATCGATTGGACGTCGCGCGGGGTGAATCCTCGATGCACTTGCGTGGTCAGCGGCCCCTGTTCCTGGTGGAAAATCGCGACCAGTGCGGCATCGGCCGGCAATCCGTTGAGGACGGAGGTCAGGGTGCGTTGAAGATGGGTGTCCGCTGTGGCTTTCGCTGATTCGACTGGGGGACTCATCGACCTCTATGCAGGATGCTTCCGACTATGCAGGGGGCGGCGATTGTCGATCAGACTCTCGAGCTGATCGTGAACCCTGACCCGCTACACGTTCGAAACACGATGCTCGTTATAGGTTGTGCGCTCTCCGCGGTGAAGATCGAGCGTCGGGGCGCATTGTAACAGTCATAGGAAAGTAACTCAAGGAAAGTCGCTGCGCTCACGAGTGCTCTGATCCATCGGGATTGATGATGGTCGGCGGGCGTTGCGGACGATGGCTTGGTTCGACCCGGCTCTGCTCAACCACCAGGAGCATGTTGAGAATACTGCTGACCAGACTGATGACAAGCGCGCCCCAGAACGATGCGCCGAACCCGGTCACGGTGAACCCTTTGACCAACGCCGCCGTCAACTGCAGTAACAAGGCGTTGATGACGACCATGAACAGGCCGAGCGATACGACGATCAGCGGAAGCGCCAGCAAGTATAAGAGTGGGCGAATCAGGCTGTTCAACAGTGTCAAGACCAGCACGGCCGCCACCCCGGCCCCGAGACTGTCGGACTCGATGCCGGGCACGATGGTCACGGCCAGAAAGACGGCGAGGCCCATGATCAGGACCCGCATCACCAGGGGGCGAAAGCCGTCGCCGTCCGGCCTGCTGTGCTGGTTGTGCGAAAGTTGAAACACGCGCATGGTTCGTTATTGGGCGGCCTTCGGTTGGGAATCGGAATAATGGACTTCCGTCGCCGTCAGACCATCAGTCCCTTTTTCCGCTTCGACCACCACCCGGTCTCCCACTTGAGGCGGACTCTTCGGGCGGCGCAGATTGCGCACCTTGTATTGCGTTTTATCGGTGAGACGAACCGAGACGATCTGGCCTTTGGGCGTTTTGACTTCCATATGAGTTGCATCGATGGCCGACACGACGCCGAGCACATGCTGACCACTGCCATGGGCGGACACGACAGCCGGGGCGCAGATGAGGAGTAGGGCAAAAATGAAGAGGCGAAGGAATGTCACGGGAAAATCCTTTCGTTGAGGCATTAATGGCGGTGCGCGCCGGTCGCGCTGGAGGCGGCGGCGTCGTCTCCGCCCAGAAACTGATCGATCAGGGCTTCGTCTTGTAATTCTTTCTTGGTCTTGGGATTCAGCGCGGCCATCTCCTGTAGCTCTTCCTCGGTCACGCTGGGCAGATGGCGGATGAAGTGCACGAGTTGCCAGCTTCCACTGTCCTTGGCCGGATCACCGGTGCCCCAGCCGGGCATGGCGGTGAAGCGGATGCCGTTCTGGATGATGAAAAATAGCTCGCCATCCGACATCGTCTGCGTCTCGGGCAGGCGGAGATCCGGAGACTTGGGGTAGACATTCTTGCCGATCACGGTGTCCCCGCTGCCGTTGTTGGCATGACAGGAGGCGCAATGGTCGGCAAAATGGGCGCGGGCGTCCTTCATCAACTCTTGCGTGACGGGCAAGGGGTTGCGGAGTCGCCTGTTCTCAAAGGGAATGGCCAGGTGCCGAAGTTGTCTGGCGAGCAAGACTTCCAACTCGTTCGGTTCGGCCTTGGCGCTAAAACCGGTCGAGTAGGATTGGTATCCGAACCACACGAGGATGCCCAGGGTCGCCAGGAAACCGATCATCAAGAGTCCGCAGAGTTTCTTCATTAAAGACAAGCCTTCCCGCGCAGGCATCGCGCCTTTCACCACTATACAGCCTCATTGGAATGAATGCCAATGGACCGCCTTTGCCACAAGCCGAACCGCGCGTGCCTATGCGGAGGCCGGTGCAGGGGTGAGCAATCGCAGCAGCAGGAGCGCAGTGACCGGCACATACATGAGCAGGCCGGTGGTGCCTTGGAGTGCTTCACCGATCCAGAAGGTGACGGCCAGGTTGAAGATCAGCACGCCGTAGTAGAGGCCCACGCCAAGCAGGAGACGGTGGGTGGTGGAAGGCGTCTGGGGGGGCAGCGCGGAGGGGAGGCGGCGGTCGAGCGGAAAGTAGAGCAGCAGCGAAATGGCGCCGACCACGGCCCATCCCGCGTAGTTGGCCATCGGCACGCCGTAATGTACGCCCGGGTCCGGATAATAATAGATCTTGCCGAGAAACCAGCGGTCACCGCGGAGTGCCACCGGATCGATCACCATGTCGATCAAAGCAAAAAACAAGACGGTCAGCATGAAGACCGGCCATGATGTGCGCTCGGCAAGGCTGAATGAGAGCTGGAGGAGTCGCCAGCCTGGTCTCCGATCACCCGGTGCCATCGGCAGGAGCAACAAAAGGGCGAGGCAATAACTGGCGAAGAGCAAAAACGAAAACGAGATCGAGTCCATGAACGGGATATTCGAAAAATAGAGTTCCTGACCGACCGTGGACCCATTGTAATGGTACCACCCGAACGGAATGCCGTTACGCGTCGAGGAATATTCACAGACGAAGGCGGTGATCCAGCTGATGAGCCAGAAGCGCCAGGTCCGCGGCCAACCGATGAGTGCGATGGCTGACACGAGAAAGGCCGCGAGGAAGGCAAAGACGTAGGGGCGGAGGAGGATGGTCTTTGCCAAGAGAACGAGAAATTCCATTCTGCGTTGATCCTGCGAATGATCAAAAAGGCCAGCCAACAAGGCCGCAGGCGACGACAAGACCGGAGGCGTACCGGTTCTCACCCACCCACCCCGAGCTGCCGGGACAGCTCTTACTCCGAGGGCACGTTGAGGATCTTGTCAAGCCGAGCACGCAGTTGGAGGGCTTTTTCAGCATTCGACTAGGCGTAGCCATGCGTCCGGAACCATCGCACCGCCTTTTCCAAGGCAACCTCCACCGGCGTTTGCGGCAGGCCTAGCTCCCGGATCGCTTTGCTGCAGTCGTAATGCATCTTGTATTTGGCCATCTTTACCCCTTCGAGAGGAATCCGCGGCGGGACGCCGGTCAGGTTCGCGATCCATTGATTGGCATAGGCCAGGGGCAGGATCGCCAGGCGTGGGAGTTTGACGGAAGGCGCTTTCACTCCCGTGATCCGGCTGAGAATCTGAAAGACCTCGTTCAGCAACAAGTTCGTAGTGCCGAGAATGTAGCGCTCGCCCTGACGGCCTTTCTGCATGGCGAGCAGATGGCCTTGCGCCACGTCATCCACATCGATGAGGTTCATGCCCGTTTCGATATAGGCGGGCATGCGGCCCTTCATGAAATCCACAATGATCTGGCCGGTGGGCGTCGGCTTTACGTCTGCTTCTCCGACCGGCGCGCTGGGGTTCACGATGACGACCGGTAGGCCCTCGCGCGCCAGCTTCAGTACTTCCTGCTCGGCGAGGTATTTGGATCGTTTGTAATGTCCGGCCATCTGTTCGAGGGAGACGGGCGTGTCCTCGGTGCCCAGCCCTCCGCCGGGCGGCAAGCCGATCGCGCCGATGGTGCTGCAATAGACCGTGCGCTCGATGCCGACCTCGCGGGCGGTTTCGAGCAGCGTTCTAGTGCCGGTGACGTTGATGTCGTAGAAGATAGAGGGATCTTTGGCCCAGAGGGCGTAATGGGCGGCGACGTGATAGAGCTGGCTGCAGCCGGTTAAGGCCCGGCGAAGCGAGTCGCGATCACGGAGGTCTCCGTGGACCTGTTCCACCGGGAGACCGGCCAGGTTCTGCAGATCGGCGCCTTTGCGGGAGATGACCCGGACTTCCACGCCGGCCTTCACCAGCGCGCGGGCCACGGCCCCGCCGACGAATCCCGTTGCACCGGTAACGAGTGCATTCATAACGAAGAGCGTATGGCTAATGGCTCATGGCGTATAGCATGGACAGGATTGGCTCTATTATGTGCCATAGGCCATACGCCATAAGCTCTCAGTTTTTTCTGGAGGTAATATAGCGCGCGATCTCGCGGAGCGGATCGGCTGAGGGGCCGAATGTATCCAGCCGGCCGATCGCGCGGGTCACGCAGTCGTCTGCCAGCTTGCGCGCGCCTTCGACGCCATAAAACGTCGGGTATGTCTTCTTCCCGCGCTCCGCATCGGTATTGGGATTCTTGCCGAGTTCCTCGCGCGTCCCGGTGACGTTCAGCACATCGTCGGCGATCTGGAAGGCCAGGCCGATGTCCTCGGCATACCCGGTCATGTCGTCGAGCTGTCGATCGGTCGCCCCGGCCGTAATTGCACCCATGCGCACGGCGGCGCGAATTAGCATGCCGGTTTTATGCTTGTGGATGTTCTGCAGCGTGGGGAGGTCGATGTCCTGATTTTCGGCCTGAATGTCGAAGACTTGCCCGCCCACCATGCCCATGTTGCCGGATCCGTAGGCCAGCTCTTGAAGCATACGCACTTGCCGGGTGGGCTCACAGCCTTTCATGAGCTCGGGCCGGCTGATGAGGTCGAAGGCCATGGTCAGCAGGGCGTCGCCGGCCAGAATCGCCATCGCTTCGCCGTACACCTTGTGGTTGGTTGGTTTGCCCCGGCGAAAGTCGTCGTTGTCCATCGAGGGCAGGTCGTCGTGAATCAGGGAATAGGTATGGATGAATTCCAGCGAACAGGCCACGGCCATCAGTCCGGGCGGGGTCGAGCCGAGTGCCTCGGCGGCGGCAATGGTCAGAATCGGTCGGACGCGCTTGCCGCCCGCCAGCAAACTGTAGCGCATACTCTCATGGAGGGCCGTGGGAGGGGTGGCAGCCGGAGGGCTGACCTGATCGAGAAAACGGTCCACTGCCAGCCGCTTCTGTTCGAGATAGTCTTTAATGTTCATGGGTAGATACGGGACATTCACGATGAGTGGATGGGAATCGGCGGAGAGTAGCAAAAGGGTCGAAGGGGTGTCAATTGAGAGGGGTGGCACCTGCAAGCAGCTCCTCGCTCGATGCGCGCGGTAGAGCCGCTAGCAGGTGCCACCCCTACCTGGGAAAGAAGCGAGCGAGCTTGGAGGGGGCATTGTAGGTCGCGGACCGCGCACGATCAGAATGTGCTCGCCCGCTGCGCGCAGTGAAGAATGGGCTGGTAGATCCCGGGCGGAAAGTGAGAAAGCCAGGTGTCGCGATCTAAGCAGGCACAGCTGTCTACCCAGTTGATTTCCCTGCCTGGAAGGGGTATCCCTCAGATGAATCAATCCAGGGTGTACCATGAGGAAACACATCCAAATCACTGTTCCCCAAGACCGCGTGACATCGTTTTGCCGAAAATGGAGTATCGCCGAGCTGGCGTTATTCGGCTCGGTGCTACGGGACGATTTCCAGCCTGACAGTGACGTGGATGTCCTCGTGACCTTTGCGCCGGGTACCCGCTGGGGCTTCGAGCAAATGCTGGACATGAAAGCGGAGCTCGGGGATCTACTTGGACGTCCGATCGATCTGGTTGAGAAACAACTCATAGACGAGAGCCCGAACTACATCAGGCGAAAGCACATTCTGACCCACATGGAAACCATCTATGTGGCGGGATGATGCGTACTTGCTTGATATGCTGATCGCGGCAAAGCGCGTCATTGAATTCCGTGCGGATCTGTCATGGGAACAATTCCGGCAGAGCGGCCTGCATCAACACGCGATTACCAAAGCGCTGGAAAATATCGGAGAGGCTGCCGGCAAGGTCTCTGAAGAAGCCAGAGCCAAGTTGCCCGCAGTCCCCTGGAAACAGGTGATCGCCATGCGCCATCGCATCGCACACGACTATTTTCGCCTCGATCTATTGCGAGTCTGGGAGATCACCCTTCATGATGTTCCCGCGCTGATCGCGGCGATTGAGCCGCATATTCCGCCGGAACAGCCCTGAGCCGCTTCCTGTTATCCCTCAGCGGCGTCTACTTATCGGAAACTCGCATGCCGACACTGAATTGGATTGGAAAAGAGGCGGTGGTCAATCACCACCAGCAGGTGCCGTTTCATCTGCTCAAAGATGTGCCGGAACTTGCCTGCGGGGAGCCGGGCGACGGCAATCTCATTGTGCAGGGCGACAACCTGGTGGCCCTCAAGGCGTTACTCCCCTATTACGCCGGCCAAGTGAAGTGCATCTACATCGACCCGCCCTACAACACGGGCAACGAAGGTTGGGCTTACAACGACAATGTGAACAGTCCCTTGATGCGAGAATGGCTCGGCAAGGTCGTCGGCAAGGAAGGCGAGACGCTCGACCGCCACGATCGCTGGCTTTGCATGATGTACCCAAGGTTGGCGCTGCTTCGGCAGTTTTTGCGGCAAGATGGCGTGATCTTTGTCAGTCTCGACGACAATGAGATTCATACATTGCGCTATGCAATGGACGAAATCTTTGGTCCCGACAACTTTGTCACTACCGTATTGTGGCAGAAGGTGTATTCACCGAAGAACTCGGCGCGCCACTTCTCCGAAGATCACGACTATATCGTCGTTTATGCCAAGAAAGCAGAGGCTTGGAAACCGAACCTCGTCCCTCGAAGCGAAGAACAGGATTCCGCATACAAAAACCGGGACAATGACTCGCGAGGGGTTTGGAAGACCAGCGACCTTTCAGGACGTAATCCATACAGTGAGGGCCTTTACTCGGTTACATGCCCGTCTGGTCGAATTATTGCTGGGCCACCAAAGGGTCGCTACTGGACAATTTCGAAGGAAAAGTTTGCTGCATTCGATGCCGACAACAGAATTTGGTGGGGGAGAAAAGGTGACTCGATTCCACAACTGAAGCGATTCCTGTCTGAAGTTAAGCAAGGAGTCGTGCCGCAGACGATGTGGTTTTATAACGAGGTGGGTCACACCCAAGATGCAAAGAAAGAATTGTTACAACTCATTGACTTCCCCGATTCGGAGTCGGTCTTTATCACCCCGAAGCCAACGCGTTTGATCGAACGGATAATCCAAATTGCCGCCAGCCCTGGCGATCTGATTCTCGACTCCTTCGCTGGCTCCGGCACGACCGGCCATGCAGTTTTGAAACTTAATCGCGCTACAGCGGATCAGGAGCCGCGCCGTTTCATTCTCGTTGAGATGGAGTCGAAGGTCGCTCGCGACATTACGGCTGAACGGGTGCGTCGGGTTGCCAAAGGCTATGAGAATGTGAAGGGCGAAAAGATTGACGGCCTCGGCGGCGGCTTTCGTTATTGTGAATTGGGCGAGCCGCTGTTCGATGAGGGCGGGCAGATCCGTGAGACGGTGAGTTTTGCCGATTTGGCTCGCCATGTCTATTTCACCGAAACCGGTGAGCCCTTGCCGCGGGGCCGCGTGACGAAATCGCCGTTCCTCGGCGAATGCCGCGGTGTCGGGATGTATTTGCTCTATAACGGGATTCTCGACGATAAGAGCGCTCAAGGCGGCAATATCCTCACGCGTGCGGTACTGGCGAAGTTGCCCAAGTTTGACGGCCAGAAAGTGATCTATTGCGCAGGCAGCCTGCTGGGGAAAGACCGGCTGCAGGCGGAGCGGATTCTGATCAGGCAGACGCCCTATGAGATCAAGGTGAGCTGAGTATGGCGGCGCAGAAGAACGCTCCTCTAGCCGGGCCATTGGAGCCGCTGATTCTCGTGGTCAGGGAGCAACGAGTCATCCTCGATGCAGATTTGGCCCGGCTCTATGGAGTACCGACGAAGCGCTTCAACGAAGCGTTTAAGCGGAATCGCCAACGTTTTCCAGACGATTTTGCATTTCAGCTCACAACGGCAGAGTTCAATAACTTGAGGTCGCAATTTGCGACCTCAACTTCACAACAGGTTGAATCAATAGGACAGATTGGGAACTCGTCGCAATTTGCGACCAGTTCCAGCCGCCATCGCGGGACTGTGTATCGCCCTTGGGCTTTTACCGAGCACGGCGCTGTGATGGCCGCAAACATTCTCCGTAGCGGGCAAGCGATCCAGATGAGCGTGTTCGTCGTGCGGGCGTTCGTCCGCCTGCGCGAGCACGTTGCCGCCAATGCAGCGATTTTGAAACGCTTGGCTGAGATCGACCGGACGTTGCTGGAGCACGACTCGGCGTTGATGGATCTGTACGAGAAGCTGTTGCCGCTGTTGCAGCCGCCCCCGGACGAACCCAAACGCCGAATCGGCTTTTACTCAAAGGGCAAGGCGTGATTACGCTCAAGGACTACCAAGAGCGCGTGTTGGAGTCGCTGCGAGACTTCTTCCGTCTTACTGCCCAAACCAAAAAGCCAGATGCCGCCTTCCGGGAGGTCACGCGTCGGTTCGGTGAAGCGGCGCCGTATCTTCCGGTCACAGCCGCCGGGCTTGGGCCGGACATGCCCTATGTCTGCTTACGCGTGCCGACGGGCGGGGGCAAGACGTTGCTGGCTTGCCATGCGGCCGGGTTGGCTCAACGGATCTTCATGCGCACGGAGCGAGCGGTCGTCCTCTGGTTGGTGCCGAGCAATACGATTCTCGATCAGACGGCCGATGCCTTGCGCAATCCACGCCATCCGTATCGCCGGGCTTTGGAATTGGCCTGCGGCGCCGTGGAAGTGGTGACAATCGAGGAGGCTTTCCGGCTCTCTCGCGCAACCGTGGAAGGGCAGACGGTGGTGATCGTATCCACGATCCAAGCCTTTCGCGCGGAAGATACCACTGGGCGTAAGGTCTATGAGCAGAACGGTGCGTTCGCCGAACATTTGCTCAATGTTCCCGCTGACCGGCTTGCCGAACTATTTCTTGGTGCTGACGGAAAACCCAAGCCTTCATTGGTCAATGCGCTGCGGCTGCGTCGGCCCGTTGTGATTGTGGATGAGGCGCACAATGCGCGGACCGATCTGTCCTTTGCGACACTCGGCAACGTCTTGCCCTCGTGCATCGTCGAGTTTACGGCGACGCCGGCGCGCGAAAAAACTCCGTCCAATGTCTTGCATCGGGTCTCGGCGGCGGAACTCAAAGCGGCGCAGATGGTGAAGTTGCCGTTGCGTGTCGTCACACGACACCCGAGTCAACGCGATCAACTACTGGCGGAAGCCATCACGCTACGGGCTGATCTTGAAAAGCTTGCCGTGGCCGAGGGGCAACAGACGGCGGAATACATCCGGCCCATCCTGCTGATCCAAGCGGAACGGGTCGATGCCTGCGAGGCGTTGCGAGACCGGTTGGTGGGGGAATTCGGCCTCTCTAAGGATGAGGTGAAGATCTCTGTCGGCAAACTCGACGAATTGAAAGATGTGAAGGATGTTGCGTCGCCGAAATGCCACGTCCGGGCCATCATCACTGTGGAGAAACTGCGGGAGGGGTGGGATTGTCCCTTTGCCTATGTGTTGTGCAGTCTGAAAGAAACCCGGTCGGCCACGGCAATTGAGCAAATCGTCGGGCGTATTCTCCGCTTGCCGAACGCGCAAACCAAGCGGCATCCCGACTTGAACTGTGCCTATGCGTTTTCCGTATCAGAATCGATCACGGTGGTGTTGGCGGAACTGCGCGAGGCGTTGGAGCACAATGGGTTTACCAAGGCCGAGGCGGAACGGGTCATTCTTTCTGTGCCGCAGGGTACGTTGCCGCTGGGGGTGCAGCCGCAGACGGTGACCTTCGCACCGACCGAGATCGATTCGACCGTGGCTCAGGTACAGGAAGCCGCGCTTGGCGGAAAAGTGCGGATCGATGCGACAACCGGCGCAATCACCATCGTGGTTCCGCTCGATCATGATGATACCGAACGGGTGAAGAGCTGCCTCACGACACCCGAAGCAAGGGCCAGAGTGGACGTTGCCGCTGAATTGGTACGCAAAGCGGAGCAGGCCTTCGGAGGCAGCGGAAAGCCTCGACAGCCTTCTCCGTATGAACAACAGCTGAACTTTCTGGTGCCACTACTCTGTTTCAATGAGAACGGCATGCTGTATGAGTTCGAGAGTACCTTCTTGCTTGAGCATCCGTGGAAGCTCGGCGAAAAGGATGCCTCCTTGTCGGCCGGCTACAACCCGTTGGTGCGTCCCTATGGCAAGGCCGGAGAAATCGATGTCGGAGTCAAAGGTGATGTGCAGACGACGCTCATGAGCGATACCACCGCGCGTGATTTTGTTGGAACGCTGCATCAACAGGTGTTGCAACTCAGCGGGACCGACGACTGGTCGCTTGAACGGCTCGTCGCTTGGTTGGACCGGGAAATCGATCATCACGACATTCCCGTCGGTGAATCAGCCGAATTCCTCCGGAAGGTTATTCGGGGACTTCAGGCGAAGTATGGAATGACGGATGTCGGAACCCTGGCTCTCGATCGGTTTCGGCTTCGCGACGAAATCGCCGCGCGTATCCAGGACCATCGGGAGGTGGAAAGGAAGGCCTCCTTCCAGATGCTTCTGCTTCACGACTCAGCGCTCACCGTGACCGAGGAGCGCACGATCAATTTCAAGACCATGGGTTATGAGCCGAGCCGCCTGTACGAAGGCGGCTTTCAGTTTCAGAAGCATTACTTCGGACCTAAGCCGGGCGAGTTGACGGAAAAGACGGCCGAAGGGCGGATCACCGAGGAGTTTCACTGTGCGCAGTTTCTCGATGGACTACCGCAGGTGAGATTCTGGGTGAGAAATCTTGTTCGCAAACCCACTTCTTTCCGGCTGCAAACATCCAAAGACTGGTTCTATCCGGATTTTCTCTGCCAATTGATGGACGGACGGTCGTTAGCGGTTGAGTATAAAGGGAAACATCTCTTTGACGGGATCGATGCCGAGGACAAACGAGCCGTCGGTGAGGTCTGGGCTTCTCGAAGCAAGGGGCGTTGTCTGTTCGTCATGCCGACCGAAGGCGATTTCTCGGGGATCGTGCGAGCCGTGCAGGGACAATGAACAAGCCCACCGTACTGTTCTTTCGAGACCTTGTCGGGAGAAGCGGAGACACAGGTAGGAAACTTGGCGACTGACGGATTGTCAGGTCTCTTTTCACTGGTTGACCACAATTGCTAAGTGGCTTAGAGTACCCTCATACGAAGGGGTGCCGACTGTGAGTGCTCAATCCGCCAAGCAGAAGATTCTTCAGGCAGTCGAGCGGTTACCCGACGATGCCACGCTGGAAGATGCGATCGAACGGCTTTGTTTCCTCTCTAAGGTAGAGGAAGGCCTCCGTCAGTCGAATGCCGGCGAGACGGTCCCCCACCAGGACGCTATTCGGCAACTGCTCGGATGACGCTCATCTGGACTCGCCGTGCTATTGCTGACGTTCAAGCGATCAAACAATTCATTGCTCAAGATTCCCCTCACGCGGCCCAATTGGTGGCGCAGCGCCTTGTGGCTGCCGTGGACCGCTTGACCCTGTTTCCCGAATCAGGGCGGATCGTCCCCGAGCTTGCCGATCCACAGATTCGCGAAGTCGTGCAGGGCTCGTATCGCATTGTCTATCGCCTTCTGGGGCAACAAGCGCATATCCTCACCGGCCACCATTCGGCTTGCCTGTTTCCTTTGGGGCAATAGGGACTCACCCAGCGGCCCTTTACTGCGTGCATCGGACGAGCACATTCCGATCGTGCGTCGTTTTCTTATGTCCGTTTTGGGGGGCGGTGGTCTGGTGGGTCCCCGAATTGCGCGCGTCCAACGAGGGCCTTCCCAGGCGCGCGTTGCGCGAGCAGGGGGGAACCTCCAGGCCAGCCCTCCTTCCCCCTCCCTCCTTGTTTTTTCTTCAACCCCTTGGTTATACTTCCGCCCCATGAATATTCTTCGCAATGGCGGTGGTGACTGGGAGCCGATGCTGTTGGGGATCGAACCCCGGAACTGCAAGGTCTGTAACCAGGGCCTGTACCGCGACAAGACGATGCTCCGTGGGGGCTGGTCGCGTTGCGCGGTCTGCGACGAATTCGTCCATTACAGTTGCCTTGCAAGCGGAAAATTCAGTTTCCTGAAGCAGCGCCCGCGTATTTGCAAGACCTGCAAGACTGCCGCGGAGCAGGCCAAACAAGCCCCCTCGTCCCCATCCAGCCAACCCGCCCCTGTCGGGTCATGACCCTGTTATTGGATCCGCAGCAGCGTTCGACCAGGCCGGCCTGGCACGTGTTCTTTTCGCACACACTTCGGTATGTGCTCGCGCCGCTGCTGTTCGTGTCCAGTGGATTCTTTACCGCGAATTTCATCGTGAGCGGCCATTACACCTGGCCTCGTACGAGCCGGGTATTTGTCCTGACTCTCACCCTGCTGATCCTTGCCTACGAATTTATCTACAAGGACCGCACCATTCAGTCGAATACTCCGGATCGAGCATTCAATGCGGTGCTGTACTCCTGTATGATTCCCTATGCTCTCGGTGTGTTGATGATGCTGGGGCTGACCAAGCTGTGACAGGATGTTGAGCAAGACCGCCGGCTGTGTTCTCGCATCGCGGAAAGGTAAGACGGTAGAAAACCGTATCTCGTCTCTCGTGAAGCGTATCTCGTTTGGGATCGGAGCTGACAGCTGCTGGTCTCTGAACGAACGACGCTTCACGAACGACGAGTTACGAAAGACGAACGACGATTGGTAGGTCTCGCCAATAACCTTCGTCGATTGAGCTATACGCCATACGCTCTTTTGGTCCTTCCCTAGGTGGCTATGGTACAGCGGTTTCAAAGCGGCGCCTTCGTGCAACAATGTTTCGCTGTCCATCCCTTGTGTCTGTCGCTCAAACGCATTGACGACGACGGACGGCTGGTGATCGCCTGCACCTCCTGCCGCATGATGCATCTCATGACGCCCACCCAGGTGGTCGGGCGGGTGGCCGCCGTGCCGCTAGGCGGCGAGGTGGAGACTCCTCAGGCACAGCCCACCGCAAGGGAGTCACTGGAAGACTGTCTGCGCGCCCATCCCGTCTCCGTGACCATCAGGGAGTTGGATGTGATCCGCGACCAGGTCGGGTTGCGCTGCGGTGAATGCCGGCGCATCTTCGATATGCAGGTGTCGGGGTTTGAGTCTCTCCAAAAGTCCCAATCGTGACCGTCATGCATCGGTCGTGACCACAAACCCGTCCTCGTCCGACCACCGATCTCAGTGAGCGGTGATAGATAGGTGCTCCATGGCTAGCTTCGGCTCTGATTCGTTACTGACATCGGATGAGCTCAGGCTGGTCGGCGATCGTGATCTGTTCCGTTCCAAGGAGCGGACGATCCTCAAGGTGCAGGCCATCCTGGCAACACTCCAGGCGGATCTGCGGGAAGAGCTGGGCAAGGCGACGTTGCTGGTGCCACCCGGCTTCGATCCGGCGAAGGCGCAGTCGGTGAAGGGCGAGCGCCTGGAGCAGTGCCCCTACCAATACCTGGACTATCCGAAACATTTTCTTGGCGACGACAAGTTCACCTTCCGCTCCTTGTGTTGGTGGGGCCACCATCTGGTGTTTGCGATGATTGTCGAGGGCGGGCAGGTGAAACAGTGTAAAAAGAACTTCTTCGACCGGTTTCACCAGTTCGCCGGCCAGGACCTGGAGCTCTCGCTGGCGCCCACCTTATGGGAATGGAAGCGGGGCGAGGGCTATACCTTGCCGATCACGCATGATCGGAAGGCCCAGCTGGCGGCCGTGTTGTCCGGGCGGGCCTGGTTCAAAATCGCCCGGTTCGTGCCGTTGGATTCCCCGGCTTTGCGTGAGGGGCGCCTCCCGGAACTCGGGCGGGACACCTTCCGAAGCCTCCTCCCTCTGCTCAGCCCCTAGGGGCCGTACCTGCCCGTCCTGGGTGGCCCGCGAATTTTCCTGCTGAAACCAGCCCTTTCCCGTTTGTCATCCGGCTGCGAGTTGGGTAGACTGGGCGCGTTTTAGCAAGGTCACATACTGACAGGGGAGGCATGTGTGATTGCACAGGGATGTCGAATCGCGGGTCAGGTCTGTATTGCGGTGGGATTGGCGCTGCTCTGGGGCTGTGCCGGAACCGGAGAGATGGTGTCGCTCAATGTGCAACCGCAGCAACCGTATGTGCAGAGCGGCCAGCCCGAGCCGCTGAAAATCGTCATCGAACCGTTTGAAGACCATCGCGCGGACAAAACGAAGATCGGCCAGCGTAGCCATTTGGGTGGCGGGGTCACGAATTTCAATGTCAGCGGAGGTTCGCCAGGGGTGACGATCGCCGAAGCCTTGGCCGAAGCCCTGCGGTGGCGCGGCTGGAACCGTCGTGGCTGGGATGCGCGGGTGGTGCAATCAGGCGTGGGTGTCTCGGGCGCGGATATCGTCATCGGTGGTGAAATTCGAGACTTCTCAACCAACGCCAAGAGCCGCGTGTTCAACACGAAATTAACGGGCGAGAGTCGCCTGGTGATTCGGGCCAAGAACATGGCGGACGACAGCAGCACGCAGCGCAATCTCCAGGGCGAACAGAGCAAGCTGGTGTTCTGGTTTACTAGCGAAGATATCGAGAACCTCATGTCCGGTCTCTTGCAGGACGGCATCGAGCGCTTCATTGCCGACACCAAAATCGAGGGCCGGGCGCTGAAGTCGGCCAAGTGAGGCATGTGAAAATCGACAGCGGCGCGGGAACCGCGGAGGAGCGTTGTGCGTGAACGCCGCTGGGAGACTGCCGGCCGACTGACCTTTCAAGAGATCCTGGCGGTCGGCGAGCGCCTGGGAGCCTTGGGGCTTAAGCCGGCCCACCCCGCCAAGGACGTGATCTGCTACGTGGAGGACTGGGCGGTCGAGTCTCCCCAGGCTTTCGATCAGCTCGACCATTGGGCCACGGAAGACGTCACGCTCCTCCACATCCGGGAAGCCTGGCAGGGCGATTTTTTTCTGCTGGCCGGCGGCTACCACACCGTGTACGAGCGCTTTCAGGATGTTGGCACCTATTGTTCGATCAGCCATCCCTGGCGCACCAAACCCGGCTTGCGGTTTCATCATCCCACCTCCATGTTCTGGCTGGGGTTCCGTCACAACCATGCCTTTATCCGGGTGCGCCTGCATACGCAGGAGGTGGTGACGCCGGGAGAAACGCGGGAGGATGCGCGACGCGTTGAATGGGTGGATGAACGGCGAGCCATCTTTCTCGACGCGATTGCCTTGCTGGATCTGCCGGTGGAAACCTCGGTCGACAAGGGGAACCTCGTCCTGACGCCCGCAGACCCGGCGACGCCGTTTTTTTGTTCCTGGCCGGATGCCTTCGGGCCCTGTCAGTTCGAATACAACTCGCTCGACGCCTATGAATTTCTCGTGCCGGCGAGTCGGTTAGCCGCCACCTTTGCGCCGCAGCCGGCCGGTGTGCGGGCCTACCTCACAGGATTTTCCGAACAGGCCTTGGAGGTTTTTGCCGCAGTGCAACCGGGCGCCAAGACGGTCTATCGCTGTTCGGTGCACTGTGCGCTGGGAGAATTGCCGGAAGTCTTGGAAACCATCGCGCCACAGGGCCGTCTCTACAGCACTCTCTGTGAGTTTCAGACGCAGGACTTGATGCCCGCGGGGGAGGATGCCTCGGCCATTATCGGGATTGTGGGCACAGTCGGAGGGTTTCAATTGGAGGCGCGGCTCAATCGCGCTCCGCTAGCCGAGGACCATATGGCCGGATGGCTGGAGCGGCTGTTGGGATATGACGTGACTTATGCGCCGCTCCCCCCGTTTATGTAATTCCTCGGTAGTGTCGAAGTTTAGAGATGAAAACAGAAGTGCACGGGTTTGCTTATGGAGGACGAACGAGACCATGATGTACTCACTACTCGCTGGCTTGATGGCGCTGCTCCTCACTGGCTGCACGATCCTCTCGCCACAAGAAGAAGCGCACTACCGCTCGCGGGTCTACAATCTGAGTCAGCCCGTCGTCTTTGATGCCGTGAAGGCTCAGATGATCGACTATACGATGGCGCTCGCGACGGTCGATCCGGCCAAGGGCCTCCTCAAAAGTCAGCCGAGCGGCGTCGGCCATAGCGCCGCGCTTGCCGGCGGCACCGTCGGTTATCAGCTCACGGTACAGGTCGAGCCAGTCACCGAGTCCTCTGCGCGCGTCACGCCGGCATGGGCAATGAATGTCTCGTCAGAAGCCTTCAGGCCGAATCTCGTGGCGGTCCCCATCGAGCATCGGCCGATCCTCTACGTCGATTTCTTCGACGCCCTCGACACCCGACTGGGCCTCAACACCGCTGCACGATAGGGTCGACTCAAAGGTGCAGATGTCGGCCCTCTGTTATTCAACTGACCCACTAATAATTCGTCTCTTCGTTTGACAATCGCCTGCGTCTCCTGAAATCTAGCGCATGGTCTCATTACAACGGTTCCAATCGGTTCTAGGTAAACCCTACCTGCCGCCGCTGTTTTTCTTTAGCGGCGTGACGTACGACACCCTGGTGCTGACACGTATCGACCGTCTGCGCGACAACCTGCTCTTGCTGGCCTACCTCAGCCTATTAGGGTGTCTGATCGTCCTAACGGGGCGTTTGGGGACCCAGGAGGCCACGGTTGATGATCTCCCGCCCGACGCGCCGTTCTTTATGAAATGGGTCGTGAAGGCGAAGCCCTATGCGCCGATGGCCATTCAGTTTCTGCTGGGCGGCCTGTTCAGCGCCTACGCCATCTTCTATTCCAAGAGCGCCACCTTCGCCGGGACCGCCGTGTTTTTCTGTGTTCTGGTGGCGTTTCTTGTGGCGAACGAGTTCCTCCGCAGCCGGTTATCCAATGTGCAGTTGCTGGTGAGTCTTTACGCCCTCGTCTGTTTTGCGTTCTTCACCTTTTTCCTGCCCGTCATGACCGGCTGGATGAATGCCGCGATCTTCCTGGCCGGTGCCGTGATGACCGTGCTGATCGTGTTACGAGTTGTACAGTTGATCTATTGGAATAACGCCGATCGTACGACCCCCGAGGCGATGTGGGCCGGCGCGCCGGCCCTGGCGCTCATCGGCCTGCTGGTCGGCTTCTACTTTATGAATTGGATTCCGCCCGTGCCGCTCTCGTTGAAATTCGGCGGGATGTATCACGAGGTGAAACGCTCGGAAGATCGGTATGAACTGAGCTTCGAAAAGTCGTGGTACGAGGTCTGGAAAACGTCGGACACTGTGATCCCGGCCGACGACCCGGTCTATTGTTTCACGGCGGTGTTCGCGCCGGTGGCGCTCAAGACTACGATCTATCATCACTGGTATTACCGGCCCGATGCCGGTCAGCCTTTCACCGATGCAGACCGCATTCCGCTCAAGATCTCCGGCGGGCGCGCAGGAGGGTATCGCGCCTACACCTTCAAGGAGGGACTCGATCCGGGGGATTGGCGGGTGGATGTGGAAGCGGAGGATGGCCGTGTGATCGGTCGGGTGGCGGTCAAGGTATTGGACAAAACGGCTGTCGGGCCACTGTCATTGACCACGGTGGTGTACTAACCGGTGCGCGCGCGTGATCGATGATGGCATCGACTGGCGTCGAAATAGTCGACGAACGTATGGGTGACGGCCCGGTAGCTCAAGTCGGCGATCGGCTGACCTACAATTGCCGCATGTTCCTGCATCGCGGGGATGAGGTGCCGATGAATGCGCGACAATCGCCGAACCTGCAGGCGCACATGCTGAGAGTCGAAGATGTTGGGTGTGAGGGAGCTCTCCCTAGATCACGTAATCCTTATGCTAGGCTAGAGATCATATGTAACGTGATGGATCAATCTGTTACCTGCTCTGAGCAAAAGAGAGAGTTTCCAGAGGGACTGAGTTCATTCTGTATACAGGCTGACCTCTAGCCCGCATTATTCACGAGAGTTCGTGACGAAACCGCCAAGACGCCACGCGAGACGGACGCGCGGAGCTCCGAGAGGTCGAGGCATACTTGAAACAGTATGTTGAGGCCGCGAGGAGCGAGCCCGC
>JADYYH010000066.1 GCA_020853775.1 Nitrospira sp.
CTGCGATTCAGACGTACATCACCACTCACAACCAAAATCCTCGCGTGTTCACCTGGACGGCGTCCGCGGAGAGCATTGTGGCCAAGGTCGCCAAATGTAAAGAAGCGTTGGACGCACTACACTAGAGTCGAGGTGCCCGAGGCCGACTCCTTGCGAACATTCACAAAGGAAACCGAGAACCCGAACGTGGAACCTTTGCCGAGTTCGCTCCGAACCCACACCTGCCCACCCATCATCTTGGCAATCTCACTCACAATCGCCAAGCCCAGCCCTGTGCCGCCGAATCTTCTGGTCATGGAGGCATCGGCCTGATCGAAGGGGTCGAAAATGCGCTGTTGCGCCTCCGGGGCGATACCGATCCCCGTATCCGACACTTCGAACGACACGACGATCCTATCGAGCCCGCGTTGGACCAGTCGCACGCGAATCGCGACGTCACCCCGCTCGGTAAATTTGATGGCGTTGCCGACGAGATTGACGAGCATCTGGCGCAGTCGCCCGGAATCTCCATGCACGGTCGTCGGAAGTCCATCCTCGCACACACACTGAAGCGCGATGTGCTTGCGCGTCGCAGAGTCCGACAGGAGGCTCACCACATCCTGCACCGCCGCGGTCAGATCGAAATCGTCGAGCACCAACTCAAACTTGCCCGCTTCAATGCGCGAAAAATCGAGAATGTCGTTGATCACCGAGAGCAGCGCGCGGCCCGACTGCATGATCGTGCGCGTGAAGCGTTGCTGCCGGTCCGTCAGAGCGGTGGTCAGCAGGAGCTCCGTCATGCCCAGCACCCCGTTCATGGGAGTACGAATCTCATGACTCATGCGTGCGAGAAATTGCGACTTTGCCAGATTGGCGGTGTCCGCAGCCTCTTTGGCGCGTTTCAATTCGTCCACCACCCCCTCGAGTTGCGCGTTGCGTTCGGACAACTCGGCGGTGCGCGAAGCGACATCCTGCTCCAATCGCGCATTGGCCTCCTGCAACGCTTTGGTGCGCGCATCAACCAATGCCGCAAGATCGTCCACTTGCACACGGACGCGCCGCGCGAGTTCCCACTTCCGCGTGAGCGACGTGGCCATCTGCTCGACTTCCACCGGATCGAACGGTTTGCGCAAGATCAACAGGCGGTCGGTTTTTCCCAGGCGAGCGGCGATCTCCTCCCACGGATGATCGGCATAGGCGGTGCAGATCACCACTTGAATTTCCGGATCGGCTTCCCAGATATGTTCAATCGTTTCAAGTCCGTCCCACCCGGGCGGCATGCGCATATCGACCACCGCGAGCGCGTATGGCTGTCCCTTGGTTCGCGCCTGGAGAATACGCTCGTACCCCTGCTGGCCTTGCTCGGCGAAATCGACCTCAAACCGTTCAGGTTGTCCGGTGGCGGCCGACGCCCCGAACAGGGACGATCGCAAAAGGTGGATATCCGCGTTCACGGCCGGAGGGTTCAGAATTTTCCGGAAATCGTCGTGGATCGACAGGTTGTCGTCGATCACGATCAGTCGCCGGTTCAAGGACGCTGCATCTGCATTCATGGTCGCTGAACTCCTCTCCCCACTCCTGCACCACACGACATCAGCCAGAGCTCCACCGGTTGGTGCGTCGGACGTGTCGAACGTGCCGATTTACGACGACTCGTCCCCCTGCTCGACCGAACAGCCAGGCTCATGCCGCAGCCTCCAGTGTCTGACTCGGAAGATCCAAGGTAAACGTTGCGCCTCGCCCTTCCCCCGCACTGGCCGCTCTCAGCGATCCACCGAGATTCCGTGCCGCCAGCGACGCGCTGTGCAACCCAATGCCATGGCCGTCTTTACGCGTGGTAAACCCTTGGGTAAACAGACGAGGAATGTTTGCCGGCGCAATGCCCACGCCGGTATCGATAACCTCAAAACGAACGAATCCCGGACGGTCGACCGCCGGCCCCAATCGAAGCAGCAGGCGATGCGTATGGGTGCCCGACGTGGATTCAACCATCGCATTTTTCGCATTGGTGACAAGGTTGACCAGGATCTGCAGTACCTGGTGTTGATCCGTCATGCCGACCGGCAGCTGCGCATACTCCTGCACGACCGTGATACCGGCCTTCTCCAGCGCCGCTCGATTAATCCCAAGGGCTTGATCGAACACATCCGCATAGAGCACGGGCTCCAGCACCACATCGCCGGGACGGGCGATGTCCACCTGCCTGGTCACCACCTGGCGGATGTGGTCAATATTCTTTCCCAAGGCCCCCAGCTCATGCTCCACAACGGAGGAGTTCTGCATGACGGCTTCGGCGACCATCGTGAGATACGATGGAATCTGCATGCCTTTGGGATCGTGGGTCAGGAAGGTCGCGAGGTCGCCGCTATGATCTCGCAACATGGCCGCAAGGAGCGCAACGTCGTGAACCGGCGATTGCCGAAGCGTTTTCCCCACGACCTCCACAGACACATTGATGCTATTCAATACGTTACCCACATTGTGCAGCACCGTCGACGCCACGTCCGCCATACCCACTCGCCGCGACGTTTCCATCAACTTTTTACTTAACAGTTCGCGTTCAGCCTGAACTTTCTGCCGTTCGTGGATTTCGTTTTGGAGCGTCGTGTTTGTCACTTCCAACTCGCGATTTTGCCGCATGGCTTGCGTTTTCGAGGCCTCCAACTCCCCGATCGCTGTCCGGAGCTGATCGTTGGCCAGTTCCAGCTCGGTCACATCGCTGAAAGATGCCATACATCCGCGCAACTCGCCTCGGTCGCCACGAATGGCGGCCGCATGGACCACAAAACGCTTGGCTTCCCCGCGTGGAAGCATGCAGGTCATCTTCTTTTCGGTTTGCGACGCATTCGACTTAAGGACGCGTAACCAGGGCAGATCCTGCTCTGCGGTGGTGTCCCACGACAAACTGGACAATGAATGACCGACAAGCGATTCGGTCTCACAGCCCACCCGCCGTGCAAACGAGGCATTGGCAAGAACGATGATCCCGTCCAGATCCAGCATCACGACGCCTTCGGCCAGGGTATCCAGTGCGGCTTTCACCCTGGGAGGAATCACCTTCGAGGGATCCAGATGACGTAAGACCCGTTTCATCAACAGCCAGTACGCAGCAAATCCCGCGACCGCGACGAATAGCACAAACCGCATCCACGTCTGGGAAAACCACCCCCACGATGCCCACCGGCTCGTCTCATCGGTTGCATGAAACGAGATGTGCAGCACGCCCCATGGGCGCGCGCCTTGGTAGATGGGCACATGAATGCGGGTCGGGGTAGACTTCGTGTCGGTCGCGCCTCCCCACTCTTCAACTGAGGCGCCGGCCTGCGCCAGGGTGGCCCCGTCGGCCGTGATCAACGCGGCGGCGGCGACCTCGGGCGTGCGCTCCACCAGCGCTCGCAATGCGGTTTCGATCGTCTCCACATCGTTGCGTTGGGCCAGAAGGGAATACTGAAGCGCGAGGGTTTCGCTGAGGGCCTTTCTTCGTTGAAACAACTGCTGATGCTCGTTCGGAATCAATCCCATGATGGCGTCGCCTGCCAGCATGATGCTGACGGTCAGACTCACGAGACCGATGCTGAGAAGCGTCAGCGGTGAGGGTCGTCGCATAGTAACCTGTCAGGCGTCCGGTGACCGCCGTGCCTTCGCGTCCTGTTCGTCCAAGAGATTGTGCAAGCCCCGGTATTGGACCTGCTCCTCTCGCGCCACTTGCTCTTGTGCGTGCTTGCGTAGCGTGCGTTCCCTGCGATGCGAGGCCACCACCGGCAACGGGTCCAGCATCTGCCACGCCGGGACCGTCGCAAACAGGCTGGCAAGCAACGCCGTGCTTCGAAGGGCCCATACGACAAAGCCGACCGAGAGCGTCACGCCGGAGGCGGCGGCGATTCTCGTCACCTGGGCCTGCTGCGCGGTTTCATCCGCCACCGCCTCCTCCAAGCCTTCGATCACCGCGTCCAGCTTGGCAAACAACAGCTCGCTCAAGACAGCGGGCGACTGTCGTCCCTCCTCTACATTCAGACGGGATTCTTCTACCGACAACGTAACAGGCGGCACACGCCCGGACTGATCACTCGCCCGCCCCTGAGGTTCATCCCGAAGCCCCCACTCGGCGGATCGGCGAAGGTCTTCCGTCCTGACTCCCTCTCGTCCGATCGATCCTTGTGCAGCCGGCACGATAACTTCCGTGACCGGCATCGGATCGGCGGGCGCCGGCCTCAGAATCGGCTCAACCACGGGCCCGGCGACAATCGGAAGGCCAGGACCAACCGTCGGCAACGGCACGGGAGCACTTGACGGTGCGGCCGGAACAAGTGAAGGCGGAAGCACCGGAACCGTCCGGCTATCCGGGACGTTCGTGACGGTCACCTGGAGAGTCTGAGTCGCACTGGCTCCTTGACTATCGACCACCTGCACCTGAACGACGTACACATGATCGCCACTCGCGGAGAGCGCGGCCGTGAAATTGGAGGGAGCCACAAAGCGCAGGGCCCCGGTTGCGGCATCAATCGTGAACAGCGCCTGGTCGGCTCCCCCGCTGATGCTATAGGTCAAGGCTTGCGCCGGAAGATCGACGTCGTGGCCGCTCACGATCGTGACGGCGCTGACGTGTTCCGACACGTTGATTGCGGCGGTCGGTCCACCTCCGTCACTGACGATCGTCGGGGCATCGTTGACCGGCGTAATCGTCAACGTGACAGTTGTGGCCCCCAACGAGCCTCCCGCCCCATCGCTGACCGTAAAGGTAAAACTATCGCCGGTGCTTTCGGAGCCGTCGTGCACATAGACCAGACGATTCGCGGCAATGTCGGCCTGCGTAAACGATGTCGCAGGCACACCCGGCGTCGTCACCAGTTCGAGACGGCCATGGGCGGGACTGGTTCCGATGGCATAGGTCAGTTGTGCGGCGCCATGGTCTAGGTCCGACACGGCCAACTCGCTGCTGCCGATGATATCCGTGCTTCCCTCGGCGACCGTGCTTCCGGAGTTCACCATGAGCATCGGGGCATCGTTGACGGCGGTGACGTTGACGGTCAGGGTGTTGGGAGAGGCATCGTAGGCGTTGTTGCTGTCCCGGACGGCAAAGGTGATACGGGCGTAGCTCGTTCCATTGGCGTTGGCCGCCGGGGTGAAGACCAGATTCCCCGCCGACA
>JADYYH010000067.1 GCA_020853775.1 Nitrospira sp.
ACGCGTTGCCGCGGATCGGCTGGCGGGGTTGTTCGCCCGTTACGCGGGGCGCGAGCGCTATAAAGTGACCGATCGAATCGAGGCCAAAGTGTTGGCGTGGACCACCCCACGCAAGCCAGTCGATGGGACCGCGCGCAAGCTGGACGCCGAACTGGGCGATCTCTCGCACATGACGGTGCCCCGCATGTGACTGACCCCGAGCTGCGCCGCCAGCTTGCGGGTGCTCCAGTGCGTGGAGCCGTCGGCCGGCGCCCGCCGCGTGGCTTCCAGGATACGGGTTTCCGTCTGTGCGCAGGGGCACTTGCCCGCGATGGCGACGGTACAACCCCGCCAACCGCTCCGCGGCAAACCGCCGGCGCCAGGTCGCCACAAAGCCGCGGCTGCACCCCACGGCGTGACACACGGCATTCCACGTCGCCCCTCCAGCCAGGAGCAGAATCACGCGGGCCCGCCGCGCGGTTTCGGCCCGTCCGGTCCGGTCCGGCTCCTCGCTTGTCTGCGGAGTTCCATCCGGTCCCGTTTCGTCAGGACAATCGTCTTCTCCATGAACACAAGTCAGTAGTGTCCCAACGTTTTCCAGGTATGCGTGCGTAAACGAATGCACCGCAACGGGTTTTCCATGATTTCGTCTGTCACCGACTTGAACCGTAAATGGATGGTTTGCGACCCTGCGATGAGGTCCATCGTGGGAGCACAGCATGTATGTGGGAAAGCTGGTGTTTGCGCAAATCATGGAGCATCTGCCGCTGCACACGTTTCGACGAATCGTGGTTCGCTATGCGGGCGAGCGGAAGGTGAAGTCGTTCTCGTGCCTGGATCAGTTCCTGTGCCTGGCGTTCGCGCAACTGACCTTTCGGGAACGCCTGCGCGACATCGAAGCGTGTCTGTGCGCCCAGCGCTCGAAGCGGTACCACCTCGGGATTCGTTCGATGATCGCACGCAATCCCCTCGCCAACGCGAATGCGGTGCGCGATTGGCGCATCTACGCAGACTTTGCGCAGAGCCTGATCGCGATCGCGCGTCCGCTGTATGTCGACGAACTGTTCGGGGGCGACTTGAAGGAGTCGGTCTATGCCCTGGATACGACCACCATCGATCTGTGCCTGTCGGTGTTTCCGTGGGCGCCATTTCGGCTGACCAAGGCGGCGGTCAAACTGCACACGCTGCTCGATCTGCGTGGCAACATCCCGGCCTTCCTCCATATCAGCGACGGCACGCTGCACGCGGTCAACATCCTCGATCAGCTGTTGCCCGAGCCTGGCGCGTTCTACGTGATGGACCGGGGGGTCCTCGACGTCGAGCGTCTGTACCGCTTTCACGAAGCGGGCAGCTTCTTCGTGACCCGCGGCAAATCGAATCTCAACGTGCAACGCCGGTACTCGCACCCCATCGGCCGCACCACGGGGCTGATCTGCGATCAGACCGTCGTCCTCACGGGCTTCTATTCGTACACAGGTTTCGAGGCGCCGCTGCGGCGCATTCGGCTGAAGGATGCCGCGACCGACAAGACGGTGATCGTTCTCCCCAACAACTTCACGTTGCCGGCTTTCACGATTACCGAACTCTATCGATGTCGTTGGCAAGTCGAGTTGTTCTTCAAATGGAGCAAGCAGCATCTTCGGATCACATCCTTTTTCGGCACGTCGGAGAACGCGGGGAAGTCACAAATCGGGATCGCAGTGTCGGTCTACGTCCTGGTCGCCATCGTCAAGAAGCGGCTGAGGCTCTCGACGACCCTCTATGAAATACTACAGATCTTGAGCCTGACCATGTTTGAACGAGTACCGTTAGCTCAACTACTTGCACAGGCCGTACTTGAAGACATCGATCCTATTTCAGATAAACAGCTGATCTTGTTCGAGTAACGTTGGGACACTACTGAACACAAGTATAGTCTATAAATGGGTGTTACAGTCCACTAGTGGCAACAGGGGATCGTATATGAAGCCATGATTGCGCTGTCAGTCATACGGTTCCGACGATCCAACGATGTGCGCATGACATAGAGAAATATCCGCCTGAGGCGGGGCCGAATAGAGGCTTTCGCGGACCATAAGCGATCTCCGAAGTGCGAGGTGAGGAGTACAACATCATGACGGAAGTGCTTGAGGGACGTCCCACACTACGGGGGGCAACATGGGACGGCGAGGGCACCAACTTCAGCCTGTTCTCCGCTCATGCGACGAATGTGGAGGTGTGCCTGTTCGATCCGACCGGGGAAAAAGAAATCGAACGCCTATCCTTGCCCGAATATACCGATCAGATCTGGCATGGATATTTGCCCGGCGTCCATCCGGGGACGCCCTATGGGTATCGTGTCCACGGTCCGTATGAGCCTGAAGCCGGGCATCGCTTTAACCCAAATAAGTTGCTGCTCGATCCTTATGCCTTTGCCCATATGGGGGAGCTGCAGTGGAACCCCGCGCTGTTCGGTTATCACATGGAGTCCGGTGATGATCGGACGTTTGATGAACGCGACAGTGCGCCATTCATGTCATGCCGAAGTGCACGGTAGTCGATCAAAACTTCGATTGGTCGGGGCCGCGAGATCGAAAGGCCATCCCGTGGGACGATACGGTCATTTACGAAATGCACGTGCGAGGTTTCACGAAGCTCCATCCGGCAGTGCCGCCCGCGCTCCAGGGAACCTATGAAGGGCTTGCGACGAAAGAGGTGCTGGAATATCTGCAATCGTTGGGGGTCACCTCCATTGAGCTGCTGCCCATCCACACCTTTGTTCATGATAGTCACCTGCTGGACAAAGGGCTGACGAATTATTGGGGCTATAACAGCATTGGCTTTTTTGCGCCGGACCCGCGGTATGCCGCGAATCGGCCTGAAAGCGTCCGAGAATGCAAAGAAATGATTGCCCGGCTGCACGACGCGGGCTTCGAGGTCATTCTGGACGTCGTGTACAACCATACCGCGGAAGGCAATGAGCTCGGTCCCACGCTGTCTTTCAAGGGGATCGACAATGCCAGCTATTATCGTCTCCAGCCCGAGCAACCACGCTATTACATAAATGACACCGGGACCGGGAATACCCTGAATCTCAGTCATCCGCGGGCCATTCAATTGGTGACGGATAGCTTGCGGTACGCCGTTCAGCAGATGCACGTGGACGGGTTTCGATTCGACCTTGGAACGATTCTCGCCCGCGAGCCGAATGGATTCGATAACCGGAGTGGCTTCCTGAAGGTGTGTAGTCAGGATCCGCTGCTGGCCACAGTCAAGCTGATAGCCGAACCCTGGGATTGTGGGCCCGGTGGATATCAGGTCGGCGGATTCCCTCCGGGATGGGCCGAGTGGAACGACAAATTTCGAGATGATGTGCGCGATTTTTGGCGCGGCGAATTGGCTGCCACCACGCTCGCAGATCGACTCTGCGCGTCGGCGTCAGTCTTTAATCATCAGGGCAGGCGGCCTTGGTCCTGCGTCAACTTCGTCACGGCACACGATGGTTTTACGCTGCATGATGTGGTGGCCTTTAACGAGAAGCATAACGAGGCGAACGGGGAGGACAACCAGGATGGCTCCTCCAACAATCGTTCATGGAATTGTGGCGCCGAGGGGCCGACGGAGGATTCCGCGATCAACGCGTTGCGTGACCGCCAGATGCGCAATCTCATGGGGACCTTGCTGCTTTCCCAAGGCACGCCGATGGTGCCGGCAGGCGATGAATTCGGGCGTACCCAACACGGCAACAACAACGCCTATTGTCAGGACAACGAGATCAGTTGGGTGGATTGGACGTTGCTCGACACACGATCCCCTCTCTTCCAATTCGTCAAACAGCTGATCGCGTTCCGTCACCAGTATCCCATTTTACGGCGCAATCTCTTTTTAACAGGACAGCCCGTTGAGAACTCCGATGTTCGGGATGTGACCTGGATCAACGCCAATGGCGGGCCGATGGAAGAGCAGCACTGGAGCGATACGACGATCCATTGTTTCGGCATGCTCCTGGACGGGCGGGCGCCGACAACTGGGGAAGGATGTAACGGTACTGGTCCTGATCAACGGGCATCATGAGCCCGTCCAGTTTACATTGCCTCCTTGTGTCGGTGCGTCCGAATGGTCACTCCTGCTGGATACCAATCTGCCGGAACGCCCGCAAGCTCACACCTTCAAGATGGGAGCGCAGTACCTTCTGACGGATCGCTCGCTGGTGTTACTCGTGTTGGGAGCGAAGCGCACGGTGGATGTCATTCCTGTCTAGACATCGGAGTGGATGGGGGATCATCGCTCGACCGATGGTCTCTCCAGCAGCCGGTCCATGGATTTCTGAGCTTCCTTACACCCGGTCTCCGACGGGGTCCCAGTCGTGGTCTCGTTCGACGGCGCCGATCAGGCGTTCAAACACGTCCGGGATGGCGCCGGTGACCCGGCTCCAGTTGGAGATCATGGGTACGCCGAGCGGGTCTTCCAGAAATGCTTCGGTGGCGATCTTCATGCCTTTCAGAAAGACCTCGACGGCCATCCGTTCGGCATGCCGGTCGAACTGCAAACTGTTGATGGCGGCGTCGTTCTGATATCGTGTGATGGCTTCCTGCGCCGACTGAAGGTAGGTCGCGCGCAAGGTTTTGAGCACGCCCTCTGATAACACCACCCCTTCGCTCGCGAGATTCCGGAACAACGACTTGGTGATGTCCACACACATTTTCTGCAGCCCCTGTTCGGCATTGTCGGCCGACAAGCCCTGGTGCTTGTGTTCGTAAGCGTCGGCGATATCAGCCTGGCAGATCCGTCTGAGTGCGCAGTTGCGATAGATCTCGGACAACACACCGACTTCCAACCCCCAATCGCCGGGCACCCGGTTGATCCAGGCGAGGTCACGGACCATGGCAAATTCGCCCGCGAGCGGGTAGCGGAAACTATCGAGGAAGGTGAGCAATGGGTGAGCCCCGGCCACTTGCTGGAGACTGCGAATCAGCGGGGTGAAATACAGGCGCGTCACCCGGCCGTGCAGGCGATTCGTGACCCGGCTGTAGTAGCCCTTGCAGAACTCGTAACCTAGATTGGTGTTGACGATCGGGTAGCAAAGTCTGGCGAGGTATTCGCGGTTATAGCTAAGGATGTCGCAGTCGTGCAGCGCGATGACGTTGCTTTCCCCCCGGGCCAGGACATAGCCGAAGGCCATCCAGCACCCCCGGCCTTTGCCTTGTAAGCCTGTGTCGAGTTCAGCCTGGGCCAGCAATTTCAGGATGTCTTGAATGCCGGCGCCGTCGTTCCAGACGATGCGGACTCGTTGTGGGAGCACGGAAAAAAATTGTTTGGCCAGGCGGAACTCCAGCGCCGACGCGCGATCGAGCGAGATGACAATCTCGTTGACGTACCGGATGTCCTTCAGGACCTCGACGATATGTTTCAGCGCGGGGTTCTCCAGCTCGGAATAGAGCGAGGGGAGGACGAGGGCGATCGGGTTCGAGGCCGCGTGACGCTCCAACTCTTTTTCCAGTTGCTCGAGGTTGGAGCCGCCGAGGCGGTGCAACACGGTCACGAGACCGTTCTGATGAAAATCCGACATGATCCCTCCTGTGCGGGTGGGGAGAGGGTGGCTGTTGTTGTTAATACCCGGTGCGGTAGGGAACGATTCCATCACTGGAGGCAGACACCAACCGTGCCAAGCGGGTGTGTGCCAAGCGGGTGAATGTGCTGAGAGGAGATCGCTGCTACTGCGCCGGAGGCATGGCCTTGCTCGTCACGACCGACTTCACGATCTTGGCTCGTTTCACAGACTCCAGAAAGCGGTCCGGAGGCTCAGGATTGGGCAGATTCACTTCGACGGAATACCATCCCGATTTCATCGGCCCCTTCTTGATCCCATTGAGTTCCTGCACGAGATCTTCAATGCTCTTCTCCGTGGTGCCGTCCTGGAAGGCGACCCAGAACATGAAGGCCTGGCGATCGGCGTCACGAAGATTATCCGACACGGGGACCGCAGTCGGCGCCGGGGTCTCCTTCGGCGGCTCGCTTTTTGCGACGACGACCGGTTTGGATGAGGCATTGGCTTTGGCGACTTCAAGTGAGGTCAGCGCCAGACGCGCATGCAACTCCCGATTGCGGCTTTCGAGCAAGGCGACCTGTTTCACCAACGTTTCATTGACCGACTTCACCGCTTGGAGATCCTGCCGCACCAGCTCACGGTCGGCTTCCATCGCACTCGCGGCGACACGCATACCGGTTTGGATTTCCTGCGCGACATCGGTTTTCACCGTCTTGAGGTCTTCCTGCACGGCGACGACTTGCGCGTTGAGGCGTTGTTGCGTATGGGCGACCGTATCGATCAGGGTATTCAATTGCGCAACGCGATCCTGCTCGGCGCGCGAGACGGCCATCGCGGCCGATTGTGATTCGACGAGCTGTGCGAGTTGCTGGTGGACCTTATCAATCTGGTCTTGGGTCGATTGCCGCGCGGCCAATTCTTCTTCCACCTGGTGCGCCCGATCTTCTGCCCCCACCCACGCCGGAATGCGTTCAGCCAGCAGCGCGACGACTCCCACGGCCAGGACGATTTGCGCGAAGGCCGTCGTCATGGACCACACGGGGCTTCCCTGTGTGGAGGCCACGTTGGCACCGGCCGGCAACCCGATGGCGGTGACCAGATGAGCCCACCAACCAGGGGCGACCTCATAGGTCGCCCGCAACGAACCGCCGTCGAAGTGATTTTGCACATGGAGATTGAGGCTGCCGTTGCCGACGGGGATACGCACGCTCTTCTGGCCGGCCTCGGGAGCCACGCAGCCGCCGATCAGCACGCCGGACTCGCTGCGGAGCTCCAGGTGTTGGATGCTGCGCTCGCGGGCCGTATAGGCGAAGGAGGGATCGGCCTGAGCGCAATTCAACGTGCCGATGCGCTCGTGGTTGACCAGGACCTGGAGAAAACCAGGGCGTTCTTCCGCCGCGCGACGCGGCTGGTCATCCAGCGCGTCAAGCAGATGTGCGCGATAGTCGTTGAGCTCTGGTGTTTCCATGGTGTCGTCCTCCGCGATCGCCTCCAAAGAGAGCGAGGACGCCTCCCTTTTTCAGCGGATGTATATGGAGATTGACGTGCGGCTTCAACCCGTTGCTGACCTCGGCTTGCCGGCGATCTGCGACTTCCAGAAAACAATCGCGGCAAAACGCCAGATGCCAGACGCGGTAGTCGTGGCCGTAGTCATCGTGAAAAAGTTGCCCCCACTTCTGTTCCGACAAGCAGGGGTAATGTTCCGGTTCGCTCTTTCGATAATGGGATTGTAAGACGGGCATCAGGCGATCCACTTCGTTATTGAGGTGGTCGGGTCTGGTGCGCAGTTCCTGCTCCAGGATTTCAATTTCCGAGCCGCTCAGCCCGGTTTCATTCATCGTGCGTTGCCATCCCGATTGGCGCCACCGCTCGAAGTTCTTATAGACGCGCTGACTTTCCGCCTGTCCGAAGCCCAGCAGTTTCACCACATGGGCCTGGCTGAATCCATAGAAGTGATAAAACAGGGCGATCAGCGCATCGCGGCTGACGACGGCGCGGGAGGCCAGGCCATCGAGAAACCGTCCCACCGGCGTCAGTAGCTCCTTGTGGTAACACAAGGGGTCCGGCTGGCTGAAGGATTTTGCAATCAGGCTGTCTAACAGGAAAAACGGCCTGCAGGGCACTTCCGTGCGGCCGAAAACCACAAAACGCTCCACCAATTCATACCCCCAGCGAAGCGCGAGTTTTTCGTGGGTGATATCGTCACCCCATTGATTCGTTTCACGCAGGAAGCGCTTGGTCTGACCGGTGGCACGGTCCAACAATTCCGGCAGCGACTTTGTGACCAGCTCATCGAACTCCCGTTCGGTGGTCACGACATTGTTGAGTCGTGCAGAAAAAGGTTGGCCGTCCCGCATCGTCCTTCCGTCCGGCATCTTAGGAGACATAGTGGCGAATTCCCCAGCAAATGACAATTCGACAAGTCCGCTCCTAGAAGACCACATTTGTCCATGAAGGGTCAATGGGGGACTGCGGCGATCCCCGCGCTGTATCAGGCTGAAACAGGCCTCCAGGTCGATGGAAATGGGTGGCGCGTCGCCGGCAGGAACGGATCGGCTCCGAGGAAGCGGAGCCCCCCCTACGGACGGTCGGTGGAGAGTCGCTTGGCCAGCCGTCTGGCGAGCCGCATCATGGCCGGGGAACGGTCGGAGGGATCGAGTAACACGTTGATGACGTACGGCTGGCTGGGATCCGCCAAGGCCTTGGCCAGTGTGTCGACGAATTCACCGTGGGTGGCGACACGCGAGCCCTGTCCCCCGCCAATGAGGTCGCAGATGCGTTCGTACCGCCATTCGTGAATGTCGTTAAACGGCCCTTCCAGGATCTCGCGTTCGGTGGAATAGCCGTGATTATTCAAGACGATCACGACCGGCGCCTGCCGGTATCGCACGGCGGTGGAGAGTTCCGAACCAGTCATCTGGAAAGCCCCGTCTCCCACCAGCACAATCGGTCGCAAGGACGGATCGGCGAACGAGGCCCCGACGGCTGCCGGGACGGCAAAGCCCATCGACGTATAGTACGCCGGCGACAGAAACTCGAAGCGCCGGTGAACGTGCAGATCCACGGAGGCAAACAGCGATTCGCCCACATCGGCGATGACCAGCGTTTTCTCCTCCAACACCGTATCGAGATGGCGGAAGACGCCGTGCAGACTGACCGAGGCTTCGGCTGGAGGCATGGGTTCTTCCGGAACGCGTGGAGCGGGAAGCTGTGGCTTGGGGAACGCGGGCAGCGGCGCATTGGCGAGCCCTCTGACGAAGTCTTCGAACCGGATGGAATCGTATCGATGGTGCTTGATGGCGACGCGATCCGCGGTGGCGTGGATGGTATGGCCGTCGGAAAACAGGGCGCTACGGGCGTCCAGATCTTCCACGTCCGACAGGATCGAACCGAGGATCAGGAGGCAGTCGGTCTGGTTGACGAACTCCTTCACTTCGTCGCGGGCGACCAAGCCGCTGTAGACGCCTACGTAGAGCGGGTGGTCTTCACGGATGATGGACTTCCCGAGGAGGGTGGAGGCGATCGGCACGTTCAACCGTTCGACCAGTTTCGTCAACTCGTCATGCAGTCCGAAGCGGCCCACTTCAGCGCCGGCTAAAATCACCGGACGTTTCGCCGACTCCAACATCGCACGCACCTCGGCCAGGGCTTCATTTAAGGCGGCCTTGTCGGTCGATTCGTCCATGATGCTGGTTGTATGGGAGGTGTAGGCCAGCGGCACATGCACCATGTCGCGCGGGATTTCGAGGTAGATCGGGCGTCGATAGCGCAACAAAGCGGCAAACGCGCGATCCATTTCGCGCTCCGCCGTCAGCGGATCGTCCAGGCTGACCGCCGCTACCGTCATTTTTTCAAACACCTCACGTTGGGTCGAGAATTCGCGGACCATGTGGTGCAGGTAGGGATTGCGTGCGCGCTCCGACAGTCCTGGTGATCCGGTCAACAACACGACGGGTGATCGTTCCGCATAGGCGCAGGCAATGGCATTGACCGTGTTGAGTCCCCCGACACAATAGGTGACGCAGAGGGCGCCGATGCCGTTGATCCGCGCATAGGCGTCGGCAGCAAAGCCGGCGCAGTCTTCCCGCGTGGTGGCCACATGTTGGATCGGCGAGGACTCCATTAATTTATAGAGGCCCAGCACATAGTCGCCGGGAATGCCGAACATATGGCGGACACCGAGGCGATGAAGCCGATCCAACACTGCCGTGCCGATGGTGTGTGTCGTCATAAAGGTGGCCGCTCCGTTAGCAGGTGGCGAGGCGCTGTACGCTCTTCTCGCAGCAAACCATAGGTGCCAGGGAAGGTCAAGCGCGCGAACGATCATGCCGCACGATCATGCCGCACGGTTGCTTCGTGGCGTGATTTCAGGCACCCTCGTGGGCCATTTGCATCGCGTCAGCACCATGCCATTGATCATCTGCATCCTGGATACACATCGACCATGACACAACCAGTGACCGGTTCCACCGCAAGAGTCCGTTTGACCCCTGAGCGATCGGGGCCGCGGTACTACGGCCATCTCTGGGTGTTCGACAACAATGTGGCCGAGGTGCTCGGCACGCCGGCGGCGGGAGATCTTGTCGATGTGTACACCCATCAGAAGCGATTTTTCGGGCGGGGGTTGTTCAATCCGCATTCAAAAATCCGCATTCGGCTCTTGACCTTTCACGAGGAACCGGTCGACGAGGCGTTTTTTGCCGGGCGCATTCGTGCTGCCGCCGCGCTTCGGCGCACCGTTACGCCTCATGCGAATGCCTGTCGTTTGATCCATGGCGAGAGTGACCTCTTGCCTGGTCTGGTGGTGGATCGGTTTGCCGATGTGGCGGTCATGCAGGCCTTAGGGTACGGCATCGATCAGCGCAAGGGCTTATTGGGCGACCTGCTGGTGCAGGAGGCGGGAGTGAAGACCGTTTATCTGCGCAACGACGCGAAAAGCCGGACGCTGGAAGGGCTGCCGTTGTCGAAAGGGTTCCTGCGCGGCGAGGGGCCCACGACGGTGCACATCCACGAGGGCAAGGCCCAGTTCACGGTGGACATTGCCGAGGGGCAAAAGACCGGATGGTTCTGCGACCAACGGGAGAACCGGCTGGCGGCGGCGGCCTATGCCAAAGGGAAGCGCGTCTTGGAAGCGTTTTGTCACACGGGTGCTTTCGGCGTGCAGGCGGCGTTGGCGGGGGCGCAATCGGTCGAAGGCCTGGATGTTAGTGCGGCGGCGGTGGCCTTGGCCCAAGCGCATGCGCAGCAGAACCACGTCGCGCCTATCTGCACCTATCGCCAGGCCGATGCCTTCGATGAACTGCGGGTGCTTGAACGGAATCAGCAACGATACGATCTGGTCATCCTCGATCCGCCCGCCTTTGCCCGGAGCAAGAAAGCCTTGCCCCATGCGCTGGCCGGATATAAAGACGTCAATCTGCGGGGCCTGCGCCTTCTTCAGCCGGGGGGCGTGCTGGTGAGTTGTTCCTGCTCGCAACCGGTGAGCGATGATGATTTCTGGATGATGCTTCAATCGGCGGCACGGGATGCCGGTCGCCAGATCCGTTTGCTCGAACAGCGCGGGCAGGGGCCGGACCATCCGGTGCTCGCCGGGATGCCGGAGACGCGGTACCTGAAATGTTTCATCGTGCAGGTCTTCTGAGGCGATGATGCGCGAGCATGATGGGCCCGCAGAGCCTGTGGATGCGCCGCTTGTGCCTGCCTCTGTCTCGCTGCCGGAAATCACTCCCAAAGCCGTCCTGCTCTCGATTCTACTGGCCGCCGTTTTGGCCGGCGCCAATGCCTACCTGGGCTTGTTTGCGGGGATGACCGTTTCCGCTTCAATCCCCGCCGCCGTCGTCTCCATGGCAGTGCTGCGCCTCTTTCGCCAGTCCAACATTCTGGAAAACAATATCGTGCAAACCGCCGCCTCATCCGGTGAGGCGTTGGCGGCGGGTGTGATTTTTACGATTCCGGGATTGGTCCTCATCGGCTATTGGACGAGTTTCGACTATTGGCAAACCTTCACCGTGTCGTTGGTCGGCGGCGTGCTGGGGGTGTTGTTCACGATTCCCTTGCGCCGGGCCTTGATCATTCATGCGCGGCTGCGTTTTCCCGAGGGCGTCGCCACGGCCGAGGTACTGAAAATCGGCGCGTCATCGGGTGGGAATGCCGGTCGGCGAGTTCGCTTGCTACTAGGCGCGTCGGCTTTGGGCGGCGGATTGAAGTTTGCCGAGGGTGGGTTGAAACTCTGGAGCGAATCGCTAGAAGGGGCGCTTGAGTTGGGCCGTGTGACCTTCTATGGCGGACTCAATCTTTCGCCGGCGCTCGTCGCGGTCGGGTACATCATCGGGCTCAACACGGCGCTGGTGGTTTTCCTCGGCGGGGCGATCGGTTGGCTGGTGCTCCTGCCCTTGTACCAGGCATTTGTGGAGGCACCGGCCGACGTGACCGGTGTGGCCGCGGCGAAACTCATCTGGAGCGGGCAGATTCGCTACATCGGCATCGGCGCCATGCTGGTCGGTGGAGTCTGGACCCTGATTCAGGTGCGAGGGCCGATCCTGCACAGTCTCCGCCAGCTGGTATTGCTGTACGCGGCCCGTCGTGACGAAGGGACCGGGTCTGCGCTGTTGCGGACCGAGCGTGATGCGGGGGTGGTCTGGTTGATCGGCCTGACGGCGGCCTCGCTGATTCCCATGGTGGTCCTCTACCGCCACCTGTTGGATCAGAACATCATTGCTGGCGCAGGATTAACCCTGCTGATGGTGGTGACGGCGTTTCTCTTTTCTGCCGTGGCCGGCTACATGGCTGGGCTGGTCGGCAGTTCGAGTAACCCGGTATCGGGTGTGACGATCGCCACGATCATGCTCGCGGCATTGCTGCTGCTCGGTATCCTGGGGCGGGAGCATCCGGCCGGTCCGGCGGCTGCCCTGCTGGTGGGGGCCGTCGTCTGCTGCGCCGCAGCCATGGGCGGCGACAATCTGCAGGATTTAAAAACCGGACATCTGGTCGGCGCGACGCCATGGAAGCAGCAGGTCATGCAGATTATCGGGGTGGCGACGGGTGCGGTGGTGATTGTGCCGGTGCTGTCCTTGCTGCAGGCGAAATACGGGATCGGAGCGGCGACCGCCGCACAGCCTCATCCGCTGAGTGCGCCGCAGGCGACGCTGATGGCGAATCTTGCCAAGGGAGTGTTCGGCGGCTCATTGCCCTGGCATTTGGTCGGCATCGGGATGGTGCTCGGTGTGGGGATTATCGCGGTGGACCAGCGGCAGGCGCGACGTCAGGCTCAGCTTCGTTTCCCAGTGCTAGCCGTGGCGCTGGGGATGTACCTGCCGCTCAAACTGTCGGCGGCGATCATGTTCGGTGGGTTGCTGGCGGAATATGTGCGAAGGGGCAGACCGGATTCTGAAACTTCGACTGACGATCAGGGGCTCCTATGTGCTGCCGGGCTCGTCACGGGTGAAGCGATGGTGGGGATTTTGCTGGCGCTTCCGATTGCGTTGAGCTCCGTGTGGCCGTCGTTGGCGGGAGATCCGTTCCAGCTGTTCGCCGATCCGCCGTTAGGAGGCTGGCCGGGGCTGGTCGCGCTGTCGTTCGTCGGCCTGTTGTTGGTTCGAGCGGCTCAAGCCAAAGGACATGCCGAGCATGTTCACTCGACCCAGAGCGGGATATGATGTGAATGAGGAAGACGGAAGCTAGTCGCTGGGTGGCTCAAAATGACCCGGCGGGCGTGACTGCCAGGGAACCGTGGCCTGTTTGGATTGCTTCACCAGGCTTCGCAGGCTGACTTCGGCGGCACGAAGGAGTTTCGGGTCCCCGCTTTGCATGAGCGCAGTGAGCAGCACGAACAGCGTTCGATCATGCCCGGCTGCCAGGAGCAGCCGTTCCAGGACGGGGTCTGCTCCTGTTAACGTGGACAAAGGAGCCGGTTCCTCTTCGTCGTCTTTGCAGAGCAGGTCGAATTCCGTTGGGTGAATGAACAGCCAAGAGAGGGGAATCTTCAGCGCATCGGCCAAGGCTTCCAGGGTCGAGGCATGGGGATCGAGCTGTTCCGCCTCCAACGACTCTAAGAGATGTGGGGCGATCCCGGCTCGTTGCGCGAAGGCCTGTTCCGAACATTTTTGAGACAGTCGCCAGGCGCGAACCAGGGTTCCGATGTGTGGCATGGCGCCGATCATACTGCATCCCTTTTCGGCACTGCAACGTCACTTTTTCTGAGCTTGTTCGATACTTGTCTGCAACATCAATACGTTATGTTCCATTCTCCTAGGTAGAACAAAGGCATCCAAATCGGGTAGAATGAGCCGTTCTTATTGATATCCCCAGCGAGGAGGATCAGCCGATGTTAGGAACCGACATTCGCGGCATTATGGCCGAAGAGGAAGAAGTCCAGCGGCGGCAGGAAGCCTTGCAGTCGTTGATGTCGATGCGCGAGAGGCTGCTACGTGAATCCTTGGAAGCGCGGATCAAGCGGGCACGTGGAACGGGAGACTGGACCAACCTGTCTCCTGCCGAATGTGCCAGTATTTACAAAGAGGAACGTGTGCACCTCCGGGCTCAATTGGAACGATTGAAGGCCGAACGTGATCGCACGCGCGGCAAGCTGTCCGCTCTTAAGCGGGCGAAAGTGCGTGCGCAACGTATCCGTGCTGCGGAAGCCGCTTCGGGTAAAAAACGAAAATAGATCGATAGCGGGGAGGTGGGGCCATTCCGCACCCCTCCCCGCAGTGCCGCTGACCTCCAGGTACCTGTTGAGCCTCTCATCTCGCACCGTCTCTCGTAACTTTCTCTCCCATATCAGGGATGTCGCTAAGACGAAGCGTACGCGCGACCGCGAACGGGTCTTTGTGCTTGAAGGCACAAAGCCCATCCTTGAACTGGTGCGTTCGGCCCCTCGCCAAATCGTCTGTCTCGTTCTCGCTCCGACGTTTCTCGAACGCCAGTCACCGGAGGTCGCAGAGGAGATTGTCAGCAGCGGTTGCACCCTCCACACGTGCCCTGAACACCAGTTGGCTCAATTGTCCGACGTCGAAACCTCAAGCGGCGCCCTTGCCATTGTGCATCAACCGATCTGGGATCAGGCCGCCATTCTGGCCCGGCCCAGAGTCTTCGGTTTGTATGGCGACGTGTTGCAAGACCCGGCCAACATCGGGACGATTATTCGCACCGCAGCGGGACTCGACGTCAGTGCCTTATGGATGGCCCCCCATTCCGTCGATGTGTTTAATCCCAAAGTCGTGCGGGCCACGGCCGGGACCTTATTCCAACTCCCCATTTTTTCTCACACCAGCCTTGAGAGCCTCCTCGGTTTGGGTTGCACCATTCTGGCAGCCGATGTGGGGGGCCATTCGGAGAGTATCCCGATACGGTCGATTCAGTCCATTCCCGCTCGTACCATCGTGGCGATCGGCAGTGAAAGTCGGGGCTTGTCGGAAGCCGTCCTTCAGGCCGCCACGGTGCGCTTCACGATCCCGTTAAAACCGGGGGTCGAATCCTTGAACGCTGCGACTGCGGCTGCCATTGCCCTGTTTCATTTGTCAGGATTGCCGGTCGAGTAGCCTACCGCTCATTAGGCACGCACCGCTTCCAAGACCGTTGCGGTTCTCTCGTCTCCATCGTCTGTGATGGTGGTGAAGTCGCCCCGCATCGCTTTCAGGGCATATCGTTCCTGCTCGATTTCCGTCTGAGTCCGCATGCCCAACCGACGAAAAACCGGAATCGGAGGGCACCATCCTTGAACGGCATGCTGCAGTAAGAATCCTGCGACGACTGCGGGGAGGAGAAACCAGCGCCGGTTCACCAGTGTTCCGAGGCAGAGACCGGTCAAGGCGATGGTCGCGGCATTGGCTTCAAGCAGCCGTTCCACATCCCATTCGCGATCCAACTCTCGCAGGCGCGCACCAATGACCTGTGGTCCGCCCTGTCCGAAATAGGCGACATTGGCTTCTGTTTGACGGCGAATACGCGCATTGATTGCTGAATCGGTTTGGTCAGCCACTCGTGACGTGGTGGGTGGAATCAAATCGGTCATCGACGGTCTCCTTTCTTGCTCGCATGCCACTCCAGTATGACGTTCAGGGGCAGGCGTGTGGACTAGGCATTCCCCGCGGAGCTGACCAATCGCTCTCGCGGATCTCCTTCCTTTTTCTCGTCGGTTTCCTTTACGATGCCGGTACACAATTCTGGAATGTGAGGGGACAAGGGATGAAGGCAAAAACCACGTTTCATTGCCAGGCCTGCGGCCACCAGGCGCCGCGCTGGCTTGGACGCTGCCCCGACTGCGGCGGCTGGAATACGCTCAAAGAAGAGCGCCTGCCGGCCGCTCCAAAAGGTCGTCAGGGCATGCCTCCCACGGGCATGGCGGTGGCCACCCCTATGTCCGACATTGAAATCGTGGGCGAACCCCGGCATAGCACCGGAATGGGCGAATTCGACCGTGTTCTCGGCGGCGGCGTCGTGCCCGGTTCCGTGATGTTGATTGGCGGCGACCCGGGTATTGGCAAGACGACGTTATTATTACAGGCTTTACCACTGCTGGCGGAAGCGGGCGAACAGGTCCTCTATGTCTCCGGTGAGGAGTCTCCCCGGCAGATCAAGATGCGGGGTGAACGCCTTGGCATCGGCGGCAAGCATCTCCTCATTCTCGGAGAGACGTCCCTCGAACAAATTCTCAAAGCCGTTCAAGAGATCAACCCGGCGGCGGTTGTCGTGGATTCGATCCAAACGGTGTATACGGAGCAATTGACCTCGGCGCCGGGGAGTATCAGTCAGGTGCAGGAAGTGGCCGGGCAGTTGATGTGGTTTGCCAAGCGCAACAATGTTCCTGTGTTCATCATCGGGCATGTCACGAAGGAAGGCGCGATCGCCGGGCCGCGTTTACTGGAGCACATCGTTGATACGGTGCTGTACTTCGAAGGCGACAAGAGCCACAGTTTCCGGATCTTGCGGGCGGTGAAAAACCGGTTCGGGTCCACGAATGAAATCGGCGTCTTCGAGATGAAAGACGGCGGACTCGAGGAGGTCAGCAACCCGTCCGAGTTGTTTCTCGCCGAACGTCCGCAACGCAGCACCGGTTCCGTGGTGGTGTCCAGCTTGGAGGGCACGCGACCGATTCTGGTGGAACTTCAGGCGCTCGTGTCGGGAACGAATTATCCGATGCCCAAGCGGATGGCGAACGGGGTGGAACCGAATCGTCTCTCCTTGCTGCTGGCCGTAATGGAAAAACGTCTGGGCATGCATCTCTCCGGGCAGGACGTATACGTGAATGTGGTCGGCGGGATTCATATCGATGAACCGGCTATCGATCTGGGCATCGTCGCTGCCGTGACGTCGAGTTTGCGCGAGAGCCCGATTGATTTCACGACCTTGGTGATGGGCGAAGTGGGGTTGGGCGGCGAGGTGCGGGCGATCAGCCAGGCCGAATTGCGCATTCGCGAGGCGGCGAAGATGGGCTTCAAGCGTTGCCTCTTACCCGAGCGAAATGTGGCGAAACTCGATCCTGTGGACGGGATTGAATTGGTCGGCATCCGTGAAGTCGGCGACGCGTTGGATGCGGTGCTGGCGTGAAGTCTCAGAGCAGAGAGGCGGGTGTGAAACCAACGCGTCATTTGATGTGGGCCTTCTTGCTGTGTGTCTTCGCGCTCTCCGGCTGTACCCTGTTCGGCCCAAAAGACACCACTCCACTGAAAGAGGCGACGGCAGAACAATTGACCGCGCTCCTACAGGAACAGGCGGGAGAAGTGCGGACTATCAAAGGTCTCTTCAGTGCCAAGATTACGGGTGGCATTCTCCCGATCGGCCAGCGCGTTCAGGGCACGGTGTTTTATCAACGTCCGAACGCCATCCGATTGCGCGGATTTTCAGCGGTAGGGAGTGAAATATTCGAATTCGTCCAACTCGAGGATCAGTTCAAGCTTAGGCTGCCGACCATGGGGCGTGAAGTGACCGGGCGATCTTCCGAGGCCGATCAGCTAGGTCAACTCACGCGCCCGTTTCAGTTGAGTGTCTGGGCCATGAGTGGCGTGACGGGGACGCACACGGTCGGACCACACGAACAGGTTCGGTTGTCGGAGGACGGCAATCGCTATCGGTTGGATGTGCTGACGCCAGGACCATCCGGTACGGCTTCGTATGTGAGCCGGCGGATCTGGTTTGATCGCCGGAACCTGCTTGTGGTTCAAGAGGAACGGCTGACGCCGGCCGGCGAGGTCGAAGCCACGATGCAATTCGACGATTATCGCGCGGTCGGTCCTGTACCGCCGGCGACCTTGGCCTCGAACGGGCAGTCGCCTGAGACCGCCGCTCGCATCATGCGTCCTTTTACCATTCGCATGACCGACGGGCAGGGCTCCGGAAGCCTGCAGGTGACGTTTCATGAGTTGGTGCCGAATGAGCCGATCAAACCGGGTGAACTGGGACGCGTATGAACAAGCAGACGGGCCACGGCCTGTTAGCCATCGATACCGCGACCGCCTGGCAGAGCGTAGCCTTGCTGCGAGGCGAGACGGTGCTGGCCCTCGCGGAGCAGGACGCCGAGGGGTCGCATGCCCGTTCGTTACTGGGCGCCATCGACCGTGTGTTGCGCGAGGGGGGCCTCACGTTGAAGGACCTTCAGTGCCTGGCGGTGTCGATCGGGCCCGGTTCATTCACCGGCCTGCGGGTCGGGCTCGCGACCATGTTGGGGTTCCGCGCAGTGCTGGGCCTTCCGATTGCACCGGTCCCCACCTTGGAAGCCATGGCCTGGAACCTGCGGGACGTGAAGGGATTGTTGGTGCCGATTTTGAAAAGTCGGCACAATGAAGTGTACTGGGCTGCTTACGAGTGGCTGCCGGAATCAGGATTACGCACCCTCATTGCCGAGCAGGTTGGGCCGCCGAGTTCGGTGGCGCGAGTGTTACAGGTGGAGAAAGCCTGCACAGTCTTCGGCGATGGATGGCAGGCGTATGAGAATGATATCAGGGACGCCATTGAGGCCGTCGGCGGGCAGGTGCAGGAAGCCGGCCCGGAGCTGCAACGCCCTTCGGCTGTGAGCGTGGCGCTTGCAGGTCAGCAGCGTCTGGCTGAGGGACAGATTGTGGAGCAGGAATTGGTTCCCCGTTATGTTCAACGCACGGAAGCGGAAGTAAAATTCGATGAGCAGCAAGGGCTATCCGCCCTTGAGCGGCGTCGCCAGCGGGTGGCCGATAAGTTGACGCGGCGACGACAGCGAGCCGTGCCTAAGGGCGCCGATGCCCGGCGCAGGACGTAACGTGCCACATGGAGCTTTTTCTCTGAGATGACATCCATTTCGGTTCGGATTGAGCCCGCCACGGCGGACGTCCTCGACGAGGTTCTTGCCATTGAACAGGCTTGCTTCTCAGCCCCCTGGACGCGCAAAATGTTGGCAGCCGAACTCTCCGGCAACCAATTTGCGAACTTTTTGATCGCGAAGTGTCCCGACCCCCTGTCGGGATCCTTGGCGGTAGCTGGGTATTTTTGTTTTTGGGTGGTGTTTGAAGAAGTCCGGTTGATGAACCTGGCGGTGTTGGAACCGTTCCGACGGCGCGGCGTGGCGACCAGGTTGGTCTGCACGGCCCTCCAAACGGGGGTGGAACGCGGGGCCACCAGGGCGATGCTGGAAGTGCGGGAATCGAATCACGAGGCGCAGACGCTCTATCGCCGGCTGGGGTTTCGTCAAACCGCCAAACGGTCACGGTATTACGTCAATCCTGAGGAAGATGCGGTGCTGATGGAAATGGCGCCGCTACAGGTGAGTGAAGTGTGTAGGCAGCCCGGAGCGTCATCTCCGGGAGCCGGGTAACGCGATAGTCATCCACGAACGTGTGTAGTCAACCAGGAGGTGCGACATGCAGACGGAGACGGCGATCACTGAGCGGTTACGGCGATCCAACACAGAATTCCGCGAACTCGAAGAATCGCACCATCGTCTCGACGAGAAACTGGCCGATTTGCAACGACGGCATGTGCTGACGCCTGCGGAAGAAGTGCTGAAGAAACAACTGCAGAAAGAAAAACTGGCCACCAAGGATAAGATTGCCGAACTCATTCGAGCCTCACGGTAACGAGGGTCGGTAGGGGTTCCGCGCCGATCTCTTCTCGCGGACGGACGGGCAGAAGCGGGGAGACGGAGCGCGGAGGCATTGGTTCGGACCGGACATGCTCGCACCACTGGCCGCTCATATACAGTCGCTCAAAAAGCGGCTGCTGATCATCGCGGTCACCCTGGGGGTCGCGTTTGCGTCGGCGTTCGCCTATTCGACGGAGATGGTCGCGTGGCTCAATCGTCCGTTCCCCAATCAGTTGGTGTTCTACGGACCGACCGAAGCCCTGTTCGCTTCCATCAAGGTGTCGTTTCTGGCGGGCATCATTCTCAGCCTGCCGATCGTGTTTTACCAGTTCTGGAAGTTTATCGAGCCGGCGCTGCTTCCGAAGGAACAGCGCTGGGCGATTCCGATTTTCCTGCTGGCCGCGCTGCTCTTCGCGCTCGGTCTGATCTTTTGTAATCTCGTCATCCTGCCGCTGGTCATCGACTTTTTCGTCAGCTTCGGTATGGATCGCGACATCACGCCCGCCCTCGGGGTGGGCACGTATATTGATTTCAACGTCAAATTCCTGCTGATCTTCGGCTGTGCGTTTGAACTGCCGCTGGTGTTGACGATTTTGTCGCGCGTGGGTGTGGTGTCGGCGGCGGTGCTGTCGCATTACCGCAAGCATGCCATCATGGCGGCCTTGATCATTTCGGCGATCGTGACGCCGGATGCCACGTTGTTCACCATGTTGCTGATGGCGGTCCCGCTCATGGTACTCTATGAGATCGGGATCATCGGCGCAAAGATCTTCGGGCGGTCCTCGGGACCGGCGCCCGACATGAATTTGCCCCTCGACCCGGATATACCCATCGGTACCGCTGGTCATCGCGTTCGATGACCTCGGGGTCACAATTCTCAAAGGGTGATCATCTATGCTGCGTCACATATTGGTGTTGACGGCGTTGACGGTCGGCAGTCTCCAAGGAATGGTGTACGCCGCACCATTACCAATCGGGAATGAGAGTGGCGGCCCGCTGAAACTCGAACAGGGACATCCGGGGCAAGATCCCTCCTCGCCTGCCGATATCGGGAACACGAGTATTCAAGCCTTGACGTCAGGTGCCGGCGGCGTCATCTACGCCGGCTCGTTCGGCATGGGCATTTTTCGAAGCAGCGACCGGGGCGGTACCTGGATGCCGGCCAACGAGGGACTCACCGATCCCTTCGTCCTCTGCCTCACGACCGGCAAAGATGGAGCCATCTATGCCGGCACGTTTCGTGGCGGGGTATTCCGCTCCCGCGACGCCGGCAAAACCTGGCAGCCGATCAACAAAGGGCTCAAGCGTCTGGAGATCAAAGTCCTGATGATGGATGCCAAGGGCCTCTATGCAGGGACCGGCGACGGCGTCTATTTGTTGAATGCGGCGCAGGATCACTGGAAAGTCGTGACGACGGGCCTGGGCGAAATTCTGGTCCATGCACTGGCCAGGACCGATGATGGCACGCTGTACGCAGGTACCTCCGGCAAGGGCGTGCATAGTTATAATGAACGCACGCCCGGATGGACGCGTCTGCGGCAGGGCCTGAAAGACCACGAAGGATTGGTGGAGAATTTTATCCGCGTGCTGGCCGTCGATAAAGAGCAGGGTGTGTATGCCGGTACCTTCGACGGCGGCGTATTCCGCAGCGGCGACGGCGGCAAAACCTGGCTCCCGATCAGCCGCGCCTTACCGAACGATTCCATCCGCGGCTTGATCAGCAACGAGCGCGGCGTTTATGTTGCGACGGGGCGGGGCATTTTCAAAACCGTCGACAAGGGGCGGCAATGGATGCCGCTCAACAAGGGCCTCAGCAACCTCTCCGTGCAGGTGTTGATCGAGGGCGATAAGGGCGGCTTCTATGCCGGCACCAGTTCCGGCGTGTTTCGCAGCGATGACGACGGCCTTACCTGGACGGCAGTCAGCCAGGGATTAGAAGGTGAGAGCGTCGCGCCCTTCAAGTTTAACTGAGTAGGAAAGGATACGAGATGACCGCACAAACCGCGACGATTACCGTGACATCCAAGAACGAGCCCTGGGGCCAGATCGTGCTGCGCTTTTTCCCGGATGTTGCGCCGAATCATGTGAAGAATTTTACGGACCTGGCGAAGAAGGGCTTTTACAACGGCACCACCTTTCACCGGGTGATTCCCGGGTTCATGATCCAGGGGGGAGATCCCAACAGCAAGAATCCGGATCGTGCGTCGCACGGGATGGGTGGGCCCGGCCACAACGTGAAGGCGGAGTTCAACAGCAAGCCGCATAAGCGGGGAACGCTCTCCATGGCGCGCGCGAACGATCCGGACAGTGCCGGTTCGCAATTCTTCATTTGCGTGAACGACGCCAATTTCCTGGATTGGCAATATACGGTGTTCGGGGAAGTACAGAGCGGGCTCGACGTCGTCGACAAGGTGGTCGGGACCAAGCGTGACGGACGGGACAATCCGCTGGAGCGCGTGGAAATGACCGTGACGATTGCCGAGTGAGAGACGTCACACGTGAACCGTAAGACGTAAAAGGTGAAGAGGGGAAACTTAGAGCGAGAGGGGCGGCTCCGCCGTTTTGCGTTTCACCTTTCACGGTTCGTGGTGTTGGCCGCAGCGGTATTCACCGCTGCGGGCTGCGCCATTCCTCAGGTCCCGTCGCGGACCGTCTACGAAGATCCCGTCAATTTCGTGCGGTTGGAGTTGGATGCCAATGTGTTGCCGGAGTGGCCGCCCGGGCACTTCACGCATCCGGCCCGATTTTCCCACGAGCAGGTCAGGCGGGTGCTCATGGGCCTGACGGTTCAGGAGCATCGCACCATGGTCCAGCGCTGGATCGGCGGCGACTCTCGACGGTTACCCATGTTCCGCGATGCGGAGATCATGATCCTCGTGCCGCAGCTGGTCGAGGCGTTACGGTTAGCGCGGGAAAATGAGCGCGTCACGTATTATCTGAGCCAACCACAAACGTCCGTGAAGCGGACGATCACCTCGGGGGGCCTGTACATCCGGGGCACCGAGCTGCATTTTATCTTGGGGAATTGGCAGACGCTGTACGGTATTCCAGCCTACGGGATGATTTATGATCGCCGGTACCCGATGAACCCGATCATCTCGAAAGGGTTCGATCTCTTCTTCGACCTTGACCAGGCCTTGGTCCATCAAACCACGAGCATCTGGGATGGGCTGCTCGCCAATACAAAAGACGAGTTGGTCATCGATCTCGCCATTGTTTTTCCCGGCCAGAGCATCTGATTCTCCCGTCCTTCGTGAAACCTATCCTGTGACCTGTCGGAGACTGGTGGTTAGCGAGCGGTAACAATCGACATCGTGCGCGTCCTCGCTCCATGGATGGACTAGTATGCCGCAACGGGCGGTCCTGCCGTCTGGCTCGCTGCGTCAGGGGGGCGGGAAGCAGTCGATGCGCGGCTCATCAACAGAATGCGACCTGTGTCGTCGCCTTGAGAGGTATAGGCCAGCGTGACTTCCGCGATTTTATAATCATACTGCGTGTCTGCCAATCGTGTCTGCGCCGCTGTGAGTGCCACCTCTGATTGTGTCACTTCCACCACCGTTCCCAAGCCGAGTTTGTAGCGCTGTTTGGAGAGCTGTAACGCTTCCTGCGCCGTCTTGACTTGTTCTTCCGCCAGCGTGATTTGTTGTGCGAAGGTCAGGGTGTCGAGGTAGGCATTGGTTACCTGCTGCGTCAAGGCCTGCTCGATGTTGCTCGTGGCAGCGGAGGCGGCCTGCCGATTGGCATTCGCTTCGACGACCTGGTTTTCAATCAGGAACCCGGTGAACAGCGGCATGGAGACCATGGCGCCGGCCATCCACCACCCCCCGGTCTGCTGATTCTGGCGCGGATCGAAGGGATCGAAGGTGCCGCCGCTGGCGATCGCCGACACCGTCGGCAGGTATTGGCGTTTGGTGGCCGTCACTCGCGCATCGGCGGAGGCCGTCTGCTCCTTCGCCCGCTTGACCTCCGGATGGGAGAGGCTTTCGTTGATCAGTGTCTCCAGCGTTTTCTGCGGGCGAACGGCGACGGAAATATCTTCCAGGACATAGTCGTCCGCTCCGGCAATGCCCATGGTCCGGTTCAAGTCGGCGAAACTGGCCTTGAGATCGTTCCGGCTTCGCACCAGCAGGGATTGGGCGTTTACCAGCTCAACGTGGGCCAGGTCGAAGTCGAGCTTCGATTTCAGTTGCTGACGGTACAGCGTTTCAATCTGGCCGGCGATGATGCCGCGTTCACGCACCGTCTCCTCTGCGATCTGCACCAAACGATGCCGCTTCAAACTGTTCAGGTACGCGCGCTGCACATACAACAGCACCAGTGCGCGTCTCGCATTCACATCCTGCCCTTGGGCGCGTTCGGCGAGCTTGTTCGACTCGACCAGGTTGCTGGTGTAGCCGAAATCGTACAAGCGTTGGTTAGCGATCACGCCGCCGGTGAAGGTGGTTTGATTTTCGCGCAGCAATCCTCCTCCGACCAGAAACCGGGGATTGCTCACGCCGGCGCCGGCCACCGTGTTGGCGTTGGCGTAGACCTGGGGGTAGTACAGGGACCGTGCCTGTTCCGTGCGCGCTTCCGAGGCTTTTAAGTTTGCCTGGCCCTCGATCAACATCGGATGGTTCTTCACGGCAATTTCCACGGCTTGCTGCACGCCGAGAAAACTGCCGCGCGACAACGGCACTGGCTGATCCGCCTCGGCCGCATGGGTGAGGGAGGCTGAAGCTGCGACTAGAAGTAAGGCGGCCAGCATGAGGCCTGTCCTGCGTGACAAGAGATACATCATGGGCGATCTCCCTGTGTTGGTGTCGCGTTGTGTGTAGTGGGCGCAGCGGTCGGAGGTGGAGGGGTGCCGCCCGGCACGCGCCGTTCAAATTTCTGTTGGGACAGTTTGGCGTCCGGCAGATTGAATGGCGAGGCGACGACCGGCATCCCTTCAAGTAGACGGCGTTTGCCCACAGCCACCACATCTTCGTCGCCTCGCAAGCCGGAGGTGATCTCGATCCACCGGCCGTCGCTGATGCCGGTTTGTACCGCCACCGGCTTGGCCTTGCCATCTTCGACAATGAACAAAGATTTTCCCTTTGGCGTGCTGGTGACGGCCTGGGGGGGGACGACGAGGGCCTGCGGAATTTCTCGCAGACCGAGCGTCACTTCGGCGAAGGTACCGGGCCGGAGTGCATGGTCCTGATTGGGTAAATCGATTTCGACCAGCAGACTGCGCGTGGCCGGATCAAGCGCCATGGTGGACCGAGTGACGAAGCCGCTGAACGAGCGGGACGGCAGTTCGGTGACCTTCACGGTCGCTTGGGTCTTTCCCGGCACGATCCAAGGGCTGTCGTCCTGCGGCACGTTGGCATAGATGCGCACCGTGTTCAGATCCATAATGGTGAAAAGCGGAATCGCGCTGCTGGCCGAGGACGTGGCGATTTGAATTAAGGCTCCGGGGTCGGCGAATCGTGCGGTCACGATGCCGTCATACGGTGCGCGGACTTTGGTGTAATCCCGCATGACGACGCGCTGTTCCATCAGGTGCCTGGCTCCTTGATAGGCGGCCTCCGCCACGTCCACGTCTTGTTTGGCGATGACGTCCGGCGACTCTTTCCAGACTTTGGCCAGCCGTTCGTAGGTCAACTTTTTAATTTTGTAATCCGATACCGCCTGCTGGTACTGCTCTTCGACTTCCGGCGCGTCGATGACCGCCACGACGTCATTTCTCTTTACCGCATCGCCCTTGTCCGGGCCGATCCATTTGAGATAGCCGGACACTTTGGCGTACAGCGTGGTTTGATAGAGCGGAGACACATTGGCAGGCAGTTTGACCGTATAGACCAAGTCGCGCCGGGTCGGCTTGGTCACCTGCACATCCACGGGAGCGCTATCCGATCCCGCCACGGATTCCGCTGGCGGTTGTGGCGGGGTGGGAACCGCGGGGGATGGAGAGGGAACCGGCTGCCCCACCTCATGAATCTCTCGCCAATAGAGAAGTCCGCCGGTGACGAGCGTCAGCACGATGGCGATAGCGATCCAGCGGATTTTCCGGCGCGTGGCCCTAACGGGGCGGGGAGTCGTTGACGGTTCGTCCATTAAATGTCCTCCGAAGTCGCGGGAGCGGTGGTCGAGACCGGCGCGCGTTCCCGACGAATCAATACCAGACTGTGCATCACGGGGACGACCAGTAGCGTCATGATTGTGCTGACCGCCAAGCCGCCGACCACCGCGCGAGCCAATGGCACCATGGTTTCGTTCCCCTCGCCGAATCCAAGCGCCAGAGGTAAGAGCCCGAGGATCGTCGCCAGCGCCGTCATGAGAATCGGCCGAATTCGCCGCCGTCCGGCTTCCAACACGGCATGCGCAGCGGTCGACCCGTTGCGCACCATGCGGTTGGCAAAATCGACGAGCAGAATGCTGTTCGACACCACGATGCCCATCATCATCAGCGTGCCGATCATGGATTCCACGTTGACCGACGTGTTGGTCAAGTGCAGGGTTAACACCGTGCCGATCCAACCGAGGGGGACCGCCACCAGAATGATCAGCGGATCGATAAAGGAGCGAAACAGGGCGACCATGACCAGATAGATCAACACCACGGCCAATGGCAGGGCCAAGGCAAAGTTCTGAATCGCGCCGCGCATGTTGGCCACTTCGCCGCGCAACTGCACGGTCACATCTTTCGGCAGCTGGATACCCGCCAGCACTTGCTCAATATCCTTAGCGACATGGCCGAGGTCGTTGCCGACCGGCGTGACGAGCACGTTGATCAAACGCGAGAGATCGTAGTGATCCACCGAATCGGGCCCGGTCTTGAACTTCAGCTGGGCCACATCGCGAAGCATGACGGGTGGCCCGCGTCGGTCGTCGCTGGACGCGTAATAGCCGCTCGTCATTTCCATCTGTCTGCCGGCGAACGGGGTATTCTGCAGCGCGAGTGTGGCCCCCTGTATGCCTCCTCCCGTGAGGCTGGAGGTGGGAAGGAGGGGCGTACGCGCGCCGATGATCGGGATATTCAGGAGATCTTCCGTCGTCGTCAGCGATTGCTCCGGATACTGCGCCAGCAGGAAATACCCGTTGGCGGTTTTGGGGTCGAGCCAGTAGTTGGGCGAAAGGGCCAGATTGGAGCTGATGCCGGTGATGACGTCCACGACGACGCGATTCTGATTGATGCCATAGTAGGCCGCCTTGGTCCGATCCACATCGATATGCAATTCGGGATAACTCTTGCCTTGCTTGATCCGCACATCGACAGTGTTGGGCACCTGGGCGATCTGTTGTTGAATCCGCTCGGCCACCGGCCGGATCACGTCGAGGCTCGGTCCTTTCACCTGAATATCGATCGGAGCTTTCAACCCGAAATTCAACACATCGCTGATGATACCGCCGGTTTGAAAAGCGATCTCCACGCCAGGTAACGATGCTTTCATGTGCTTGCGCAACTCTGCGATGTAGTCTTCCGTGTGCCCCCTGTGGCCGGTGACCAGATTGACGAGCACGAAGGCCGTATGGTTGCCCGTGTTCGGCGCAAAGCGCGCGGCATCGCCGTAGTACAGCCCTGTGTTCGAGATGACTTCTTCCAGGTCGTCCTTCGGGATCGTGTCGTGCACCAGTTGTTCGATCTGCCCCACGATGGCCGTGGTCTTTTCGATGCGCGAGCCTTCCGGCGCCATCACCGACATGGTGAAATTGCCCGCATCCACCTTGGGGAAAAATTCGGTATGGAGCCAAGGCAACACAAAGACTCCGGTACCGACCAGGGCGAGCATGGCCAGGCTGATCACAACCGGTTTGAACCGCACCCCGGCGCTCAGCAACGGTTCGTAGATCGCGAGCACATAGCGAAACCAGCCCTCGTCGGCCGAAGCCTCATGTTCGGCAGCCTTGCCATGTCCGGCGCGGTAGAGCCAGGCAAGCACGACCGGCGTGACCGACATGGAGACGACATAGTCGGCCAGCATGGCAAACGCCACCGTCATGGCCAGCGGCACGAACAGATACTTCACGATGCCGGTGAAAAACATGATCGGCAGGTAGACGATCAGGATACAGATCGTTGCGACGAAAATGGGGAGCGTCAATTCCATCGCGCTATCTTCGGCTGCCGAACGCCCGTCTTTGCCCATCTCTAGGTGCCGGTGCAGGTTTTCCTGCACCACGATATTGTTGTCCAGCAGGGTGCCGATCACCAGCGCGAGTCCGCCGAGCGTCATCAAGTTCACGCTTTGTCCGGTCAGGTAAAGCGCCACTAACGCGGCGGTCAACGAGAGCGGAATGGCTAGCCCGACGACGAGCGCCGCTTTCACGCTCGCCAGAAAAATGAAAATCATGAGTCCGGCAAGACCGGCTCCCAGGAGGCCTTCTTTCTGCAAATTGGCGATGGCCTGACGGATGTAGAGCGACTGGTCGTAAATAAATTTGATGGATGTCCCGGACGGAATCTCCGTGAGCTTCGAAAGTTTCGCGCGGATGCCGTCGGTGACTTCCAGCGTATTGGCGCCCTCCTGTCTGGTGATCGGAATGTAGGTCGCTTCGCGGCCGTTCACCCGCACGATCGACGTCTGTATGGCGGCGCTGTCAGCGGCGGTGCCGATGTCGCGGACCAGCACCGGTGTGCCGTTCACAACCTTAATGGGAATGTCGTTGATCTTATCCACGACGTCCACGAGACTGTTGGAATAGACGTAATAGTCGAGGTCGCCGATCTTGATGTTGCCTGCTGGGATGATGGCGCTTTGCTGGTTCAGCGCGTTGACGACGTCGGAAGGCGAAATGCCGCGGGCAAGCAGCCGCTGCTGATCCAGAAAGACGGTGATCTGCCTGACCTTACCGCCCAATGGAGGACCGAAGGAAATGCCGGGGATGGTCGCGATCTGGTTGCGCACGTTGAAGTAGGCCAGATCGCGAATTTCTTTCGGACCGAGGGTATCACTGGCGATGGACAAATATCCGATGGGGAGACTCGATACCCCAAACTTGTAGACGGACGGCGGGTAGACGCCTGGCGGTAACAGGCGGATGATGCTGTACGCCAGGCTGGTGAGCTCGGATTGCGCCGCGTCGATGCCATAGTCCGGTTGAAAGAAAACTTTGATATAGCTCATGCCGGCGAGGGATTGAGATTCGATATGTTCGACGTAACTCGCTTCGACAAACCGTTGCTCCATCTTGAGCGTGATGGCGCCTTCCATTTCGCTTGGACTCAGGCCTCGATAAAACGTCGTGACGAGGATTGACGGCAGCTTGATCTCGGGGAAAATGTCCACGCGCATCTTCTGGTACGACACGCCGCCAAGAATCAGCGCGATCATGCAGAGCGCGAACACGGCGTAGGGGTTTTTGAGCGCGGCGCGGGTCAGCATGGCGTGGCCATCCGTCTGGTGCAGTTATGTTCCAGCCAGAATTTCCAGAGGTGCAGAGAGAGCGTCACGAGATCATCGAATTGCCCCGGTTTCACCACATAGCCGTTGGCCCCGGCTTGGTAGCAGGAACGGACATCCAGCGCATCGTCGGAGCTGGTCAGGATTACTACCGGAATGTCCGCAACACGGGCATCCTGTTTGAGCTGTTTCAACACATCCACGCCACGTTCGCCTCTCAACTTGAGGTCGAGCAGGATCAAGGCCGGTTCATCGTTGTTGATGTGATCGTTGAGGTATGCCATAGCCGTACGACCGCTGTCGGTGATGTCCAATCGGCCCTTGTAGCCCGACTGTGTCAGGGCCTGCCGGAACAATTCACATTCACCTGGGCTGTTGTCTATGAGCAGGATTGAAGCGGGCATGGCATGTCTGTTCCAGAAAATCTATGCGATGACCGAGCAGGGATTGTGCCGGGCCAGAACGCTCAATACTAAAAATCAATAAATACGCATATAAACATTATGTTACACAGTATATCTCACTCTATTGACGAAGAGTGGTTAGGGTGAGGTACGGGGGAATTCTGGCGAAATTCCTCAGTGTCTATGGAGGTTCTCCTGAGTCGTCTGATGAAGCGTCTCGGACGGATGTTGCCGTCGTCTTCGGTGTGGAACGATGGTTCGCGCCACCGAGAGAGGCTGATTCCTCTCCGGCGACAAACGTTTATACTGGCGGCATGGCTCAAACCCATCCGTGGTTGCTCACCCGCGACTTTCGTTTTATGTGGTGGAGCCAGGTGTTGTCCCAGGTGGCGGAGGGCATCAGTAAGCTGGCGTTGCTCTGGTTCGTCTATGCGGTGACCGGATCGCCGCTCAAGACGACCGTCATCGGGCTCTTGCAGACATTGCCGCCGATTCTTCTCGGACCGTTCATCGGAGTCATCGTCGATCGTTTTCCCAAAAAAACACTTCTCATCGGCAGCGATGTGGCGCGAGGGGTCTTGATTGGTTTGATCCCCTGCCTGGTGTCGATTGAACACTTCACGGTTGAATCCCTCTACCTCTTGACCTTTCTCTTCGGTGTCGCCACGGCTGTGTTTGTGCCGGCGCTGTCATCGGCTGTTCCCTTCATGGTCGCTCGCCCGCAATTTACGGCGGCGAATGCGCTGCTGCAGAGTACGACGAGCCTGGGCATTATCATCGGACCGGCCGTAAGCGGACTTGGGATCGCGTTTTCCGGTTCGCAGGATGTGCTGTGCCTGAACGCGCTGACGTATTTTGCATCGGCCGCCTGTCTGTTGCCGATTCAATTGCGGACGCCGGAAAGTATGCCCGCTACTGGCGTCGGCTGGAAGTCGTTCATCCGGCATTTGTTCGAAGGCGTACGATATGCCTTTTTCACTCACCACACGTTGTTGATCCTCATCGTCCTCGCGTCGGTCTACACGTTCGGCAGCGGCGCATTTACGACACTGTTTCCTGTGTTCGCGCGTCAACTTCTCGGGCTTGGTCCCGTCGAAGTGGGATACCTCTGGTCGTGGCTGGGAGTGGGATTGCTCGTGTCGTCGCTGGCCTTGATCCGGGTAAGCGGGTGGGATCTTCGGGGGCGGCTCGTGGCGATCACCGTATCCTGTGCGCTCGCCGGGCTGGCGGTGGTCGGCCTTACGTGGACTGATGAGGTTCGTATGGCCGCTGTCTGCGTGGCCTGTGTGGGAATCGGCCTCGGCACGTGGACTCCCATCGCCTGGGGCATCATTCAAGAAGTGGCTCCGCCGGGCATGGTCGGCCGTGTGATGGCAGTGTATACCTCGATGGCTACCGCGACCTCCATGGCGGGCATGAGCGTGTTCGGTTGGGTGACGGAATCGGCCGGATCGGTCGTCAGCATCATCGGAATCGGCGGCGTGATGTTTATCCTGGCAGCTGGGACGGCGTGGTTTAGGGGGCGGGTGGCGAGGCACCATGCTGTTGTGATGCGGTCGCAAATTATGCTGCATTAGCGAAGCAACAACTCACCAGATCGAAAAGAGTAACTCGGCTAATTTCGCGCCGTTCGCCTCACACGGTCATCGCATTCTATGTAATTCTCTAGCGCTCTCCCATCCCGCGAGCCTTGCAGGCTCGATTGTAGGACGCTTTCGTTAATCCACCTCTTGGTTATTACTTAATGCAGTCAGCAGCATTGTGAAGCCTCCAGCAAGGCATATGCACGTATTCTATACATATGAGAAATGGTTGTATTGTAGTCTTCAATAGGGCCATTTGTACGTATTGCGCATACGTAGTGAATAAGATTACAACCTGCTCCTATTCGAAACGGTGTGGCGTCCATTCACAATCGTTCGCCACAATCTTGGAGAGGACACGATGCGCAACCGCACTATACACACTGTCTGCTTGATAACGCTCCTCGCGATGAGCACCACCGGTTGCAACACGCTCCCTCAGAACATAGCACTCGGCGCCGCGATCACAACCGCCGTCGGAGCCGTGATTCCTGGGCATGACATTGAGCAAGTGTATTACCTCGGATCGTTCGATCCTCAGGAGCAAATACCGCCCGCTCTGTACCGCGTGCGGGTGCGCGGGCAGGCCAGCATCATCAGTTGGATGAGCTTCGGGTCCGGGTGGGTACCCGCTGAGTTGGTCGATTCGTTGGGAAGCTCGGTGGAGATCAACAAGGCGGACGGAAAGATCGTCATGACCAAGGCAGATAGCGGTCAACTTTCGAAACTGAAGATCGGACGCCGACTCATGCAATTCGGTCCAGAGGGGTTTCGCGAGGTGCCCAAGGAGCATCGCCTGGTCATCGTCATGGGATCGAGTCCCGAGAAGTTTTTTGCCGCCATGGACGAAGCTCTTGGGGCCGTCAGCCAAGCCAAGGTCGATCAAGACAATGGTGCACTCAACCGGATGCTGTTTGAAGCTATGACTACCGTGAAGGCGGAGAAGCAGGTGGTCGAGGCGCAGTTGGAGGCCGCGAAGGAGCAATTCTCCTCGAACGAACGGAGTGGCCTATGAAGGCGTCAGCCACCGTCCGGCGGCGTGCCGTAGCGGCGACTCTGGTTCTGTGCGCTCTCTTCAGCGGATGTGCTGTCTTAACCGTTGATGTGGATGTCTACAAAGGGGCGTTGGTCAATGAACCACACGTGCAGTTGCACCAACTGGTGGCGCTCACGACGGCGGCCCAGCCGATGTTGGTGAATCTTCGGAATGACTTAGAGTGGCCTGAGACTGACGGGGAACCTCCAAAAGCCGTGGTGAGCGGATGTGGCAAGAGTTGGTATCAGAAGGGGTATGTGAAGGTACCGGAAGCCTGGGTACCGGAGACCTCTGTATCGTGGTGGCAGAACATCAAACAGTGGTTTTCGGACGAGTGGTTTTCGCATCGCAAGTGTCAACCATATTTTCGGCATGCCTACGCGCGTGTCGTCAATGACATTTTGGGGCTCTATGAGGATGGCGCTGATCCAGATCTTGCGTTGCATGGTAGGAAGTTGAGGGAGGCTGCGGAACGTTTGCCGCTGGCTAGGCCGGATGTGATGGGCGATCAAGCCAGGTACGACGCGATTGCGGCAGGGTTTAAAGCCGACAAGGATCTCTCTGCTGCCTTGCAACTGTTGAAACAGGGATATCGAGACCTGTTGATTGTATCCCCTGTTGTATCTACTGTGGGCGAGCCAGGCAGGAAGGTCGGGAGATTGATGAACGCCCTGAAGGCTCATGCCGGAACCGGTGTGAAGGGGAAGGGGTTGGAAGGTGACTTGATCGCTGAATGGAAAGGTACCGACGCCTACAAGGAGGCAAACACGATTTATGATCGGCGTTTGCCGTTCCGGGCGGTGTGGAAATTGCTCGGCGAAGGATTGTCCGACACGCTCCTTGCTCAAGCGACTCGGGAGTTGTGCCAAAACAATCTCGCGGGCGACAGCGCCTGCGCCGCGCTCCTGGCGCGCACGAAAGAGCTTGCCGATGAGTATTGGGCGTCGAGACGTGCCGTCCGAGCGCTGTGGGAGGAGAGCGTCGCCCTGTTGATTGATATTGAACGCCTGCAGCGAGAGACGCCTGACCGGTACCGTGCGCTGAAAGAGGAGGTGATCAGGCTCATTGTCACGGTTACGAACGTGCGCCATATCGCATCGGCTCTGGATCGTCTCGATAGCGAGGGGCGATGTGCCATCCTGAGCAAGGAGTTAGCGCCAGGCGTGATGTGCGAGGTTGATCCTAAGGGCGCACGGGTGTGGAGCGAGCAGAACGTACGAAGCAAGAGCGAGGCGTTCGAGTGGGCTTTGCAGCGCAGCCTCTCCAGTGCAACGGCCGACACCGCGCACATGCTTCTGCTGCTCGATAGTTTGGAAAAAACGGCTCCCCCGAACCAGGGTCTCGCGAATGAGTTAGTGCAGCACGCCAACAAGGCTCATGACGATCGTGCCGTCAGGCTAGGGCTCATGCGCAGCGTGATCGATGACTCTGAGTGGCAGGATGCGCAGGAGGTGGTGGCGATCGTCGGCGGTGTCAGTCGCAAGTTAGGACAAGGGCTCGAGCGAGGCCGAATGCCGGATGGATTGTACACGCTGATCGAGGACTTCTTGAAATCACACAACGGCCATCAGGGGAATCGAGACTCACACGATGCCCGGAAGCTCCTGGATGCCTTGGTGGAATTCGCGCAGAAGGTGCTGTTTCTGGCCAATCATGAAGGCCTGGCTTCACCGCCTGCGACGTCGGGACTCATCCTGGGCGGCGCGGAGAAACTTACCCGTGGGCTATTCGGCGATGCGGCGGTGGGGAGCGCGTCAAAACAATCGTTTCTCCTGGGAACGTCCAGAGTGCCAGAGATCAGGAAGCAGCAGTACGTCCGTGTGTTGCAAGCCGTCGGCAATACCATTCTCTTCTCAGCGAATGAATTGCGCGAACAGGAACGGTATCGGGACCTCAGTCTGAAGCGGGCTTCCGCCGAGGTCAACGCTATGAAGACCGTCTACTCGCCGGATCCACAGGAGATCCTTAACGATCTCGTGGACGAACTGCGGCGTGAACAGGACCGTGCGCAGAAGCAGCGTGATGAGGCAACGGCGCAGAAAGCGGCGATCGACGGACAACGGACCGATGTGGAGCGTCGTGAACAAATGTCTGCTCGCGAACAGGCGACGGCTGAGCAGGAGCGGCAGAAGTATGTGACCGCCCAAGGTCCGCTGAAAGCCTTCCACGACGTGTTGACGCAGGAGGTGATCGGGAAGATCAAGGCTCGATGGAAAGCGGCGGGAAGAGATGCGGCCGCCGATCTTGCCGAGTTTCTCTCCGGGGCGGACGGGATGGCGCAGGAATTGATCACCATTCATCAGGCGCTGAATGGCATTCCCACCGCAGATGAGCGCCGCATGTTTGATGAGGGGATCACGTATGTGAAGTCTCCGGAGGCCAAGTCAGCGTTTGACGCCTATCGCAGAATCAACGGCCATACGTCGCTCAAGCGAGCCGAGTTAGTGGACGCGTTGGCAGCGCATCTCCAGGAGTTGGAGGCTGCGCGCGCGGCGCGTGTGGCGCAATATGACAAAACGCAGAAAGAGACGGCGCAGAAACTGGTTAGTCTTCAGAACGAGAAGGCGTTGTTGACGACGGAATCGGACCGATTGGCAACCGTCATCGCGGCGTTTCCGGCCGGCAAGGCCAGACTGGCCACAGCGGTGGCCGTGATTGAATCCGTAAAAGCCGAAGTGTTGAAAGACGCCGCGCAACAGGGCCAGTTGGTTTCGCCCGATGCAATGTACCGTCTGCTGGCCACGCATGTGAAGCGGAAAAAGGACGCCGAATCCGATGCGAGCAAGCAACAACCGTATCAAGATACCCTGGCGGTCTTGTCGATGCGTATGCCGCCGCCTGGACTACCTCCACGGAATCCCCACGACGATCAGAGCCCTCTCGTCGTCATGGACGACATGATTGCGCTGCTCCGCCATCGGCAGATGAAAGCGGTGGCGCGGTTCGGGAAAGGCTCCGACGAAGAGAAGAAGGCGACCGAAGCGTTGGAGAACGCCTATCAGCATCGAGCGGGGATGATCTATATCCGACCGTCGTCGGCGTACCTGCGGACCAGTTTTCCATCCACGTCGCTGCAAGACGATCCCAACTTGGCCTGGGACAATATGTTGCTCAAGCAGGGGATCAGGAACCTGCCCTTTTCCTCGCAGCTACGGGATATCCTGGACCCGTCGGCGGAGCGAGATCGTGTACTGACGGCTGAGTTGGATAAACAATTCTGGCAAAACATCAATCGCGTGCGCGTCTCAGGGGCGGGATTTACCAACCAGGCACTCGTGAAAGACGATGTCGGCAATTGGTATGTGAAACAGTACTTCGGCGACACGGAAAAAATCGTCAAGTCGGCCAAGTATGTGGCCCTGTACAGTTTGGGGGCCAAACTGCCCATCGATCTTTCTGATGAGCTGCGGAAGGCGTCTGTCACGAAGGAGGCGTCCAAGAAGACGGAGGCCGAAAAGGAGGCGGACTTGCCGCCGTTGCAGCAGGTGTTTGGCAAACACCGAACGGCATACCACGCGCATACGGCTGATATGGCCACGAAATTGGCGGAGTTGCACGGTCAGGATGGGGCGAAAACGGTGTATGCGCAAGTAGTTGCCGCCTGGAAAAGTGTTGACTGGGAAGGTGCCGATGAATCGAAGCAGAAGTCCCTGATGGAGACGCTTACGGCGGCGCTCAAGGAAGAAGTCAGTCAATGGGATAAGACCGTCGAACCGTTAAAAAAAGCATCGGATCAAGAGCGAGGCCTCGCGATCACCAAGGATCTCCAGGCGCTCGCCAAGCTGGAGAAAGGGGTATCGGCGGGTATCAGGCGGGATGTGACGTTGTCTGAGCCGGAGAAAGCCAAGGCCATCCGTGTCGTGCAACAGGTGGTGGGTCCCGCACTGCTCGGTCTGTTGAAAGACCATAAGCAGGCGTTGGATCGATATGAGCAGGCGGTTCTCTTTATCGGCGACGCGGCCAATCCGAAAGATCCGAAGCAGGAGCAGGGGAAGTGAATTGGTCGCGAGAGGCAGAGGACAGGCGATTAGCCTGAAAGAACTATGAGTGATAGTACGACGTTTGTTTTTTCATCAGAGAATCTAGGTACGGCGGCGCTTGCGATTGGCGCTCTGGGTACAGCTTCGTATGGCGTTGTCGACGGCTTGTTCAAGTCCTTTACGTGGTTTGATTCGGCCGGGTTCGAGCGAGTGTTTGCGGTGGGAGGCAAGGAGGGAGGACGACGGTTCTTTCCTACGCACAAGGCCACCCTCGATCCACTGTTGCCTGCATTGAGAATTGCCTATGGGAGTGACGTTATGGAGTTACTCCGCGCTCAATATCGAGTAGGCCGTGCAAGCGGCGACCTGCCTCGAACGCTGCGACAGGGGGTGCGGATCGGGTTCGGGATGATGGAGGTGCCGACCATCGCGTTGGTGGCGACCGAGTTAGGGGTCTCGGCGGACATAGCAACTCTGGCGGCGCAGGCGATTGACGGCGCGCGCCGGCAGCGTTCCCAAATGGAGCAGTCCCCGTCTCAAGAAGTCACCAACTATCCTCATCCGCCGGCCATGACCGATGAACAGCGATCTGCGATGGCTCGGCTGGAGACCATGATCGACGCCCGCATCGATGCCGCCCTGGCCTTGGCTGACACACAGTATGTCAGCCAGACAAAGTTTCTGGCTACATTCGTTTCGTTGGTCATCTCATTTCTGGTTGGCTGGGGCATTGGAATGGATGGCAAGTGGGTGTGGTGCTGGATCGTTGGCCTTGCTGCTGTGCCCCTTGCTCCGGTTGCGAAAGATCTGTCCACGGCGTTACAGGAAGCCGCGAAGGCGTTGAAAGCGCGATGAACGCTTTTATCCTCAGCTTGCGCGACCAACCATTTGGGGGGGCTGTCACCTCAGGCGTGCTCTACAAAGCTCTGCCGTATTGGGATGTGTGGTGGAATGATCGGTTGCCTGACTTTAAACTCCTAACTCGTGGACAGCGTCTTACGGTGCTCCTGCACGGCTATAACAACGGTCTTGACGAGGGGCGTGAGAAGCTGGTGCGGTTCATCGGGTGCCTGGAACAGAAGGGCTCGACGGATTTGATGCTCGCGGTCATTTGGCCTGGCGACTCTTGGGCCAATGCGCTTGGCAACTGGGCCGGCGCGTTGAGCTATCCCTCGGAGAGTCGCGATGCCGACGACAGTGCCGATAACCTGCTGACTTGGCTTGTGCTCCATGTGGATGAGAGTGCCCGCGTGGCGTTCGTCGGCCACAGCCTCGGGTGCCGCGTCGTCATGCGCGCGACGCAACGCATGGCGCGAGACGTGACGGTCAAGAAGCCGATCTTGGATCGCATCTGTTTGATGGCGGCAGCAATCGACAGCAATTCGTTGGGTAAGGACGAGCCGACCTCTTATCGCGACGCAGCAAAGCAGGCCGACCGGATTGCGGTTCTGGCCTCGCAAGAGGACAGGGTCCTGCAGGTAGCGTATCGGGCGGGCGATTCAGTTCAATCCTGGTGGCCGTTCTCAGGAGAGCGTTCGGTGCGGGCACTGGGCCGGTATGGTCCGGAGGGGTGTCCTCCCGAGGTGTCAGCCAAGATCGAATCACACATGGCAAATCCTGATCGAGGTATCGGTCACAGTGACTACTTGCCGCTGTACCCTCCGCCGGCGGCACCACAGCATCACACCAGGGCGGAGAGCGAACAGTTTGTATTCGAGTTTTTGAGCCGCCGCCCGAATCCTGACTGGCCGGCAGAAAGACCGTAACGATGGGGATGCTGTCGATGTGTCCGATGCGCCCATTCGCAAAGGAAATTCTCGCACTCGGTCTCGCCCTGTCGTTGTCGTCCTGTGCGATGGTGGAGTCCATCCGCTGCCTGCCTCACGGCGAGGAGACGCGGTTCGTTGGAAAATGGGAAACGTGCTTCAACAATGATGATGATGGATTCAAGGCTGATTCGATTGCGCATCCGATCTACTGCTTTCCCGGCGATCCGAGCCAGGCGTCGGATCGTAAGCCGCCGGTGCTGTTGCTCCATGAACTGCCTGGTTTGTCGGGGAAAACCTTGGAGTATGCGCGCGAGTTGTCCAATGAATTTACAGTCTATGTGCCGCTGTTGTTTGGCAAACCGAATAGCCAGTCGATGGTACATGGCACCTTGCTTTACTTTGGGCTCAATGATGAGTGGTGGGGACTGGAGGATGGAGACAGCAAGGTTGTGGCATGGCTGCGCGCGTTGGTGAAGGAAGTCGAGCAACAGCATCAGGGGCAGTCGATCGGGGTCATCGGGAACTGCTTGACGGGCTCGCTCCCGCTAACCTTGCTTGATAATCCGCATATCCAGGCCGTCGTCCTTGCCCAACCCACGCTGCCGCTGACGATCTTTCGCAACGACGGGGAGGTCAGGAAATCACTGGGTATTTCCAAGGACGAGATCGAGCAGGCGAAAAAGAGTCCCGCGAAGATTTTCTATGTGAGGTTTGATACGGATTGTGTCTCGAAACGAGAAAAGCTGGGTGCGGTGCGGGAGAAATTTCCGGGTCGCGTGAGCGAGCTGGTGATTCCGCACGATCAGCACTCGGTCAAGAATGCTCATAGCACCTTGATTGGAGAATGGCGCGTGGAAGGCGAAGCCGCCAAAGCATCGAGAGACGCCCGCGATGAAGTCAAACGTTTTCTCCGCGACCCGGTGAATTTCAGGTCCGGTCACGAACGATAGCCCATACTGTGCAAACCCCTATGAATGACGATCCGACACCAGATTCACTCGCAGAGCTGACGCCCCAGTGGTACAGGCGGACAGGCTGGTGTTTTTTTGGCAATATGTATGTGCATACGGCCTTCGCAATCCTTCATGTGGTGATCTGTTTGGCTCCCCTCGTGCTGTTCCTAATCTGTGGCGTACAACCATCGCTCCAAGATCCAGATCAGGTCAGGCTGATCCTCTTGTGGGTTTGTATTGCCGCGTTGGGCTATCCGACGTGGGCCTGGATCGAAACCATGGTGTTTGAGAGATGGGTACGGAGATTTCCAGAGGCTCAACGGAAGGTTGAGCGAGCGCATTATCAGCTTCACGTTGGCATGGCCAAGAATTTTTGGCAGGCGGTGATGCAAATGTATACGGTCGCGGGCCTCATCGGGATTGCGATGAAAGCGACAGGCAATCCCTGAGCGATAGAGGATCCATCCTCATTGAAAGAGCAAGGAAGTTTTCTTATGAGCGACCACAGACATCCACCATTACCTCGTCACTACATCATTGTCGTGCATGGGATCGGTGAGCAGCGGCATAACGACAACACCGTGGAAGTGGTGAATCGATTCGCCACCGCGCGCGCCACCCCCAAACCGGGGTCTCCTTATGCGGGGCTCCTCCCCGCGAGCCTCTCCTCGCTCTCCATGCGCCGGAAAGGCGGGGGGCAGGGATGGTCGGAGTATAAGGGCATTCCTGTTGAACCGGGTCGCGTCTCACCAGACTTCGATGGGACTCGCGCGACGGATACAGCGGGGAAAAATTTTCGTTTCGTGGATATGCGTTGGGCGGACATTCTGCAGTCTCACCAAGAGGTCTTCGGGGCGACGACCCCGCAATGGACGGTAGCGTTATTGGCTCGTCTTGGGAAACCCTTCACGCCTGAGGGCTGGCTCGACGGATGGGTGGAACCCCTGTTGAAGGAAATCCAGCACACCATGTTGCCCGTTCAGGGTTTGCTCAAGCGGTTTGCTCCAGAGACAGAGAAAACGATCTTCCAACATGTCATCGGCGACGTCCATTTATATGGGGATTATGCGCGCACTCGTGGACAGGCAATCCGTCGGTTCCATCGCGTGTTGGATGAGATTCATCTGCGGGACTACATCCAGTGGTGCCGGTTTGAACGGACGAGCCAAGACGAACCGTACGAACCGCCTGTGTATACGATCATTGCCCACAGTTTGGGATCGGTCCTGACCTTCGACGCTCTGCTGTATGCCTTTGCGAAGGAACGCATCCGGGACGGGACTGAGTGGCATCCCAGCGGGTCGATCCCTATCCCGGGCTATACGGAGCGAGAGGAGTCTGAACATAAATCCTGGATGGAGTTGCTGTCGGACCTCAAAAAACCACCGCGTGATGCGAGGTTGCCGCAGCCTCACGACAACGTGCGCCTGTTCGGCGAGCGCTATCCTCAATTCCAGCAATGGCATGGCACAGAGCCGTCGTCCGCAGACCCCGCACGGGCTCGGACAATTCCTCTCCTGCTCTGGCGAGACCACGTAAAACACTTCATCAGCCTCGGGTCACCGATCGACAAGTTTCTCACCCTCTGGCATCAGAACTATCGGCATGTGGGGCTGAGCCATCACTCGTTCCCGGACGCATGGAGTCAGACGTGGTTGGAGGACGGGATCACACCTCGGATCACCCACTTTAACCTGTGCGATGAACAAGATCCGGTGGGCCATCATCTTGACGTGGCTCATGAGACCGCAGTCTGTCGCCAGGTGTTTCAGACCGACATTCCCGTGACCTATCGCGATGTGGTGTTCCGGCGATATGCCGTCCCCGGACTTGCGCATGTGCAGTACTGGAAAGACCAAGCGCTCTTCGATCGCCTGATTACAGAGGTCATTGATGCGACCCCGTTCCAGGCCACTTCCCCCGACCACAATGCCCGCCTGGGACGCTTCGTCGAGGAGGGTTTCGTCGAGGTCGATGGGGCGTCTGACGCGGCACGGGTGTGGGCCTATTTCCGAATTCCCTTGTTGGCATCGGTCGTCACAGGACTGCTGCTGAGTTACGGATGGATCGGATGGTGGTATGACGGGTTTTCGACATCCTCAAGCCTGTCATTGTTGGCGGGGATCGTGCTGTGGATTGCTCCCAGGCCTCTTGAGGCGTACCGGCAAGAAGTCAAACCGGAGCATCTTGCACAGCAACGCCGACAGATGAGCCTGAGCCGGAGGAAGTTGTCCCCATGGGCGCTGCGTCGCGGGATCTGTGCCGGCCTCGTGGCTGGAGCGGTTGCGTGGCGCCGGATTCTGATTGCGCTGAATGTTCATCCGAATCCGGCGCATGTCGCCGAGGAGGCCGTCGCCCGGAAGATTCGACTGTCCCTGCATACGGCAGGCAACTTTGTAAAAGGGTTCTGGCCCAGAATAGTCGCTGGCTTCGTGTTGTTTCTGGCTGCCGCCCTTGGCACGTGGTGCGGACAGGCGCACCTGTTTGAGGTACGCGATGGCGTGACCGGGCCACCGGCCGGCTATATCGCCCTCCTCGTGCTGCTGACGGTTTCTGCCGTCTATCTTGGCGCCATGGGCTATGTGAAGCACTGCTTTGAACAGATGAAACGTGACATGCCCGATGCTGTCACGGAAGAGGAGAGTACCCGGCACCCTCCTTCCCGGTATCGTGAACAATTTGTTTCGCAGGCGTCTCAATACGCGCGCCCGTTTTCAAAGTAGAATTCCCCTCATGACGATCTGGGCAGTATCAGTTCGGTTTTCGTGACCATCATGATCGATCCCACGCCGGACAACGAAATTTTCCTCTCCTTCGATTGCCAGCGAGCGGTGGTTTCGCCTTGGGGCGCGGCGTTGCGGCGCTATTACCTGCTGGAGCCCGACGGCCGCAAGACCGATATCGTCTGGGGGTACTCGGGCGGTGCCGGGAAACAGGGCGGGCAGGGCGACGTCCTGATCCCCTTTCCTGGTCGCATCGCCGAAGGCCGCTATTCATTCGACGGGCAGGTGCTGCAACTTGACCGGAACGACAAGGAAGGTCGAACAAAGGGGTCGGGAGTCTTTGTTGAATCCGCTCTCTAGGCATCCCTTTCGCCGCTACTATAGAATCCCTACATTCACCATATCTCGCTTGGGTAGGGCCAGTTGTGCACTTGTCACGCCAGTTCAAAAAAGAGACAATGCGCCGATGCCTCGCAAAAGACTTCGATCCGTGCGTGCTCCACGCTGCATCGTGATTGCCGGTCCGAACGGAGCGGGGAAAACGACCTTCGCCAGGGAGTTCTTGCCTCGCGAGGCAGGCGTCATCCACTTCGTGAATGCCGATCTTATCGCGAGCGGGCTTTCACCGCTCCAACCGGAGCTTGCCGCGAGACACGGGGGACGCCTGCTGCTCATGGAATTGAATCGATTGGCCAAGGCGCGAAAGAACTTTGCGTTTGAAACAACTTTGAGCGGGCGGACGTACCTCAAATTGCTCGCTCAGTGGAAAGCCGAAGGATACCGGATCGAAATGGTATTTCTTTCCCTGCCTTCTCCCGGTTTGGCGCTTCAGCGCATCGCGGCAAGAGTACGTCAGGGAGGGCATGATGTGCCGCGGGCTGATGTTGTCCGCCGTTTCCACCGTAGTCGGGAAAATTTTCAACTGCTGTACCGAGGCTTGGCAGACAAGTGGTACCTCTACGATAATTCAGGACCGCTGCCGAGACTCCAAGAGGAGGGACCGTGAAGACAACCCGAAGGAACGCACAACTGAGTTCTGGTGCCAAGCAGGTCGGCGCCGCGTTGCGGCGAGCGGCCAAGGTCGCCCGAAAGACTGCGCGGATGTACGGCACGCCGATCTATGTGTGGGAAGACGGCAAGGTCGTCGCGAAGAAACCCTGAAGCCGACTCCTCCGTTCACCTCACCGCTCGCCTCTCACCATTCACTTCTTTTCTCCGTCAACGCATGACGCCTTCCCCATTTTGACAATGTGCAGTTGAGGTCCGTCGCCTTCCTGTTGCCGCCCTTTTAGCGAACAAAGGGGTCGAGAGGGGCGACCCCTTTGGCGCTCACTCGTGCTTGCTGCTGTGCCTCTCGCCGATGTGCCCTCACCGGTGTCGTTGCGCAGAGAAGCACAGTTGGCATTGCTGCCTATCAACGCGCCGGCAGTCGATGTCCTACAGTCGGGGGCGGTGTTGACACGTGATCGTGACGGCAGTAGCCTAACCTTCCTTTCCTTCCTTCCCCGGAGGCGTTCATGGTGAGATCCACCAAGATTGCGCCGATTCTCTTCCGGAAGGTCCTTGCCTCGCTGCGAACGGTCATCCTCGTACTCACTGCGGGAGTGACAGTCCTGTCAGCCCCATCGTTCACTTGTGCCGCCGGCTGCGATGCGGTCGTTGGGAAGTGGGCCTGGTTTGTCGGCGGGGAAGTCACGATCAGTTCCGATGGAACCTTCACACAACAGTCGGGCAACTCCGGTACGTGGACCTGTGCGGATGCGTCCAAAGGCGCCGTCACGTTGACGTGGGCCAAAGGTGGTTTTGTGAACAAGGTGAGGCTGACGGAGGATCAGCAAGCCTTGTCGAGCGGAGATCCGTCACAGCCGTTCGTGTCCGCAAAACGGACTCGTGCGAAGGGACCCGTTCAAACGAAGCACGAGCCTACTCCGTCAAGAACCACATCTTCTTCCGATTTTGAGCTGTTTACCAAAGGCCGCGACTTGGCCGCTTCCGGAAAATGCCGGGAGGCCATCCCGTATTTCGACCAGGCGATCGCTGCCAATGCGCGCTATTCAAAGGCCTATTCGGATCGAGGGCGATGTCTGGCGAGTCTGGGCGAGCGAGACCGGGGCCTTCAAGCCCTCGATCGAGCAGTCCAGTTGGCGCCGAACGACTTGAGCCCCTATTTCAATCGCGCCGGTCTGCGGGCCGATGCAGGCGACGGCGACGGCGCCTTGGCGGATCTGGATCGATCCATCCAACTCGATCCGATGAATCCAGCCTCGCGGAGGGCGCGGGCAGGATTATTTGAGGCGGCAGGCCGCGCGCGGGAGGGGCAACTCGATCGGGACATCGCCTATAAGCAAATTGAGACATTGAAGTCGAGGAAACGCCCGGTCTTGGACCATGTGTTGAAATCGTGGCGAGCCAAATCCGTGCGGCTGACAAGCGTCCCATTACAAGAAAGCAAAGACCCGCTCCAGACTGCCTTCGATGCAGCCGAAGCGGGACGCACTCGTGTCGGCCTCGCCATCCTGGACAGCGCGCTCTCGAAGAATCCATCGAATGATGCGCTGCTCGCCTATCGGGCACGACTCCACCTCTCGATCGGGCAACCTTCCCAGGCAGTCGATGACTTGACCGCCGTGCTTCAACGGCGCTCCAGCGCCGCCAATCTTGTCGGTCGGGGGCTGGCCTATCGCCAGCTGTGCCGTTTTCGCGAAGAGATCGCAGACTACGGCCATGCGCTCAAAGAGGATCCCAGATATACGCGCGCCTACCTGGAACGGGCCTTTACGACGATGAATTTTCAGAAGGGAAATGACCCTGCTCCGGACCTGACCACAGTCATCGAGTTGGAACCTCAAAACTGGTGGGCCTATTACCTGCGCGGTCAGGAATACGGCTATTGGTTCAAGAAGCTTCCCTTGGCGATCGCCGATAACCAGCGCGTCATAGAATTGAAGCCTGATTTTGCGCAGGCCTACTGCAATATCGCGTTTGCGCTTCAGGAGCTGGGAAGAAAGAACGAGACGGAGAAGTGGCTGCAAAAATGCTTTGCCCTTGATCCATCGGAACGCGTCGTGGCGAAATAAGCCTTCGCCAAGGTCCAGGCTAAGGAGGAGCGGCTCGCGCGCGAGTTGGCCGCTCGCCGATGGATGCGAGAGTTGAACAGTACCAGATGCAGCTACGCGGAAATTAGCACGTCCTCCTGTCCGTTTTGGAATTAGCCTGCTTCATACAAGGGCGGGATCGGAACTGGGTCCGCCGCCGTTCTAGGCATTCAAAAAATACGAAACCGAAGACGATGTGGTTCCTTTCGGATTAATACGATGGGTAGAGCGCGCTCCAATCCATGCCGTGCGCCGTATAGAACTGTTTCATCTCGTCCATCGTGTTCATGTGCTGGGTCGTTCCATCCGGTAGATAGGCGGTGATAGGAGGTTTTGGTCCTGCATTCGGTCCTGCAACGTCCATGTTGTTGCGATCCGGCCAATTGTCGTGGGGAGGGTGCTGGACCATATTTTCCAGGAAGGAATCGTTCATCGTCTGCTTCAGCCCTTCCGACCAGACGTCCTTTCCGTTGGCGTCGTACACGCCATGGAGATCCGTATCGCTATAGAGTCGGTTTCCTTTCGGATCCACGATGAGCTGTTGCTCGCCTCGAATCGTATAGCCCTTGGCAAGGATCGCCCTGCGATCGGCATCCGACAGCCCCTGCGCGGAAGCCAGTCCAGCGAACTGATTGTCCTTCGCAGACTTGGCAGGATCGTAGGGTATCGTTTTGGCCTTCAGCTCTTGAGGTTTCGGAAGGTGCCTGGGCCGACCGACCCAACGCATGGCCCAAGGGTTGGAATCCCTCACGACAATGATGTTGTGTTCATCAACCGCCAGTTTGACGAGTTGCTTATGGTCCTCAAGCGGCATGCCGCGTTTCAGGGGATCTGGCGCCGGCGGGAAATGCGTCTTCGGGGTGAAGGGTCCGCCATCATCCGGGGACGGTTTTGCCTTCGATGGTTGCGTCGGACTGCTGTCTTCCGGAGGAGATTGCTTCGGTTCAGTTTCAGAGGGCTTGTTTTCCGTAGTCGGTTTCTTCCGCTGCTTCACGGCTTCACGAAGATCTTTGCCGTCGCAGATCAGTTTGCCCAGCCACTTGCCCGTGTCGTAGGGATCAGCCGTGGGGTCATAACTCTTGAGGTCTTCGTAGATCGCATAGATTGATCCGGCCTTCCCGATGATCTCGACGGCCTTCTTGATCCGTTCCAGTCTCTTGATGACCGCCAGCGGTGCGGTGGCCAGATCACTCGGGAGATTTTCGGCAAAACAGTCGCTCATTCCCTTGGAGACGCCGTCGGCAAACATGAATGGCGGATCCGGGGTGCCGAATTTATAGCGCCCAGGACCGATGTCTGATGTTCCGCCAGGTGGCTTCTGGTTCGGTGGTTCGGGTGGAAACGGCACCGGCAGCAAGATCGGTTCGTCGGAACCCGGATCTCGAGGGGGAGGCACTTTTCGTGGAGGTGGGGTCGTGGGCTTGCGCTGCTTGGGAGGGGTCTTCTTGTCACTGTCTGGCTGCTGATCCGGCGACGGCTCATGTTGTTCGATCCGCCCTTGCAGCATCGGCCGGCGGTTTGCCTGGTTCACACAATCGGTGAAGGCGCGCAGCTTGTCTCCCCTGAGAGCAATCTGTTCGTTCGCTTGCTTGACCAGTTCGGTTTGTCGCCTGCTGTTTCCCGGTCGTCTCGCTTCTTCGTAGAGGGCCAACGCTCTGTCTTGAAATGCCTTGGCCTCGTCGAGGATCGAAAGGCAATGGCTGGACTGTTGCTTGAAGTCGGCTGTATGGTTGTCGAACCAGCGGTGCGCACCGCCGACGGCAAAGCGATCGTATTCACCGGAGGAGTTGAAGACATCTGAGGTCGGCTGAGCGTGGGACGGTGCGGAAATTGCCACGGCCCATGTCAGAAGCGCAGAGGCACACAGGTGATTCAGAGCGCGAACGGTCATCTGCCTACCGCTGCCGCTTCGTGGCGTATGTCGTGCTGTCCATCTCGGTAATCTCCATCCGGCCTTCGCCGGTGAATTCATACCACATGGTTCCGATCTGTCCCGACGTTTCGTCGTAGAGCAACATTTGACCGCGGGAGGGTTCGGGCCGTCCCCGCACGGGATCGCGACCGATCTGGACATCTATCTTTCCTTTCGAGGTCGAGCCGTCCGTCGAGACGAGCGTGAACCTCGCGTCGGCTTCGATCGTGAGTGTTTTCTTTGGAAGGAACTGATTGTTCGGCGTCATTTCCCAGCGGCCCACCACCTCCGGCACGACCCGGGCGCGCGGCGCCATCTGCCGCACGGCCATGCGGGAGCGTTCCTGATCCTGCTGCGTCTGCATGTCGATAGAGGGACGTTTTTCCTCGCTCATGCCGGCATAGGGATCGCGCGGTTGTCGTGAATGCAGGCGGGCCATGGCCATGTTGAGTTCATTGAGCTGGCCTCGCAGTTCGTCCGGCAGATTGCGACCCGCTTCGTACAACACCTGTTGCGCCCCTTCGAGATCGCCTTTCGTCATCAGTTCTTTGGCCAGATAGAATTGGGCCTCCGTAGCCGACGCACCGGCGAGGCCTCCGAAGTTGGTATCGCCTCTCGCGTTGCCGATCTGGGGCATGCCGGCCATCCTCAAGGGGCCATACATGGCCGCAGCCTGGAGGTGCTCGATCGACTCGTCATGTTTCCCCATCGTCGCGAGGAGCTTGCCCGTGCGCAGGTGAGCCTCGGCGACGAGTGAGGAGGCATTGGTCGGCGCCATCACGACCGCGCCCTTCTCCGGCTTCTGATCCGGCCACATCGCGGTGAACATCTGCCGGGATTCGAAGCCGCGGTTCATCCGCTTTTCATATCCCAGCACCGCTTGATAGTGGGCCAGGGCCTCCACCTGGTTGCGGTGGCGCTCGGCTAGTCTGGCGAGATGAAAGCGTCCTTGAATGGCCAAGCCGAACTCCAGCGCATCACGTCCCAATGGCGCGCCTGGTTCAGGCTTGAGTTCATCCAACTGCAATCGTGCCTCCTCCAAGGCTACGACGACGCGATAGTGGGCCGCCGCTTCATCGAGTTTGTCGTCTCCTTCGTTGACTACGCCGAGGTAGGCGGGGATACGGGCGTCTGACGGATCAATCGGATAGGCTCGCGCCAGATAGCCCTTCGCCCCCTGCCAGGCATTTTTCTCAACGCTTTTCCAAGCCTGCCGCAGCAGCGGCGCGGCGGTGGTCTGAACCAGATTGGCTGCAATCAACCGCTGTTCTTCCGCCTTGTCCTGCTGTCCCGTTTGCGCGTAATGATGCACCAGGCGATCCTGAGCTTCCAACGACTTTGGATCGAGCTTCACGGCCTGCTCAAGATAGCCTTGAGCCTCGCCGGTCTTGCCGTCCCACAAGGCAAGGTCCGCGAGAATGAGATAGCCGTCGACGGTGCCTTTCGTCACCTTCGCGGCGGTTTCCAGCGCGGCCTTCGCTCTGCGCCGGAGTTCGACTGCCATGGCGTCGAGTTGCGCGGCCCGGTTCACATCGGCCTGTGAAGGCGGGTAACAGGTCGTCGTGGTCACCCGGTAGACGCCGTCGCTTCTGTTTTCGTCGTGGGAAGAACTCGCGCATCGTTCCTGCCGCAGGCCGGCCGCTTCATTCGATAACTGATTCGCCCGCAACGCGCGGAACTTCGCATAGAGCCGCAAGGCGTCCGGATTGTTTCCGGCCAGATTCAAGGCCTGGTCGGCCAGCTTGTCGGCCTGGTTGTATTGCTTCAACGCCGTCAGGGCCAAGGCCTTCTGCATCATGGCGCCGACGTGTTTGGCGTTCAGCGCCAGCGCGCGGTCGGCGATCTGAATAGCCAGCTGCAATTCTTTTTCCCGAGATTCCTGAAAGCGATAGGGCTGGAGTTCCCGGCGCGGTTCGACCTTTTCACCGCGGTTGTCGGCCTCTTCGACCATATACATCGCGCGGTCGACGAGTTTGTCGGGATTCTTGGGATTCTCGCGGACCGCTTCGTCCAAAACCCGCAGGCGCTCCTGATAGATCTCGTCATAACGCAGCCGCTGCGCTCCCATCACGCGGTGGAGTTTCGACGCGATGGCGATCAGTTGCTCCGTCGGTTTGTCTGCATGCGCGGCGTCCTGTAGCGCTTTCAGGAGTGACTCGGCCGAACCTTTCATCCTATTGCTGCTCAATTCATCTTCCACCGCCGAGCGGGCTGATCTGGTCGACAGCCAGCCCTCTTTTTTATAGACGGCAAGATCCGCGTCCATTCGTTTTTCGTCGCCCAGGCGAGCGGCAGCCGTGGCCCGGCCCAGGTAGGCCTCCGGAGAATCGGGCTTGAGCGTCAATGCGATTGTGAATTCTTTTCTGGCGCCGGCGGGACGTCCCGCGTCGAGCCAGGCCTTGCCTGCTTGATAATGCGCGTCTGGGTCGCCGGGGTTTGATGCGAGTGCGCGCTCCACATGGGCCATCGACCCCGCGCCGGCCTTGCCGCCGGCCGTGTGTTTGGCCCGCGAAACGTTGAGCGAGGCCAGCTCCGGCCGTCGATAATTTTTCTCCGCAAACAGTTGACCGGCTTTCAGCATCGCCTGCCGCATCGGCGGACCTTTTACGCCGTTGGGGTTGCCGGATCCGCCGGAATCCCGCGGCAGGCGATGTTTCTGATATTCCATCGCCAGCCGGTACACGATGAAGGAACCGTAGTCGGTGGTGTAATCGTCATGACCCTGAGCGAGGTGTCCGGGGATACTGACGACCGCCGGACGTCCGGAATTGAGGCTTCTGGGCCCGCCCCCGAGTGCGTGGTCCGGGACGACGATGATCCCGCTCATCGCCTCGGTTGCATAGATCCATAATTGAGCTTCGCGGCCTTTCAGGCCCAGCCGTTGAGCCCGGTCGAGGTCTTTCTGTGCGCGAGGGAAATCTTCGGCCAATGTCTGTGCCACGCCGCGAGCGAGCACGATGTCGGGATCATCGCCCGACTGCTCCAGCGCGCGAGACAAGGTTGACACCGCATCAGGCCAGCGGCCCTCATTGAGTGCGTCCAATCCTTCCACATATGGAGTCAGGGCCTTGGACGACAGCGCGGCCTCGACGACTGTGGTGCTGAGCAGACAGATGGTGGTCAGGAAGAGCGTCAGGCGGAAGCGCAAGAACGTTGCCATCATGCACCTCCTTCGAGAGGCTGTGTTGCAGCGGCGATCCGATGAGTCAGGCCGAATGGCCCTAACCCGCATTATTCATGAACGCTTCTGCTGCAATCGCGGATTCGCGGCTGCGACAAGCCGGCCGGCGGGCGTGCTCGCCGCTCAATCCCTCAACGTACTGTTTCAAGTACGCGTCGGTCTTTCGCGACTGTGCTTGCCCGTCTCGCCACGCGACTCCCCGATCTCGCGACGAACCGTCATGAATAGTGCGGGCTAAGCTTACAAGTGAGTTCTCTGCGCAATCAAGAGCCCGGGTCCTGTTGACCAGGCCCTGCTCGGGTACCTATACGAGCGCGGGGACGGCGTGAAGGCCGATCCGGCAGAGGCCGCAAAATGGTATCGAAGGGCGGCGGACCAGAATCAGGAGGACGGGCTCTTCAATCTCGGACGGGCCTATGAACATGGGATCGGCCTGTCGAAGGACCTGACGCAAGCGAGAATGTACTATGGGAAGGCGGCAGCAGCCGGCTCACGAGACGCCCGGCAGGCTCTCGCTGCTCTGGGGAAGGGACCGGAACCAGCGAAGCCGGGACAGGCTCAATTTGAGGAAGGTGTCCGTTTGTATAAGGCCAAGGATTTCTCCGGCGCCGCCAAGCTGTTTCAGCGATTGGCTGAACAGGGTGATCCCAGGGCGCAGCTCCAAGTCGGGTATCAGTATGCCAATGGAGAAGGCCTTCGCCGGAACTACGAGGAGGCAGTGCGGTGGTATCGCAAGGCGGCTGAGCAGGGTAATGCCGTCGCCCAGACGAATTTAGCAGGTTGTTGACAAACTACTGAAGCACGTCAGGCACGTGAGTCCTCAGCCACTCACGGACACGCCCAGAATCATTCGCAGGCTGCTCAGAAAGGCCGTCCCTTAAATTCGTCGATCGTATCTCGTCGCTCGTCTCTCGATGTAAGCCGGCGAGATACGCTTCACGAACGACGCTTCACAGATTTCAAGAGCGATGCGAGAACAACGCCGGGGGCTTTTTTCAACATCCCGCTCGACATCCCTTGCGAAACGATGCGTCATTCATGAGCCAGGTGCAAGACTCCGGTGGGGGTGATATAGTCGGCCTCGTTCACTCTGGTTTACGGCATCAGCTATGTGGCGCCGACCATTTTCTACAAGTTGAAGTTCGAAGGCGCAACGATCTCGGTTCTTTCGGTGTGGGGTTACGCGGCAAGTTTCGTCATCGGCGCGCCGCTGCTCTTTACGTTGCCGCTGTTCATGTTCACCAGGCAACTGCACCACGCGAAGGCGCATGCGCTGGAGGTCTTTCAAGAGCGGTCCATGGAACGGGCCCTGGCGTTCGAGGAGAAATGGCTGAAAGCCTGCTCGAGCGGAAACTATGAACTCATGAGCGGGAGCGATTTGGCCGGGCTGAACGCCTTGAATCAAGGCTACGACCATATCCATAAGATGCGAGTCGTGCCGTTCGATCTCCGTTCTTTCTCGGAATTGGTCGGGTCAGCGCTTGGCCCGATGGCGCCGCTTTTTCCCTATCTCATAGATATTCCAGAACCATGGCTGAAGGCCATTGAAGAGGGGCGGAAATTGCTGAGGTAGAGAGGTGTACTCTCTTGCACATGGGATCTTCACGTTCGCCGTTGTCGGCTTGACGAGCCAGATGGAAAGAGCCGATGAGGACCTTACGAAACGCCCTGGGCATGCGTTAAGCTCTCCTTCTCTTCAAAGGTTCCCGTTCCGCATCCGAGCCCTCCGTATACCATCCCGAAGAATCCGCAGTAGGCTCCGGCTTTAAAGGCCCAGTCCCCGCGCGTGGCGCGTTCGACCTGTCCGTCATGAATGAGAAACGAGACGTATTGCGAGCCGACGGGGATCATCGCGGGCAGGGGGACGATGACGATGTACAACACCATCCCGGACCATCGTAAGCCATCGGTCTTATAGATCCACTCTTCCCTTCCGTCCTCGCGTGATTCGATCTCATCAGGCTTACCCCAGTGCGTTTGCAGGTCCGTGGCCGTCTTGAGAGGAACGTCGGTTGTTTCTGAGTGGCGTAGATCGACGGCACCCCTGGTGTGGTCGATCTTCGGGTGGTCGCTGGATTCGCTGCGTGTGCCGAGTGTCCAGGCGCCGAGCCCGACGCAGCCTTGAAGCATCACGATCGCGATAATCCAGACCACATGGCGTAAAGACGTGAACATAATGCCCTTTCTGTGGCGTATTGCGGCCGAACCCTACCCAGCGCTTCATCGAAATACAAGCCGGCGGCAGGCCAAACAGGGATTCGGGACGTCGCAAGGAGCCCATCCGCCAAGCCCCCTCCCAAGGTAGGATACCACCCGACCGGCGGCCCTCAGTAGGATCCCGTCCAGAAGGAGCGTGTGATGGCACCTCGACGGTATGTTCGAACCTACTACCGGTTTCCGCTCAACTATCCGGTCATTTTCGGTGGGGCGCCCTTTGTCGGCGAGGGCGTGTTGACCAATCTCTCGTTGAAGGGCTGTTCGGTCACCTGTGATCGCGAGGTGCTCTGCGGGAGTGACGTGCGAGTGAGTATGCTCCTGAATCACGAGTTGCCGGCCCTGCCGGTCGAACTGGGCACCATTAAATGGGTCAAGGGCCATCAGTTCGGCGTAGAGTTTGTACGTGTGCCGCTCGAGGCCCAGCAACGACTCAATCATCGGTTGCGGATTGAATTGATCGACTGGCTGGAGCAGCGCCACCGCAGTAATACGCCGGAATCATCTCAGTCTCAAAATGGACCCGCCTAATTCATACTTTCCGTGCATGACGCCGTCGTTATTTCCCCGGTGATCTCCCCTCGTTCCCAACCCTTATTTGCATAGAACCAATCCTTGTTGGCAATGCATCGCTATCGTTGGGCGGACTCATTGCTCCCCCTTGCCGAGGCCATGAAAGCCGGTGGTGTCTAACGGTGCATTCCTGTACACTACCGGCCTTAGCAGAACATACGGCGCTTCGCGCGCATGCTCATCGAGAGTCCTACATCCACCTAGAGCCAATTCATCGCTCGCCGATGGAGCCTATGGCTTCCGACCCGCTCCCGTCAGATCCGATGCCGCCGAACATGACCCCGCAGGGGTCGTTTTCCTGGTGGTCTCGTCTGGCCGAATCAAACCCCACACTGCTGACGGCGGCCGCGCTCGCCTTGGCGACCGGTCTGCGTCTGGCTCTGACACCGGTATGGGGTTCGGGCTACACCTTCATCACGTACTATCCCGCCATTATGTTCATTGCGGTGGCCAATGGCTGGCGCCATGGAATCGGGGCGACTCTCATTTCGTCGGCCTTGTCCGTCGGCCTGTTTCTTGACGTGCAAGCTTCGCCGGGTGAGCAGGAGATGGCCCTGGCGGTGTTCATTGCAGCCAACGTCATCATCGTTTCGTTGTCCGAAGCCGTGACGCGGGCGCGTCTCCGCGCGCAGGCGGAGACGTCGCTGGTGCGGGCCGAGGAATATCAGTTACGGCAGGAGATTGAGGCGCGGGCCAAGGCGGAGGAGCGGGTTCGGGCCAGCCAGCGGCAAATGCAGTTTGTGACGGATCATGCCCCGGTTCTTATCGCGCAATGTGGAACCGATGGCCGGTACCGGTTCGTGAATCAACAATATGCGGCGCTGTTAGGACGGACTCCCGAAGATCTCATCGGCCGGCATCCGCGGGACGTGCTGGGAGCAGAAACGTACAGGCAGACGGCTCCCTTCATGAAGGAAGCTCTCTCCGGGCGGCGGGTGAAGTTTGATCAACAATTCCTTGGCCCGGCTTCCATCGGACGCCTGCTTCAAGTCACCTATGCGCCGGAGTGTGATGAACGCGGGACCGTGACAGGATTTATTGCGGCCATCGTCGATATTACCGACCGCAAGCAGGCGGAAGCCGCCTTGCGGGAAAGCGAGGAGCGCCTGCGTCTCTTCATCGAACATGCGCCGGCCGCGATCGCGATGTTCGATCGGCAGATGCGGTATGTGGCGGTGAGCCGGCGCTGGCTGGCGGACTATGACCTCGGCGAGGACATGCTGGGCAGCAGCCATTATGATGTGTTTCCCGATATTCCGGAGCGGTGGCGAACGGCGTATCAGCAGGGCTTGGCCGGGGTGGTCATGCGGATCGAGGAGGACCGGTTCGAGCGTTCCGACGGCACCGTCTACTGGCTTCGGTGGGAGATTCGGCCCTGGAGGGATAAGTCGGGCGGCATCGGGGGAATCATTATTTTTGCCGAAGATATCACGAGCGGCAAAATGGCCGAGGACGCCTTGCGTGAAAGCGAGGCGCAGCATCGAGCCACGTTCGAAAATGCAGCGGTCGGGATTGCCCATGTGGGGCTGGATGGACGCTGGCTGCGCTGCAATGACGCCTTGTGCGCGCTGATGGGATACTCCCGCGAAGAATTACAGGGCAAGACGTTCACCGAGATTACCCATCCGGACGACATCGAGCAGGATTGGGCCGCCGTCCGCCGGTTACTGGCCGGAGAAACCGAGACGTTTTCTCTGGAGAAGCGCTACATCCGGAAGGATGGCTCGCTCATCTGGGGGCATCTGACCGTCTCGCTTCTTCGGGATGCACAGGGCGCTGCACAACATTTCATTTCCATCGTTCAGGACATTCAGAGCCGGAAAGAAGCGCAAGCACAATTGCGGCAACTCGCTGATGGTCTGGAGCAACGTGTGGAGGCGCGGACCAGAGAATTGGCCGATACGCAGGACAAGCTGCGCGCGTTGACGACGGAACTCAATCTGACCGAACATCGTATCCGGAAACAGCTCGCGACGGACCTGCACGATTACCTGGCGCAACTTCTGGTCCTGAGCCGGATTAAGTTAGGGCAGGCCAAACTGGAAGAGGTGACGCCGGCGGCCATGCAGGCGATGACGGAAGTGCAGGAGGTGATGGACCGGGCCTTGGCGTACACCAGGACGTTGGTGGCACAACTCAGCCCGCCGATCCTGAATGAGTTCGGACTGCTCATGGCGCTCAGATGGCTGGCGGACCAGATGCAGCGTGAGCTCACGGTGACCTTGGATCTGGAGAGCGAAGTGCTCCCCCTTTCCGAGGAGCAATCCGTCTTGCTGTTTCAGTCGGTCCGCGAACTCCTGATGAATATCGTGAAACATGCGGGGACCACTGAGGCGAAGATTTCCCTCACACAGGCCCGCGGGGTCTTGCGCATTTGCGTCTCGGATCGGGGCGTTGGCTGTGAAATGGATGGCGCTGAGACCCAGCTGGAGCCAAGGTTCGGCCTCTTCAGTATTCGCGAGCGCATGAAGGCTCTCGGGGGGGCGTTCGACATGCAATCGGTTCCCGGCGAGGGCACGACGGCTATTCTGCAGTTGCCGGTTGTTCAGCCGGGCTCCTCGGCTGTCGAGGCGGTGGACGAGGGTGGCGGTGGAACAACGCTGCACGCCGTGGTGTCCGAACCAGCATCACCGGAGGTGCTGGACGTCCCGGCCACTGCCTCGCCCAAGATCCGGGTGTTATTGGTGGACGATCATCGAATGTTGCGCCAGGGGCTTCGGACCATTGTGGACGGACATCCAGGTTTGGAGGTCGTCGGTGAAGCCTGCGATGGCCTGGAGGCCATTGAGCTCACCCGCGCCCTCACTCCGGCCGTCGTGGTGATGGATGTCAATATGCCGCGATGCGACGGTGTGGTGGCGACCAGACGGATCATGGAAGAACATCCCAACATCAAAGTCGTCGCGCTCTCGATGCACAACTCACCCGATATCGTGGCGCGCATGAAACAAGCGGGAGCCCATGGGTATCTCACCAAAGAAAGCGCCGGAGGCCAGCTGTGTCGGGCGATTGTCGAGGCGGCTCTCAGCGGGCCGTCAGGTTCGAAAGGAGCAGGGGCGGATGTGAGCTGTGGTGCCTCATGAGATAAACGCGCGCAGACGGTCCTGCCACTCCATCACTGTGGTGGCTGATCCTGCGGCAGTTGTTGAGCGATGAGCTCAAAGATTTTTTCGGGGACCAGTTCTTTGGGAAGAAAGGCATGCGCTCCGACGGCACGCATGGCCACCTCGACTTCCCGGCTGTTATGGCACGACATTCCAATCACGACCGTGTCCGGCAGGAGGGCCCGTATCCGGCGCGTGGCTTCGACGCCGTCCATACGCGCCATGCCCACGTCCATGAGGACGACGGTCGGCCGAAGCGTTTGAGCCAATTGCGACGCGGCGATACCGTCGGCGGCTTCACCGGTCACGCAAAATCCCGGGCGTTTGTTTAAGATCGTTCGTAAGGTGTCTCTCAGTTGCAGATTGTCATCGACGACCAGGATCTCGACCATGGATCACCTCCTTCGAGTGAAGCAGAAGGCTGTTGGTCTTAGGCTAACACAAGTTCGAGCATTCGAGAATGATATCGAAGAACCGGTCCGCTCGTTCTTGACGCACTTTCCGGTACCGTGTAGGGTCGCAGGCAGGAATGGCTTGCGCATCGCCGAAAGCAGCTGATCAGGGTGCGATCGAGGGTTCATGGAGCGGGTCGAATCATGTCCGTCCGATAGGAGCAGAGAATCATGGCAATACGTGAGCAGCGACCCATCGTAGGCATTCTCGTCGGTGGAGGGCCGGCACCCGGCATCAACAGTGTGATCGGGGCGGCGACGATCCGAAGCATTCTCGGCGGATGCGACGTCATCGGCATTCAGGATGGATTCAAATGGATTATGGACGGGAACACCGGCAAGGTCAGGCGCTTGTCGATTGAAGCCATCAGCCGGATCCACTTCAGCGGCGGTTCCTGCCTCGGTACGGCGCGGGCCAATCCCACGCAGAAAACCGAACATCTCGATGCCTGCCTGAGCAGTCTGCACCACCTGGGTGTCACCCGGCTGATTACGATCGGCGGAGACGACACGGCCTTTTCCGCGTTGAAGCTGGAGCAGCGGGCCGGCGGCCGGCTTCAAGTGGTGCATGTGCCCAAGACCATCGATAACGACCTCGATCTGCCGCACGGCATTCCCACCTTCGGATTTCAGACGGCCCGTCACATCGGGGTCGAACTGGTCAAAAGTCTGATGGTTGATGCAGAGACCACCTCGCGCTGGTATTTCGTCGTGACCATGGGTCGCAAGGCCGGGCACCTGGCGCTCGGGATCGGCAAGGCCGCCGGTGCCACCCTGACCATCATTCCGGAAGAGTTTCGCCATAAACCCATTCGTCTGCAGGCGCTGGTCGATATTCTGGTGGCCGCGTTCATCAAGCGACTCAGTGCCGGCAGGTCGGACGGAGTCGCCGTCCTGGCCGAAGGCCTGGTCGAAATTCTCGATCAGCAGGATCTGAACGGGCTGGAGGATGTGGAACGCGACCAGCACGGACATGTGCGGTTGGCGGAGATCAATTTCGGCTTCGTGCTCAAGCGGGCGGTGGAGAAGGAACTGCGCACCTTCGGGATCAAGACCACCATCGTTGATAAAAACATCGGCTATGAACTGCGTTGTGCGGACCCGATTTCATTCGATATGGAATATACCCGTGATCTGGGCTACTGCGCCGCGCAATTTCTTCTGGACGGCGGCAATGCGGCCATGGTGTCGATTCAAAACGGACGGTTTATTCCGATTCCGTTTGGAGACATTCTCGACCCCGCCACCGGCCGCACGCGTGTGCGGATGGTGGATGTCGAATCGGAGTCCTACGCCATTGCCCGCCGGTACATGATCCGCCTGTCTTCGGAGGATCTGAGTCAACCTGATCACCTGGTTCGATTGGCGACTGTAGCCGGGCTCGCCTCCGATGATTTCCGCACACGGTTCGAGTACCTCACCGGAAAGGATGTGTCAGGGGTTGCCCGATCATGACGCCTGCGCCCACGCCTGACACGGAACTCGCGATCGCGTTTGCAAACCAGCGTGCGGTGCTGTCGCCCTGGGGCGCCTCCTTGCGGCGTTACTTTGTCGTGAATGGCCATGGCCGCGACACCGACATCGTCTGGGGCTATTCAGGCGGCGCGCAGAAGAAGGGCGGACAGGGTGACGTGCTGATTCCGTTTCCGGGACGGGTGGCGGACGGACGGTACTCCTTCGACGGGCAGGCGCTCCAGCTTGAACGGAATGATAAGGAAGGCCCGAATGCTATCCATGGATTTGTGCGAGGCCTTCCCTGGACGACGTCTCACGCCGCCTCTCACGCCGTGACATTTGAAGTCAGTCTGGATGCCGCCGACTACGCTCCGCGCGGCTATCCGTTTGCCCTCGTGGTGCGTCTCACCTACAGTCTGGACGCTCAAGGATTGTCCTGCCTATTTGCGGTGCGGAACGTGGGAGGGACGGCGGCTCCGGTCGGCGTGGGATTCCATCCCTACTTCACGGTCGGCGTCGCGCCGCTCGATGAGGCCGAAGCGAAAATTCCTGCGGCCGGATATCTCGAGTTTAATGAGCAGTTGGCGCCGACCGGCAGGGTTATCGCGGCAGCAGGTACCGAGTGGGATTATCGCGAGTTTCAACGAATCGGCTCACGCCGCTTCAACCATTGTTATCTTGGATTAGAGCGGGATGCGGCGGGTATGGCTACGGTCTCACTGCGTCATCCGGACAGTGGACGCACGATTGATGTGGTGATGGATGGGGCTTTCTCTGCCGTGGTGGTTTATACGGGAGATGCCATCGCTGGTGCCCCGCGCCGCGCCCTGGCCATCGAACCGATGACCTGCGCCACCGATGCCTTCAATCATCCCGACTGGGGGCTGAAACGACTACTGCCGGGCGAGACCTTTACGGGATCCTACACCGTGCGGACACATCTCGGTTGATGCAGTCCAGCCAGTGAGTCTCTTCTTCCGTTGTCCGCCACCCGTCGCCATGCCACTGACTCCTATTACGAAGGCCTCGCCGGTTCGACGATGCGGAAGCGCACCTCATCAACTTGCGTATAGGCCGATGTTTCTTCCCCTGCAAACAGCCCGCACCGGTAGAGGCCAGCCGTCCATCCTGTGGCCGGACGAGGCAGGACAAAATAACCGGACTGATCGTTCGTGGACATGATGAGCCGGTCTTGCGCGACGGCTGTGTGTGCGCCGGCCAATTCGGCGGTCTCTTTGAAACAGCGGGCGGCCAAGGGCACCTCATCGTACGAAGCGGTGACCAGGCTGAAAACCAGATAGATCTCCTGTTGATTGCCGGGGAAGCTGATGCCCGGATCCAACGGAATGAAGTCGTGCGCGCCGGTCGGCGAATCGTCGCGCATCACTTTCTTGGCTGGAATGACGAAGCGGAACCAGGCGAAGTCAGCGTCCCGGCCGACGAGGGAGGCGGCAGCATCCAACGTGTTTTGCGGCTTCAAGGCGTCGATGGCCTTGGCCGCGAGCTCCGCTTCCGAGGGAATGGTCGGTGCTGCCGCTTTGGCTTGAGCCGCATTGGCTGCAGCCTCCTCTTCGACCTGCTGCGCAAACTCCGGCACGTGTACACGCACCTTGTCCAACCACTGCATGAGGGTGGCCTTATTGAGTACCCGCGTTCCGGACGGGAGTTCGAGGTCCTTCGTCGATTTTTCGAACTCCAGGGTCGCATCGTACAGCGTTTTGAACTGCATGTAGGCGTCTTCCCAGCGTTCCAGTTCCACCATGCATTGGCCCAGCCGAAATGCCGTCGTCGTATGTTCCTCATCCGTCGGGTCGAATTCCGATCCGGCTTGAGACACCGCGAGCGCGTCTTTGCATCGGCCCAGCCCCATGAGGATGAGACTGAGGTGCTGGCCGGCCAGCGGATCCATCGGGTTGAGACGCAGGAGTTCCCGGTAGACCGGTTCGGCCTCCCGGAACCGTCCTGCCTCGAACAGCCGATACCCTTCTGCGCGGATCATCGACCAGTCGCGGAGTTGTGTCGGACTGACATCCGGCGTCATGACCGGTGCGAAGCGGCGGCCCCGCTCCGTCGAACCGAAGAACACCGTGAGCAGATTTCTGGCCGACAGGTGAAGCGGCGAACCGGGCGAGACTCGATCCAGGACGAAGTGCACGTCGCGTTCGGCGCCTTCGTAATCGAGAATATCAAACCGTGCCCGGGCCAGGGCCAATCGCCAGTTGAGCATGTCCGGGCCGAGCGCTACCGCTTTTTTGTAGGCCTCGAAAGATTCTTCCAGGCGGTCGAGTTTCCGGAGTTCGCGTGCCAGACGCAGATGGATCAGCGGATTATGCGGATCGATGGCCGCGATGCGTTGAAGTTCGGCGACCGCTTCTTCGACCTGCCCTGATCTCACCAGCACGCTCCATTTGGCCCATCGCACATCGAGCGCGGCGGGGACTCGCGCGAGAACCGTGTTGTACGATTCAAGCGCCGCGTCGGTCTGGCGTGAGGTGGCTAACATATCACCGCGAAGTTGATGGAGCGCGAGGGCGTGAGGATGCTCATGGATCCCCTGCTCGACGATCCCGAGCGCGAGAGCGATCGTGCCCTGTTCCCAGGCGGCCTTGGCATGTTGTGCGATTTGGCCTTCCGGGTGGAGCGGGATGTCATTGGGCGACGCGACGGAACCGGTTTCCGCGATGAGCGTGAGAAGGAGCAGGACCAGTAGGGCAAGCGACTGGGCATTGCGGTGAACCGGTCGGTCACTACGAACCGCGACGAGGAATCGATGTATGATCATAGTGGAGGTCTCTCGTGTTATGGCAAAGCCGTCTCATGGCATTCGATCGTTAGAGGCATGACGAGTGTGAAGGATTCGCCGCCGCCTGAGCATGAGACGTAAGCATGTATCTTACTGTATGAACAGCCAGCCCTGCGAGGGTATCAGGAGGCGACGTCCTTCACTCAATCGTGATGCGTTACGGGTGCCGTGAGGTCTGACCCGATCAGAACGGAGAGAAGGAGTACACGCTTATCGTACGTTGACGAAGCAGCCTTGGGCCGTGGCTCGCAGCTGATGGATCTCTTCGCTCCGCGTCACCGAAAGCGGCATGGTATGAGAGAGTTCTTCGATGAGAAGATCGGTCGTCAACGGCTGCTTGTGATACAGCGCGCGATAAAGGCCGGCGACCACGGCCTGTTCGATTTCCGAGCCGCTGAAACCTGCACTCGCATCAACGAGCTTCGGAAGATTGAATTGCGAGCGGTCTTGTTTGCGCAGGCCCAGATGGATCGCCCAGATGGCGGTGCGTTCGTCGGTGTCGGGCAGGTCCACAAAGAAGATCTCGTCGAAGCGACCTTTGCGCAGCAACTCCGGCGGCAGAGCGGACAGTGTATTGGCTGTCGCCACGACGAAGACCTCCTGCTTCTTTTCCTGCAGCCAGGTGAGGAAGGCGCCGAAGAGCCGGCGGCTCAAGCCCCCATCCGCATCGCCGCTGCCGCCTCCTGCGGACATGGCCTTTTCGATTTCATCGATCCAGAGCACGATCGGCGACAGGGATTCGGCCATCTCGATGGCTTTGCGAAAGTTCTTTTCGGACTCGCCGATGAATTTGTCGAATAACCGGCTCGCATCCAGCTTGAGCAGGGGCAGTTGCCACTCGCGCGCAATGGCTTTGGCCGCGAGGGATTTGCCGCATCCCGGTACACCGACCAACATGATGCCGCGCGGCGGGGTCAGATTGAGCGCCTTGGCTTCGGCCGTGAATCCCACCCTCGCCCGCTCCAGCCAGGATTTCAGATTCGCGAACCCGCCCAGTTCGAAGCGGTTGTCTTCCAACGGATAATATTCCAGCAAGCCGCCGTCTCGTATCGCCTGGACCTTACGCGTGAGAATGGTTTGCACATCATCGGCGGAGAGGACTCCATCTTCGACGACGCATTGCGTGATGACCTGCCGTGCCTGATGCAAGGTCAGTCCTCGTAAGGCGCGAAGGATGGCATCACAGTCTTGGTCGGACGGGCTTGCAATCGCCGACGTGGGAGCACTCATGGAGTTGATCAGGCTCTGCACGACGGTGGTGGATGTCGGGCGCCGGGGTGACGTTCTCGTTTGCAACGATTGCAGAACGCTCTGAAGCATCGTCCGGAGTTCCTGTTGATCCGGCAGTTGCAGGTCGAGCCGCACCGCAATCTGGTCGAGGTCAAGCGGTAGGGTGATGGGATGCCCCGTCATGAGACAGGTCGCGCGTGATCGGCCGAAGTGATGGCTGACTTCGCGCAGCTGGCGCGCGACCGCGGCATCCTGCAAGTGCGGTGCAAGATCCTTCAGCCAGAACATGCCTTCGACCGTCAATCCATGGAGATGTTGAAGCACCGCCAAGGGCGTGGCGGTGAGCTTGCTGAGACCTGGTCCTTCTTCGGCTCTGGTAAGGCCCCGCGTAATCGACCATTCGAACAGCGGCATCCGCTCCTGAGCGGCGACGGATTGCAGCAGGGTCATCACCCGGTCTTCTTCGACGGTCTCGATCACAATGAGCGAGTGGCAGGAGCGAATCAGGGTGCGGAGATCATGCACGGTGGTTGAGGGCGGCATAGGAATGACATGCTAGCACGGGGCCACCCTCTCACCAAGCAAAGGGGGGATTGCGGGCTAAAGCGAAGGGGCTCTGCAGACGGAAGGATTCGCCAGCCTGTCAGACATCGTTTTCCGTCAGGCAGCGTCCCAATCCTTCTTGTTCGGCGAGATGATAGGCGTAGTGGATGGCGGCCAGATTGGCGATCCGTTCCTCCGCGTCTTCGCGGCTTTCGGTATGAATAAGCTGAATCCCGAATCGCGCCGTGATGGAATCGAGAAAGTCTCTCAAGCCATTGCGGTGATATTGTCCCAATCGTCCTCCGCCGGCGTTGTACTGAATGGCGCCTTCGATGAGAAGAAACCGATGGGGAATAGGCCAGAGGGGCTCGAGTTCCCGGAGAAACGTCGGGCGATTGTCGGACGAATTCGAGAAAATGGTATTGATGTCTTCTGCGCGCCGGCGTTCGACACGAAAAATATCCGGCGCTTCCGCAATGGCGTAGTCGCCGGCCGGCAGGGCTTGTGTCCGTGTTCCGGCGATCCGGATAAGTCCTTTGAATGTATAGGGCTGTGTTTCGTGCACATCGACCAGGAGATGGATGGCGGGCACCATGATTTTCGGATGACCGAACCGGGTGACGTTCAACATGGTTTGGGGGCCGCGCAACTCCTGGCGCGGGCGTGCGGCCGGTTGCGGGCGAGGCGCTGGACCAGGCCGCGGTGGTGGAGGCGATGAGGCTGAGGGATGTTGCCTTCCGCTATCATAGCGGGCGCGCGCAGCCGGATCGCTGAGGGTTTGATAGGCCTGATTGATGAGTTGCGTACGCGCTTCGGCTTTCTTATGCAGCGCGGGGGAATGCACGAAACGATCAGGATGCCAGACCTGCATATGTTCATGCCAGGCGCGCCGGATGTCCGCCTCCGTCGCGTCAGCAGACAGCTCTAGGATGGCGTAATAGTCGGTGGTGCGGTGGTGTGGCATCGATTCCTCTGTGTGGGCGAAGTGTAGCGGAGTCTGACGGGAAACAGCTAGCCCGCATTGCATCCATGCTGGCCGCAGCGTGGCGTGGCGATCGGCCATTGTGCGAGCCCTCGCGGCGGTGTATCGTAGACCGGAAGAAGCACCTGTTCTCATTTCATCCCAGCGGAGGCGATGCGCATGATATTGGTGACGGGAGGCGCCGGCTATATCGGTTCCCATACCTGTGTGGAATTGCTCAATGCCGGCTCAGCGGTGACCGTGTTCGACAACTTTTCCAACAGCCATCCTGAAGCCCTGGCGCGCGTACAACGCATCACGGGACAATCCCTTCGTCTGATTCGAGGCGACATTCGGGATCGGGCTGCTCTGGTCGCGGCGCTTCGGGAGAGCGGTGCCACGTCGGTCATCCACTTTGCCGGGTTGAAAGCGGTGGGTGAATCGGTCGAGAAGCCGCTCTCCTATTACGATAATAATGTGGTGGGGTCTCTGCGTCTGCTGGAAGCGATGGGGGAGTGTGGCGTCACCACACTCGTCTTCAGTTCGTCTGCTACCGTCTACGGAGATCCGCAGCGTTTGCCATTGACGGAAGATCACCCCCTGTCCGCGACCAATCCTTATGGGCGTACGAAGTTGATGGTGGAAGAGATCTTGCGCGATCTGCAGCGTAGCAATCACTCCTGGCGGATCGGCATCCTGCGGTATTTTAATCCGGTCGGGGCGCATGCCAGCGGCCTGATCGGAGAGGATCCTCAGGGCATGCCGAACAATCTCCTGCCCTTTGTGGCGCAGGTGGCCGTCGGCCGGCGCGAACATCTGAATGTGTGGGGCAATGATTATTCCACCCCGGACGGCACGGGCGTGCGCGATTACATTCACGTGGTGGATTTGGCGCTCGGGCATCTCCAAGCGTTGGAGGCGTTGGATCAATTGGATCGCCCGAAGGAATGCCTGACCGTCAATCTCGGCACCGGTAACGGCTACAGCGTGCTGGAGATTGTTCGGGCCTTTGAGAAGGCCAGCGGGAAGGCGGTTCCCTACAAGGTGGCGCCGCGGCGTCCCGGCGATGTCGCCTCCTGTTATGCCGATCCAGGGTATGCCCTGAAAGCGTTGGGCTGGTGGGCTGCCCGCGGGTTGGATGAAATGTGTGCCGATGCCTGGCGCTGGCAACAAAGCAATCCCAACGGGTACGCAGGCTGAGGTCCATCGCAGATGGTGAACCGGCTCACAAGATGTCGCGTGCGGATTGGCTCGGTCATCACCGACTGCCGGCCTGTGGTCTGGACGTTGTGCACAGGAGCGTTCCTGTGCACGCTCCTCTTTGTGCCGAACACGCAGGCGAATCACCGAGATCACCAACCGCATGCAGATGCCGACGAGCCTCGCGTTCTCGGCGAGGGTCGAGAAATCCCCGGTGCGCCCTTCCACGTTTTTCTGGGCACGGGCACGGCAGCTGGTGTCAACGAACTGCAATCCGTCGATCTCGAGGCGGCAGTCCAAACGGTAATCGACACGTTCACCATCATGCTGCAGCATCGCGCTGACTATCCGCGTTTCGAAGAAAGCCTCACGAAGCAGGCGCTCAAACAGGTTGTGATCGAACCAGTGGTGATCAATGATGAGGGGAAAGCCTTTCCATTTTTGGTGGTCAGGACGAAAGAACCAGGTCGGGTTACGCTCCTCATCAGCGCCTCTTCCCTCAAAGACAAGGGATTCCTGCATCATCCCGACAGCCTGCTGCCTGTACTGGCCAGAGAGTTTCAGTGGGTGGTGAGCAAGGCCGATACCGCGCCGAAGGCCAAGGCGGTGGCCCTGGAACGACATCTACAGCAGGCGCCCATCCTCACCGACGACGAAATCGCGGTTCTGCCAGGGGAAGAACGGGCGCGCCTTCTGCAGCAACTCTTCCATAGCTATCTGGGGACGGTCGACGAACAGAAGAGCCTCGATGGACAACCGTGGTATGAAGTCGGCAGCCCAGCACCGATACCCCCGACGCATGCGGATTCGACCACGAAGCTGTACGACATCCGCATTCGTGAAGCGTTGCAGAAAATCGTCCGGGAGCCGTATTTCCGCGAACATACGCCGAAGGCCGTCCGCAGTCTTCTCAATGGGAAGGTCTGGAATGTCGCCTATGTGAAAATCGATCAACGGGACTGGGCCACCCGCACGAGGGTGTTGTCTGAGGAAAAGGCCGTGGTAGTGGGGGAGCGGGGGCAGCGCATTCAACCGGCTGCCATTCTGGTCAACGTGCATCGCCTCGCCGCCGCGGATGATCCCTTTTACCGGGATGCGCAAGGCTTGCCGATGGGGGCGCTGTCAGCGGATCAACTGGCGCGTGTCATTGCCCTGGAGATCCATCACAACATTCAGGAAAAATCCCTGAGCGGTCATACGGCCCAGGATGCTCTGACGGCGCCCCGGTAAGGTGCCGTGGCGCATCACTTACGGCACAATGGTTTTCGCCTCGTTCGGCTGCTCATAACGTACGGGCTCCACGGAAAACAGCGGTGCAGCGGTGTTCGGCTGGTGGGCCGTGATCCGGGGCGATGGTCCAGGCTGTAATCGCACGGTGGTCAGCAGTCGCTGAAACAGCGCGGCATCGGCTTCGGTGTACTGAACCTTCGACACGTGCATGGTGGCATAGACATTCGCTTCGGCCAGGCAGGCGTAGAGGCTCTTTTGATCGAGACGAACACCCTGGAAGCGGGGCAGCGTATATTCGAGTGTCGGCATATCGCGGGTGGTCGAGAAGGCGACGTCAATCCCACGGCTGACCGCCTGGCCCTTTTTCAGTTGCCGCAGGTGTTTGATGCATCCACCAGTCGAAGCCTGTCCTGCCACCTGCTCCAAGACGATGGCGACGTTGATGCCCGCTCCCGGGTGGGAGGCCATGAGGTGACGGCGCCCGTTGGGTTTGAGTTGATCGCGTTCGATCGTGAAGCCGGCCAGGTCGATCGAAAGCCTCACGGGATTGTTCGGCTGTGACAGGATCGTACGAGCGCTGCCTTCCAGGGCCATCGCCGGCGACTCCCCGGTCAAGAGCGGCGACAAAAGCAGGCTCATCAGCGCGAGAAGGATCGATCAGACGATGCCGGTTCGTGATGTCTCCATAGGGGCTCCTCTCTTCACTCGTGTCTGTTCGTGATGTCAGTGTATGGTGAACCGGAACGGATCCCAAGCGATTTGCTCATTCCGGCTCTCTCAGAGCCTCAGGAAACGTCGGAAAACCCCTCCACCATCCCTCGCTTTGCAGAGGCACGAGTCGCGACACCATGCCGTCGCGATCCTGTGTCTCGCACAGTTCATAGGTAGTGAGGGCTCGCCTTTCGCCGATGCAGCCCTAATCCGCCGTTCCTGTAGTTGGATTCCAGCGTGCTGTCCTACGTTGATCGACACGTCGGAAAAAATCTTTGCACTGCCTAGTTTCTCAGGCCTAATTTCTTGACGCCATGCATGAGCCGGTGTATTTTGCCAGCCTGATTGTGGTCTACGTATTCCTGCGTTGCTGTGCAAGCGGTAGGCACGTAGCCGTGGAATACGAGGGGAGTCCGCGGACCTAAGGCCGGCCGTCGTGTAGTGCGTCTGACAGAAGTGTGGTGATGGGGAGACGAACATGGGCCGAGTGGGGATGCTGCTGTGTGCGATGGTGGTCATGTGCACCGGTTCGTGGGGAGTCACTGCGGCGGCGGAACCGCCGTCGAGTCCCGCGGAAGAAACCCTTCGAATCATGCATTTCGTCCTGGCGGGGACCGTGCCGTTGGAGCGCGCGCGCGGATTTGTCGATGAGGCTCAGGCTGCCGGGTTTACGGCCGTGCAGGTGCTGCTGACCGACGGCGTGCAGTTCGACCATGCGCCCTGGAAACCGGTGAAGACCGCCTGGACGAAAGCGGAGTTCATCTCCTGGGTGGCCTATGCGCGTGCCCATAGCTTAGAAGTCATTCCAGAGGTGAAGCTGCTCACGCACCAGGAGAAATTTTTTCAGCGGCAGTATCCGGGCTTGATGTTCAACACCGTGTCCTATGATCCGCGGAAGGACGCGACGTATGCGGTGGTGTTCCCGTTTCTCGACGAAGTGATCGAGGCGGTGCATCCCCAGGCGATTCATATCGGCCACGACGAAGCCTTCGGCTGGACGGTCGGACAGGTGTCCAAGTGGTTGAAGCTGGGTGAAGTCATGATTCCGGCGGACCTGTTTCTGCGCGATGTGGTTCGGGTGCACGATTACCTCAGCCGAAAAGGGGTCGAGACCTGGATGTGGGCCGACATGGTCTTGAGCCCGGCGGAGTTACCCGGCGCTCAAACGAAGCATCTCCACGGTATTGCGGCGGGATATGGCAAAGCGCTGCGCCATCAGCTTCCGCGTGATATTGTGATGTGTGATTGGCACTCGAGCGATGAACAGGGCAGTTTCCCGTCGATGGACATCATGCAACTGGAAGGGTTTCGTGTCATCGGCGCGACCTGGAAACGGGAGTCCACGACCCGCAAATTCAGCCGGTATGCCTTATCCCGGCACGCCTATGGCCTGATGGCGACGACCGGTTTTCACGTGCAGCAGAACGATACCGACATGGTCCATTGGATTATCCAGGCATCCGGGGCGTTGTTTCGCAATCCCGACGCGGTCGTGCCGCCTATGCCGACGTCAGCAGGTTCTTTGGAAGGAAAGGGGTAGTCTACCGGCAACGAATAGGTGATAGTCTCGTCCTGCCTGTCTGCATGGTCACGCGCCTCCTATCCTCAGCCGGTCCTCCATTCTTCGGCTAGTCATGATCTTCCTCGAAGGTCTCCTCCTGCGTATCTCTCATAGACGATTGAGGATTCACATGTGCGGGCGAGGCTTGTCCACGTTTGACCCAAAGTGACAGGGGAGTGGACCGCACCAGCCCTGAACACGTAGAATGCGCGTCCGCGGTTCATACGTGCGCTCGCCAGCGAGGGGCGCGTAGTGCCGCGGTCAGAACCAACGGGGCCATGACCAGGAAGGGATCGTCATGAGTGTGAAATGTGGAATCGTCGGGCTGCCGAATGTAGGCAAGTCCACCCTCTTTAATGCGCTGACCAAATCGGGGATCGCGGCGGAAAATTATCCGTTCTGCACGATCGAGCCGAATATCGGGATTGTTGAAGTACCGGATGCGAGGATGCAGGCGCTGGCCGACATCGTCACGCCGCAGCGGATGCAGTACGCGACGACCGAGTTCGTGGATATCGCCGGGCTGGTGGCGGGGGCCTCGAAGGGCGAAGGGTTGGGCAATCAATTCCTGGCCAATATTCGTGAAACCGACGGGATCGTGAACGTCGTGCGTTGTTTTGAGGACGACAACGTCGTGCATGTAGCGGGCAAGGTCGATCCGATTTCGGACATTGCGACCATTGTGACGGAGCTGGCGCTGGCGGATCTCACGACCGTCGAAAAGGCGCAAGAGCGGAATGTGAAACTCATCCGCTCGGGGGATAAAGATGCCGCAAAGCTGGGCGATTTGCTGGTGCAGGTGGCGGCCTGTCTGAACGACGGCAAGCCGGCGCGAACGATGAAACTGGATCCGGCGCAACGGGCGCTTCTCAAACCCCTCTGCCTGCTCACCATGAAGCCGGTGATGTATGTGGCCAATGTGTCGGAGAAGGGCTTCACCAACAATCCCCTGCTGGCTCGCGTAGAGGAATATGCAGCCGCAGAAGGAGCGCCGGTGGTGGCGATTTGCGCGGCGTTGGAATCCGAGATCGCGGTGCTGTCGGACGACGAAAAGCAGGAATTCCTGGCCGATATCGGCATGAAAGAGCCGGGCCTCAATCGTCTGATTCGTGCAGCCTATCAGCTCCTCGGGTTGCAGACCTATTTTACGGCCGGCGTGAAAGAAGTTCGCGCCTGGACCATTCATATCGGCGATACGGCTCCGCAAGCCGCGGGGGTCATTCACGGCGATTTTGAAAAAGGGTTTATTCGTGCGGAAGTGATCGGATACGACGACTACATCGCTTGCAAAGGCGAGGCGGGGGCGAAGGAAAAAGGCAAAATGCGGCTGGAAGGGAAAGAGTACGTCGTGCGGGATGGCGATGTGATGCACTTCCGCTTCAATGTCTAGCCCGGTACGAAGACCATGTTATGAGGCAGGGAGTTCTTGCCTGATTGGAGATCGACGATGAATGAACAAGATACGCAGCGCGCCGTGGGAATTCTCAATCGGATCATGGAGCTTGAACTCGCCGGAGTCGTGCGGTACACGCATTATGCGCTCATGATCTACGGGTACAATCGGATTCCGATTGTGTCGTGGCTGAAGGGCAATGCGGATGAGAGCCTGGCCCATGCTCACAAAGCCGGCGAACTGGTGACGCTACTGGGCGGGCATCCTTCGTTGAAAATCGGGACCCTGCTCGAAACTGAAAAGCACGATATCGGCGATATTTTGCGGGAGAGCCTGGAGCATGAGAAGGCTGCCGTTGCGTCCTATTACGAACTGCTGAAGCTGGCGGAAGGCAAGTCCGTCTTGTTGGAAGAATACGCCCGGGAAATGATCGTGGGCGAAGAGCTCCATCTCGATGAAGTGAATAAGATGCTGCGCAAATCGGGCGACGTGCAGGCCTTTCGTTCCTGACCGACCAACAGGCTGAATGGGAGGGGCTTGCCGATCGTATCGGCAGGGCCTTCCTCAGCGGCTCATACTGCCGACCGCCGTTTCATCAGCTTCTTGCCATCATGTTCGATGTCATTCTGTACCAGCCGGAAATTCCTCCGAACACCGGCAACATCATCCGGCTGTGTGCCAACACCGGTGCCAGGCTGCATCTGGTGAAGCCTCTGGGCTTTACGCTGGAGGACAAACAACTGCTGCGAGCCGGGCTGGACTATCACGAGTTTGCGACGATCTCCGTTCATGAGAGCTGGGAGATATGCCTGAAGCCCTTTGCTGATCGTCGATTGTTCGCAGTCTCGACGAAGGGCCGGCAACGATACGATCTGGTTCGCTATGCCGAAGGCGATGTATTTGTATTCGGCCCGGAAAGCCGCGGGTTGCCGCCGGAGATTCTCGGAAGTGTCTCCGAGCAGCAGCGCATCCGTGTTCCCATGGTTGCCGGAAGCCGCAGCCTCAACCTGTCCAACTCGGTGGCCGTGGTGCTCTACGAAGCCTGGCGACAGCTTGAGTTCGGACAATGCGTCTGATGCCCGCCTAGTCCTTCCTCCTCCTCATCGCCATGAGGGCCGGGATTATCCAGCACAGGGGCAGCTAGGCGGTTAAATTTCCAGCACCAGTCCAATTTCGACTACCTGTTCCGATGGCAAATGGAAATAGGAACTGGCGCGTTGGGTATTCCGCGACAGGATCACAAACAGTTTTTCTCGCCAGATCGCCATGCCCGGCTTCGGGGTCGCCAAAAACGTGATTCTGCTCAGGAAGAACGTCGTGTCCTGTATCGGCAGTATATGGCCGTGTGCTGCGAGCTGGGTCAGGACGCGCGGAATATCCGGTCGCTCCATGAAGCCGCATCGGGCGATCACTTGAAAGAGATTCTCCTTGATAGGCGTGATCTCCAGCGGCGCTCCTGCGGAAACGAATGGCACATGTTCCGTGCGGACGGTAAGCACATAGACGTGTTCGTGTAGTGATTTATTATGCCGGACATTTTGTAACAGGGCCGGCGGGGTGATGTCGGGATGTTGTGAGAGAAATACGGCTTGTCCCGCCGTTCGGCATTCCACCTTCGACAACACTTCGCCGACGAATTGACGCAATGGAGGAAATTGAACACGCAGGTGTTCGGCGACAATGGCTCGACCTCGCGCCCAGGTGCTCATCACGGTAAAAATCGCCGCGCCGAGGAGCAGCGGAAACCATCCGCCATGGGGAATCTTCTGGGCGTTCGCAAGAAAAAAGGCGAGGTCGATGAACAGGAAGACTCCCACGGCCATAGCCGCCGGCGGCGCACCCCACCGCCAATGGCTACGAGCCACCCGGTACATGAGCAGCGTGGTGATGATCATGGAACCGGAGACGGCGATGCCATAGGCTGCGGCCAGGTTGGTGGACGATCCGAACGAGAGGATCAGCCCGACGGTCCCGATGAACATCAGCCAGTTCAGGAGGGCGAAATAGATTTGTCCATGTTGCTCCGCGGAGGTATGCGTGATCCGGAGCGGCGGAAGATAACCCAGCTGCACGGCTTGCAATGTCAGTGAGAAGGCACCGGACAACATGGCTTGGGACGCAATGATGGTGGCCACGGTCGCCAACGCAATCAGCGGGTAGAGCATCCAATCCGGTGCCAGATGATAAAAGGGGTTGGCGAGTGCCGCCGGGTTTCGCATCAGAAGCGCCCCCTGGCCGAAATACTGGAGCAAGAGAGCCGGCAGGGCCACCGCAAACCAGCCTAGCTGTATCGGTAATCGTCCGAAATGGCCCATGTCGGCATACAGGGCTTCGGCTCCGGTGAGGACCAGAAACACACTGCCCAATACCAGGAAACCGATGCCGGCATGATGAAAGAGAAACCCGATGGCATACAGCGGATTTGCGGCCAGCAGCACCGCAGGGGTTTGGATCACACTGTGGAAGCCGAGCAGGGCCAGTGCGGCGAACCAGACCAGCATGATGGGACCGAAGATGCTCCCTATTCTTCCGGAGCCACGGCGCTGGATGGTGAAGAGCATGGCGACCAGTCCGATGGTAATGGGAAGGACATAGGGAGTGAACACATCGGTGGCCAGCGTCAGCCCTTCCACTGCGCTGAGGACGGAAATCGCCGGGGTGATAATACCATCGCTGTAGAGAAAGGCGACGCCGATCAATCCCACAGAAACGACAAGGCTCAGCCCTTGGCGGAGATTGACCGGGTGGGACCGTTGGCTGAGCGCCATGAGCGCCAGCATGCCCCCCTCGCCGTCGTTATCGGCCTTCATCACGAACAGCAGATACTTGACGGTCACGACGAGCACGAGAGCCCAGACGATCAAGGATAAGATGCCCAGCACGTTGTCGTGGGTGACCGACAGTCCGTGCGATTCGTGAAAACACTCGCGCAGGGCATAGAGGGGGCTGGTTCCGATATCGCCATACACGACGCCCAGGGCGGCAAGGGCTAAGGATGCGGGAGCCGGTGGATTGTTCAGCGGTTTCGGCATGCATGGGCCGTCGGGGGCGGATAGTTGTGTGTGGAAGTGGTTATCCGGCGGCGAGCGCAACTATAACATGTCCGACAGGTGGATGTCGGTGCGCCCGGAGCAGGGCCCGGTCATGGGAGGCCCGCCGTTTGAGCGGTAGGACGCCGTGGATCAGGTCTGGAAGTATAGGACATGTTCTGCTAGATTCCCGCTCAGCCATCGCAAGGCGGCATCGCAACTGCGTCGCCTGAGTTCGTCGAGTTCACCTGACAAGAAAGCCTCTGAGACCGGCTGGATGCCATTCGGTCACGCCTCGCTTTCGGAAAGCCTGATGCACCCACATGAGTGTTTCAACGACGCCGACTATTTCAGCCGCAGCCCAGCAACGTATTGTCGATCTTCTCGCCAAAGAACTGGCCGTCACCGCTCCGCAAGTGTCGGCGGCAGTGACCCTGTTGGACGGCGGGGCGACGGTGCCCTTCATTGCACGGTATCGCAAAGAAGCCACCAATAATCTGGATGACACGCATCTGCGTACATTGGAAGAACGGCTTCTGTATCTGCGCGAATTGGAAGAGCGGCGACAGACGATCCTGGCGTCCATCGAAGAGCAGGGCAAACTGACGGATGAGCTGCGTCGGGCAATCGAGCAGGCTGCGACGAAACAGGCGGTCGAAGACATCTATCTGCCGTTCAAGCCCAAACGCCGCACCAAAGCCCAGATCGCGCGTGAGGCCGGGTTGGAGCCGCTGGCTGACGCGCTTCTGGCCGATCCGACACTCGATCTCGAACAGCAAGCCGCGAAGTACGTGAAGGTGGTGGCGGCGGCCGAGGGGGGCGAGGGCATCAACGTGCCCGACGCGAAGGCTGCCTTGGAAGGGGCCCGGGATATTCTGGTCGAGCGGTTCGCCGAAACCGCCGACCTGCTCGCAACCCTGCGCGCGAAGTTGTGGAACGAAGGGATCGTCACCTCCACGGTCATGCCCGGGAAAGAGACGGCGGAAGAAGAGAAGTTCCGCGATTATTACGCCTATTCCGAAACGATTCGCACGATTCCTTCGCATCGAGCCTTGGCCATGTTCCGTGGCCGCACATTGGGCGTGCTGAAACTCGATCTGGGTCTGGGGGAAATCCTCGATGCCCAGGTGCCGCATCCCTGCGCCGCACTCATTGCCGTCCGTTTCGGCATCGAGAATCGCGGCCGGCGCGCCGACAAATGGCTCAGCGATGTCTGTTACTGGGCCTGGCGGGTGAAAGTACATCTCCATCTCAGCACGGAATTGCTGCTCCAGGTGCGTGAGGCGGCGGAAGCAGAGGCGATCAAAATCTTCGGCCGTAACCTCCACGAACTCCTGCTCGCGGCCCCGGCCGGTCCGAAAGCCGTGCTCGGGCTCGATCCCGGTATCCGCACCGGTTGCAAAGTGGCGGTCGTGGATGCCACGGGAAAACTCCTCGAAACCGCGACAATTTATCCGCATCAACCTCGCAATGACTGGCAGGGGGCGCTTGCAACCATCGTAGAGCTGGTGATCCGGCATGGGGTGGAATTGATTTCGATCGGTAATGGTACGGCGAGTCGTGAGACGGACAAACTGGCCGTTGAAGTGATCAAGATGGTGGCCGAACGGAAGCCGGAGCAGAAGGTGGCCAAAATTGTGGTGAGCGAAGCGGGGGCATCCGTGTATTCGGCCTCGGCGTTCGCGGCTGCGGAGTTTCCGACGCTGGATGTCAGTTTACGTGGCGCCGTCTCGATCGCCAGAAGATTGCAGGATCCGCTGGCCGAACTGGTCAAGATCGATCCCAAATCAATCGGGGTCGGCCAATACCAACACGATGTCAATCAGCGGGCCCTCGCGCGATCGCTCGATGCCACGGTTGAAGACTGCGTAAACGCGGTGGGAGTGGACGTGAATACGGCGTCGGCCCCGCTGCTGGCGAGGGTATCCGGATTGAACCGCGTGCTGGCGCAAAACATCGTGGAGTACCGTGACAGCCACGGTCGGTTCCGGAACCGCTATATGATCCTGAAGGTCCCGCGTCTCGGCGAGAAAACGTTCGAACAGGCGGCAGGGTTTCTGCGGATCAACGACGGGGATAATCCGCTGGACCGTTCCGCCGTGCACCCGGAAGCCTATCCGGTGGTCGAACGGATGCTGGCGCGTTTGAGCAAAGGTATCGCCGAAGTCATGGGGAAGCCGACCCTGTTGAAGGATCTCTCTCCGGCGGAATTCACCAACGAGACCTTCGGTCTGCCGACGGTGCGCGATATCCTCTCGGAGTTGGAAAAGCCGGGTCGCGATCCGCGTCCGGAATTCAAGACGGCGACCTTTCGCGACGGGGTGGAGTCGCTCGCCGACTTGCAGCCCGGGATGGTGCTTGAGGGAGTCGTGACGAACGTTGCGGCCTTCGGCGCATTCGTGGATATCGGCGTGCATCAGGACGGCCTCGTGCACGTGTCGGCGTTGGCGAACACGTTCGTCAAAGATCCGCATGAGGTCGTGAAACCTGGCCAGATCGTGAAGGTGAAGGTACTGTCCGTCGATGTGCCGCGACAGCGCATTTCGCTGACCATGCGCATGGAGGATGCCGCGACGCCGGCTTCACAGCCTGCGTCCCGTACGGGAGGGTCGCGTGAGGCTCGAGACCGGCGCCCCGCCGATCAGCCGCGCGGGGGATTCCGTGAACCTCAGCCCATCGGGGCGTTGGCGCTGGCCCTGGCCCGCGCCAAAGAGAAAAAATAGCAAGCACGCGACTCGCCTCCGGCGCGCGCGGGAGTGGTTCAGGGAGTGACCTTGAAGTAGTTTCCGCCTTTGGCCTGTTCGTCGTCGCTGCCCCAGGCGATATGTTTGTCCAGCCGCTTGAGGAGCGGCACATGTTTTGAGCAGTGGATGTAGGCTTCCTCCACGCCGATGAGGATCCAGGCTTTGGGGTGGCGTCCGCCCTTGACGTGAGCGGCTTCGGTGATGCGCGCCGGCAGCCGGGAGAGGCTCTCCGGTTCGCTCGGGTCGAGCACACGCGCGGTTCCATTCACATGGAGGCCGACCGTGCTCTGATAGAAGTCGGGAAACATCAACCCGATGTGCGGATTCTCCATGATGTTTCCCAGACTCGCCAGCACGCCGTTGCCCCGGTATTCCGGGTAGACCAGCGTCTTGTCATCCAGCACGTGAACGAATCCCGGTTCACCGGCTCGAAAAGAACAATCGCACTCACCCTTCCCATCGGCGGTGGCAATGAAGACCATGTCCATCCGTGCGATGAACTGCTGCATCTGTGAATTCAAGTGGGGCAGGCTTTGGTGGGCATAAAATGCCGCGGCGCGAGCCGAGGTGCCGAATCGCTCTTGTGCGCGCTGTTCGCCCGATGATCCCGGCCTTGTCATATCGAACGCTCCTTGTGGAATAGGTCTGCGAAGGTGCTGCAGCGGTGATTGTCCCTCATGCAGGAGGGTGCTGTCGATGCGTGTGATGATGGAGACGTGTGACAAGACCTGTTTAGCCGCCGCCTTCGTATTTCTTCAGTTTTGCCAACAGCGTTTTGTAGTCGATCCGGAGGGTGTGGGCCGCTTTCGTTTTGTTGCCGCCGCTGGATTGCAGCACCCGTTCAATATGCAGGCGTTCGACCTCGTCGAGAGGCTGTTGCGTCTGGTCGTGAGGAGGGGATGCCGCCGTCGTCCGGGGGAGTACCTGTAGGACTTCTTCAGGGGAAATCGGTCCGGAGTTCGGACTCAGCAGGACCATGCGTTCGATCACATTGCGCAGTTCGCGGATGTTTCCCGGCCAGCGGTACGCGGCCAGGTGCGCGAGGGCTTCCGGCGTCAACATTCTCGTTGCGGTGCCCGGGATCCGAAGGTGGCGCAGAATATGAGCGGCCAAAACGGGAAGATCTTCCGGCCGTTCTCGCAACGGCGGCACGAACAGCGTCACCGTGTTGATGCGATAGAGAAGATCATCTCGAAACCGACCTTGCAGCACGAGTTCCTGGACGTCTCGATTCGTCGCGCAGATGATGCGGACATCGGCTCGAAGCGTACGGGTGCTGCCGACAGGGCGGTATTCGTTCCGGTCCAGAAAGCGCAGCAGGCTCACCTGCATCGGCCCCGGCATGTCGCCGATCTCGTCCAGAAACAAGGAGCCGCCTTCAGCGGCGGCGATCAATCCTGGTTTGGTCTGAGCGGCGCCGGTAAACGCGCCCTTTTCGTGCCCGAACAATTCGCTCTCGAGGAGTTCCCGGCTCACCGCCCCGCAATTGACGGCGATGCAGGGACCGTTGGCTCGTCGGCTTTGCGCATGGAGCAGCCGCGCGACCACTTCCTTTCCGGAACCGGTTTCGCCCTGGATGAGGACCGTGGCTTGAGAGGGCGCGACCTGAGCGATCTGGGATTTCAATGTCCGCCAGGACTGGCTGGTTCCATCGACGATGTCGTCCTGTCGATACCCGCCATGGCGTGCCGCCAGATTTTCTCGGCGAAGGTCCCGCACCGTGCGAAGTTTTGCGAGGGCGGCCTTTACGGCCGCGCCGTCGAACGGGGTGTCCTTGATGAGGAAGTCCCACGCGCCGTCTTTGATTGCTGCCACCGCGTCTTTGACGTCGCCATGGCCGGTCAGGACGATCACATCCACATCCGGTTGATGGTCCTTCACCCAGCGCAGGACGGCTTTGCCGTCCATCCCGGGCATGCGAAGATCGGTAATGACGCAGTCGAACGATCCGGTACGGAGGCGATCAAGCCCGTCCTGCCCGCTGCCGGCTGTCTGCGTGTCGCAGCCCTCTTCGCGGAGTGCCTGTTCCACGACAAGGCGGACAAATTCTTCATCGTCGATGATGAGGGTACGTAGGTGTTCCATGGCGATCAGTTCATGCCGGGGTGGAGTGAGGTCGGGACGTGGGACGGTCGACGACGGGTTCGGCCCGCTCCGGAAAAGCCAGATAGAATGTGCTGCCCGCTTCGGGGGTGGATTCCACCCAGACCCGGCCGTTATGTTTGTCCATGACGAGTTTCACGATCGCGAGGCCCACGCCCGTGCCCTCGTATTCTTGCGGGCTGTGGAGCCGTTCGAAGAGGCCGAAGATCTTCTCGCATTGTGCCGGGTCGAATCCGATTCCGTTGTCCTGGATCCAGAGGATGCGTTCCCTTTCGAGCCGGCTGCCGCCGATGGTGATGGTCGGAGGCGAGGCATGGCGGGAGAACTTCGTCGCATTGTCGAGGAGGTTCGCGATCGCCTGACGGATGCTCACCGGTTCGCCGTACAAATCGGCAAACGGCAGGGCGACATGGATTTTCGGCCTCGGGCCCTGGAGTCCGCTCAACCGGTCGGTGATGAGGGTCGTGATCATCTCCAGGACGTTGAAGCGCTGGCGAGGCAGGTCCTGTTGTTCCAGCCGCGAGTACTTCAGCAGCGCGTCGATCATATGTGTGAGGCGCAAGGCGGAGCGACGAATGGCATCGATCTGGTGGCGGGTCTGCGCATCGCCCGCGTCGGCGAATCGTTTTTCCAGCAGGGAGGAGAAGCCCTCGATTTCCCGCAGCGGGCCTTTGAGGTCGTGCGCGACGGAATAGGTGAAGGCTTCAAGTTCCTTGGTTTTTCTGGCGATGGCGGCGGTCTGCTCGCGGAGGCTGGTGACCATGGAGGAAAGAGAGGCGGCCAGGGTTCCGACTTCGTCACGGCCGGGCCAGGATTCGAATTGCGCGGTCAGGTCATGGTGAGCGACCCGGTCGGCCGTGACCGAGAGACGTTGGAGCGGCTTGGCGATCTGCCGATTGACGGAGATATAGATTACGGTGATCACCAGGCCGAGCACCGCGACCAGGCCTAACGCAATCAGCCTCGCCTGTTGGAGCAGTAGATCTCCCTCCACCTTCATTTCCACATCGATATCCCGATGGGCCGAGACCAGCTGGTCGAGATTGTTCATCAGTTCCACGATGAGGCCGTCGGCTTTCACGACGGGCGAGGGGGCCGGGCCGGCGCTTTGCGGTCCGGCGAGCGCGGTCTGCCACAAGGTGGACAGTTCCTGGAGGATCCGATCGATCCGGGCAATGGCGCGATCTTCCTGGTCGGCGAGATCCAACCGTTGATGCTGAGTCAGCATGCCCAGGAGAATCGGATGGGTGCGGGCCGCGTGCGTGGAACGATAGAGGGCGAGGGAACTGCGGATCTGTTCGGCGTGGCGGCCCAGGCCGGCCAGGGTGTCGGCCGCATCGGTCTTCGTGATCTGCTCCAGAAACAAATGCAGCGTGAGATTCATTTCATAGGCGGAACGTTGCATGGTGGCCGCTGTCACGATGGCGGGGACCGTAATGCGTTTGTGGCGGTCCACATAGCTGTTGATGCGGCTGAGGTAGACGAGTAGCGCTGTGAGGCTCAAGGCCAGCAGGCTGAGGATGACTCCAAAGGAGATGAGGAATTTCTGTCCGATCGAGCGGTCGTGGAGCCAGCGCATGCAGGCCTCGTGGTGAGGGCCTACGGTATCACAGTGACTGGTGCGGTGCCAGTAAGGTTCATCTCGAATGGGCGGTCATGGACGGTATCGTCTTCCATTTTTGTTTGCCAATGAGTCGCTGTTCAAATGACGTGCCTTTGAGGCAGGCGGGAAGAGGCGTGGCCTATTTCGACACAGGTGCATGTGCGCGCCACGCGTTCCGAATAATTGGATAATCCGCAGCTATCGTGCTTCCTCCACCGCTTTCGTCCAGGCTCCTTGCGAACTGAACAGTGCGGCGAAGACCCGGTCCCATCCGCCGAGCTTTTCGATCGTAAATACATGCGGTGGATGGACGAAGACAGATGCAGAGGCCTTGGCGACGGCCTCGTTCGTCGGCCGGAAACCGAATTCCACAAAGGCCTGTTGGGCTTCTTCCCCGTTGAGGAACGAGACGAAGGCATCGGCCAGGTCCCGCACGTGATGGCGATCGGCATTTCGGTCAACCACCGCGATGGGGTTTTCGACCACGACGGTTTCGGCGGGAAAAATCAATTCGTAGGGACGGCCCTGTTTGATGCGCGGAAGTAATTCATTTTCATAGGTGATGATGACATCTCCCACGCCGCGCTCGAAAGTCGTGACCGATTCGCGACCGCTTTTATCCATGACCTTGACGTTCCGTTGGACCCGTTTGACGAGATCACTGGCATAGTCGCGTGAGGCGGCTTCCGACAATCCACGTCGGCTGCCGAGTTGCAGGCCAGCTCCGTACATGGCGATGACATCCCACATCGCCCCGCCGGATGTTTTCGGGCTCGGATAGAGAACGTCGACGCCGGACTTGGCGAGATCTTCCCACCCCTGGACGGCTTTGGGATTTCCTTTGCGGACACCCAAGGCGACGATCGAGGTCGTCACGATGCCTTTCTGAGACCCTTGCTTCCAGTCGTTGGTCACGAGGCCGGCCTTCACCAGCTGTTGCAGGTCACTTTCTAGCGAGAGCGCGGCGATATCCGCATCGAGCCCTCCGACGATGGCCCGCGCCTGCGCACCGGATGCGGCGAATGAACTTCGGACCTGAATCGTTTCTCCTGTCTTCTGTTTCCACTGCCGGACGAAGGCGGGGATGATTCGTTTTTCGTAGGCCTCCTTCGGCACGCTGTAGGCTGCGAGGAGGAGCTCTCGGGGATCAGCGTCGGCGATCGCCGGTAGGATTGCGAACAATGATACAAGTGCCGTGAAACTGGTGAGGGTCTTAATGGTCATATCGATACTCACTCCTGTGATCCGTACACAATCAGTTGCTGACTATTTCCTGTCGAGCCAGCACATCAGGTCGAGTGGCCGGTGATCGACCCCCTCGACCTGACGCTCTCGCTTCTGGAAGAAAACGGGCAGGCCGCGGCGTGTTGCTTCGTTCCGAACTCTTCTCGCCAATGCATGGTTCACGCGGTCAAGGACCACGACGACGGCCTCCGTATCTTTAGGCATGGACCTCATTTGATCTCTGGTTTTGCGCCCACTCCAATGTTCGACGCATCCGTGGCCACCGGCCTGTGCCCGTTCTTTGATCCCATCTACCGAATCACCGCCGACGACCAGGATGGACATTGAAACTCCTTGATGGTTCGAGGACCGGCAGCGGGGATGCCCTGCTGCCGGTCGTAGTGCCACTGTGGCTTAGCGCTGTGACGGTTTGCTTAGTTCTCGAGGTTCCAGCCCCGGTTGAACGGGCAGGGCTTGGAGCGCTTCTCGATACCGGATCTGCAATTCTTCCTGTTGGTCCGGTGCGAACAGTCGCCCTCCCGAACTGACCTTGACCAGGTAGTCCTCTGGTTCAAAGGTGGCGTCGAAGGCCGGAGACCGCTCCGGCACGTTCGGCATTTGCCGGTCATATTTGCCGATATCCGGGCCGGGGCCATGCCGGTCGTGTGCTTCGCTCAATGACAGGTGCAGGATCGGGTCTCGCACCGACAGCCATCCCGTGGTGGTCTCCTCCTCGCCATGCTCGGTGGCATGGCTCAAGTGGTAGTAGATACGGTCGGACGGGGAGGCTTGTGCCAGAGCCTTCGCCAGCGCCGGTGCCAGGACGGCAATCTCCTCATCCCGGAATGCCCTGGTCTTGTTGGCGTTGCCGACGAACAACCGGTGAATCACGTTGCGCCGCTCCCAGATGCGGACCCCGCGCAGTAATGTGCCGACTTCGGTCGCGGTCAGCGTTGCCGGATGAGTATTCACGTTGGAGTCGGGATCCTGTTCCACACGCACCGTACTCAGCCCGGCTTGATAGATCGTCTTTGGAGGCGTCGGTGGCTGGTGTGCGCAACCGACCGCAACGGTGAGTCCTATGAAGGCAAGCAGGAGCCGTGCGTTTCGCGAGTGTCTGTCATGCATGGGATTGATCGTTCCGTTCATGGTTTCACCTCTTGTCGTTGAGCGAATCCGACCTCGGGATTGACGCGGTCGAATCCGTATTCCTGGAGCAAGGTCTGGATACGGGGGCTGAGCAGGAATTCGATAAAATTGCCTGCTTGTGAAATGTTCTGCGCGGTCCAGGGAACTGCGACGCCGTAGCGCACCGGGGTGTGTGATTCAACCGGCGCTGTATCGAGGACGCGGACACCCGGGTTGGAGAGGGCATCGGTGCGATACACCACTCCGATTTCAGCTTCGCCCTTTGCTACCAGATCCAGGACGGCTCGTGAGTGTTCACCGAAGACGTATTGCGACTTCAGTTTGGGTTCGAGTTTGCTGTATTTCAGGAACTGCGCGGCGACTTTTCCCACCGAGGAGGTCTTCGGGTCACCGACGGCGATGCGCCGCACGGGAATGGTTTGTAGTTCTTGAATCGTCTTGATTGGAGCGGGGAGAGAGGTCGCTGTAATCAGAACCAGCGAGGTCGCGGCAAAGGCGCGTTTGGTCCCCTGAACGATCAGACCCTTGGCTTCGAGTTGATCGATTTCCTCAAACAGCGAGGGGAGGAAAATATCGACCGGCGCGCCCTGCTCGATCTGGCTCCGGAGCGTTTGGGACGGACCGTAAATCACCCGCACATTCACTCCGCCCTGTTCGGTCTCGAAAAGCGGAAGGACTTTCCGCAGGGCGTCCTTGAGACTGTTGGCGGCGGCGATGGTAATGGTTTCGGGCTGTGCCTGGGCCGGCCGGATGTTCCAGCTCATGCCGATCAGTAGGCTTACTGCGGCGATGATTCCTATGACACGAAATCCTGCTCTCATGATGTCCTCCAAATGCCAGTAATGGCCCGCCATATATACTTAGAAGTAGAACTGGTACTGCACATTGATGCGATTTTCGACGAGGTCCCGCCCGAATCCTGGTTCACTCTCAAAGGGAAACCGATCCGGCGCTCGTCCGCCGCTTCCCATGGTGATGTTGGAGTAATCGACCACGAGGCGGTTGTTGTAGGTGCCGTCGAAGCTATAGTTGATGGCGGCGCCGAACTCCTTCACCAGATCGTTGACCTGCTGGGTGGAGGGATCCATAAAGCCGTAGCGCACCGCGAGTTCAAGCTTACGCGGAATGATGTATTTCCCGACCTGGGCATACCAGCCATAAGCCTGCCCGAGGTTTACTGCCGGGCCAAGAAACTGCGCCGACGGGATCGTATTCAGGTCGAAGGCGCTCGTGCCGCTATTGGCGCTCCGGAGCCGTTGGTGTCGATAGTAGCCCTCCGTCTGCAACGACCATCCCTGGTATTTGGCGATGAAGTCGACTTCGTAGGTTTGGAAATCCCAGATGCCGCCGGCGAGGAGTCGGCCGTTGTATGCTTTAGTCACGGCCTGGCGGTAGGCGCGATCGACGATGTCGGAACGGATCGAGCTGAGATAGTTCTGGGCCGGATTGTAGGCGTATCCAAAGGCAATGGCCGATTGGAGCGTGCGGGAGTTCAAGATATCTCCCTGGCCATATCCCGGGTTCCCGGCGATTTTGTAGAGCAGCCGTGCGGTATACATCATTTCACCGGTCATGAAGCGCGTATCGTAATTGTACGTTCGTGTAGTGGCGGCACTCGGCGCTCCGGGTGTCCCCGTTTGCGGCAGTACATTTTGGCTGACTGAGGTCCCTTCCCGCGCGAGATTGGCTCCGACTCCGCCCCAGATACCAAAGGCGTAATTGAATTTGTATTGATCCTCATCGCTCGAAACGCTGACACCGATGTCGCGGCTGTTTTGTTGATTTGCGGCAAACGCGTTCTGGACAATCAAGTTGTCTGCGAAGGTGGATGTCGCCATGGAACTGATGGTGGCGCGATTGAACCAGACCCGCTGTTGGCCGGCCTGGACCGTCAGCCAGGGAATGTGCCAGGAGGAGACGTAGGCATCGAGGAGACCGGCTCTCCCGCTGCCTCCTTCCTGGTTCCAGGTGGTCTGGTCGAAGGCCCAGGAAATGTTGTACCGAAAATCCGGGTCGAAGGCATAACCCAGGAATTGAAGTCGGACACGGGGCACGCTGAATTGATTGGAGTCGCTTTGTTTTCGGATCGCCCGGTATTCGACCTGTCCACCCAGGATTTCCGGATTTCGCGAATCTCCGATTGTCCCCCAGGCACTGTTGTAGGCGCTGTGGGAATAGCGGACCTGGGTCAGCAGCCTCAACTTGAGGAAGAATTTATCCCCCACCCGAAAATTTAACCCGTTGTTCACGTCGATGGTGTAGTTCGGTTTTGAGACCTGTTCACGTTTCTCGATGACTTTGAGGCCTTTGTCGTATTCCTCCTGGGTAATGATGCCCTTGAGATAGAGATACTTCAGGCCAGGGTCTTCCCCGGAGTAATACTCCCACTTCCCGTCCTTCTTGACGAACTGGCCTTCCTCGACTGCCGCAGCGGGCAGGGTCAGGCCACCCCAGAGGATGGCCAGACTGGCAACAAGGGCAAATGCCGTTTTTTTCATCTCCTCGACTCCAAGTTGAATGTGAATGGTGGATTTAATCGCGGTGACTGACTGAATATGTGAATGACTATCAAGTGCTTATTAAATATCTGTACTCCGATGAGGAATTTAATACATTAAGTTTAATAATATTGTCAACATTAAAGATTTACGACTCCAAAATTTAAAGATCAGCGCACTCCTGCCGGCCTCTCATCTGACTATCGAGGTGAGGCGACAGTTGTCACTGGTTGTTTCGGCGCGAACAGGCTCAAGTTCGTGATGTCACTATACTTGTTAATAGTAATTGTATAGTGATAGCATTGCCTCCCGGAAATCCCCATCACAGACTTTAGTCAATGAGGGAAATTATGAAATGTTTAACTGAAAAAAGTGCTTGTTGCACGACACATCACGGCGGCTCTAGGGATGAGCTATTTAACTTAGAAGGAGACGATCTCGCCATCTTTCAACGCATTAAAATTCCTCTCCTCTACAAAGCCAACCAGGTGGTGTTCTACGAAGGCCACGCGAGCGTTGGCCTATATATGCTCTGCGCCGGCAAGGTAAAGCTGACTCGTTCTTCGACAAAAGGGCAGCGCCTCATCATCGGAATCCTCGATGCAGGCGACATCATTGAGAAGGACGCATTTGGCGACGATGCCATCCACCAGGTGACATGCGAAACCTTGGAGCCCTGCAAGATATGCCTTATTGAGCGAAAACCTTATTTGGAGCTGATCAAGCGAAACGGGGGGTTGGCCATCAAGCTCATAGAGCTCTTGAGTGCCGAGGTCCGCTCTTATATCAAACAGCTAGACGACTTCACCTTTAAGAGCGCCCGAGAGCGGTTAGCCGCTATGTTGTTGGAACTAGCTCAGAGATTTGGCTGCCGCGATGATGCTGGCGTTAGTATTGGAATGAGCCTCAAACGTGAAGAACTGGCCGAAATGACGGGGATCACTCCCGAGACCCTGGCTCGATTGCTCAGTACCTTTCAGGTCGAGAAGCTGCTTACCGTAAATCGCCGGACTATTACGCTGACCAATATCACTCGACTCTCGCACATCGCGCGCAGCCATTACGCTGACCTGTTGGTCTCATAGTCCACCTGAAAGCCGTTTTGCCAGGCACCTACCCTAGCAGGCTGCGGAAAAATCCGAGTTGAATGAGATAGCTGCGCCCCACCACTACTGACACGGGCCAGCGCAGCACCTCCTCGATGAAGCGGGTGCCCCTCGGAGCGCCTCGCGGGGGACCACAACGCGCACGGCGGAGCCGAGTCGGCTCATGTGGTGGCCTCCACGAGATTCCGCATCCGCACCAGGTTATAGACGGCTGCCGCGAAGGTGAAGAGCCAGCCCACTCGTGGTACTCCTCGGAGTTTGACTTTGCGCACCAGCCCCACCGTCTTCAGCCAGCCGAAGACCTCTTCGACGCGCTTGCGCTTCTGTTGGCTGACGGCATAGCCAGGATGGCGCGTGGTCCGACCGTCAATCGCACTGCGTCGTCGCGTCGTGTGCTGAGCCACATGCGGTGTCACCTGGCGCTCCCGCAACGCCTCCACGAACGCCGCCGTGTCATAGTTCCGATCACCCCCCAGCGTGATGCGTCGGCTAGGCGTCTGCGCCTCGACCAAAGCGAGGGCCGCGTCCCGCTCCGCCGTGCCCGTTGCCGACGTCACGGTCGCCTGGACCACCAACCCGTTCCGGTTCTCCATGAGGACATGCCCCAGGAAACACAGTTTGGCCTCCTGCCCCTCAGCCTTCTTGTAGAGCCGGGCCTCTGGATCGGTGGTCGAGGCATGCGTGGCATTCGTCCGTCGCTCACCCCGAAAATCCACACTGGGATTGCCAGGATCATCCGGCCGCGATGGAGCTGCCTCTTTCTTCTGAAAACTCTTCTGCCCCGCCCACGCCTCGATCAGCGTCCCGTCCACCGTGAAATGCTCGTCGGACAACAGGCGTTGGGCCCGCGCTTGCGCCAAGACTTGTTCGAAGACGGCTGTGGCGATTTCGCCCTCCAGCAAGCGATCCCGGTTCTTAGTGAACACCGTCACATCCCAGACCGGGGCATCCAGATCCAGCCCGACAAACCAGCGGAACAACAGGTTGTAGTCCAGTTGTTCCATCAACAATCGTTCACTCCGAATGCTGTAGAGCACCTGCAGCAACAGGGCGCGCAGCAGCTTCTCTGGAGCGATCGAGGGCCGACCCATCCGGGCGTACAGCGTCGTCAACCGAGGCGACAAGCCCGTCAGGGCTGCGTCCACATATTGCCGGATGGGCCGCAGGGGATGGGTCGCCGGCACCCGCACCTCGGGGGAGAGGTAACTGAACAATCCCGCTTGTTGGGTATCCTGACCACGCATCCTGC
>JADYYH010000068.1 GCA_020853775.1 Nitrospira sp.
ACCGTCTGTCGCCATCGGGTGCCTCCATCGCTGTACGTAGAAGCTGCTTGGTCGCCGCTCCTATAGCACAGGGAGGAGCCTCGATGGCTTTTTTTATGACGCGAGTCGTGAATTTTCCGGGCTAGCGCGACAGACCGAATTCGCTTTCTATCGCCCACGCTGAGTACCACACGTCGTGCATCAAGGACAGAGACTCGATGCGATAAACCTCGTGTGCCCACCCGGTTTTCTATTTCTGGAACGGGAGAGCCTCAATGCTGAGAGTGAAGATCCGAGCCCGCTCCCTTGCGTCTCAGCCCGTGCGACGTAACGATGCGCTTTCCCCTCAGTTCGAGCGTTGCTGCCGTTCGTTCTGTATCCTTTTCGACTGAGGCTGTATCGGAAAGGATACCGTGCCTTGCCTGACAGAAGGCTCCGACTGTCCGTATCTAGCGAGCCGAGACAAATGGCCATTCCTAAACCCATGTCAGAACTCAAGAGTCCCAGAGTGGCGCGAAGAACGACTTGTTGTCGATACAAACGGTACGTCCCTTGCCTTCCGCTCAGTCATGTTCGATGGAACAGCGTTACTTGCTTCCGGAAGCCGTGATACGAATCGGTCACTTCACATCATCATGAAGGGCTGAGCAGATGTCGCCGCAGATTCAATTATCATCATCTCCCTAACCCCCGCCTGACCGGCATGAGGCCCGCATGAAGCGCAAGGATCGCGCGTTAAACATCCTGGCATGGTGCTACCGACAGCTGAACCGCATTCTCCCCTGGTACCGCCTCCCCAAAATTCTCGGCATCGGCAATCTCGTCGCGCTCCGGCATGACCTGCGACGCTGGAACCTCTTTGACACTGGCCCCCTCATGGCTGGCCACGGAACGCGCCACTGTCCGTTTCACCGCAAGGACCTCGATGAACGACGGGCGGACGGCTCGCATAACGATCTTCAGGTCCCCTCTATGGGCAGCGCTGGTTGTCCCTTTGGTCGAAATGCTCCATTCGAGACCATCTCGTCGCCCGCCGAACCGGGTCTCGAAACACCGAGCCCCCGCGCCATCAGCCGGTTGCTCATGACTCGCACGCAATTTATCCCGGCAACCTCCCTAAATCTCCTGGCCGCCGCCTGGATTCAGTTTCAGGTTCACGACTGGTTCGGCCATGAACAGGAAAATGAGGCCTCGGCTCCGATCCCACTGGCGGAAAATGACATTTGGCGCGACAACCCCATGATGGTCCGCCGTACCAAGGAGGCGGCGGGCGCGAGAAGTGGGTGTCCGGCCAAAATCCCGATCTTCCTCAATACAGAAACCCATTGGTGGGATGCTTCACAGCTCTATGGCAGCAGCGCACAACGGCAACTGGACGTCCGTGGACAACGAGACGGAAAACTCAAACTTGATCATGGACGTCTGCCGTCGATGGAGAAACTCGACGGGGAACTCCCTGGCATCGACCTCACCGGATTCAATGACAATTACTGGATCGGCCTCAGCCTGTTTCATACGCTCTTTGCGCGGGAACACAATGCCATCTGCGAGATGTTACTCACTCACTATCCTTCGTGGACGGATGAGCAACTTTTCCAAAAAGCTCGCCTCATTAATGCCGCGCTGATCGCCAAGATCCACACGGTGGAGTGGACACCAGCCCTGCTCCAGCATCCCACGCTCGACAGCGGCATGAAAGCCAATTGGTGGGGCCTGCTCGGCAAACAGATTCGAACGCGAATGGGGCGACTCAGCGACAGCGAAGTGTGGAGCGGGATTCCGGGGTCGCCCCCTGATCACCATACAGCCCCCTATGCCATGACCGAAGAATTTGCTGCAGTCTACCGGCTGCATCCGCTCATTCCCGACGAGTACCGCTTCTTCTCGCTGACCGATTCGTCCTTGAGTCATTACAAATCATTCCCTGATATCCAGGGCAATCAGACCCGCTCGACCATCGAGGAAGTGGGCATCGACAATGTGTGGTTTTCGTTCGGACTGGCTCACCCCGGACAATTGACGCTCGGCAACTTCCCGCGCTTCCTTCAGGAGTTCCGCCGCATCAAGCGATTGCCGAACGGAGATCCCGATGTCTTGGACGTGGCGGCCATCGATATCTTTCGCGATCGGGAGCGAGGAGTCCCTCGCTACAATGCGTTCCGGCGCATGCTCCGCTTGAAACCGATGAAGAGCTTCAAGGCATTGAATCCAGAATGGGCCAAACATCTGCACGATCTCTATGAAGGCGATCTCGAACGGCTGGACCTGATGGTCGGGCTCTATGCGGAAACACCGCCGCCTGGCTTTGCCATCAGCGACACGGCCTTTCGAATTTTTACGCTGATGGCGCCGCGCCGGCTCAAGAGCGATCGATTTTTCACGGCCGATTTTCGACCGGACGTGTATACATCCGCCGGCATCGATTGGGTGCAGGACCATGACCTCACGAGCGTATTGCTTCGCCACTACCCGTCGTTGGCGCCGGCCCTTCGAGGCCTCGGCAATCCGTTCTTCCCCTGGCACAACGTCCATGAGCCGGTGTCGCAGTAGCAACCATGGAGAGGACCCTCGAAGCGATGGCATCGAGCGCTGATCGCCGCCGTGGTTTCTTTCTCAGAGAGGATGCCCATGTCCCTGATCACATCACTGCAATGGATGGTCCGTAAGCGGTTCTGGAACGGCGTCGCCAGGGCAAAATATAGTATGACTCGTCCCAAGAACGTCACGACGGTGGCCGTGCGGCGATCACCGGTGACGCTGATTCCCTTCACAGAATCCTTTCCCGCCATTCCCGTTGCGGGCATCCGCGTCGCAAAGCAGGTCCCACAGGATGAACGGCAGGCAGTTGCCGAGAGCATGATGCGATTTTTTGCCAATTTCTGCAGGGTGTGGTCTCCCATGCAGGCTGGAAGGCCAGACATTGCAGCTAATCCCCATCAGGCTTTGGACGAGGCCTACAGCCGACCCCACCGTCAGGCAGTCTTGCGGAAGGCGGCTGCGGTCCGACTCGATCCGCAACGGATGCTGCGTACCCCGACAATGCCGGTCGAGCTCCAGCGCCCTGCTGATTTGGGAATGCTGGCCCTCCGTGGCCCCTATGCGGGATATCTCCGAAAGGCTTCCCTTAGCCCCGATTGCTTCGAATGGGACATCGAGGAGCTCCGTTCGTACAGCCACCATTCGGACCTCTACGCTCCCTGGGCCCATGTCCTGTTCAAGGCGGATCCCGCGCAGGCCTCACTCATTCCCGTCCGGATACGGTGCGAACTCGGTTCGGTCCATCCCCGCGATGCGCACTGGGCGCTCGCCACACGAATTGCTGTGTGCGCCGCCACGACTCATACGGCATTAGTTCGACATTGGACCTGGACGCACCTGATCGGAGGCGAGTATTTCTCAGCCGCCACCCGCACTCACCTGGCACCAGATCATCCCCTGTGCCGGCTGCTGTGGCCCCACATGGTCGGCACACATACGAGTAATCGGCTGGCCACTCTTGGTCAACTGATGCCCGACGGAGATTTTGAAGCCATCTATAGCCTGACCTATTCCGGATTATGCCAACTCATAGGGAAGGCCGGTCAGGACTTCAATCTACGCTCCTGCGATCCGGATGAAGACGCGCGTGATCGAGGGCTACTCGAGAGCGGGCTCCCGATGCAGACCTTCTGGAACTGCCGAAGAATCTTTCGGGTGTTTCAGGCCCACGCAGAACGGTATCTGCGGCTGTACTTTGCGGACGACGACATCCGGACGGATCAGTCGATTCGCAATTGGCTGACTGAGCTGACTCGCTTGTTGCCGAACGGGCTCGGCCTCGCCTCGGCTCCGCTGACCTGTGCCGCGTTGGCACGAGTGGTCGCTCGATTCATGTACTTGGCTTCCGTCCAGCATGAACAACTCGGCACTCAGCTTTGGAACTACCAGCTCTGGGCGCATACCCATCCCGTGCGGGTGTATCGTGATGGCCGTCGGCTGCCGGAAGATGTGTACCAACGGCTGGTCAACTCCAACTATGTACTCAATGTGGTCCGGGCGCCCCTGCTGCAGGATTATGCGCCGCTCGCGCTGGTAGAACCCGGACGTCCTGAGCGGCACCCGCGCGCGGAAGCTGCCTTCGCGCAGTTGCGGCTTGATTTGGCCCGGCTTCAGCGAAAGATGGAGCGCAAACCGTGGGCGCCCTGGACGCTATATCCAGCCGATCTCGAGGCGAACATCAATGCCTAACGGACCGATGGCGGAGATATCTGACCGCCCCGAAGCGATGGAGGAGCGGCCTTACTCGCTTTTGACGAAAGAGCACACCATTCTCGAACGTCCGCTGATGGCTTTTCGCCCATTCGGCATCAATGAGCAGGGACGCAAAATCGCGGACGTGAGCGGCACCCTGGTCTTGTCCAGCATTCAACACCTCGGGAAGTGTGTGGAAAAGAGCGCGGGGCGAGATGCTGCGGACGCCGCCGTGGAACAACTCTGTCGTCTCCTGAACGAGCGTATACCGGACTCGGCGTACCATGTCACCCCCGGGTTTCTCAGGAAGGAATGGAACAGTTATTCCTATGAGTTCCTCAGCTATCTTCGCGAGTTCTGCAAACAACTCTCGGGCGATCCGGACTTTCATTTCAATACCGGCTTGACCAAGGTGATCTCTCCGGTCTTCCGTGTCCTGGCCAGACCCTTTTCATTGGCCCAATTCTCCCGGCTCGCCCTCTATTGGGCCCAGCGATATACCCAAGGGACCGTCGAATGTGAAGTAGCGGAGGTGACTGATCACTCGATGATTTACCGCCTGCGCTTTACCGACCATACCCTCCGGCAATTCGGCCCCTATCTCAAAGCCTGCGCACAACAGGTCTGTGCATCGACAAAAGGCCGCATGGTGGCCGCCCCCACGCTGATTCACGGAGGTCCGGCCGCCACCGTGACGGATCGGGCCTGCATCGTCGAGGGGGATCCCTGGTGCGAATGGGAGGTCCGATGGCATCCCGAGCCAGCGCTGTCTTACTGGTTTTTGGGAGCCCTGCTTCCCGGCGTATTGGCGTGGACCTATCTCCACCGCTACTATCCCGCCATATCCGGAGTCGAGGCGCTGTTCGTTGTCCTGATCCCCATTACCATGACTGCGCTCGTCACCGAGCTTCGTCAACGCAGTCTAGCGCGCCGACGTGAATCCCTGATCCGAGAGCAAATGCAATTCGTAGACGCGCGGTACGAAGACTTGCGCGACGCCTTCGTGGAACAGGAGCAGACACGAGTCGAGCTGCGACGTAAGGTCAGTCAACTCACAGCGCTCAATCGCGCGGGGCTTGGCTTCAACTCCACGCTGGACCGTGAATCCCTTGTGCAAACCGTTCTGGCTACCCTGATACAAGACTTGCACTACGACCGCGCGATGATCAGCTTTTACGACCCGGAGCGCCGCATGTTATACGGCGGACGAATCCTCGGCGTTTCGGAGGAGATTGCAGAATTCGTCCGGCGACGGGAATTGCTGGTTACCGATCCGGACGGGTTTCCGGCTTCCGCCCTGCGCGACGGCAAACCACTTCTCGTCCAGGATGTCGCCGATCTTTGGAAGCACCTACATCCGGCCAACCAGGAATTGGCGCTCCTCACTGGCACCAGGTCCCTGATCTGGGTCCCCTTGATCGCAAAGGGCCGGATCCTCGGGACTCTCACGGTCGATCGTACGGCACCCAACACCTTGACAAGCGAAGACCTGGAGCTGATGGTGACTCTCGGCAACCAGGTCGCAATTGCCTTCGATAATGCCGCGGCCTATGCGCAGATCGAGGAGATGAACATCGGACTGGAGTCGAAAGTCCGTGAACGCACCGCCGAGTTGGAACGCGCCGACCGATCGCGATCGCTCTTCCTTTCTCATGTCTCCCATGAGCTCAGAACGCCGCTGACCTCGGTAAAGGGATTTGTCGAAAATCTGCTCGACGGCCTCACCGGCCCGCTGAACGAAAAGCAACAGCGGTACTTAAGCCGTATTGTGGACAATGTTGGCCGCCTCATTCGTATGATCAATGACCTCCTGGACCGCACCAGAATCGAAACCGGGCAATTGACGTTGTCGCCCGCCGAAGTTGATCTCGAACGCTGCATCGCCGAGGTCATCGAGCAATTACGCCCTCTCGCCTTGGAGAAAGAGCAACTCCTCACGACCGAGTACCCGTCGTCCCCTGTTATTGTGTGGGCGGACCGAGACCGGTTGATTCAGATCGTTACCAATCTCGTCCACAACGCCATCAAGTTTACACACCGGGGAGGACTGGTTTCAGTTCACGTCACCACGCCACAGTCGAGCCAGGCCAACGTTTGCGTCTGTGACACGGGGCCCGGCATTCCGCCAGAATTCCTCGAAAAAGTATTCGATCCCTTCTTCCGCATGGGGCAAGAGACACGCAGCGGATCGAAAGGCCTCGGTCTCGGGTTATCCATCGTGAAAACCCTCGTCGATCTTCATCATGGACAGGTAGCTGTGCGCAGCCAACCAGGGGTAGGTACGGAATTCAGCGTGGGGCTACCCATGATCCCGGCTTCTACACTCACATTATCCGATCAGACCACAGACAAACGTCTGCTCATTGTGGATGATGACCCCGACATTCGTCAGCTCCTCGTGGATCGCCTGAGCGCCGACGGGTATGAGGTCGCAACAGCCGTGGATGGGGCCCAGGCGATAAAGACGATTCAAGAATGCCGATTTTCAGGAGTGCTCATCGATATCGGCATTCCTGGAATCAACGGTCTGGAGGTGCTGCGTCAGGTGAGGCAGTCGAACCAGCAACTTCCCATCATCATCATTACCGCCGCCGAATCGAAAGATCTTGCCGTTCATTCTATCAGTCTCGGTGCTCAGGCCTATGTACTCAAGCCGTTTGACTCGAAAGAACTTGAGCAGGTCGTGGACCATTGGTTTACGCGAGTGATGCTTAAGTCCAGTCCATAGGGATCCAACAGACGTCGTACGCGAATGCCCTTGCTTCGCCCAAGTGTGGTCGCGCCTGGGATTTATCACCCAGCGCCCCCCCCTTAAACACCAGTCCGAACCATGACCTCGGACGACAAAGCCTCCTCATCCATCACGAAGATGTCCAAGTCGCCCTCACAGCCATACCAATCCGAAATGTGTTATCGTCATTAAGACGAACATCGGTGTGGCGTTATGACCTTCTACTCCAGCAGATTGGTGACATTTCCTCACATTTTGCTGTGGCTCGCCCTGCCAGTGATCATCGACGCTCCCGTGCTTGCAGCCACTCCGATCTTCACTTATACCGACGAGGCCGGAGTTCAAACGCTGACCGACGACTTCAGCTCCATCCCCGAGCAGTATCGCTCCCAGCTGACACAGCGCAGCTTCGACACGCCGATATCTCCGGAAACGCCGGCACCGGCGGTGGCGGCCGATCCACCGATGCGCTCGGCCGATGCGCGCACCATCGCCGCGAGCGGCGAATACCGTATGGGTGATCATGATAGCCGCGCCGATGCCGTTCGCTTGGCGACGGAAGCCGCAAAGCAGGACGCGCTCGAACAGGTCGCAACCTACGTGGAGAGCGTCACGGAAGTGCGGGATCTGGATGTCACGCGTGACGATATCCGCAGCTACACGGCCGGTATCGTCAAGGTGGTGGATCAGACGGTGACCACGAGGCTGGAGCAAGATCAGGTCGTGATTCGTGTGGACCTCAAGGCCGAAGTCGACCCGCATGACGTGGTGCAGGCCATCGCGGCACTCCGGGAGAACGAGCAGGCGCGCAATGAGCTAGCGGCGCTCCGGGCTGAAACCGATCGACTCCAGGCACAAGTCGACGACACCACCCGCGCGCTGGCCGCCGCCTCTACTCCTTCCGACGTGCAGCAATACACGGATCAACGCCAGGACATGCTCGACCAGATGCAAGCCAACGCGCTCCTGTCACAGGCCTGGACAAGTTGGACCTATCCGACATTGGGCTTCTACTCCTATCCATGGTTCGGGGTGTCTGGCATCAACGGCCTGTTGCTACAAGCCCAACGCCTCTCGCCGCATCATCGCCACCTCCCGCTCGCGCAACGGATGATCACGGCGAACAACAGTACTTCGCCGGCACAGCCGCCGGTCTCCACGCCGCCGCGCCCCTCGCTGCTGGTTCCACCTCTGCTGCACACGCATCAATATCAAGCCCCGCCGCTCCTCAACAGCCAGGGCCAACAGGCTAAGGTGGGCGACGTGGTGGTCATCCCGACACCCAGGTCGATTCCCTCGACTCCGCAATACACCCCTCAAGCGCCGCCCTACCAGGTCCACCCCAACCATTTCTGGCGGCCCAGCCCACCGAACATCCAGGGCTCATCCGCTCTGTCTCGCCCGAGCCCCTCGGTCAGCCTGGCGCCTCGGTCCTTTAGCGGACATACCGGTAGCGGCGGACATTCCCATGGGGGCGGCGGCCACCGCAGCCGCTGATAGGCGAGTGACATCGCCTCAACAACGGGCCTGCCGTCGAAAGGCAGTCAATGAGGACGGCATCGCGCCATTTAGGAAAGTTTGAATAAGGGGCTGGTCATGCACCGATTTCGGTTATAGTGGCGCATGGCGTCCAGGTCCGCGCACCATTCCTCCCCTCTGTCCCGAGGCAGAAGCCGCTCACACCGCCGCCTCACTTTCGCGGCCCTCCGACGCTTCCTCCATTTCCGCTGGCGCAACCTCCGGGCATTCCTTCGAGCCATAGGAAAAACTCATCCGGTGCTGCGCCTCGTCATCGGCGCGGGACTCCTGTTTTTCCTCTGGTTCGGAACCAATTGGATCTACCACGCGATCCACAAACCGACCGAAGTATTGTTTCCCCTGGAAGATGCGCTGGACAAGAATCCCACGGCGACCTGGCAGGAATACGGCTCGTTGTTCCGCGAGCATTCAACGGCGATCATCACCCCGGAACTCCTCGCGGCGTTAGCGCAGGCCGAGGGCGCAGGCAACCCCGTGGCGCGGACCTACTGGCGTTGGCGATTTTCCTGGAATCCTTTCGATTGGTATCGGCCGGCTTCCAGCGCAGTCGGGATGTTCCAACTGACCGATGGCACATTTCGGGAGGCAAGACGCTACTGCATTCACAATCATGTGGTGGTCGAAGACGGCCCGTGGAACGATCCTCATTCCTGCTGGTTCAATAGCCTCTACACGCGCATTGTTCCGAGCCACGCCATCGAACTGACTGCCGCCTTGCTCGATCGTCAGGTCGCCGCGGCCATCGGCTCCCGGAGAAATACCACTCTGACCAGGCAACAGAAGCAAGACCTTGCCGCCGTGATCCATCTTTGTGGGGCGGGAGCCGGCCATGCCTTCGCTGCTCGTGGCTTCCACCTGACTCCCCACCAGAAATGCGGGGATCATCACGCCGGCACGTACCTCGCCAGGGTGAACGGCTTGCGGCTACAGTTCGCGCGCCTCGCTGCCGGTAGCAGCCTTCAACGGCTGGTGAAACCGCGCTGAGAGGACCTCCGTCTGCCTTTACCGGGCATTCTGTGATGCCAGCCAGGGTTTCCCCGAGTATCCCGAAACGGACCGATGCGATCAACTCACGCTGGAGGGCCCCTGACACAGCATGTTGTCCTTCCTACGCAACCATCACCTTACTCGAATGATCGCGCTGATATCGGCGCTGGTCTTGCTGTCTCCGGGTATGGGTCTCTCGCAGGATCATCCACGCCCGCCGCCGGCAACTAACAGCGAGCGCAACTTGGTTGGGCCGGTCAATCACGCCGATCGGACTGAGACTCCATCACGAAATTCCGACCGGTCTTCGACGCTGAATTGGGAGACGAGAGAGGGCCGCAGTTATCTCATTCCCGCGGCAGAAATTCTCGCGTATCTCTTCCTGTTGAATCAATTCGATCGGCACTTCACCGATTCGAAATGGGTGCTCGACAACGACCAGTTTTCCGTTAACCAGTTCCTGCATCCGTACAGCGGCAGCGTGTACTTTGGACTGGCCCGCTCATCAGGCCTCAACTTTTGGAAATCGTCCCTGTATAGCGTCGCCGGCAGTTTCCTCTGGGAAATCGGCGGAGAGAAAACGAACCCTTCGATCAACGACATGATTGCGACGCCCATCGGCGGAACATTCCTGGGTGAGCCGTTGTTCAGGATGACGAATTTGTTATTGGAATCCGACGGTGGCGCCCGGGTTTCTGGCGCGAACTCGGTGCCGCCATCATCTCGCCGCCCACTGGATTCAATCGGCTGCTGTTCGGTGATCGCTTCGACACCGTCTACCCCAGTCACCGCCCCGCCACGTTCATCCGACTGGCTGGAGGTGGCACGCTGACCTCGAGCAGCCATAACGTGGCGTCGAACGTCAACGAGCATGGCGCGGTGGGCGAATTCACCCTGACGTACGGGCTCCCAGGCAAGCACGGCTACAGCTACGCGCATCCTTTTGACTATTTCGATTTTCATGTCTCCGCGGCCACCGCCAATACCCTAGAAACCATCACCATGCGCGGACTCCTTGCGGGGAACACCTACGCATCCGGCGATACGACCCGCGGAATCTGGGGTCTCTTCGGCAGTTACGACTATATCTCGCCGCAGGTGTTCCGGGTCTCCAGCACCGCTCTCTCGCTGGGCACCGTCTGGCAGTCCTGGTTGTCGGAGGAACTGGCGCTCCAAGGGACATTCCTGGGTGGCGCGGGTTATGGGGCAGCGGGCAGCATTCAGCGCACGGAAGAACGGGATTATCACTATGGCACGACGCCGCAGGCGCTACTGGCGCTTCGCCTGATTTATGCGAATCGCGCGATGTTCGACATCACGGGCGGGAATATTATGTCAGCAACTTTCTCTCACCCGAACGGCATGGGCAGGGAAATATCATCCGCGCAGAATCGTCCTTCACGCTTCGCGTCTTCGACCGGCACGGGGTGGCGCTTCGGTATACCCTATCCCATCGAGATGCCCACTACCCGAGTGTAGAATACCGCAATCAAACAGTCACGGCCGTCAGCCTGATGTATGTCATCCTGGGGGATTCCGGTTTCGGCGCAGTGGAATGGCGATGAGGGGCATTCGCAAGGGTTTGAGCCCCATCCAACAGGACAAACTCCGCCGCAGGAAGCTGCACGACTGAGAAAGCCACCGCCCGCCATTACCAACCGTCTGCTACGAGATACCGTGCTGCTGGCGGCCGATGGGACCATCATAGCGATTCGTGGATTTGAACAGTTCGTAGCGCCCGTCCATCGCGAACATGGCGACTCTGGCACGCAGGCCTTCCATTTCGGCGACGGTCATGGGCGTAAACCGCCGTGCGATGTCGAGGTTCTGTTTCAGCACCTGCGGCGAGTCGATCCCGCTCACCAACGAGGCGATCGGCAAACTCAATACATACCGGATCGCCTCCTCAGGCTGAATGATGCCTTGTTTAATCGGCTCGGCATTCCCAGTCAAGCTCTTCATGCCTAACGGGGCAATCCCGCGTTCGTTCAGCACCGGCAGCACGTCCCGCTCAAAACTGCGATAGGTCCCGTCGAACACATTCAGCGGCATCTGGCACGTGTCGAACGGAAAGTCATGCGACAGCATCTTGAGATGGATACTCGGGTGTTTGTGCCCCGTGAATCCAATGAACCGCACCTTCCCCAGTCGCTTCGCCTCCAGCAAGGCCTCCGTCGCGCCGTTCGGAGCAAAGTGCCGATCGGGATCATCGTCGTAGACGACTTCATGGATCTGCCAGAGATCGAGATAATCGGTCTTCAACCGGCGGAGCGACTCGTCCAGCTGCTGAAGCGTCACCTTTTTGTCACGGCCGTGCGAGCAGACCTTCGTCATGAGCACCACCTGCTGCCGTTTTCCCTGCAGCGCCTTGCCCATCAACTCTTCAGATCGACCGCCGTTGTACTCCCAGGCATTGTCAAAAAAATTGACGCCTGCATCGATGGCGGCATGTACTAAGCGAATCGCTTCTCCATCATCCTGAATGCGGCCCCAATGTGCCCCACCGAAACAGAGGGCCGACACCTGCACGCCGGTTTTGCCTAATGCACGCCGGGGAATGTCGCCGGTTGAAGGACCCGTCACGGAAGCGTCTGCGGCCAGGGCGTCGGCCAAGCGCCCTGGTCCCCCGAGTGCCATGAGCGATCCCGCCAGGCCCAATCCTTTCAACAGTTGCCGGCGCCCGAGCGTCAGGGACCAGATTCTGTTCAGGGGTGTCTTGGGGGTCATGCATCACCTGCCAGGTTAAAGGTGGAAATCAACAGCAACAACCTCTCGACTCATCATCCTATGAGGGGCTTGGCGGCGGCCAGAAGCGCACGACGATCGAGGGCGAGCAGTTCGCCGATGCGATCGATGCTGAGGTCGGCCGCAGGAAATGTCCGCAGCACCTCCGGATCGGTCGCATAATGCCCCTGGCGCGGAAACACCGTCGTCACCCGTTCGCCCCAATAGGCCTTCACGGCCGTGAGAATCCGCAATTTGTCATCGACCAATACATAGTGATCCGCCGGATACCGCTGCTCGACGTCGTCCAGTTCCAGCTCTTTGTGAATGTAGATGAGCACATGGCCCTCGACCGCTTCGAAGAGGCCGGATCGGTCGATCTTCCTCGGCTGAAACACAATGTCACCATCAGAGAGGATCACGGTCTCCGCCCACTGAGCGGTATGGCGAATCACCTCATGCGCCTGCGGAAACACTCGATCAGCAAATGGATAATTCAGCAGGAACCGCGAGAGGGTGAACAGATGGGAATCCCGGGGATACTCCTGCCGATAGCGCTGGAGCGCCCCGAGATAATCCACATAGCCCAGTTTTTCCCGCAGCTCTTCGAAAATCGCCCAGTACTGCTGTTCTCCCTTGGTACCGATTTCCTCATCCAGATGTTGCGTGAGGTCGACCGCGATGCGGTCGTTGTCCAACAGCGTATTATCGACATCAAACAACATGACCACTCTAGGCTCTGCCATGAGCTACCGCTTTCCGCTCCACTTCCAGTTCCTGATCTCCGGCATGTCGGTGCCATGGATTTCGATGTACTGTTTGTGTTGCATGCGTTTATCCCGCATCTCCTGTTTCAGATACGCAGCCCGCGCCCCCAGCTGCGGCACACGATCCACGACGTCGGCCACGAGATGGAACCGGTCGAGGTCGTTCAACACGACCATGTCAAACGGCGTCGTCGTCGTGCCTTCTTCTTTGTAGCCTCGCACATGCAGATTGTGATGATTCGTCCGCCGGTAGGTGAGACGGTGGATCAACCAGGGATACCCGTGGAAGGCGAAGATGATCGGCTTGTCGGTAGTGAACAGTCCATCGAACTCCTTGTCGGACATCCCGTGCGGATGTTCGCTCGCCGGCTGCAACTTCATGAGATCGACCACGTTCACCACGCGCACCCGCAAATCGGGCTGGGCCACGCGCAGAATTTCCACGGCCGCCAGCGTCTCCATGGTTGGCACATCGCCGCAACAGGCCATCACGACATCGGGTTCGCTCCCCCGGTCGTTGCTGGCCCATTCCCAAATGCCGATGCCCGCCGTGCAATGCAGAATGGCAGAGTCCATATCCAGCCATTGCGGCGCGGGTTGCTTGCCCGCCACCACCACATTCACACAGTCGCGGCTGCGCAGACAATGATCGGTCACTGAGAGCAGCGTGTTTGCATCCGGCGGCAGATAGACGCGAATCACTTCCGCCTTTTTGTTCACGACATGGTCGATAAAGCCCGGATCCTGGTGGCTGAACCCATTGTGGTCCTGCCGCCACACATGCGACGTCAAGAGATAGTTGAGTGACGCGATCGGCCGCCGCCAAGGTATTTCGCGCGACGTCTTCAACCACTTGGCATGTTGGTTGAACATGGAATCCACGATGTGAATAAACGCCTCATAACAATTCATGAATCCGTGGCGGCCGGTCAACAGATATCCCTCGAGCCAGCCCTGGCAGAGGTGTTCGCTCAAGATCTCCATGACCCGTCCGTCGTGGGACACGTGTTCGTCGGTCGGAAGAATTTCTTCCGTCGAGCACCGGTCGGTCACTTCAAACACCGCGCCCCACCGGTTGGACGCCGTCTCATCCGGCCCGAAGATCCGGAAGTTGTGCATATTCAGTTTCATCACATCGCGAAGAAACAGTCCCTGCACCCTCGTTGATTCAGCCTCATCCGCACCCGGCTTGACCACCGGCACGGCATATTGCCGGAAATCCGGCATGTGCAGATCACGTAGGATGATGCCGCCGTTCGCGCAGGCAATGGCCCCCATACGCCGCTCGCCGATCGGCGCCAGCGACGCAAGCTCGGGCATCAGTTTTCCCGTGTCATCGAACAATTCTTCGGGCTTGTAACTCTTCAACCAGCGCTCCAACAACTCGACATGCCCGGGCTTATCCATCTCGGCCATCGGCACCTGGTGGGAGCGGAACGTTCCCTCCGTCAGTTTGCCGTCCACGTCTTTCGGGCCGGTCCATCCCTTCGGAGTGCGGAATACGATCATGGGCCAGCGCGGCCGGCGGGTGAAGCCGTTGGATCGCGCCTCTTGTTGAATGCCTCGAATGGTCGCCACGATTTGATCCAGCGTGGAAGCCATCAACTGATGCATCGTCTCCGGGTCATCGCCTTCGACAAAAAACGGTTGGTGGCCGTATCCGATCAGCAGGGATTCGAGTTCATCCGGCGGCATGCGGGCCAGCACAGTGGGACCGGCGATCTTGTAGCCGTTCAGGTGTAGAATCGGCAGCACGGCTCCATCCCGCACAGGGTTGAGAAATTTATTCGCATGCCAACTGCCCGCCAGCGGACCGGTTTCCGCCTCTCCGTCACCGATCACGCAGGCCACCAGCAACTCGGGATGGTCGAAGGCCGCCCCATAGGCATGGGCCAGCGAATAGCCAAGCTCCCCGCCCTCGTGAATGGAGCCGGGCGTTTCCGGCGCGACATGGCTTGGAATGCCGCCTGGAAAAGAAAACTGCTTGAACAGGCGCTGCAGCCCCGCTTCGTCCTGCGAAATGTTCGGATACACTTCGCTGTAGGTGCCTTCGAGGTAGACATTCGCGACCAACCCGGGACCGCCGTGGCCTGGTCCGGCAATGTAGAGCACGGGAAGATCCTGCGCCTTGATGATGCGGTTGAGATGGGCATAGATAAAATTCAGCCCCGGCGTCGTTCCCCAGTGGCCGAGCAGCCGCGGCTTGATATGTTCGCGCCTCAACGGCTGCTTGAGCAGCGGGTTGTCATACAAATAGATTTGCCCGACGGAGAGATAATTCGCCGCTCGCCAGTAGGCATGGATCCGTTGAAGCATGTCCTGACTAAGCGGGTGATTCGCGTGGGTCGTCTGGTTCATGAAGTCCCTCTTTCAGAAGTGAACGTCCCCGGACACCTCATGCCTGATCGGCTGATGCCACGGTGTCATGTCGTGCCACGGCTGCCAGCCAAGGCCAGCAGCCCGCAGACCGATTGCGCGATGTAGCGCTCTTCATCGGTATGGATCACGCGCACGGTTACCCGGCTGCCGGGCGCGGAGATGACCGCCTCATGAGCCTCATTACGTGCCTGGTCCAACTGGATGCCGAGAAATCCCAAGCCGTCACACATGCGCGCCCGCACGACGGATGCATGTTCGCCGATACCGCCGCTGAAGACGAGCTGGTCCAGTCCGCCGAGCGCCGCCGCGTAGGCGCCGATCCACTTTTTCCCCTGATAACAGAATACCGCGACTGCCTCTGCCGCGTGCGGATCGCGGCTTTCCTGCGCCAGCAAATCCCGTAGGTCGGGACTCAGTTCAGACAATCCCAGCAGCCCCGACTGCGCATGGACCATATGATGAAACTGTTCGGCTGTCATACCTTCGGCTTGAGAAAGGTACGACACCAAGCCAGGGTCCAGATCACCGGACCTCGTGCTCATCGGTAGCCCCGAGGCGGGAGTGAATCCCATGGTCGTATCGATACTCACGCCGTCGCGCACAGCGGCAAGGCTCGCCCCGTTTCCCAAGTGGGCCAGGACCACCTTGCCACGCACGGCCTCACGACCGGCCACCCGTTCCAGCTCCTCCATGAGGTACGCATACGACAGTCCATGAAAGCCGTATCGCCTGACGCCCTGTTTTTCATACCGGCGGGGAATCGCCAGCAGCCGAGCGACCGGCGGCAGATGTTGATGGAACCCCGTGTCGAAGCAGGCTACTTGCGGAACAGTCGGATACTGAGCTCCCAGAGCTTCGATGATGGCGAGTTCCGCCGGAAGATGCTCGGGATCGTACGGGCTGAGCCGACGCAATTCGTCCATGACCGTCGTCGAGAGCATTTCCGGATTCGTATAGCGGCTGCCTCCATGCACGACCCGATGGCCGATGGCCTGTAGAGACGATCCCCGGCCACTTTGCCCGAGTTGGTCGATGAGTATCTGCACGGCAGCCGCGTGATTCGGAATTTGCGCGATAGACCGCTGATCCTGGCCGGTTGCGCCATCGGTGACGGTCACGATGCCATCGGGAAGCCCGATGCGCTCGATCCGTCCCGATACCGCCCGGACGGGTGCCGCGCCCAAATGAAACAAGGCCCATTTGACGCTAGACGATCCGGCGTTCACGGTCAGCAGCGCTGGCACTAAGGGTTTGGATTGCGACATGTCCTCTCACCATAGATCGACCATACGATCAGCGCAACCGGAAAATCCCGAGGCCTTCACATAGGTCTTCTGCGGCAATCACCATAGGGAAAACGCTAGTTCCAGACAGACCGTGGATGCGCTATTGTACTGGGATGCGTACGCTGCTGCTCATTCTCGTTATCCTGGTCATCCCAAGCACGATGCCGACGAACATGGCTGCTGCAGCCACCCCCGCGGAGGCCGCGCTACCGGGCGGCACGATTGTCGCGATTGACCAGGAACGTCTCACCCTCACCATTCTCCTTCCCACAGGAGAATCTCGCGCACTTCCCGTCCGCGAGGCTCGCCTGCTGCATGGGCTCACCGTCGGGGACCATGTGATCTTCGAGCTCAATGACGAGCACACCTTGATCAAGATCACGAAGCTGCCGACCGACCCAGCTAACTGACGACTTCCATCGCCTGCCGTTTCGGAGCCGTCTTTCCTGACAATCCCGATGAATCTTGTATAATGCCCCGCGCATCTCGGTCAGAACCTCTCCATGTCACACTCTCTCAAGCGGAGGCTGAATGAAACCTAGCGCCGGTTACATTGCCCTTTCCCTTCTCTACTGTGCCGTGGTCGGAAGTCTGTGCTTCCCGCGTAACGCATGGGCGCTCGAGTCAACGGACGGCCAGGTCTCTGGACAATCGCTGGAGGACATCATTGAACGGTATATCAGGACCCACCCGGAAGTGATCGAACAGTCCCTGCAGGGACTCGAGAACAAGCGGGCGGCCGAAGAGCAGCAACGTCAGAAAGCTGCGCTGACGAGTCACCAGCCTGAGTTGCTCAATGACCCAGATTCCCCAGTGAGTGGAAATCCGAACGGGGATGTGACAGTGATAGAATTTTTCGACTACCGTTGCGGATATTGTAAACGAGCGGCATCGGCTTTGACGGAGCTGCAACATCTGGATGCCGGTGTCCGTGTCGTGTACAAAGACTTCCCGATTCTCGGCGAACCTTCCGAACTGGCCTCCAAAGCGGCACTGGCCTCACATCTGCAAGGCAAACACCAGGCATTTCACGAGGCTCTGTTAGCCATAAAGGATGAGCTCACGAAGGAACAGCTGTTTCGTGCCGCCAAAGCCACGGGCATGGATATCGAGCGGCTCGACAGAGATATGAACAGGCCGGAGTGGCAAGCAGTCATCGAGAAGAACCGCCGCCTTGCCAAAACACTGGGCATCAGCGGCACGCCGGCGTTTATCGTGGGAACCGAGCTGGTGCCGGGGGCACTTGATTTGAAAATGCTGCAGGATCTGGTCAGCCAGAAGCGAGGTCGATAAGTCACTATCTCGCCGTACGGCGTCAACCAATCGTTGGGCGGGATAGAACGAATAGTCGCATATGGCTGTGCCACGTCACCAGAAACGACAAGGGGAGAAGCACGAATGCTTCTCCCCTTGGGGTGATTAGGACCGGCACTGCATCCAAGCGGCGGCCTCCCCGTAAAGGAAGACCGCCGCCCTCACCTTATTGGATGAGATGTGAGGTCTTGGAGGCGTGTGCCTCACCGGACTCAGATCCCGCCCGCTTGACAGAAGGTGCCTGGTGGCTCAACGGAAGAATCCGTTGATCATCCGCCGGCAAGACCTTCAACAGACCCCATTGACCCGATTGGGCATAGGGCAACCGCTGGTTGCTCCACACATAATCACCCGGCTGACGGAAGCTTCCGCCTGCCGCAGGGATAAAGGCATCCAGCGATTCCGAGGCTGAGAACTCCACGACGCTGATCTGGTCGGCGCCGCGCATGAACGGCTCGATCGGCCATTCATGTTTTTCCACACTGAACATGCCGTTCTGTTCATTGCTCGCACCGAACACATGGATACGCACGGGATCTCCCGCATGCGCTTCGATGAGCGGCGTGGCAATGCTTTCGGGCTTGTCCACCGAGCAGGGCTGGAACACCTTGCCCAGCGAGCATCCGCTGGCTTCACGGAACTTATATGGTTCCGAACGGTAGTTCACGGCCGTCAGTCCCGCCGTGTTTTGCACGTAGGGCATGAAGCTCGTTCCAATGATGTTGTCTTCATCCTGGAAGAACAGGGCCACATCGCGATAGTTCTGGCGATGTTCGTAGCCCTGGATCGTCCGATCCACAATCACATCGGCGACCCAGCTGTTCTTGGTGGAAATATCCGCACCGGTCTTCGGATCGCGATAGGTGGCCCCCTTGGGTCCGATCACGATGCCGCCATACAGGCCGTTGCGCGGGTTCGTCATGACATTCCCCCAATCCCACACCAGGGATGCGGTCTCCCCGATGAACGGATCGGCATAGAACGTGTACACGCGGCTCTCACCCGGAGCGACCGTTTGCTCGCCCGGATTGTGGCCCACGTTGGCGCCCAGGGAATCCTTCGGATCAAAAGCCAGGCCCAGCGCCGAGAACGACGCACGGCCCTGCTTCATCTTATTGCTCAACTTGACCTTGAGACAGTCCCCGACGTTCGCGCGCAACGTCAACGGCATCGGCTGAAGGCCGGACGCCACCGTCGCCACATCTTCATCCAAGACGTAGATCTTGGCATCAGGATTGACCATCTGGATGGTCCGCTCGAAGTCGACCTCGATGGCATCCGGCGCCTTCGGGTTCAACTTCATCGACGGGAAATCGATGGCCGACACATTGAAATTCTTCACGGGCGCATCGGCAGGACACACCGCCGGGGCCTTCGGAATTTCGTTCCGGCCACTGTATCCGGCAGGCAACTTCTGGAGATCCGCCACGTCCTTATCGAGGACGCGCAAGATACCCCAAGCGCCTTCCGAGAACTTGGATGAACGACCATTGAAGTGGATGTAGTCACCCGCCTGCAAGCGTGGTCCACCTGCTTGCGGAATGACCAGGTCGTATCGTTCAGCGATACCGACATGGATCGAGTTCTTCCGGTTGGCATCGCCGGCATACCGCTCGGTCAGATAGGTATGGCCAGACAACGTCCAAACCATGCTTTCGTTGGTCATGGTCTGCAGCAACCGGAACACGACCGTATCACCCAAATAGGCTCGCACCAACGGGGTGTACGGATCGCCGTGTACGGCGCTGCTGAACAGCTTCGAGGGATCCGGATTCGCGTTCAGGCGTCCGCTGATCGGCTCGGCCCTGAAGTTGAGACCGCCGCCCGTCGTATGGGTACCGCCGTTCAGGAACGGCATCGGCGTCATCTTGATGTGATCTGGAATCGGGAACGAGATGGTCTTCCCCGCTTCCAAGGCAATTTCCACCGGCTGACCCGGAGGATTACCCGCCGTCACGATATTGATCGTGTGCGGCACGCTATCGTTCAACTGCACCAGCAACTCACGGAAGCTGCCGTTCACCCCGTAGCCCACAGGCTCCGCGGTGCGGATGTCCGCCAACGGACCGCTCCGAATCGGCGCACCGGTCTTCGGATTGTGATAGGTCGACCCGACCGGCTCGACAAGCATCGTGCCGAATCCGCCGTGGCCCCACGTGATCCGGCCCAACGCATGGTCGTGCCAGAATACGGTGCCCACATCGGAATCCACCCAGAACCGCTGCCGGACAAATTCCACCGTCACGATATCCTTGGCAGGATGATCGTTCTTCAACGGCCGAACGAGCGTGATCTCGTTGCCCTTGATCGACTGGATCCGTCCGACTTCATTCCCGCCGACGTTATCCGCGCCGATGAGAATTTCGATGCCCGGATGATACTGCGCGGCGTTCTTCAGGGTGATCACGCGATCGCCCTTCTTCCCCGCCTTCGTGAAGATAGTGTTCAAAGGCAAGGGCAAGCCCTTGTCCGTCTTCTTTTCCAACATCGTGAACGGGCGCACCGACTGTTCGTTCGAGAAGCCGGTGATCACGCCGTCCGACGACTGGTTGTCGAACTGCAGGAAGTGCCAATGGGTATTGACCTTCGACGCATGGAAATTGCCGAAGTCGTCGTCATCCCATTCGCTGGTCAACATCCAATCGACGCAATCGTAGATGTTCGACCGCACGACCAGCGGGAAGCGCAGGTCGTTGTTCTTCCGAATGGCTGCTTCCTCTTCATGCAACACATAGATCAACCCGCCTTCGTCCATGATGGCCGGGGTGTCGCCCTGCTTGTCGGCGAGCATCATCGGCGTATGGATGAAGTGCACGTTGTATTTCTTCGAGCCGGCATTCTCCGGACACAGGCTCCACCGTCCGTTCTCACCCGGCTTGGCGGGATAGGAACTCGGCTGGCCGTCCTCCTCGAGGTGGATCATTTCCAACCAGGGGGATGGGTTGTGTCCCTTCGAGAACGGCACGCGACGGCCGAAGTGCGGCTTCAAGTGCGGCCAGGAGACCTTGCCGGTCAACGGCTCGAACACGATCGGCAACCGCTCGCCAGGATGGGTCGATTGATACCGCGGATTCGGCACCGTATTCTCGGGCTCGGTCATGGCGCGATTGCCCTGCCAGTTCCAATTCAGCACGCTCGCATCATAGGAGCGGGTCTGATCGCGTTCATCCTTCTTGTGGCCCGGAAGACCCTGCGGCGGGAATTGCATTTCCACCCAGTCCTTCAGCGTCACGATGGCCGGATCAGCCTTCCAATCGGTCTTGCCCTTCTCAACGATCTTGAATTGCTTGCCGAACCAATCGACGGTCTTGCCGATCAGCTCGTCTGACGTCACACCCACCTTGATGCGGCCCTTGCGGTCCGGCAACTCCAGCAGGTCCGGCATCACGTCATTGTGATTCGCGCCCTGTTGAATGGTGTTGTAGACACGCCAATATCCCCACATGCCCGCGATGTAGTGGTGCGCCACGTGGCAGTGGAAGAGGAAGTCTCCGGCCAACTGCTGACACAGACCCGATCCGCACTCCGTTTCCAGATCCATGGTCTCGGACGGACCGATGACTTCCACGTCAACGCGATCGGACTTCGTCCGGATCACGGGATACTTGACAGGACCGTTCTTCGCCGCATGCCACAAGGGCATTTCGTCGATGGCGCGCGGACTCCGCGGCCAACGAATCGCGCCACCGTGCGGGTGGTGCGAGTGGAACACTTCGGAACCGCCGTGGACCAGCCGGAACTTGGCCGGGTCACCGAGGTAGCTGCGCGGAATGGTCGTGGCCGGATCGCCGAAGGTATAGGCGCTGTAGGCCATCGACTCGTCTTCGAAGCCGAAGTATTCGTGCTGCGTCTGCATGTTATCGACGCCGAACGGCTCGCTACGATAGTTCAACGCGCGGGCCACCGGACGATACACGTCGGTGAGCGGATCGCGCTGCGGGATGAAGTCGCCCTTCTTGTTCAACGGGCGGAACGCTTCGTCGCCGACTTCATGATAAAAGAGCACGAATTCCCGGAAGTCCGGGCCGCTGCCGTTCTTGATGATCGCCTGCCAGCCGCTCTTGGTCGGCTTAGGATCGCCGGTTCCCAGCGGCTCGAGGTATTCAGATCCCTTCGGCTCGATCACGAACGATCCGAAGAGGCCCATCACGGTCAACTCACGATCGTTGCTGTAGGAATGGAACTGGCGGCTGCCCTCCTGCTGAGTCGGGGGAATATACCATTCCATCTCCACGGCTTTGCCCTTGGCCGCGATGCTGTCGGGATTGGTGGTCGTGGCCGGTTGTCCCGTGGCCGACATGACCATGCTGGAGCCGTGGATGTTCAAGCTGACTTCTTCATCGCCTTCCAGCTGATTCCGGAGCGTCATCCGCACGCAATCGCCTTGATTGCCGCGAAGGACCAACGGCTGAATGAACTGATTCTGCAATCCGTTCATGACGCCGCCCGGATCGTACCCTTCCTTGTCCCGCGCCTCTTTATTCTTGGTCTCTTCGGCGCGGACCTTCTCAATGTTCTCGGTCAGCGTGTACATGTAGCCCGGATAGAAATCGAGCCACATGTTCAAGGTGATTTCCACATTGATCGCCGACACATCGTAGCTGCGGACCGGCGCACTGGCCGGACACTTCCCGCCTCCTGAAGCGACAGGCTCAGCGCCGCTATTCGACATCAACAACAAATCCTGATTCCCGGCGCCGTACTGGTGCAACATGTTAACGTTGTTGTACTGGCCGCCTGTCCGCTGCACTTCGGCATCATGGACCAACTGCTCGTTGATCTTGTCCATAATGCGTTGGTGCTGACGTTCCATCATCGCGGTGCGCTCGACATGACCTTCCTGCGCATCTTCGATAATGGTCTGTCCCTTCAGCTGCTCAGCCCATGCAGGCTGGTTGTGCGCAGCCGAATGCAGCTCCGGCGCCGCCGCCGAGGCCACTTGGAACGCCCCGACGCAGACCGATGGAAGCATCACTCCCAACAAGAGTTTCCAGGCCGCCTGGGACCTGCGCTGACTGAGTTTCTTAGGCCCGCTACGTACCGATCTCATTAGACCTACCTCCTCTTGAAACCATACAACCTCCGCATCCCCACTCTCTGCCATCGAACTCGCGTCGCGCACGGTGCAGGCCCGTGAAGGCCTGCACCTCATGGAGTGGAAACACCAGGAGGCCGGTCCTTCGGTTTCCACACCCTTGATTCGCGACAACGAGACGACAGCGCACTCAACAATGCGCATAAAAGTCGATGCGCATAAAAATACGGCGGATACTAGAGCAACTCTCGTTCCAGTTTGATCGCGTCCAGAAACGTAGACTTTGTTGGAAGTTTCAGACAGTGGCAGGAATAACAATGGGGCGACGTCGCCCCATCAAAAACCGGCAATCATCGTAAACACTGCGAATTGAAAGGCTGATGATGAGTGTCAGGAAAATTTGTCCCAATGGGACATCGATGCCCCATCATTCAGAAGGACTCACGCCTAAATGATCCTCCGTGAATGGGCACGGTGGCGTCGTGTCTGGAAACGGTGACGAATGGTCCCGGTCGCTTCTCAAAACAGTTCGCGCAAGCCATGCTTTTTGACCATCCGTTCGACCGTTTTTCGATCGACCCCGGCTTCGCGGGCGGCTCGCCCCATGTGGCCTTCGTTTCGCTTGAGGAGTTCGATCAAGAAACTCCGCTCGAACGTCGTGACCGCCGCTTGCTTGGCATGTTTGAAGGAGCCGGCCTCTCCCGGTCCCGCATCGTCGACCACCACTTGGCGCAACCGTTCGGGTAAATGCGCGGCGGTAATCAACGGACCATCGGCCAGCACCGCCGCGCGCTCAATCACGTTTTGTAACTCGCGCACGTTCCCCGGCCACGCGTACCCGCACAGCAACTCGGTAGCCGTGGAGTCCAGGTTCGGAACGAATCCAAGGGCGGCACCCTGCTGCTTCATGAATCGCCGCAAAAATTCCTGCGCCAGAATGGGAATATCCCCTTCTCTACTGCGCAAGGGTGGCAGCACGATCGGAATGACATTCAGGCGGTAATAGAGGTCCTCGCGAAATTCTCCGCGCCGGCAGGCGGCTTCGAGATCCTGGTTCGATGCAGCAATCACCCGCACATCGACGTCCAAAAAGCGGATCCCGCCGACCCGGCGCATTTGGCGTTCCTGCAAGACGCGCAGCAGTCGCGACTGCAAGGTCTGGCTCATCCCGCTGACTTCGTCCAGGAAGACCGTTCCACCCGCCGCCACTTCGAACAATCCGGGTTTTGAGACATGCGCGCCGGTAAAGGCGCCCTTCTCATGGCCGAACAGTTCCGATTCAAGGAGCGTATCAGGCAACGAGACGCAGTCCACCGGAATAAAGGGACGATCGGCTCGTAAACTGGCGTCGTGAATCGCACGGGCGACGAGTTCTTTTCCCGTCCCGCTTTCCCCGTAGACCAGCACGTTGGAATGCGTAGGCGCCACTTTTTCGATCAAGCTGAAGACCGATTCCATGGCCGGGCTTTCGCCGATGACGCGTGACAGCCCCGCCCGCTTTCCGGACCGGTTCTGCTCGACCGAAACCGCCTCGTCTCCCGCGGCATGAGTGGTGGGAGCCTCCTCCCCGTCTTCCCCGAAGGCGCGCCGGGCCACTTGTAGAAGGTCGGTACTGGTGAACGGCTTGGTGATGTAATCGAATGCGCCGTACCGCATCGAGGTGACGGCCGTCTGCACCGTGGCATGGGCCGTCAATAGCACCACCTGCACCGAGGGATCGAAGCGTTTGGCCGCAGCCAATACTTCAATCCCGTCGAGGTCGGGCATGCGCAAATCCGTGAGAATCAGTCCTGGCCGCTCGCGCTGAATGACGGCCAGTGCACGGGTTGGATTACATTCTGTCAGACAATCATAGGGTCCACGACTGAGAATCCGGCGACAATTATCGAGCGCATCCTGCTCGTCATCGACGATCAGGATTTTTCCTGCAATCCCCATGGCACTCCTTCATGGACTCTCTCGCCGAGCCCCACCGCCGGCAGATACACATCGAAGATCGCGCCCACTGTATCGTTGCGCACCTCGATGCGCCCGCGATGGTCCGAGACAATTCCATAGCTCAGAAATAACCCCAAGCCCGTCCCCTGGCCGGCCGGTTTGGTGGTAAAAAAGGGGTCGAAAATACGGTCGACGATCGTGGCCGGCACCCCCGGTCCGTTATCCGATACGCTGACTCGTACCCACTCGTCCCCATTGAGCTGCATCCAGGCGGTACGCACTGTCACCACGCCGTGGTCACCGCACACGATGACGGCGTCGATGGCATTATTGAGCACATTCAGCAACACGGTTTCCAATCGATCGCGGTCTCCCATCACCGGGGGCAACTCCGGCGCCAGTTCCGCCTCGATACGCACAGAGAGCGCCGCCACACGCTCCCCCGCCATGGTCACGCACGTCCGTGCCACGCAGTTCAGATCCAGCGGTTTCAACATCGACACGGTTCCCCGGGAGAAGGTCAAAATACTGCGTGTCACCCGTGAGATCCGTTCCGCCTGCGAGCGGATCGTGACCAGATCGCGGGTGACTTCCTCCGGGACGTTGGAGTGCGCCGCATCGGCCTCCATACACTCAATCCGGTTCAAAATGATGCTCAAGGGATTGTTGATTTCGTGCGCGATGCCGCTGGCGACCTTGCCCAGCGTTGCCAGTCGTTCGGACAGTTCCAGCTTCCGCATCTGCCGAGTGATTTCGGCCGTTTTCTCCTCCACCCGATGCGTCAGTTCGGCGTTCAACGATTCCAATTCTGTGCGCGACGCCTGCAACCGGTCGGCCATGCGGTGCACCGCGACGGCCAGTTCTTCAAATTCGTCGCCCGTTTTGACATCGAGCGGTCCATCGTAAGTGCCTCGACTGATGGCCTCTACGCCCGTCTTCAGCACCTGAATCGGCCGGGCAATTCTGGTCGCCACATACCGTCCCATGGCCCACAAGAGCCCGATCATGACCAACCCGATCGCCGCAAGATTTCTCAGCTGATCGCGAATCGGCGCATAACTTTCCACGGGCTGCTGCCGCACAAAGATGTGCCAGGTGTTATCGGGCAACATCAGGCCGGTGACCGGAGCAAAACCCACGACTGTGTCCGTTCCGCCATGGCCGTCGTCATCCGCAATGCCCCATCCAGGACCGGCAGAGACGATCATGGCCATCAGTTGTCCGGGAATGCGATGCGCCTGGCGGGGAAGAATCGGACAGACGAGCGGATCTCCCGCCGCATTAAACAGCATGGCATGGCCGGTCTGCCCGATGCGGATCTGATTGATCATGCCGAAGAGAGTATCGAACCGGTAAGACGCTTTAACGGCGCCGATCACCGTATGGTGCCGGTCATCGAGGATGGGGACGGCAATATCAAACGTTTCTTCGGGGGTTCTGAACGACCCTACCTGCGCGGGCATCATCCCGCTGAGATAGACATGGTCGATGCCGCCGGCGCGCACCGCTTCCCACCAAGGCTCCCCGCTGAACGAGTAATGATCCGGCTCGGAACTGGAGGCGACCAGCGCTCCATATTGGTCGACAATCAACAGGCCGACGAGTTTGTCGCCACTTCTGACCTTGGTATCCAGAAGAAACCGTGACAGGTCTCGATGCAGGAGCTGGGCTGCGGCTTCCTTGCCCTTCTCCCAGACCTGCGTACGGGTCTGAATGATACGCTCGGTTTCTTTTTGGTCTGAGGGGTAGGAGGCGTTGGCTGCTTCAACCGGCTGGCGAACTCGCAACGGTGCGGACCCCAGCAGCCGAGCGGCCTGGATCTCGCTTTGCACGAGCATCGTCACCCGGTCGGCGGCCTGGATCGCCACCGCTTGCAGATTGCCGCCGATGACGTCGCGCAGCGACTGCATACCGGACATATAGGCGAGCACCAGCCCGATCAGCAACGGGATGCAGCCAACCAGCACAATGGCGAGTACAATACGGCCCTTGATGGTACGAATCGTCATCCCCACCCCAGAGAAGACATTCTAAACAACCGGCGGAAGAAAACGCCACCGTACCGTCAATGCGCCCGATGATCAAGACAGAGGCGGCACCTCCCTTGGTTCGTGCGGCGAACGGGCAGAAAACAGCGCCGTCTCGCTGGGTGTGACCGATTGCGAACGCCGCCGCCTGGCACGATGAAAGAGCCACAAGAGACATCCCGAGAGACTCATCAAGAGAATAGGCACACCTGGAATGTTCAAGAGGGTTTTCTCAAATCCAAAGAAGTTCAACTGATGCAATTGCATCACGGCAAAATGCACCCGCCGCCAGCGACCTTCGTCTTCGAGGATCTCCCCCGTCTGGCGATCCAGCACAATTTCCGTGGCATCGGCATCGTCGAAGCGGACCCGCACGGCATCCTGAGCTCGCTTCTTCTTGCGAGGCGTATACCGCTCCATCTCCACGGCTGTTACCGCTGCCGGCGACCGCACATACTGCTGCGCGATGACCGGCGCCAACTCAGAAGAAATCGGTGACAGGCGCTCGCCGGTCAGGGCGTCGAGCAAGAGCGTGGTGGCCACGCCCTCAACGCGCACTTTGAGCTCATAGAACAAGCGACCGAAATCCGACCGCAACACCACTTGCTCGATCGATGCCCGTCCGCCCACGGCTTCCTTTGCCGCGACGATCGCTCGATCCACCGGCAGCACAGCCGTTTCCAGCGAGAGGCCTGGCAGCGGGCGAACCTTCTCTTTATAGTAGTCATCCCAATAGAGAAATTTCGCGTCTGCCCACAATAGGCCGGTGACGACGGAGAGCAAGAGAAAGCCCAACGCGCCCATGCCAAACCAGCGATGGACCAGCCTGACAATCCGCTCGGATCCGCCGCGACTCATGTTACTGCCCCATAGGGCGCTCGCCCCTCACCTGCAACGCCAAGGTGCTGCGATGGCGCACGGCCTCATACGCCGTCCCTTCGAACTCCCCAGGAGTTTTTTCGACATGGATCATCTCCAACACGTACCGGCCAGGCCACAGTGGAGTGAAGGACACGATGCCTTCGGCATCCGTTTTCAACTCCTTGTCCCAGCCATTGGGCGCATGCACCAGCACCTGCGTCCCCGGCAGGCGTTGCCCATTGAAGATCGCTTTCACGACGATCTCGCCCCCCGGCCCAGGGGTCACCCGGCCGGACGCCAAATTCAGCCCGCTTGTGAGCGGGATCAGGTCCAGCGCCAGCGGCGTCGAGTGGTCCCGCTCATGCTCGTTGACGCGGCTTTCCTCCAGGCAGACGAAGTAGGTCCGCGCATAGAACATCGGCTTGACGATCCCCAGGTCATGCTTGCGTAGATCCTGGACGGGCGCTTTCGCCTGCTCTGCGACCACCGCGTTCCGCCCGGGCACACAGGATGAGAGGGCACCGGCAAAGTGGTTCACCTGCTTTGTCAGCGGGACGTCGATCTTCCCGCGCTTCGGATCTTGCACGCGCAACGTGACGCCGTCTATGGAATCGAGCCGCCCTCCACGTTCTTCCCGTAAGAATTCGGCATATTCCCCGAAGTACACCTTCACTGGTTGTCCTTGGTCTGCCGGTGCCGTCGCTTCCGTCTCCACCCACACGAAATGGGCATCGGCCGGAACAGCGTCCAACAACCCTGCCACCAATAAGACCCCTAACACCCCCCACAATCCACGATGAATGATGGTGCGATTCATGACAGCTACTCCTTTTTCAATTTCGGCCAAAGGCTGCTCTGCGCGGTTAAAATCTCCATGAGACACCACCGTAGAAGTTCCGGATTTCACCGGGCTGAATGCCGATGAAACTGGCCGTGGTACGTTGCGCAATGAATGACTCATCGGTCAGATTGCGCACGCCGGCGAAAATCGCCCACTTCGCCTTCGGCGGAGCATAGTTAAGCCGGAGGTTCCAGATGGTATAGGACGGGATGGCGCCGTTCGTGCCTAAGGCATTTTCCGCCTGTGTATTCGCCCCATCAGTGAATTGCTGCGCGACATACATCGCATCGGCCTCAATCGACGCACCGGTCGGATGGTAATATCCCACCAATCCGTAGAACGTCATGCGCGGTGCATAGGGTAGATCTTTTCCATTGGTTGCTCCGAAGAGCGACTTGGGCCGCAAGAGCGTGATACTTCCACGCGTGACGAATCCTTGCAATGGGCGAACCATTTCGCCCCAATCGAGGCTCACCGTACTCTCGATGCCCTCCTGCAGAGTTTTTCCCGCATTGACGAACGCGCTGCCCTGCTGCACGATCTGATTCCTGAATTCCGTTCGGAAGACCGCGACTTCCGCGCTCACGCCGGGAATGATCGTGGATCGAAGGCCGATATCGGAACTCAACGCCCGTTCCGCCTCCAGATCCTGCGTCGTCCCGCTGGTAGGATCCACCGCGTTCGCAAACGTCGGCGGGCGAAAGGTGGTATGCACGTGGCCAAAGAGCATGCTGTCCGGCGTGAGTTGATACTTCACGCCGGTCCCGTAGATCAGGCCTTGTGTTGTTTTTGAATTTCTGAAATTGCCGCCCACCGGGGGCACGGCATTCATCGTCTCGCGACTCTGATTGACCTGCTCCCAGCGTATGCCCGGAGAAATCGTGAAGGCCTCGGTCAACCGGATGGCCGTCTCCGTATAGGCCGCATAGGCCACCGATTCCAGATCCGCGTTATTCGTCGTGCGACTGATCTTCGAGCCGGCCGTGCCGATGCCCTGAATATCGGTCAAGCGCTCGGCGTGATAGCGCACCCCGGACGTGATCTGTTGCTCCAATCCAAAGAGCGAAAATTTGAACTGATGTTGCGGCATTACACCGAAAACATTGAACTTGCGCAAAAAATTTGTACTGGTCTGGAGCAGCGCGCCCGTGGTGGCGTTCTGATCTTGGACATACCAATTGCGCTCGAACACGTTGCCGTACACGATGATCTTAGCGGTGTTGTGGGCGTCGATCTCGCGGCTCGCGGTCACATCGACCGCCGTCCGCTGCCCCTTGAACTCATCCAGCGGCTTTCCCGCCAGCGTACGATCGTTGCGATATTGCGTGGGCGTAAGGCTCCCCGGCGTCTGCGTCGTTTCATTGTAGTAGGAGAAATTCGTCGTGATCCGCGTCCGATCGTCGGGATTGGCTTCGAACCGCAGGGTGAAGTCGTCCAACTGCGATTTGCTGCGGTCTCTGAAGCCGTCCGATTGGCGTCGGAGATAGCCCATTTGCGCGCCGAAGTTTCCGAAGTATCCCCCGTACTGCGTGTCGCTCTGAAACAGGTTGAAGCTGCCGAACGTGTTCGTCGTGGAGAACCTCGGCGTCGTGGGAATCCGTTTTTGAATGAAGTTAATCATCCCGCCCTGGGTGTTGGGCGAATAGAGAACGGAGGCTCCGCCTTTGATCACCTCGATATGATCGATGCGTTCGATCGGCACCATGTAATACGTCGAGGCATCTCCAAAAAGGGCCGGCTGGATGGGCACATCGTCCATCAACAGAAGAATGTTCTTGCTGCGCCGGGGGTCCATGCCGCGGATGCCGATGTTGGGCCGCAACCCCTGGCCATATTCGTCCAGTACGTTGACCCCTGGAACGCGCCGCAACATTTCGTCCGCGTTTTTCGGCCGGGCTCGCTGAATTTCCTCGCGTGTGACGACATTGACCGCACCCGCGATGTCCTTTACCGACTCCTGATCCGGTTCATTTCGCTCATGCACGTCTTTGACCACCACTTCGGGAATCTTCACCGGCTTAGACTTCGGCGATGGCGCGCCTTCGGCCACAGCTCCTGCGCCGTCCTCTTTGGACTCGGCCGCAGCGGCCTCCTGGCTTGGAACACCCGCCTCTATGCCTTCAGCCTGAGCAGAGATGCTCAGGCCACAGATAAGTCCTATTGCCAACAAACACACGACCCCTCCACCCATGCCCCGGATACATCCCGCCATGATTATGTGTTCTCCTTGTTCATTCACGGCCCCTCAGAAAGACATCAGCGCACAATAAAAAAGCCCAAGACCGTGTTGATGGTCTTGGGCTCTGGACACTCAACGGTCCTTTGGCCTCTAGGACATGCCGGCAGCGGAGGGATTAATTCGCGAGCATCGCGGGCGGCCTCCCTTCAATCGCCTCAAAATCAATAGTGACGAGACGCCGGCATCGCTTGCACTTGATTTCAATGCCCTGTTCCGCCCAGCGTGCGACAAGCTGTCCGCACCGGCACCGCACATCGTCGCAAGTCAGCATCCGGGCCGGTTCACGCTTCGTGCTGTTCGTCATACCAGTTCCTCCGCTCGACGGCGTTTCTCCGCCGCTCTCGATTACCCGTCGCATTTACTTAAAGGCGATTCGTTTGAGTTCGACCGCCGGTAATTCGACCTCACCGAAATCCGATTGCCCCTTAAAACTCCCGGCGATGGCCAGGGTGAACTCGCCGGCCTTTCCGTCGTTCAGCGTAATCGACACCGCCGGCGGCGTGCCGTTTCCAGACGGTTTCACGTCGATCGTTTTGATGACATCGAACTTGATCTTGACCGTGGCGGTGCCACGTTTGACCGGCACCTCCTTCAACTCGTGCGGAACGAACGCGGTCTCACTGATTTTCTCTTCCCAGTAGAAGATGACGCCGTGCACCTCGGTCTCGACACCTTTTACATCGGTCGCCACGACCTGAAACGCCTTCTCGCCTTTTGGCTGTGCGAGCGCTGTCTCGGCCACCAACCACAACAGGCAGGCACTGAACAGGACCGCGCCTACCAATCCACTACGTACCTTCTGTATGCCAGTGTTCATGATGCAACTCCTTGATCCACGCGTAATGACGCTGCTGCTGTTAACTTTCAAGCCGATAGGCGATCGGCACCAGAATGGTAATGTGCTCTTTCCCCAGCGGGTGTTTCAGGGCGAGCGGAGACGCTTTCCGCAACACCGAGATGGCATCCTGATCCAGCAAGCCATGGCCGGAGCTTTCGGCGATCAAACATTCCAGAATCGTTCCGTCATGTCGGATCACCGCTTCCAGCACCACTTTGCCTTCCCAGCGGCGGGCCCGCGCCTGCCTGGGGTATCGTTTCAATTCTTCAATCCGTGTCCACAGCGATTCCGCCAACCACCCCAGATCGGCTTGCGCCGCCGCTTCGCGCACTTCACGATGCGCGACTGGACTCTGGTGCACCACCACCGGCTCCGATTCAACCGTATGCTGCGGCTCACTGAGGGAAGACGTTGCACTTACGACAGGCATGTCAGTCTCGACGACCGCCTGTGCGACGATGGCCGGCTGCTCTACCGCGGCCGCCGAAGTCTCAACAGGAACCGCCGACTCCTGCACCACTGCTTCCGACAACTGCGCCGTCACCATTTGGCTTTTGACGGGCTGAACAATGTCATGACTTTCCTGCTGCACGACTTCTTGGGCGTGGGCCACGACGGCGACCGCTTCGTGAACCGGTTGAGATGCGACGGGCTGTACCTCAGTCACTACCGCCTGCCGTTCCTGGGGTGCGGATCGTTCCACCACACGGGGCATGACTTGCGTCGCCTGAACCGTTTGAACGACGGCCGTCCGCTCCACGACCTGGGGGACCGGCGCTGGGGAAGGCTTCGCCACAGGGCGAGACACTGGTTGTTTTGGCTGTGGCGGTTCCGAGACTGGTTGTTGTGAAGGGGTGGACTCAGTAGCGACAGGACTCGGCGGGGGCGCTGGTTGCAAAGCGACGTCCCATCGAAAGGTCTCCGGTTGCAGGTGAGGTTTCACATCCATCATAGGCTGCATCACAAGGGCCACAAGGCCGCCATGCAGCATCAATGAGATCAGCCACCCTCCGCTGCGAGATCCGCGTACACGCGCCATATGTGCCGTGAGTGCGACTTCCGACATTCTCAGACCTCCCTCGCTCGACAACACAACCAAATCCTGTCCACCAACAAACAAAAGCCCAAAGCTGTCGGGTGACAACTTTGGGCTCTGACCGCAGGGGTCGCTGGCCTTATTCGAATGTGGTGCGAACTCGACGCACACTCTGCGTCGCTGCCCCAAACTTACCGGGGAGGGGGGGGCTCCCGGCAAGTCTTGATAGCAATTCTCAATATCATGATCGCGAATCAATTGTCAATGTGCATCTCGTCACAATGGCGACGGAGGACACTATGTATTTCGTGCGAGTCTTTATGCGGCGGGGTGCGGAGAGGTTTCTCGGGCCCGGACCCATCGTAGTCGTAAACGATCCAGAAGTAGGTATATGACCGGCGTCGTGTAGAGGGTGAGGACCTGACTCACCAGAAGTCCGCCCACGATGGCGATACCAAGCGGGCGCCGGAGTTCCGATCCGACGCCCATGCCCACGGCCAGGGGTAACGCACCCAGCAGAGCTGCCGCCGTGGTCATCATGATCGGACGGAACCGCAGCAAGCAGGCCTCGTAAATCGCGGCTTGCGGGGTCTTCCCTTCTCCCATTCGTTCACTCTGCAAGGCAAAATCGATCATCATGATGGCGTTTTTTTTCACAATGCCGATTAGCAGCATGATCCCGATCAAGGCAATCATGCTCAGTTCCGCCTTAAACAGCAGTAATGCCAACAAGGCGCCGACGCCGGCCGAAGGCAGCGTGGAGAGAATCGTCAGGGGATGAATGTAACTCTCATAGAGAATCCCCAGCACGATATACACCGTGACCAACGCCGCCAGAATGAGCCACGGCTGATTCTCAACCGACGATTGAAACGCTTTGGCCGTTCCTTGAAATGTCCCCCGCACAGTCGCCGGCAAGCCGATGTCGCGCATCGCCGAATCAACAGCCACGACAGCCTCGCCCAACGACACGCCGGGAGCCATATTGAATGATATCGTCACCGCAGGAAATTGCCCCTGATGGTTGACGGACAGGATCGTATTGGCCGGTTCATACCGTGTCACAGCGCTCAGCGGCACTTGGGCACCGCTCGGGGAGCGGACATAGATCTCATGCAAGGCAGAAGGATTCTGCCAATATTGCGGCGCCACCTCCATCACCACGTGGTATTGATTGAGCGGCGTATACATGATCGACACCTGCCGCTGGCCGAAGGCGTCGTATAAGGTATCGTCGATCAGCTGGGGGCTCAACCCGAGCCGAGACGCGGTGGTCCGATCGAAGACGACCAGGGATTGCTGCCCCCGATCCTGCTGATCGCTGTTCACATCCACAATTTCCGGAAGCGTCCGCAGTTTGACGTCCACTTTGGGCGCCCAGGTGTTGAGTTCGGCGAGATCCATGCTCTGCAGTGTATATTGATACTGTGCGCTGCTGGCCCGCCCCCCGATACGTAGATCCTGAATGGCCTGCAGATAAGTCGGAGCGCCAGGCACCTTCGCCAGTTTGGGACGCAGCCGGCCAATCACCTCGTCGGAACTGAGGCCGCGTTCGTCGAGCGGCTTCAAGGCAATAAACATCCGCCCTGTATTGGTCGTGCCGGCATGGCCCCCGCCGCCCGTGAAGCCGGTGATGCTTGCGACGGCAGGATCGCTCTTGATGATCTCCACCACTTCGGTCAGTTTCTGACGCATGGCTTGAAATGAGATATCCTGCGCCGCCTGAATATTTCCGAATAACCGTCCGGTATCCTGCTGGGGAAAGAATCCTTTGGGCACAAGGATGTACAAATACACCGTGAGTGCCATGGTGCCTAAGGTCACCCCCAGCATGAGACGCGGGTGGCGGAGCACCCAGGTCAGGCTACTGGCATACCCACGCAGCATGACACCGAACCCCCGCTCGCTCATGCGATACCACCAGCCATGTTTTTGAGCCGAATCCGACTTCAGCACACGCGCGCACAGCGTGGGAATCGTCGTGAGTGAGATGAGCAGCGACACCAGAATCGCCACCGACAGCGTGACGGCGAATTCCCGAAACAACCGGCCGAGCATTCCGCCCATCAGAAAAATGGGAATGAACACCGCAACCAGCGAGAGAGTCATCGACACGACTGTAAAGGCGATATCCTTGGCGCCCCGCAGGGCCGCATCCATAGCCGGCACACCCTGCTCGCGATACCGTGTGATGTTTTCCAACACCACGATCGCGTCGTCGACTACGAATCCGGTCGCAATCGTCAGCGCCATGAGCGAGAGATTGTCGAGGCTATAACCGAGCACATACATGACGCCAAACGTCGACACCAACGACACGGGAACGGCCACGGCCGGAATCAGCGTGGCGCGCAGATCGCGGAGAAACGCGAACACCACCAAAATCACGAGGGCCACGGAAATGGCGAGCGTCCGCTCGACATCATGCAACGAGGCGCGAATGACCGGCGTACGATCCATCACGATGGACAGGGACATACTGCCCGGCAAGGACGCCTCCAGTTGCGGCAAGCGCGCACGGAGACGATCGACCGTTTCAATAATATTCGCTCCGGCCTGTCGATAAATGATCACTAAGACAGCCGGCGTCCCGTTCGCCACTCCCATCGTCCGCAAATCTTCGACCGACGCTTCCACCGACGCCACGTCGGACAGGTGCACCGCCCGCCCGTTACGATAGGCCACGATCAGCGGCAGATATTCATCGGCTTTGTGCAACTGATCGTTCGTCCTGATTTCCCAGGTATGATCGTCGGAGGTCAGTTGGCCTTTCGGACGATTCACATTGGTACTGCTCAGCACCTGGCGCACCTCTCCCAACCCGATGCCATACTTGTTCAACGCAGTGGGATTGAGATCAACTCGGACCGCCGGTAAGGATCCTCCGCCCACCGCCACCTGGCCGACGCCTTCCACCTGCGACAGTTTCTGCTGCAGGATGCTCGACGCCGCATCGTACATTTGTCCGCGCGTGACGAGTTCAGACGTGATGGCCAAAATGAGGATGGGGCCGTCGGCGGGATTCACCTTGCTGTACTTGGGGGCGGTCGGCAGATTCGACGGGAGATCGGCCCGGGCGGCATTAATCGCCGCTTGCACATCACGTGCGGCACCATCGATATCCCGGTTGAGCTCAAACTGGAGCGTGACGTTTGTTCCGCCGATGGTGCTGGAGGACGTCATCTCCGTGACGCCGGCAATACGAGTGAACTGGCGCTCCAACGGAGCGGCCACGGAGGAAGCCATCGTTTCCGGGCTGGCTCCCGGCAGCGATGCCGACACGTTGATCGTGGGAAACTCGACCTGCGGAAGGGAGGCCACCGGCAGAAAGGGAAAGGCGACGATCCCGAGCAACGTCGCGCCGATCGTGAGCAAGGTGGTCCCCACGGGACGTCGCACAAACGGAGCCGAAATATTCATGGAGGACCTATCGGCACAGCGTCTCCCACCGTCACCTGCCTTGGGCTTCGGCGGAAACGGGCCGCCAGCCGATCCAGAGCCAGGTACACCACGGGTGTGGTGTAGAGCGTCAGCAGCTGGCTCAAGACCAACCCGCCGACGATCGCAATGCCCAGCGGACGCCGCAGTTCCGAGCCGACTCCGGCCCCCATCGCCAACGGCAGCGCTCCGAACAAGGCCGCCATGGTCGTCATCATGATGGGACGAAAGCGCAGGAGTCCCGCTTCATAAATGGCCTGTTCCGGCGTCTTGCCCTCCGTGCGTTCGGCGTCCAAGGCAAAATCGATCATCATGATGGCATTCTTCTTTACGATCCCGATCAGCAGAATAATGCCGATTAAGGCGATGATGCTGAATTCCATCCGAAATAACATGAGAGCCAGCAGCGCCCCCACGCCGGCCGATGGCAACGTCGAGAGAATCGTAAGCGGATGAATGTAGCTTTCATACAAAACCCCCAGCACGATATAGACCGTAATCAAAGCGGCCAGAATCAACAGCGGTTCATGCTCCAGAGAATTTTGGAAGGCCTGCGCCGCGCCCTGAAAACTGCCGCGGATACTGGGGGGAAGGCCCAATTCCTGGGTAACCTGACGGATCGCCTCCACCGCCGCGCCGAGCGAACCGTCCGGCGCGAGGTTGAACGAAATCGTCACCGCGGGGAACTGCCCCTGCCGGCTGATGACGAGCGGCACTGTGGTATCGGTCACCCGGGTGAAGACGTGTAACGGCACGGACCCGCCTGTTCCACGCACCTCCAACGCTTGCAGCGCGTCCGGCCCCTTCTGAAATTCCGGCATCACCTCCAGAATGACGCGATATTGATTCAACTGCGTAAACATCGTCGAGACCTGCCGCTGGCCAAAGGCATCGTACAGGGTATCCGTGATGAGTTGCGGCGTAATGCCCATGCGCGAAGCGGTATTGCGGTCGATTTCCACCAAGGAGGCCAGCCCTTGCGTGAGTTGATCGCTGCTGACATCGCGCAGTTCCGGTCGCAGCTGCAAACTGTCCAGCAATTTGGGTGCCCAGCGGTTCAACTCCTCCAAATCGGCATCTTCCAGCGTGTATTGAAATTGCGTCCGGCTCACCCGATCTTCCACCGTGAGATCTTGGACCGGCTGCATATGCAAGGTGATGCCGTCCACGTCGACCACGCGTGATTCGAGCCGTCTGATGATATCGCCGGCGCCACCCAGCCGCTCGCCCAGCGGCTTCAGATTGATGTACATCCGCCCGCTGTTGAGCGTCGTATTCGTGCCGTCCACACCGATAAACGAGGTGAGGCTTTCGACGGCCGGCTCCTCGAGGATGACGCGAGCCAGCGCTTGCTGCCGTTCCGCCATCGTGCCGAACGACACCGTTTGTGGTCCCTCCGTGATGCCCAGAATGACGCCGGTGTCCTGGAGCGGGAAGAAGCCCTTGGGAATCAGCACAAACAGCGCAATAGTCACGACCAGTGTGGAGGCTGTCACGATCAGGGTCGCCTGCTGACGCCGCAGCACCCACTGCAGACTTCGTCCATAGCCGGCGATGATGCGATCCAACATCCGCTGCGAGGCCCGCGACAACGGCCCGGGATGTTCCTCGCGACGCTCTCGCAACAGCCTGGCGCACATCATCGGGGTCAGCGTGAGCGACACGACGGCCGAAATGAGAATGGTGATACTCAGTGTCACGGCAAATTCCCGGAACAGGCGCCCGACCACATCGCCCATAAACAATAAGGGAATCAGTACCGCGATTAGAGACACCGTTAAGGACACAATGGTGAAGGCAATCTGCTTCGATCCCTTGAGGGCGGCCTGAAAGGGCGACTCTCCCTGTTCGATGTAGCGCGCGATGTTTTCGATCATCACAATGGCATCGTCCACCACGAAGCCGGTAGAGATCGTCAACGCCATCAAGGTGAGATTGTTCAGGCTGAAGCCCATGAGATACATGATGCCGAAGGTGCCGATCAGCGAGAGCGGCACCGCCACTGCCGGAATCACCGTGGCCGGCAAGGTCCGGAGAAACAAGAAAATCACCAGGATCACGAGAGCCACCGCCAGCACCAATTCGAATTGCACATCGCGCACGGTCGCGCGAATCGAGGTGGTGCGGTCCGTCAGCACCGAGACCTGCACGGAAGACGGTAACGTGCCCTGCAGTTGCGGCAGCAGTTTTTTTACCCGATCGACCACTTCAATGACATTCGTCCCCGGCTGGCGCTGGATATTGACGATCACCGCCGGCGTCTCATTCATCCAGGCCGCCTGTTTGGTGTTCTCGACATCATCGATGACCTCCGCCACGTCCGACAGCCGAACCGGCGCGCCATTGCGATAGGCCACGATCAACGCCTTGTAGTCCTTGCCGGCGAATAACTGGTCCGTGGCATTGATGATCGAAGCGCGGCGAGGCCCGTCGAAGCCGCCTTTGGCTTGGTTCACATTGGCGGCTGCCACGACGAGGCGGAGATCCTCCAACGTCAACCCGTAGGCGGCCAGCGCACGAGGATTCGCCTGGATGCGCACAGCCGGGCGCTGTCCCCCGCTGATGCTCACGAGGCCGACGCCGGACAATTGCGAAATCTTCTGCGCGAAGCGGGTTTCGGCAAAGTCCCGAACCTGCGCCAGGGGCAATGTCGCGGAGGTCAAGGCCAAGGTGAGGATCGGCGCGTCGGCGGGGTTCACCTTGCTGTAGACCGGCGGCGCAGGAAGATCGCGAGGCAGGAATGTGGCCGCCGAATTCATGGCCGCCTGCACCTCCTGCTCGGCCACGTCGAGGTTGATATCGAGGCTGAATTGGAGGGTGACGACGGAACTTCCACCGGAACTCGTCGAGGTCATCTGGTTGAGTCCCGGCATTTGCCCGAACTGCCGTTCCAGCGGAGCCGTGATGGACGATGTCATCACGTCCGGCCCGGCACCGGGATAAAACGTCACAACTTGAATGGTCGGGTAATCGACCTGCGGAAGCGCGGACACCGGCAGGTGGCGATAGGACAGCGCTCCGGCCAGCAGAATCGCGATCATCGTCAGGACCGTAGCCACCGGCCGGACGATGAAGAGCCGCGAGGGGTTCACGTGCGTTTCCCCTGTGTGTTCCGTTCTGCTCCGGCCGGTGGATTCTCCTGGTTGGTCGGCACCGCCCCGCCCGATGGCCGGATCTCCACCTTACTGCCTTCGCGCAACTTTTCCGTGCCATCGACCACCACGGTCTCGCCTGACGCCAGGCCGTTGTCGATCGAGGCGTCTTCACCCTGCGACACCCCCACGGTCACTGCGCGCACGCTGACCGTCTGTTCCGGATCGTTGACCACGTAGACAAATGTTCCCTTGGGGCCGCGTTGAATCGCTGCGGACGGCACCACAATCGCATCACGCTTGATGTCGAGCAGAAGGCGGGCATTCACAAACTGATTGGGGAACAGCGCGCTGTCGTCGTTCGGAAACACCGCCTTCAGGCGGACGGTCCCGGTGGTCGGGTCGATTTGATTGTCGACGGTGAGCAAAGTCCCCGTCGCCAATTTGCGTTTCTGTTCGCGATCGAAAGCCTCCACGACCAAAGGTTTCCCGGCCTTGAGCCGTTCGAATACGGCCGGCAGATGATCTTCCGCTAAGGCAAAGACCACGGTGATCGGCTGCAATTGCGTAATCACCAGCAAGCCGTTGGGATCGTTCGCATGCACGATATTGCCCGCATCCACCAGGCGCAACCCGACTCGCCCGTCGATCGGCGCCGTAATACTCGAATAGGTCAGCTGCAACTTGGCATTGTCGATCTGCCCCTGATCGGCCTTGACGATACCCTCATACTGACGCACCAAGGCTTCCTGGGTATCGAGCTGCTGCTTGGGAATGAAGTTTTGTTTGTACAGGTCGCGATAGCGGTCGAAATCCAGTTGCGCATTTTTCAACTGCGCCTGGTCGCGCGCCATTTGCCCCTGGGCCTGGATCAGCTGCACTTCAAAGGGGCGCGGATCGATTTGCGCCAGTAGCTCACCGTTGTGCACCAGCTGCCCTTCCTTGAAGAGCACGCGCATCAGCTGGCCGTCCACACGACTTTTTACCGTCACCGTATTCATCGGAATGACGGACCCTAACCCGTTCAAATAAATGTTGATGTCGCCGCTTTTCGCCACCGCTGCCACGACTGGAGTATTGCGCGCGGCCACCGGTGGACGCTTCTCCGCGCGATTGGGTTGCGCTTCACCGGATCGAGTCATCAGAACGTAGGTTCCCACTGCCAGCAGGCAGGCCGCGGAGAGCCCGATCATCCATCGTTTCAAGAGTGTGGAAAATCTTACAGACTCAGCCATCACGACTATCCTTCCGTCCCCCGGCATCTTGCGCCTGCCGGGCATATTCGCAACTCATGCGCCAGCGCTGCAGCAGCTGGGCAGAGAGCCCAACCTAACCTGCCACGAGTGCTGTGCGCCTGCGAAGCGGAGACCTCATCTCTGCCGTAGCTCGAACTTCTGCATCATACCCCATCCACCCTCAGGACCGCAGACCTGGCCCCGCATCATTCTAGTCGCCGGGAGACAGGCAGAAGTGACACGCTTCGTAAACAATTGATCGAGACCGGCTCTGGAGTAGGACCCTTATCAGGCCGAACCCGCTCTTCGAGGTCACCCGCCCGGTTTTCGCCGCCAGCGCCTGTTGACGACGATGCGCACCTGATCAGCCAGTGCCTGGGCCGCCCCGCTTCGGTACCCCCCCTTTTTCCATAAGAGCCCGAGGCCACGGCGAGGGGTGGGATGTTTGAGCGGAATGCCCCGCAGTCCGTCATGTCCTGCTAATCCCAGAGACAGCCGTGGGAGCACGGTCGCCAACTTGCTGGTCTTCACCGTCGCAAGAATGCCTTCGATCGAATTCATTTCAACCGTCACCTTCGGCACGATGCCCGCCTGCTCGAAACTGGCGTTCAATAACCGGCGCGTACAAAAGATGTCCGGCAGGAGCACCAGGGGCTCGTCAGCCAGGGAGGTCAGCGGGAGGTAACGGCGCGTCGCAAAGCGATGCCTCGGTGAGGCGATCAAGACAAAATCTTCCTCGAAGAGCGGCTGGGCCTCCAACCGGTCGGAGCCGGCGGGAACAAACCCGATGCCCAATTCCAATAACCCGCTCTTCACGCCGGCTTCGATATCCGGCCCGGACAGTTCATCGAGTTTCAGCGAGACCTGCGGGTGCAAGGTCGAAAACCGGCCGACAATGTCAGGAACCAGGTAGGCATTGACCGTTTGGACCACGCCGACGGCAAGAGTGCCCCGCTGCAGCCCTTCCTCTTCGGCAATGGCGACTTGCGCCAGTTCCATTTCCCGCAACGCGCGCCGGGCATGTTCACGAAAGATCGATCCGGCCCGCGTCAGCTGAACCGACCGTCCCGCCCGGTCGAAGAGCGGCACGCCGACTTCCTGCTCCAACTGTTTGATCTGGGCGGACAAGGCCGGCTGAGAGACCGGCAGTCCCTCGGCCGCTTTCGTAAAATGTAGCGCGTCGGCCACCGCGAGAAAATACCGAAGATGGCGGAATTCCATGCTCCGTCTTATCATAACTAGAAGTGATTGATCTAATCAGAACAAACACTTTGACGCCTCGACCGGCCTGGCACTAGGGTGAGCGCGGTGTAAGGATCATATGGAGGAGCTCATGACCACTGTGCCATCTCAGCTTGTCGGTACCCTCGCTACAGTATGGCGCTACCCGGTCAAGTCCATGCGGGGAGAAGAATTGAACTCCGCGGAAATCACCCCCCGAGGCCTAAGAGGCGATCGAGGGTATGCGGTGATCGATGCAGAGACCGGCAAGGTCGCCAGCGCCAAACATCCGAAAAAATGGGGCCGGTTGTTCGACTGTCACGCCCGACTGGAGCCGGGCCGCACAGACCTCCACGAGGCACCGGTGGCTGTCATGTTGCCAGACGGAACCTGGGCGACGAGCGGCACCGCAGACATGGACGAGCAACTGTCGGCTCTCTTTGGCCGAACTGTGCGCTTGACTGCTGCGGTTCCCGCCATCCCGCAACTCGAAGAATTTTGGCCCGACGTATCGGGACGTGCCAGACAAAATACGGTGACCGAAGAAGCCATGCCGGCCGGCACCTTCTTCGATGGGGCGCTCGTCCACCTCATGACGACTGCCACCCTCGATGCGCTCCGGAGGGTGTACCAGGAAGGCCGGTTTGAAGTGCGGCGGTTCCGACCCAACCTCGTGGTAGCATCACGCCATGGGGAGCCTCAGTTCGCGGAGAATGAGTGGATCGACCGCACGTTGGCGATCGGCAAGGAACTCCGACTGAAGATCACTGGGCCTTGCGCCCGGTGTGTGATGACCACCCTCCCCCAGGGAGACCTGCCTGAGGATTCCGGCATCCTTCGGACCGCCGTGCAACATAATCGAGCTGCCGTGGGTGTTTATGCCACGGTCCTTGTCCCCGGCCGAGTCATGCGGGGAGACCAGGTCCGGCTGCTCTAATCGGGAACTTCATTGATAACGGCATTCCACGCTCGTAGCTAAAGGACATCCGGTATGACGACCGGACTCATACAATCGATTCAGGTGGGTCTTCCTCACACGGCACTATCCGACCCCGCCCACAATCCGGCCCAGCCATCCTGGACCACCGGCATCTTCAAGCGTCCCGTTCGCGGACCCGTCCAGCTGCAGCGGCAGAACCTGGAGGGTGACGGCCAGGCAGATCTGATCCACCATGGTGGCCTCGACAAGGCCGTATGCGTGTATCCCTCCGAGCACTGGTTCCACTGGAGCGGCATTCTTCCGCAGCGGCAGATGCTCGGAGGCGAGTTCGGTGAAAATTTCACCCTCGAAGGACTGACGGAAGCCGACGTCTGCATTGGAGATATCTTTTCAGTGGGGTCTGCCGTCGTGCAAATCTCTCAACCCCGCCAGCCCTGCTGGAAACTGGCCCGGCGCTGGCAGATCAAGAATCTGGCGGTGCAGGTCCAAGAGACCGGATTCACGGGATGGTATTTTCGCGTCCTGCAGGAAGGGCTCGTCGAATCGAATACGTCCCTGTGTTTGATCGATCGGCCCTACCCCGAATGGACCGTCAGCACAGCCAATCGGATCATGCATCAGGAGCAGGACAATCTGAGAGCCGCTGAGCATTTGAGCCTCTGCCCCCTGCTGTCCTCAAGTTGGCAACACTCGTTGCGGCAACGCAGCCGGCAGCACAAGGGGCCGGATCCGCAGCAACGACAATTCGGCAATCCTTAATTCTTCACCATCACTCATCCCCGGGAGGTCTTATGACACGTCTGATTCTATCCGCTTGCACTGTGGCCCTTGGCGCAACACTGACCATGAGTGCCTGGAGCGCCGCTGAAAATGTGACCACCATCAACATCCTGTCTCCGCGCAACGGCGACTCCGTGCCGGAAACGTTCGAAATCAAATATGAGATTTTGAATGCGCCGGATGGGAATCATGCTCACGTCTATCTGGATGGCGCCTATCAGAAGGGGTTCAAGGGCACATTCACGCAAGTGCCCAAAGGCGAACATACCATTACGGTCAAAATCGCCGATCACGATCACAAAGATGCAGGAACAGCGACAGACAGCGTCACGGTGAAGGTCAGGGAGTAGGAGGGACGCGTCGCGGGTGCAGGGGCCGCCTGACACGACGCGGGTTTCAGGCTCGCACGGCAGGAAGGCGGCCCACCGTCCGCCGCCTTCCTCACCAGTGCTCAGCGGCTATTGCCCGCCCTGTGTCGACGCACGGGTGGACGAGCTCTGCAGATCCATTTCAAACACGACCGGACTGTCGGGATTTTTCGGGTCGATCCGGAGGGGCATCATGTCGGCCGCGAGTTTCACCAGCGGCACCGCCACAATGTGCGGAGCCTTCTCCGATGGATTCGAATGGAGCGCAATACGAACGCTCTTCGGCCGCTGGCTGGGCGCTACCTGCGCGAGCACATCCTTGCCCATAAACCCGACCAGCATGCCGCTGCCGTCAGCCAGCTTATGAACCTCGTACGCACTCGTCGAAGAAGACACCCGGTCCAGAGCCAGATCCGGACTCTGCGTCACCAGAGCGAGTCCCAGAAATTTGGGCAGGATAAAGCCGAAGGTCCCTGTCGGCGCTTGCGAAAACATCACTTTCGAGGTGGAGGCGCCCAGTTCGGCGACTCCGTTCTTGCTGCGTAACTGGCGACGCAGGTCCACTTCATTTCCCGGCGTGTCGATCATCACAACCGAAGGGGCCGCCTTTTGAACCGGCAAGACTTCCGTTTTGCCTCCACCCGGGCTGGTACCTCCACGTGCAGCGTTGAGAGGGGCGGGCAGAAATCCTGTGAGGAAGAGTCCCACCAAGCCCACGGCCGCTAGGTAACGGATCGGCGCATGAAACGTCATTCGAGCGATGAAATCACACATAACTCCTGATCCTCCTGAACAAGCGAGCTGTCGTTCCGGAGGATTCTAAGAAGCCGACTCACGAAAATCAAACAGGAAGGGGGAAATTCGCCTCACGGATAGAAACTGATCCGGCGTCCGGCAATGGCCTGCGCGACGGATGCCAGAATCTGTTCCCGCTCCGCCGGTTTCTCCAGGAACTCCACAATGCCCTGCCGTCGCAACGAGGAGGCCAATGGCTCGTCATGATACCCGGTCAACACGATGACCGGGAGAGAAGGATATTGGGCGCGGAAATAGGTGATCGCCTCCACGCCATTGATGCGCGGCATACGGATGTCGCAGATGATCGCATCCAGCATCAGCGGATTGTCGCCGCTGTTCAACACTTCAACGGCCTTGCCGCCGTCATCCGCTTCCTCCACATCGTACCCCGCCTGCGTCAGCATCATGCGAAGCAGACTGCGGATCGAGGCTTCATCATCCACCACCAAGACCCGTCCCAGGCTGACCTTGTCGCCCGTGCTGAGTCCGAACGGCCATGCCATTCCCATGGTGTCCCTCCCTTCGCCAGACGCATTTGCTCCCTCCGTTGGCGATGCAAGGACAAGACCGTTCAGCGATGACAATGGACACTATCGATTCAACAGGTTAGCGAGCGGCGTTTTCGATCTATCGCCTAACAGCTTCTTTTGGAGTGGTGGAATCACACCACCCCGGTGCATATGCACCATCGCTTCCGGGCGAGCTATGGCTGAGTGGGCAAGCGGCTCAGGAATGAGGATGGCCAGGCGCGGCATCACCGCGTGCTGTTACACAGGAAAGACAGCGGGGCAGGACCGATATCAGACCAGGCTCTCATGAGAGTGGTTCATCACATCGCTCATGGCTTCACGCCGTGAGCTTACGCGCAACCACCACACCAGATATGGCGAAGGTCAGGACAATCGCCAGGAAGATGTAAAACAGTATCTCGGCCACATCAGACGCGCTCTCCGCAATGCCTGTAAATCTAAATGCCGCAGCGACCATGGCGAGGACGAAAAATATTGCCGCCCATTTGAGAAACATAGCTACCTCCATGGCTGACATTCTGAGCTCCGCACCCGACATTACCGCAAGGCTCGTTCACTCAGAATCTCTGTATACAATTGGCAGTACCGGTCGGCCTGCGCTTCAAGAGAAAAATGTCTCAGGGCGTATTGGCGGCAGTTTGCACCCAGTGCCATTCCGCGTTCAGGGTTCTGTAGCAATTCCAACAAGGCCGCACCCAACGCGCCCGCCTCGCCGGACGGTACCAGCAAGCCAGTCTGACAATGCTGAATCATGTCGGGAATCCCTCCGACATCAAAACCCACCGCCGGCGTGCCGCAGGCCATCGATTCGAGCACCGTATTCGGCAGGTTGTCCTGCAACGAGGGGATCACCAGCAAATCGGCCGCGCTGTAAATGTTGGAGAGCAATCGATCGCTGTTGATGTGTCCGAGGTAGGAATGGGGGATGTGATGCCCGAGGTCGGGGCTATGATGACCCACCGTGACGAGATGCAGTTCGGGGATCAAGGTGCGGATATGCTCCAGGGCCCGCACCAGCACTTCGAAACCTTTCCGGAACAGCGGGAGCCCATCGGCAACAAACAGGATCACCTTCGCTTGGGGGGGGAATGCCGAAGACCTCTCTGGCGCGTCCGACATCGCGAGGCGAAAACTCGGTGAGGTCGAGGCCAGAGGGAATCACCGATACGGGGAAACGGCCCAGGATCGGGCTGCACCGGACCTTCTCGGCGAGCCACGTGCTCGGAGTGGCAAAATGTATCTGCTCCGCGGAGAGTTGATCAAACAGCGATTTCTTGCGCGTCCAGATTTCATGAGAGAGATCATTCGGTCCCGCGGCCACCAGTTGAGGACAGTCCCCGCATTGACGGAGATAGCGGCCGCACCCCAGATCATAATGGCAGCCGCTCGTAAACGCATTCATGTCATGCAGCGTCCACACGACGCGCGTGTTCTTCGAAAAGGCCCCGAAGAAGGAGGGATAATCCACAAAGTCCGCGATCCAATGCAGGTTGAGAATGTCATAGGGCGGGAGTTTCGACAGGATGTCGGTGCCATATTCCGAGCGATCGGTCCGGAAGGGTTCAACTGTATGGCTGTCGGGAGGGATGGCCGGACGGAGCTTGCGTTCAATGTGTTCACGCCGGATGCGGCGCTCGGCTCGTTCGCAGAAGGTGGTGGCCGGTTCGAATCTGATCACGGACCCGTCCGAGGTCCGTGCTTCGCGGACAACCATGGAAGAATCGATGCCTACCCGCCGCAAGCCGTCATGGAGCCGATAGGCCGCGCGGGCTGCGCCGCCGGCGACGTCGTAGGTGCTGAGATGCACGACTTTGTGGGGACGAAACGAAGCACTGCGGCTAACCGTGATATCGTCTTGTTCCTGGCCGTCGAGTTCAAGGGGAGTGGTGCTTCTGGACATGATCGGGTCCTCTATTCATCTTCCACCATGTTGCTGAGGAAAATGTCGTGGGATGAGTCCCGATCATGCCTGCTCGCGTCTCCACGCTCCACTAGGCATATCCCGAGGAATGACGCGATGCACGCCCCCGTCGATCCGCCCCTTCAAACCAACGACTGCACATCATCCCGGACCGTCTGCGTCCAATCATATTTGATCAACACACACTTACCTCGCCAGTTGGGAGGATAACTTTTGCCTGTCCCGTAAAAGTCTCCATCCACCACCGATAACAGGCTGGCGTTATGCACCCAATCCTGCACCTCTTTGTCACTTTCGACGTAGGACATCACATAATACCGCCCGCCTGAGAGGGGCCATTCGGGAACCCGGAACTCAATGAAACCCTCTCCGGACAAATCGAGCGGTAACGGGTTCACGAGATCGGTGGACATGAGAAAATACGCCGTCCCATAGGGATCGCCGATTCGAGCATGTAACGAGAGCTCCACGCGGCATCGCCGGATGATCTTTTCCGGCAGGCATCGATAGTGCCATCGCACAATCGTCTCTCGCCCGCAGATGGCCGATGCGGAGACCTGGCGATGCTGATCGAGCACCTCGATGGCCGTCGCAATGACCTGTCCCTTGCCTTGCCTGTCAGAGCGTGCCTCCAACTGATTGGTCGCCAAATCGGCAGTCATGCCTGCATAGGCCTGCACGACATCCCGAGCCGGCCCTGTGACGGCCACACGTCCCTGCGACAGGAACAGCGCACGCTGGCAGAGGTTCTCGATGATCGGCAGATTGTGACTGACCACCAGGACCGTCCGACCGCCCCGACTGGCCTGCCGCATCTTTCCTAAACATTTCTGTTGAAAGCCGGCATCGCCGACGGCCAGGACTTCATCCACGATGAGGATGTCGGGCTCAAAATGGGCGGCTACGGAAAAGGCCAAGCGGACATACATCCCACTCGAATACCGTTTCACCGGCGTGTCGATAAACTCCTCGATGCCCGCAAAATCAATGATCTCCTCTAATCTGGCGGCGATCTCGGCGCGGCGCATGCCGAGAATGGATCCGTTCAGGAAAATATTTTCGCGCCCCGTCAGCTCGGGGTGAAACCCCGTGTCGACCTCGAGAAGCGAACCGACGCGGCCATAGATATCGGCACTGCCCGACGTCGGCGCCGTGATTCTCGACAGGATTTTGAGGAGGATGCTTTTTCCGGCCCCGTTATGCCCGATAATGCCGAACACTTCCCCCGACGTCACGTCGAAGGAGATATCCGTCAGGGCAGCAAATTCTCTTCCCTTCCCGGCGTCCTCCGAACGGCTCGGCTTCCACCAGCACAGCGCAGCTGCGACACGATCTCGGAGCGTATCGTGACGCGCCGGCTGGCCCAGGACATAGCGTTTGGTCAAGATGATCGACTGAGATGGCGACGTTGCCCATAAGCCCGCATGACGTGGATAAAGACTACTCGCTCCACTTATGTGTCACACATCGTGTCGCAGATCACCTCGGACTTTCCCTAGCCCGCATTATTCACGATGACTTCTACTGCAACCGCCGATACGCCGCGGCGACAAGCTGGCATGCGGTTGTGCGGCATGCCAGCGGGCGGGATCGCTCCTCGCGGCCTCAACATACTGTTTCA
>JADYYH010000069.1 GCA_020853775.1 Nitrospira sp.
CTGATGGCTCGACTGATGGGAACAATGATCCTGATGAGGCCTCGGCCCTCTGTGTCATGGTTCGGACATTCTCAAAAGGGGCTCCCAATAGCTTTGTTGTGCTCATCGTGAATAATGTGGGCTAAGACACTGCCGGCTCACCGTCTCGCCGGCGTCCACAAACGTGGCGCTCATTATTCTTCGCGCCGTGGACCTCGCTGCGGTCTGGCTGGACGGCCTTTTTGAGCATCCTGTTTGATAACACGTCATAACCAGCCGTTTTTCGACACACCGGCTGGGTCACGTTCGCTACTTCAGCAGAAACCCCTTGGAGTCTTCGCCCGACGCCGTCGTGACGGTCATGATGGCCATGCCCTTGCGCTTGCCGGCCGGCACCGTGGCGGTGATTTGCGTCGGACTGTCGAGCTGGAAGGTGGCGGAATGACCCGGCCCGAAGGAGAGGGACCGCAGACATTCGGCCGGGCCGAAATTTCGTCCGGTGATGGTGACCTTGTCGCCGGCTTTTCCTTCGTCAGGTTGTACGGATTCGATGTGCGGTGCTTCGCCAAAACAGGCTTGGGCTTTAGCGGCTGTTTCCGCCGAGGCATACTTCGGGGCCGGAGATTTGGCAGGGGCGGGGATGGCCTTCCGACTTTCTCCCTTCTTCACTGACTTCTTCTCAGGCGCCTTTTTCTCCGCCGCAGGAGCCTGGCCTGCGGGTTTCTGAGCGTCCGCGGCTCCCACGGGAGCTACTCCTCCCAATAACATCAGTCCCGTAACCATCGACCACAGGATACCCTGTGTCGCACGTTGCCTTTGCATGACCGGCCTCCATGCTTAGCGTTAAAGATGAGGTTCAGTTCGCACTGAGCGAGCTTAGTCTTCGATCGTGGAAATATCGCCCACGTCTTGTCCCAACTCCTTCGCTTTGAGGACGCGTCGCATGATTTTGCCGGAGCGCGTTTTTGGCAACGATGACACGATGTCGATTTCCTGCGGCACGGCGATTTTTCCCAGTTCCTTCAGCACATGGTCCTTGAGCGACTGCACCAGTTCTTTCGAGTCATGATAGCCCTGCTTCAAAATGACGAACGCTTTGATCGCTTCTCCGGCGGTACGATGTGGTTTGCCGATCACGGCGGCTTCGGCCACGGCTTCATGACTCACCAGCGCGCTTTCGACCTCGGCCGTACCGATGCGATTCCCCGCCACTTTGATCACGTCGTCGGCACGGCCCATGAACCACATGTAGCCGTCCTGATCCTTACGGCAGACGTCGCCCGCCGTATAACAATTGGGGATTGTATTCCAGTAGACCTTGTAGCGATCAGGGTCTTTGTAAATGGTGCGCATCATCGCCGGCCAGGGTTTCTTGATGACAGCGAATCCTCCGGCATTCCCGGGCAGGCTGTTTCCTTCCTTGTCCACCACGTCGGCCTCAATTCCCAGGAACGGCCTCGTGGCCGAACCGGGCTTGAGCGGAACGGAGGGGAGGGGGGTGACCAGGATCGAGCCGGTTTCCGTCTGCCACCAGGTGTCCATGATGGGTTTGTCACTGCCGGTCACGCGATAGAACCATTCCCAGGCTTCAGGGTTGATGGGTTCGCCGACGCTGCCGAGAATGCGCAACGTGGACAGGTCGTATTTCTTCGGCCAGTCTTCGCCGTATTTCATCAGGAGCCGGACGGCGGTCGGCGTCGTGTAGAAAATCGACACGCCGTACCGCGCGATGAGATCCCACCAGCGGCCGGGGTTCGGATAGTCGGGCTTGCCCTCGGCCATGAGGATCGTTGCGCCATTCAGCAGCGGCCCATAGACGATGTAACTGTGTCCCGTCACCCAGCCTGGGTCGGCCACGCAGAAATACACGTCCTCTTCTTTGAGGTCGAACACATATTTCGTGGTGATGTAGGTGCCGACCATGTAGCCGCCATGGACGTGCACGACGCCTTTGGGTTTGCCGGTGGTTCCGGACGTATACAAAATGTAGAGCGGCGTTTCGGCGTCGAGCGGCTCCGCGGCACAGACGGCGCTCTGTTCTTTCAGCCAATCGCTCCAATCGATTTCTTTTGGCGCGGTGAGCGCGACGCTGAGGGCGTCCCGCCGCACCACGACGACCTTTTCTACGGAGGGGCAGGATTGCACGGCTGCGTCCACCACTGGTTTGAGGGGAATTGTTTTTCCGCGGTCGTAGCCGACGTCGGCGGTGATGACGAGACGGGCTTCGGCATCCTGAATGCGGCTCGCAAGGGCCGGCGCACTGAACCCGGAATACACGACGCTGTGAATGATACCGAGGCGCGCGCAGGCCAGCATGGCCACAACCTGCTCGGGAATTTTTGGCAGATAAATCGTGACGCGATCGCCCTTATTCAAGCCGAGCGCTTTGAGGGCGTTGGCACACCGGTTAACCTGGCGCAGCAGCTCTCCATAGGTGAAGATGCGTTCCTCACCGTTTTCGCCCACCCAGATGATGGCCACTTTATTGCGGCGCCAGCCGTTCGCATGGCGATCGAGACAATTGTACGAAATATTGCAGGTGGCGCCGACGAACCATTTTGCCCAGGGGTAGTTCCATTCGAGGACCCGGCTCCATGGCGAGAACCAATCCAGCTCCTTGGCCACACCGCCCCAAAAGCCTTCCGGGTCGGCAATGGATGCCTTGTACGCCTGCTCGTAATCCGGGACATGCGCCGCCGCTTTGACCCGGGCGGACGGCTGAATGACACGTCCTTCTTTCAACAGCGTATCGATCTTCTCGCTCATGAGTGCCATACCTCCACAAAGCGCGGGCCTGTCCCGTGCGCGGTTCAATCTGTGCGGCATTATGCGGATGGGGCAGAGGAACTGCAACCCTTGCGCCGCCGTGCGTCGTCGCTCTCAAGCGGAGAACGGCCGCATGGGACAAGCGTTAGCGCGGAGTGCCTTTCTTGACAGTCGGGACGGAGCGAGGGTAGGCTGAGTCCGTTGCTGTTCACTGGATCATCCTGCTGATGCGTTCGCCGAGATCTCTCAGTTTCCCCCGGATGATCACCTGCCTGGCGGCCTTGTGCGTCGCCGGAATGTCTCCTGATCACGCGACTGCCCAGGTCGGGAAGCCGGAGGGGCTGTACTACAAATCATGGGCCGTCGTCGTCGGCGTCGAGAACTATCTCGTCGCGCCAAAGGTACCGGGAGCGCTCGAAAGCTCGCACGCGGTCGCTGAGGCGTTACGAGGGCTCGGGTTTGATGAGGTCCTCGAAATCCAGGACAAAGAGGCGGCCTCCAAACGGCTGCTCCACATCCTCAACGATTACCTGCCGCGTAAGGTAGGGCGGCAGGATCGTATCGTCTTCTTTTTTACCGGCCATGCCGGGGCGACGCAAGATTCTCAATCCAAGGATTTGGGCTTTGTGGTGCCGTGGGATGCGCAACTCAACAATCCCGCCAAAGCCATTACTCTGGATCAGCTCAAAGAGTTCAGTCGGCGATCTGCTTCCAAACATATCCTCCTGGTGTTCGATGCCAACCTGCGCGGCTGGGACGTGACGGCGCCGCAGCCGCTCTCGCTGGAAGGGCGCTTGTCGCCGGAAGATGACACTGAGAAACGGTCCGTACAAGTGCTCATGGCGGGCGAGAAGGAGGAAGCCGTCGCTCACGCGTCGGGGCAGAGTGCCTTCGTGACGGCGCTGGTGGCCGGGCTGAAGGGTGCGGCGGATCTGAATAAGAACGGCTGGATTATGGCCAGTGAACTCGCGACCCAGGTAAAGCAGGATGTCGAGCGTGAGACCAACGGTGGGCAACATCCGCAGCTCCTTCAACTCGAGGGAGACGGCGATGTCATCCTCGTCGAAGGGCGGAAAGAGATGTTTTCCCTCGGCAAGGAACCGAGCACCGAAGCGGACCGGATGAAGGAAGCCCGGGTTCAATATGAACAGGCGTTCGCCCTGTTGCAGCAGCAGAAGTCGGCGGAAGAAGCGCTGGAACGGCTCAATCGCGCGATCACCTACGATCCGTCTTTCGGCGACGCGTATGTGTTGAAAAGTTTTATCCGTCTGGAAGTGTTGCCTAACCTCGAGGAATCATTGGCGGCGGCGCAGGCCGCGGTCCAGCACGCACCCCAAAATCCGGACTCCCACTACTCATTGGCGCTGGTCCTCGAAAAGAAAGGCCAGCACCAGGAGGCGGAGCGGGCGATGCTGCAATCACTGGCTGTCAATCCCGCCTATACCGATGTCTATTTTTCGTTAGGCACGCTGTACGCCGACCATTTGAATGAGCCACAGAAGTCGATCGACGCCTTTCGCCGGTATCTGGAATTAGGCGGCCAGAGTGAGCGCGCCACCCGCGCCGTTCAGGGTGATCGCGCTCCCGGTGAGAAGCCCGCCCCCTAGCAGCATTCCTGACCCACCTGCAATATCGTCAGACCCGATTGAGCCTTCTGTGCCGAGAGGGGGCCGGTTGCGACGTCGTGCTTCTCACGCCACGGCTAGTCTTTGCCGCCGCCTTTCAGATACCCCAGTCCGATCTTCAACGCCCGACGCGTGATCTCGGGCCAACGCACCTGCGGATATTCCGCCAGCACGGCGGCCGCCTTCGGATCCTGAATATCGAGTTGAACGACCCGAATGATGCCGTCTTCAATCTGAACGTCAGCCATCTGTGTGATCTCCTTCGCGCATACTACGTAAAAATGTTTTGGTTGCGGCGTGCGGACGTCAACCGCAAAACCGGTTCCGCGTTGACAGCCTTGGGGGTGCATGTTAGCATAAAAACTCGTTTTTTCGCGCTATTGTGTCGCGTTATCCAGTGAACCACACACATCGATTTTCCACCATCTTGCCGCATACAACCGAGCCATCGGGTCTCATAGGTACCACACCAAGGAGGAATCGTATGAGCAGAGCAGAGGGGGCTTTCTCGAAGTTCACCGGGAGCGCGCTGGCGCTTGTGCTCATTATCGGGTTGACGGCCTGCGGTGGTCCTCCGAACTGGGTCAAGAAGGGATCCGGTGCGTTCAATGAAAAAAGCGATAAATCCTTCTATGGCGTCGGCTCGGTGGTGGGCGTGCGGAACGAACCGTTAGCCTGGGACACGGCGGAGAATCGCAGCCGCGCGGAAATCGCCAAGACCTTTGAAACGTATACTGCCTACCTCATGCGCGACTATGCCGCCTCCACGACGGCGGGTGATTTCTCCCGCAACAGTGAAGAGCAGAACATCGAGCGGGCTGTGAAAACGTTCTCCGCCGTCACACTGAACGGCGTCAAGCCCATGGACCGGTACAAGGATGAGAAGTCCGGCACCTATTATGTCCTCACCAAGCTCAGCCTCGAAGATATGAAGAACAATCTGGAGCAGGCCAAGGAACTCAACAGCCAGGTCCGGGACTTCGTGCGCAAAAATGCCGACCGGTTGTTCGATCGTCTGGAGAAAGAAGAGGACAAGCGGGCCACGAAATAATCGAGGCGTGATCCGAGCCTGTTGCCGGGAGGAGTGAGCATGATCGAGTGGCGGAAGCGTTCGGGGTTGCGGGCATGTGCGGTGGGGCTGCTGGTGGGATGTGCCGCCGCAGCCAGCGGGTGCGGACACGAGACCAAGGTGACGCGTGTCGATACGGGCACGGTGACCGACCTCAGCGGGCGGTGGAACGATACGGATTCCCAAATGGTCGCTGAGGCCATGGTGAAGGAAGCCCTCGCGAATCCCTGGCTCGGCAACTTTACCAAAGGCAAGAATCGTCAGCCCGTGGTGATCGTCGGGACGGTGCTCAATAAGAGCCATGAGCATATCAACGTGCAGACGTTCGTAAATGACCTGGAGCGTGAATTGACCAACTCGCAGAAAGTCACGTTCGTCGCGGCTAAGGGCGAACGGGATGAGGTGCGCGAGGAACGCCGGGAGCAAGCGGTTCACGCCCGCGAAGATACGCAAAAAGCGCCGGGCAAGGAAATCGGCGCGGACTATATGATGCGCGGCAGTATCGCTACGATACTTGACGAACAGGACGGGGCCAAAGCGGTCTTCTACCAGATCGATCTGGAGATGGTCGACATGGAGAACAATGTGAAGTCCTGGTTCGGCCAGAAGAAGATCAAGAAAGTCATCGAAAAGAAACGCACGATTTTTTAGCCAGACGTATTCAGTTGAGACCCCACCTCACATCGACCACGGCCTCCCCTCAGGGAGGCCGTTTCATTTCTTGGCCCTCGTTGTCGTTGATCTGTTGGACTCTGGTGTGTGTGCTGTCCGGCTGCGGGCTGTCCTCCAACCACTACCTTCTCATCGATCAAAGCCTGGCGGCGCACGACGCGCGACGGGCTGATGCCATCATGGCGGAGGCGGAGTCAGAATACGGTCCGCGCAATCGTCTCCTCTACAGTATGGATCGGGGCATGACCCTTCATCTCGCCGGCGAATACATGCAGAGCAATACCCAGCTTGAATCGGCGGCGCAGGAAGTCGAACGGCTCTATACGAGGACGATCAGGACCGAGACCGCGGCCTTCCTGACCAACGACAACGTCCTGCCGTATGAAGGCGATCCCTATGAACATGTGATGATCAACATCATCAAGGCGCTGAATTACGCCGCGATGGGGCAGCTGATGGAAGCCGTCGTCGAAGCCCGGCAGATCGATCATCGGCTGAACGTCTTGTCCGATACCGCCAAGGAAAAGGACGGCTACCGGGAAGATGCCTTTGCCCGTTATCTGACCGGCGTGTTGTACGAGTCGACCGGCGATCTGAATAACGCCTTCATCGCCTATCGGAAGGCCTATGACATTTACGAGGCGACGAAGACATGGGCCCGGACGCCCATGCCGCCGATGCTCCGCGCGGACTTACTGAGGACGACCGATGCGCTGCATATGACGACAGAGTTCGAAGACTATAAGCGCCTGTTTCCCGGCACGCAGTGGATGCCTCGTGCCGAGCAACAGAATCTCGCCCAGATTGTCGTGATCGGCTATAATGGCCGCGCGCCGCGCAAGGAAGACGCGTTTTTCGACATTCCCATCAGTCTGAGCGCGCTGCAGTTGGTCCTGCTGAATCGCGGCGTCATCCATGCGTCCAATCGTCAGGAACGCCGCGTGGCGGACAGTGTGCTGTACGGCTTGAACGGACGAGTCGTGCGGGTGGCCTTGCCCAAACTGATCCTGCAGAAAACGCAGGTGGTGCATGAGACGGTGACCTTGATCCCTCGAGGAGGAGAGCCGATTTCTGCCACATCCGAATTAGTCTACAATGGCACCGCGCTGGCCGAGCGATCCCTCTCCGATCGCATGCCTGGAATTACGACGAAGGCTCTCGCCCGGGCGGCCATGAAATTTGCCGCGGCCGAGGCCGCCACCCGCGGCTCGCAGCATGCGGTGAACAAAGGCGATGCGCTGTGGGTCGGATTACTGGTGGGTGTCCTCGCGCATGGGCTGGCCGTGGCGTCGGAATCTGCCGACACCAGAAGTTGGCGCACCTTGCCGGATGAGATTCAGATTTCCCGCCTGTGGGTGCCGCCCGGCGAATATGAGAGCCGGATTCAAGCCATGGTTCGAGGCAATGGAACGCCGCAGGTCGAGGCCCCGCGTCCTCTCCTTCTGCGGGCTGGGCAAACGCTGTTTCTGATCGAACGGGTGATGTTATGAGGGCAGTTGGAGCCATGGCCTTGGATCGAGGGACGCGAATCAGCTTCGTGGCTCTGGTCCTGCTCTTGTGTGCTGGATGCGGGTGGGTCGGCGAGGCATCCCGCCCGGCCTGGATCGATGGAAATAGTCCCCAATTTCCTTCCACGCAGTATCTCGTAGGCGTGGGCCAGGCCGATTCCCGCCCGCAGGCCACTGAACAGGCCTATGCGGCGGTGTCACGGATCTTTAAAGCTGAAATTACCGCGCAGGCCAAGGATTGGGAGTCGTACCTGGTCGTCGAATCCCGCGGGCAGACGAACACGCAACGCAAACTGATTCTGGACAATGTCACACGGGTGACGACGGATAAGGTGCTGGAAAATGTGCAGATCCTCGATACCTGGTTTGACCAAAAGGCGCGACAGTACTATGCTCTGGCAGGCATGAACCGGGCGCAAGCCGAATCGGCGATGCTGGAACGTCTGGCCGACCTCGATCGGTCGATTCAGACGGAAGTGACGGAAGCGCATCAGGCCCAGGACAAGCTGGCACACGTGCGGAATCTGAAGCGAGCCGCCAAGAATCTGATCCTCCGCGAAGCCTACAACACCGACCTGCGCACAATCCGGTCGAACGGGCAGGGGCAGCCTGCCTCCTATCGGGTGGCCGAATTGACCGCTGAACTGGAGGAGTATCTCGCGGCGAATTTGGGCATGGCCGTGAAGGTCTCAGGTGAGCAGGCGGAGCCGCTCGAGCGGGCGCTCATCGATGGGCTGGCGCAGGAAGGGTTCTCCGTCGTCGGCCATGGCCCTGGCGCAGCGTCGGCGGAATTGTTGATCACCGGAACCGTGCGGATGTGGCCGATCGAAGTGCCTGATCCCCAGTTTCGCTATGTGCGGTGGTGTACGGATGCCGTGATCGAGGAAGCCTCGACTCATCGCGTGATCGGTGCGGTATCGAAAGGCGGGAAAGAAGGGCATGTGACGGAACGCGAGGCCGCGGCCAAGGCCGTTCGTGTCATGCAGCAGGAGTTTTCGTCAGACTTGGCCCGCGCGGTAGCCGCGCATATCTACGGAGAGAGGGACTTATCGGTGTCGTCCTCTGCGCCGTCTGGTTGTCCGAAAGAGGCGGCTCAACCGCCGCTCAGTCGTTAACGGCTGCAATTCACCATAGGAGAGAGGAGAGGGAATGGGAAAGATAGGGACCCGGAAAGCGGGAGAGGCCGGCGGCGGGCGCCGGATGTCCAGCCAGGCGATGAAGAAACATCTGCGTGAACGGCTGACCGCCGATACGCAGCAGGTGCTGAAGAGCGACATCGTGAGCATCTTCCGCAAGCAGGGCTACTATGAAGAATTGCCGCTGGATGAGCTGCAGGATCGCCTCTCCAAGCTCCAATCGCCGTTGGCCGACAGTCTCTTGAAGGGGAGGGGGTAGGATGCCCTATTACTATTTTGATTCCACGGCGCTGGTCAAACGTTACAGCATGGAGCGAGGGACGCGTATCGTCAACAAGCTCATGGTGAAACGCGGGAAGGTCGCCATTCTGCCCATGTGGAGCGTTACGGATTTTTATTCGGCCTTATCCATTCGTTCGCAGCAGGGAGAAATCACGCGGGACGATTGTTATTCCGTTTTGTACAAGTTCGAGATGGAAGCCTCGCAAGGGCTTTTTCAGTTTATCTCGCCGACGATGGAGACCTATCTGGCCGCGAAGGAATTGATTTTGGACTATCCGGCCCTGCGCTCGCCGCAGCTCCTGCATCTGGCCTTAGCTCTGGAGTTGAAGCCGCTCCGGTTGACGGTCGTCAGCGCAGACAAGCAACTATTGGCCGCCTGCCGTCCAGCCGGGTTGCATATCATTAATCCCGAAGACGACTAGCTGCCGCAGGATGCGGAAACGGCCCGCCGGCGGCGTGGCTAGAGTTCATCATATGTGATGTTGTGGGCGTGATCCTGCAGGTCGTTCAAAAAGGCCGTTCAGCGAGGCCGCAGCAATGCGAGGAGGCGAGCAACTGTCTTAACTATCAAGCCTCCTGCACCACCACAGATCGCCAGAGAGTTCCATGATGCACCATCGCATTGAGAATGGTCAGCAACTTGCGCATGGCTGCGACCAACGCCACCTTCGGTGGCTTGCCTGCGGTACGCAGACGCCGAGAGAACTCTCGGATGACCGGATTCCAGCGCGTCGCCACCAACGTCGCCATGTAGAGGGCCGTACGAACCGGTGCGCGCCCACTCCGGCGGTTGGATCACACCTGCAAAGCGCGCCAAGACGGCCGCATCCAGCGCGTCGGTCTTCGCCAACTGGCCGGTGGCCTTGGCAAAGTCCCGCACTTGGCGCGGATTGACCGCGATGACCGGCAACGCGGCGTCCACCAGGGCTCGCAGTAGTACCCGTTCCAGACCGCCGGTGGCTTCGACGACAATCCGCCTCGGCCCAATCTGGCTGAGCCGCTGGATCAGACTCGCGAGCCCCTGATCATCAGAGGGCACAGTAAGCGCTTCCCCTCACGGCTCCACCACGAGGTCCAGCTGGGCTTTCGAAATATCAATCCCTACACAGACCGACGAAGGTTGCATCGCCTCCTCCTTCGTGAAGCCCGTCCTTGTCGTCATGCGGGCTGGCTGGCCCAGGCAACTGTTCGGGCTTGCGTAGGGGGGAACGTGACGACCCGGCTCGGCTACGGTCTCATGGGACCGTAGGCGTATCAATCTGTCACATTCCGCGAGTCTTCATGTACCAGAATTCTGAGATACAAGGCGTACCCTTGCGGTAGGTTGAGTCTCTGAGCGATGCGAGAACGAAGCTGACGGCGTTTTTCAACGGCCTGTTAGCTTGGGCAGCGAAATTCGCTCTGCATCGACGACAGCACGATCATCCAATCTTCTGTGGTTTGGCGGACGGCGGGCAGTCGGGGGGATGGGGGATTCACTTTGTCCGTCGGCTCCGATGCCAAAAGGGTTTCCTGAGCATGCTGTAGTTCAAGCTGGGCCAGCTGGAGGCTGCCGCACACGCCGGCTGAGGCGGGAAGTTCCCCGCCGGCCCGCCGGAAAAGGGCCAGCCCTCGATACCCATGTTCCTGTGATCGATACAGGTGTTCGGTGGCCTTGAACACCTGCCGCAACGCCGGTTCGGTCTGACGTTTGCCGAGCTGCGCCGCCATCAACGCTGCGCGGCCCATGTTCATGGCCGCGCCTTCCGCATCATCATTCCCCATCGCGTCTTCTGCCTTGGCCCTGAGCCGATCGAGCTCCGCTTCTTCTCCGACCACTTGAGCCAGTCCTATCCCAGCGACTGCCATCAGCATGGATAACGCGAGAACCGATGCGCCGACCACACGTCCGCACTGGCCGATGCACAGCCCATCACTCATTGTACGTGTTCCCAGGTATCGATTTGCTTGATGCTCCAATTGACGGCTTCCTTCAATTTGACAAGGCTCGGGTCGGCATCGTTTTCATGAACATGGTACAGCGATTTCTGGAGCGCGAAGAGCGGTTCATACGCCTTCATATCCGGCAATTTTCCCAGCGCCCAGGCGACCTCGGTTTTCACGGCCACATCTTCAGTGTTCAGCGTCTCGAGCAAGGGATCGACGATGGTGAAGTCCCCGTGCAAGGCGCCGACAATCCCCAACGCCTTTGCCGCAGGCGCTCGTAGGTCCGGCGCGCCGTTTTTCATCGTTTTGATCAGGACGGGAATCGTGTCTTTCTGGCCGATATTGCCGAGGGCCAGCGCGGAGGCTTTGGCGATGCTCCGATCGGGCCCATTGAGCCCGTCCAGCAAGCGCGGAATGGCCTTCACGGAGAAGAGGTCTCCGAACAACGCGACGAGTTTCACCTTGCGGGCTACCGGCGTTTTGGGATCGTCGTAGAGACCAAACAAGCGTGATTCCTGTCCCCATTCAGCGGTGATGAGGGCGGGGAAATCGTACTCTTCCAGACGGGCTTGTAACTTGGCCATGGCAAAGGCCGTGGGGTCGGTCGCCTTCGCGAGCGTCGCCGCAGCCTGGGCATCATCGAAGTCTGTGCGGACCTCCTTGCGCCAGGCCATTTTTTTGCCGTTGAGCAGATAGCCGAGCTGGCAGGCCGGTCCCTTCCAAATGCGCGACGGAGCATCGGGGAGATCGGCATCGCTCCCCATCGTGGTCGTGCCTTCCCAGGTCTTTTTCTGCTCGCATTTGATCTTCAACTCGACATCGTGCGGCTGCGCCGGGTCCGTCACCGGGGTATAACCGAATTCCTTTATGCGATTGGCCACGACCTCGACGAGCGGGCCGGCCTCGATGGCGCCCTTGTCCGAAAGGGCCAGGACCGTGATCAACACCCGGTCGATGTGTTCCATCTGGCTCTTTTGCTCGGCGGTCAAGGCCTCCCGGCGGGCCCAGCTCGGATCGCCGAACAGCAGGAGAACTCCCAGGATGACAAGCGAGAGGATGCATCTCATGTCGGCTCCGTTCTGCTTAAAAGGACGATGATGGCGTATGGACAATCACTCTATAACAACCCCTCCCGGCGGTTGCAAGTTGCGCCGGCTTGAACGGCCTCCGTATAATCGCGCCATGTTGACCGAACGGCAGATCGGTTTTGTCGGCGGCGGCAACATGGCCGAAGCGTTGGTGGCCGGCCTGTTGCGGAAAGGCCTAACCACGCCGGATCGTCTCGCCGTCAGCGACCTGCTTGTTTCCCGACGCGAATTCTTGGGCCACACAGTCGGTGTAGTCGTAACGGCCGACAATCGGGTGGCGGTTCAAGGGGCGGACATCGTGGTGCTGTGCGTCGAACCGCAGGTGCTCGACGAGGTGCTGAGAGAGCTCGCATCTTCACTTGATTCGCATCCGCTCATGATTTCGGTGGCTGCGGGCTATCCCTTGTCGCGCATGCGACATCATCTACCCGCCGCGACCAGACTAATTCGCGCCATGCCGAATACGCCATCCGCGATCGGCGATGGTGTGACGGCGATGAGCCTCGCGCCGGACGTGTCTTTTGAAGATCGTGAGACCGCCCGGCAATTATTTGAATCGGTGGGCGTAGCCGTGGTGGTGGAAGAACGGTTGTTGGACGCTGTGACCGGTTTGAGCGGAAGCGGCCCGGCGTATGTGTTTGCCATGATCGAAGCGCTGGCGGACGGCGGGGTCTTGGCCGGTCTGCCGCGATCCACCGCGCAGCTGTTGGCGGCGCACACGGTGGCCGGCGCGGCCGGCATGGTGTTGGAACAGGGCGAGCATCCGGCCGTATTAAAAGACCGGGTGGCCTCTCCCGGCGGGACCACGATTGCCGGGTTGAATGCATTGGAACAGGGCAGGCTGCGGGCCACGTTGATGTCGGCCGTCGAAGCCGCCACGCAACGCTCGCAGGAATTGGGAAAAACCGAGAGCCATCATCTCTAACAAGGAGCGCGTCTCGTGCAATATTGGGTGAAAGTCGTGTTTGCCGATAATCAGGAACTGCTGGTGAAGGATGCCATTCGTCATACCATCAGTGAAGACATGGAAGTACTGGAAGTGGATTCGGCCAAAGAGGTCATCATAGTGCCGATGAAACAAATTAAGTACATCGCCTGCGATGCGACCGTGTTCGCTCAGAAGGGAAAGGGGTAGGGTCCGTACAAGGTTCGCATAAGGCAATCGGGATCATTGATCCTCGACGTAGAGGTCTCTCGCGTTGCGTCAGTGCTACAACGGCGTGGCCCAGACCGTTCGCCTCGATTCTAGCCGACAACCCAAAGTCGGACCCTTGTCACGGCCGGGTATATCTGGCGAAGCCATATTTCACCTCGCACGGCCATCCACATCAGTTGTCCTGTTGAGACCGGTTTACGCACGATCCCCTTCCAATTGTGTTCTCTTCCCGATTCTCGCGATTTTCTTGGGTTCGTTACAGCCTATCCAAGGGACATCCCTAGTGGCCTGTAACGTGTAAATGGGAGTATCATCGGGCCTCTGGAGGGCGTGATGAAACTGACCACACGCGAACGCATGGAACTGCAGCGGCAAGCGGGGGCACGGAAGGGACGCGCCGATCAGGC
>JADYYH010000070.1 GCA_020853775.1 Nitrospira sp.
CAGGTGGTGGCGAACCAGAGGAGCGAGGCGATGAAGAGAACACGACGGAATCACGGAGCGACCTTTAAGGCCCAAGTGGCGTTGGCCGCAGTCAAAGGCGACAAGACGCTAGCCGAATTGGCCGAGCCATTCAGCGTCCATCCCACCCAGATCACCGAATGGAAGCAGCAACTGCTGACGCGGGCCGCGGACGTGTTTGGCGGGACGAAACCGACGGCGGACACCCCGGACCTCAAGACCCTTCACGCAAAGATCGGGCAACTCGCGCTGGAGAATGATTTTTTAGAAGGGGCGCTCACCAAGGCGGGCTTGCTGAGCGCAAAACGATGATCGACCGCACGCACACACTGTCCGTCGTGCGGCAATGTCAGCTCCTCGGGGTGTCTCGCTCGACGGCCTACTACCAGCCGACGCCCCTCTCTGCCTCGGTACTGGCCCTGATGCGTCGGATTGACGAGCTGCATCTGCAGTATCCCTTTGCTGGAGCCCGGATGCTGCGCGATCTCCTCCGGCGAGAGGGCCAGGCCATTGGACGGCGGCACGTGGCCACCCTGATGCGACGCATGGGCCTGGAGGCCCTGTATCGGAAGCCGGCTCTCAGCCGTCGGCATCCGGCCCATCAGGTGTACCCCTATCTCTTGCGCGACTTGGCGATCTCGCGGCCGAATCATGTCTGGGCGGCCGATATCACCTATATTCCGATGAAGCGCGGCTTCGTCTATCTGTTCGCCGTCTTGGACTGGGCGAGTCGCCGGGTATTGGCGTGGCGGCTCTCCAACACGCTCACGACCGATTTCTGTCTGGAGGCCGTCCGGGATGCCCTGGCCCACTATGGCACGCCGGAGATCTTCAATACCGATCAAGGGTGCCAATTTACTAGCCAAGAGTTCACGGGGTTGCTGACACACCACGGTATTCAGATCAGCATGGACGGAAAAGGCTGCTGGCGAGACAACGTGTTCGTGGAACGACTCTGGAAGAGCATTAAATATGAGGAGGTCTATTTGCACGCGTACGAGACTGTTGGGGCGGCGCATCAGGGCTTGGAACGCTACCTGATGTTCTACAACCAGACCAGGCCTCATCAGGCACTTGACGGCCAGACGCCCGACCAGGTGTACTCTGACCATCTGACGACACGGCTCACGGCCGCGTAATCAGCAACCCGCCAGGCACCACTTAAGGAATGGCCTAGGCTGTCCAACCAACCGGAGCCACCTCTCTGTTTCAAGTATGCCTCGACCTCTCGGAGCTCCGCGCGCCCGTCTCGCGTGGCGTCTTGGCGGTTTCGTCACGAACTCTCATGAATAATGCGGGCTAAGGGAGAGAGCCTATTCTCGGGAGTCGTTTCATTGCTTGTGTGTAAGGGGGTGTCGTAGAATTATTATGGCTGTGTCTCTTCGTGACATAGGGTATGGACTCAACCGAAAGGCTGCAGGTGAAAACGGTCGCCACGCTTCCACGTCCCATTACCGACTATCAATCCTTGTCTGCCGAAGAACTCTTCGAACGGACCCGCGCGGCCAAACGGACGCTGGGCGACCGGGTGATGATCCTCGGCCACAATTATCAGCGCGATGAAGTGATTCAGCATGCTGATTTTCGCGGCGATTCCCTGATTCTCGCGCAGGTGGCCGAACAGCGTTCCGACCGGCCGTACGTCGTGTTCTGCGGTGTCCACTTCATGGCGGAAACCGCGGATGTGTTGAGCCGCTCCAATCAGACGGTCATTCTCCCTGACATGGCGGCGGGCTGTTCCATGGCCGACATGGCGGCCATCGAGCAGGTCGAACAGTGCTGGGATGCACTCGGGCGAGTGGTGCCGGTCGAAGAGACGGTGATGCCTGCGGTCTATGTGAACTCAGCCGCGATCTTGAAGGCGTTCTGCGGCGAACATGGCGGGCTCACCTGTACCTCCTCGAACGCGCGGAAGGTTATCGAGTGGAGTTGGGCGCGTCGCGAGAAGATCCTGTTTTTCCCCGATGAGCACCTGGGCCGCAACACGGCCAACAAGATGGGTATCCCCCGCGAGCAGATGATCGTCTGGGACCCCTACATGCCGCGCGGTGGCAATTCCGTGGAGGCGATTCAGCGGGCCAAGCTGATTCTCTGGAAGGGCCATTGCAGCGTCCACCAGATGTTTCAGCCGTCGCACGTGGACTATTTCCGCAAGCAGTACCCGGATGTGAAAGTGATCGTGCATCCCGAATGCCATGAGGATGTGGTGAACAAGGCCGATCTGGTGGGCTCGACGGAGTACATCATCCGCACCATTACGGCGGCGCCGGCGGGCACCACCTGGGCGGTTGGTACCGAGCTGAATCTGGTCAATCGCCTGAAGCACGAGCAGACGGACAAGAAGGTGTTCTTCCTGTCCTCCACGGTCTGCCAATGCGCGACCATGTACCGGATCGATGCCCCGCATCTCTGCTGGGCACTGGAAAACCTTGCCGATGGTCATGTCGTGAACCGGATCGTGGTTCCGGATGACGAAAAGCAGTGGGCGAAGGTGGCGTTGGACCGCATGATGGCGCTCAGCTAGCAAGCTGTTGAGAAAGGCCGCCTGCGGCGTTCTCGCGTCGCTCGCATGTTCGACGTACCGCTAGGGGTACGCCTCACACGCTCCCTCGCTGCGGCCTTGCCGATAGACGCTTTTGACGATCCTGCAAGAACAAACCACTGGTTCCTCTCGCCTCGTTTCGGTATAGTCCTATTTTTACGCGCACTTCATAACTCTTTTGTTCCTCGGTTTGTTCCTCGGATAGATCATCCTATGGACTATAAATCGACCCTCAATTTGCCGAAGACCGACTTCCCCATGAAGGCAAACCTGCCGCAGCGGGAGCCGGCGATGCTGGCCCGCTGGACGCAGGAACGGTTGTACGAGCGGATTCAAGAATCCCGCCGGGGGCGGGAGCAATACATCCTGCACGACGGGCCGCCCTATGCGAACGGGCGGATCCATATCGGCCATGCCCTGAACAAAATTCTGAAAGACATCATCGTCAAATCGAAGACGATGTCGGGCTATCAGGTCCCCTACGTGCCGGGGTGGGATTGCCACGGCCTGCCCATCGAGCATCAAGTCCTGAAGGAACTCGGAGACAAGAAGCGGGACTTGGATGCGCTGGCGATCCGCAAGCTCTGTAAGGAATATGCGGAAAAGTATGTGGCGATTCAGCGGGAGGAGTTTCAACGGCTGGGTGTGTTGGGCGAATGGCAGCAGCCCTATCTCACGTTGAACCCGGCCTATGAGGGCACCATCATCCGCGAGTTCGGCCGGTTTGTGGAGCGCGGCGGCGTCTATAAGGGTTTGAAGCCGGTTTTGTGGTGCACGCAAGACCAGACCGCCTTGGCCGAGGCCGAGGTGGAATACGAGGACCACAAATCGCCGTCGGTCTATGTGAAGTTCCCCCTGGTCAGTCCGCTTTCTGTGTTGAGCAAGAGGTTTGGGCCGCTTTCGTTCCCTGCCGAAGCGAAACAGGCATCGGTGCTGATTTGGACGACCACGCCCTGGACCTTGCCGGCCAACCAGGCGGTCTGTCTCCATGCCGACATCGATTATGCGTTTGTGCTGGTCGGGGACGAATTGCTGGTCATGGCCGAGAAGTTGGTCGAGTCGGTGGCCAAGGCCTGCAATCTGACGGCCTACACCATCGTCGCGGTGAAAAAAGGCGGCGAGGGATTTGAGGGGTTAGAGACGCAACGGCCACTGACCACGGGTCTTTCGCCGCTGCTCCTGGGCGATTTCGTGACGTTGGAGCAGGGAACCGGCTGTGTGCACATTGCGCCGGGCCACGGCATGGAAGACTACCTGCTGGTGCTGGATCACAATGCCAAGGCCAGTGTCGGTGAGCGACTCGAAATCCTGGCCCCAGTAGACAATGGCGGCAAATTCACTGAGGCGGTTCCTGAGTTTGCCGGTCAGCATGTCTTTAAGGCCAATCCGAAAATCGTGGAGCGCCTGACGGAGAACGGTCGACTGCTTGGCCACGGCTCGCTCAATCACTCGTACCCCCATTGCTGGCGGTGTAAGCAGCCGGTGATCTTTCGCGCGACCGAGCAGTGGTTCGTCTCCATGGAGACCAATGATCTGCGGAAAGAAGCGTTGGCAGAGATCGAACGGGTGCGCTGGATCCCGGCCTATGGCCGCGACCGCATCAACGGGATGATCGAGAACCGCCCCGATTGGTGCCTGTCGCGTCAACGGGTCTGGGGCACGCCGATTCCGGGGTTTACCTGTGTGAAATGTGGCAAGGTGCTGGCCCATCCGCGTGTGATCGACCATGTGGCGGACTTAATCGGGCAACATGGCACCGACTACTGGTTTGCCAATCAGGCCGGCGCGCTGCTTCCTGCCGGCACCCAATGTGAAGGCTGCGGCGGAACTGATTTCGAAAAGGAACGCGACATTCTGGACGTCTGGTTCGAGTCCGGTGTGAGTTATGCGGCGGTTCTCAAGCCACGCCAATGGTATCCGGCGGATCTGTATCTGGAAGGGTCGGACCAGCATCGCGGCTGGTTCCATAGCGCTCTGTTGTCCGGTGTGATCACCGATCATCGCGCGCCGTATAAGGCTGTGTTGACGCATGGATTTGTGCTGGATGGGGCCGGGCGAAAGATGTCCAAATCGGCGGGGAACGTCGTGGCGCCGCAGGATGTCATCAAGCAATCGGGTGCGGAAATCCTTCGTCTCTGGGTATCGGCCCAGGATTATCGCGAAGACCTTCGGATTTCCCAGGAGATCCTGAATCACCTGATCGAGGCCTATCGAAAGATTCGCAATACCTGCCGCTTCCTGCTGAGCAATCTCTACGATTTTGATCCCGCGCAGGACCGGGTGCCGTTCGAGCAGTTGCCTGAACTGGACCGCTGGGCACTCATGCGGCTGAGCGACCTGATCCCGCGCGTGCGCAAAGGGTATGACGAGTTTGAATTCCATACGATCTTTCACGCGTTAAACAATTTCTGTTCCGTCGATCTGAGTGCCGTGTACCTCGATATCCTGAAGGACCGGCTCTATACGTTTCGGAAGGATTCTCCGCTCCGGCGCGGCTCGCAGACGGTGCTGTTCGAGATCGTGGTGGCGTTGACCAAACTCATGGCGCCCGTGCTGAGTTTCACTGCCGAGGAAATCTGGAGGACCTTGCCCGAGTCCGTACGGGCAGAAGCCAAGGCGGAGAGCGTGCACATCGCCATGTTCCCCGAGGTCGATCCGCGCTGGGCCGATGCGAAGCTGGCGGAGCGGTGGGAGCAACTCTTGGAAGTGAGAGTGGCGGTTCAGGCGGCCCTGGAAGTGAGGCGTCGAGATAAGGTGATCGGCGCGCCGCTGGAGGCAAAGGTCGTCATCGAGGCGAATGCCACGCGACATGAGTTTCTGACGCGGTATGAGCAGGAGCTCTCATCGTTCTTCATCGTGTCAGATGTGGTCCTCACCCGGGCCGATCATCTCGCGGAGTCGCCCGGGTTTGCCGTGACGGTAGATAAGGCTACGGGCGCCAAATGCGAGCGCTGCTGGAATTACCGGTCGGCTGTGGGGACGTCTGCCGACCATCCCACCCTGTGCGATCGTTGTATCGAGGCCGTCCGTTGAGCCAGTCTATCCGTTATCTGCTGCTCGGGCTGCTCAGCCTGGCGATCGTGGTGGCGGATCAGGTCACGAAGGTCTCCGTTATGGAGACCATGCGGCTCCATGAGTCCATTCCCGTCATCACCAACCTCTTCAGCATCACCTACATTCGCAATCCGGGCGCGGCCTTCGGCTTTCTCTCATCCAGCAGCAGCTCGTTCAGATTTGTCTTCTTCGGCCTCACGTCGGTTTTTGCCGTGGGCTTGCTGGCGATGATCATGGTGCGCATGCCGAAAGAGGACTGGATGGGACGGCTCAGCGTGGCGGGAATTCTGGGCGGGGCGGTCGGAAACCTGTTAGACCGGTTGCGCTACGGGGAAGTCATCGACTTCCTCGATTTCTATCTCAACGGGTATCACTGGCCGGCGTTTAACGTGGCCGATTCCGCGATTACCGTGGGAGTCGTGTTTTTGATTCTTCACTTCGCCACGGAAAAGGAGCCGGAAGACCACCCGGTCGTTTCCGGGCAGCCCCCCTCGTAACCCGCCCGCTCCAGGCCATCACACCGGCAGGGTGATGATAAACCCGCCTTGCTCCCGGAACTGCCGCTGCTGCTCGACGGAAAACATCGCGAGCGGTTCCGTATGGCAGAACTGGCATTCCTTGAGCGTAATCACCGCTCCCGGTTCGCCGATTCCCACCAGATACTGTTTCGCCAGCGTCAGGGCTTTTTCCTGGCTGGTCGTCATCACGTCGAAGTGCAGTTTGCCGTTCTTGCCTTTGACCCACGTATCGTAGACGTGGACGCTGTCCATGTTACTTGCCATGACGGTTCGACTCCTGATGGTGGATGAATTTATCGGACTACGAGCAGCACGATGACGCCCAGGACCATACGGTAGTAGGCAAACACGCTGAGGCTGTGGCGTTGCACGAAGGTGAGGAAGGCGGCGATCACAGCCCAGGCCACCACAAACGACACCACCAGGCCGATCCCGAGCGCCACGTAGTCATCCTGCGAAAACGAGGCCTGCGATTTCAGCATCTGATAGATCGTGGCGATGATCATGGTCGGGAGGGCCAGGAAGAAAGAATACTCGGTGGCCACGCGCCGGTCGAGGCCGGCCAGCAGGCCTCCGACAATGGTCGAGCCTGAGCGGGACATCCCTGGAATCAAGGAGGCGCATTGGGCCAGGCCCACCATCAGGGCCGATCGTGGCGTCACCTGCAGCAGTTCCTTCACGCGCACGCGGCTCTGCATGCGTTCGACCGCCAGAATGATGATGCCGCCCACAATTAATGAGATGGCAACGGTGATCGGCGAAAAGAGGTAGGCCTTGATCGACTTATGCGCGAGGAATCCCACCAGCGCGGCGGGCAGGAAGGCCAGGCCCAATCCGATGACGAACCACAGATTGGGTTGGGCCGTGATCGATTCCTGAATGGTCGCAGCCCAGGATTTCGTCCCCCGGCTCGCGATCAACGAGCGAAAGTCCTGTTGTTCCCGTAGCGCATGGGAGGCCAGCGACGCCAGTTTTGCGCGCTCGTACGCGATGATCGCGAGAATCGACCCCAGCTGAATGGAAATCTCCACGTTGGACGCGATATCCCCCGTAAATCCGAGGGCGTGCCCGACGAGAATCAGATGGCCAGTCGAGGAGACGGGGAGAAACTCCGTCAGACCTTCAATGATGCCGAGAATAACGGCGAGCTCCGGGCCCCAGTTCATCATAGTGTGTGCGAGATGGTGTGTGGGATGCTGCGGGTGGTTGCGTGGTTGTCCCGAACAGTCGTTGCATAATCCCAGACTGGTCACCGGCAGTCAAGCGCTGTTGCATTTGGCGGCGCGGTGTTTTGGTCAGAGGGAACTTGCCGGCCGGCCCTGCGCAATCGGCAAACTTGTTGACAAAGTTGAAGTGATGGCATACACACAACAAGAGAGCAGCAGTCCGATCGGTCCGGATCGAACAGGGAGGGTCGCATGAGGCATGTGTGGATGGCTGGGCTTGCGCTGATGAGCGCGATGGCCGTCAGCGGGTGCGTAAGTGACAAGAAATATCATGAGGCGCTTGCCGATGCCGATGCCACCAGGGGTGAACTGGAGCGCGCGCGAGCGCAGAAAAATGCCCTGGAGCAACAGGTCAAGACCTTGAAGGATTTGAACGCCAAGTTCGGATCCGAAAGCCAGATTGCGCGCGATGAGCTTCAACGGATCCAGCACGGGCGTGATAAAGAGCGCGATACCATCGACGTCAGGACCAAGGAACTGGAAGACAAGGTCAAGCAGCTGAGCGCGCAAAACCGAAGCGTCAAGCAGGAGTATGAAGAAGCCCGCCGGCACAATGAACAATTGAAGTCATTGGTCGCGCGGTATCAGAAAGAGATGAAGGAACGGTCGCGATCCCTGTCATCGGGGATGGAATCTCCGGCCTTGACCGCGCCGCTTGGAGGCGGTGGTTCTGCTTCCCCGAAGGCCGCACCTGCGCCGTCCCCCTTCGATGCGGCGGCACCGGCTGCGCCGCTGCTGAACATCAACAAGGCGCCGTCTGCGGATCTCGTGCTCACGCTCGGGATTACGCAGGATGTGGCTGACCGCATCGTCAGCAACCGTCCCTATCGCGTCAAAGGCGAGCTCGTCGCGAAGAATGTCGTGACCAAGGACGTCTTCGACGACATCAAGGATCGCATTACCGTCAGCCCCTAATTGGCTCCACACAGGTCCGCTGCCGGTGGACACTCTGAACGAACGGCCGTTTGCCTCTCCGGCAAACGGCCGTTGTCTTTTGTCCCGCCGTCCCACATGAGGTCCACGCGCGGGGCTCTGCCTGACATCGTGAAATTGTTTTCTGCTAGAATGCCGGACAGTACTTGGCGAAGAGGAACGCCTGTTCATGCGCCGTGTCAGTATCATTGTCGGGGTGCTGCTGCTCGGCCTGGCCATCGCCGGGTACGTATTTTTCAACGGTGAGCGGAAAGCCCCTATCCGCTACCGTACGGTGCCGGTCGAGCGTGGCACCGTCGTCTCGCTGGTCACCGCCACGGGCACGATCAATCCCATTACAACGGTCCAGGTCGGAAGCCAGGTCTCGGGCATGATCGAGAGCCTGCATGCGGATTTCAATTCCAAGGTAAAGGCGAATCAAGTCGTCGCCCGCATCGATCCCTTCCCCTATCAGGCCAGGCGCGATCAGGCCGTCGCCAGTCTCGCGAATGCCAAGGCCGCGTTTGAGAAGGCGCGGATCGATCTTGCTCAGCGGCGGCGCGAACTGGATCGAGCCAAGTCGCTCATCGGCCAACAGTTTATCTCGCAGAATGAAGTCGATGTGGCATTGACGGCTTCCGAGGGGGCCGTCGCGCAGCTGAAAGTGACCGAAGCCGCCGTCAAGCAGGCGGAAGCCATGTTGCAAGCGGCCGAGTTGGATCTCAAGTATACGGTGATTCGTTCACCGGTCGACGGGGTGGTGATTTCTCGGTTGGTCGAGGTCGGCCAGCGTATTTCCGCCAGCTTCTCTATCCCGACCCTGTTTCTGATTGCAGAAGATGTGACCAAGATGCAGGTCGATACCAATGTGAGTGAAGCCGACATCGGCGGCATTGTCGACGGCAAAGCCGCATCCTTCACGGTCGATGCCTATCCCGGAGAAGCCTTTCAGGGACGGGTCCGTCAGGTTCGCAATGCGCCGATCAATATTCAGAACGTCGTGACCTACGACGTTGTGGTGGAATTCGAGAATCCGGCGTTTCGTCTGAAGCCGGGTATGACGGCGAATGTCTCCATCGTCGTCAACAAGCGTGACGATGTGCTGAAGGTCCCGAACGCGGCCCTTCGCTTCGTGCCTCCCAAGGTGGTTCGAGACGAAAGGGGAGAGGCCGGGTCGAAGAGCAATGGAGACAGCGGAGGCAAGAGGCCAGCGGCCGGAACTGCTGATCCAGTGAACCGGCAGTGGGGAGTCTGGAAGCTGGATGCTGCGGGAGAATTGGAACGCATTCCTGTTGAGATGGGCATATCGGACCGATCATACGTCGAGATTATGGCTGCGGGAATCCAGGAGGGGGATCAGGTTGTGACCGGAATTGAGTCTCCGCGCGGCGAGCGAAAAGGCGGAGACCTTCCACCGGGCTTCGGCGGCGGGCAACAGCGTGGCGGGCGGCGGGATCGCGGGATCTAGCGTTGGCGGAACTGTCACTCGAGCCATGGCATCGACGTACGCGGTCCCATCGCGCGAAACTCGTCCAGCGGATAAGCAGGTGCAGAAATTTTTCTGTGTGAGGCACTGTGGCTCCCTTGATCGTCTGCGAAGACCTCTGGAAGATTTATCGCATCGGTGATGTCGAAGTGCAGGCGCTGCGCGGCGTCAATCTGACGATTGAGCGCGGCGAGTTTGTCGCGATCATGGGCACGTCAGGATCTGGCAAGTCCACATTGATGAACCTGCTGGGGTGCTTGGACCAGCCGTCCCGAGGCCGTTATCAACTGGATGGATTGGATGTGAGTACGGCCAAGCCAGACCTCCTGGCGGACCTTCGCAATCGCCAGATCGGATTCGTCTTTCAGAACTTCAATCTCATCCCACGGACCAGTGCGTTGGAAAATGCGCAATTGCCGCTGTTTTATCGCGGGGGCTCGATCAAGGAACAGCGCCGGCAGGCGGCCGCCGCGCTCCAGCGAGTCGGATTGGCGGGGCGGGAGCAACATTATCCTGCGCAGCTTTCCGGCGGCCAGCAGCAGCGCGTGGCCATTGCCAGGGCATTGGTCGGAGCCCCGTCCATTCTATTTGCCGACGAACCGACCGGGAATCTCGACACCGTGTCGAGCCGTGAAATTATGGACATTCTCGAACAGCTCAATCGGGACGATGGCATCACGATTATTCTCGTGACCCATGAGCCTGATATCGCCGCCTATGCGTCCCGCGAACTCGTCATGAAAGACGGGCAGATCGTGCAGGATGTCCGGCGTGCGCCTCACCTCTCCGGTGTCACCTAGGCTCCCGATGTCGGCCTTCGTTCTGCTCACCGTCATGACTGCCTTGCGGATCCTGAGCCGGAACCGGCTGCGGGCCGGTCTTACGATGCTCGGCATTGTCATCGGCGTGGGGGCGGTGATTGCCATGGTCAGCATCGGGCAGGGGGCCAGGGCAGCGGTTCAGGCCCAGGTGGCGAGCATGGGGACGAACGTCATCGTCATCATGCCTGGATCCACGACGGTCAGCGGGGTACGAGGCGGGCAGGGCGGAGCGGTGACGTTGACGATCAACGATGCGACCGAGTTGAAAAAGCGGAGCCCGCTGTTATCCGACACCGGCTGGGCGAAGCGCGATGTCATGCAAATCGTCAACGGGAACCGGAACTGGAATGGGCCCGTCAACGGCGTCTCGCCGAGTTATCTCACGATCCGCGATTGGTCGTTTACGAGTGGGGGACCCTTTACCGAGGCAGATATGGAGAGCGCCGCTCGCGTGGCGTTGATCGGCCAAACCACGTTGGAAAATTTGTTTGATCCTGGCGAAGAGGCGATGGGGGCGACGATTCGTATCAAGAATGTGCCGTTTCAGATCGTCGGGGTGTTGGCGCCGAAGGGGCAGTCGGCTCAGGGCACGGATCAAGACGACGTGATGTTCATCCCCTTTACCACTGGGGAGCGGAAGGTATTCGGCAGCCAGTTCCTCGGGTCGGTCGGGGCCCTCTTCGCGTCCACCGACCAGAGCGCTGACCTGCCTGAGGCCGTTGAGCATATTCGGGAGACCTTGCGAGCCCGGCACAGACTGGGGCCGGACCAGGCGGATGATTTTACGATCCGGACGCAGGTCGATATCGGGAAAGTCCAAGAGAGTACGAGTCAAACCCTGACGGTCATGCTGTTTGCCATCGCGTCCGTGTCCCTCCTGGTCGGTGGCATCGGAATTATGAACATTTTGCTGGTGTCGGTCACCGAGCGGACGAAGGAAATCGGCGTCCGTATGGCGGTCGGCGCGAAACGTATCCACATACTGACCCAATTCCTGATCGAAGCCATGACGCTGAGTCTATTCGGCGGCCTGATCGGTGTAATAGTGGGTATCGTCGGCGCTCAGCTGACGACCCTGATTGCTGGCTGGCCGACGATGATTTCAGCCGAGGCTATTCTGACGGCGTTTCTGTTCTCCCTGGCGGTCGGACTTTTTTTCGGACTGTACCCGGCGAATAAAGCTGCGCGCCTCAACCCGATCGAAGCGCTCCGCTACGAATAGGCCTTCAGGGCAGCGGCGCGTGGTTCAGCTGTCCTGGCATCGCAATGCGGTGATGGACGCTTGGGGACGAGATCAGTGATACGCTCGTTCAAACTCTTCCGGGATGGTGCCGAGGACCGAACGGACGCCGCGCGGAGGGGCCCGCTCATCCTGATTGGCGAGGTCGATCACGAGGGGGACGATATAAGGCTCACCCGATGGATCGTGCGTGATCGTGACGATGGGCTGGTGGAGTTTCCCTGCATTGATGACGGAGACGATGGCGCGCTCACCGGTCGTCAGTTGGACATAGCTGTAAACCGGATAGATGCCCATCACTTTCACGAACAGTGAGATCAGCCGGCTCTCGTACCGGCCTTCCTGTCCTTCCTGATACAGCCGCTGGAGCGATTGATGCGGGGTCAGCGGCGAGGCTCCGCCGAAGCCCGTCAACAATTCGTCGTAGCGGTCCGTCACCATCACAATCCGGGTCATATCCGAGGTGAACGCGCTGCCTGCTTCAAGAGGGAACCCGCTGCCATTCAGGTAGGCATGATGCTCCGCGAGAATTTGTTCCACCTGCGGTGTGAATCCGCCCCGGCGCTCCAAGAGAATGGCTCCTTCACGGGCGTGGGCCTCATAGGTCCGTCGGTTCTGCTCCGAGAGCGTGGTTGACGTGTCGTGAATGCGCCGGAGAATTGCCGGGGGTATCTGCAGCAGTCCGATGTCATGCAGCAGGGCGCCGGTGGCCAACTCTTGTATTGCCAACAAATTGTAGTCAGCCGCATGGGCGAGGATCATCGAGAAGCTGCATGTCGCGAGCGAATGCTGACTGATCGGCGCATTGGCATCCCGCCCTTGCGTGAACACCATAAACAACGCGTGAGTATTGAGGGTTTGCGCCACGGCGCTGATCGCGTGGACGGCGTGACTGGCTTCCTCCGGATCAACACTGCCGGTCTTGGCGATGCGTGAGAAGGTGGACTGGACCGACTCTTCGATCCGGGCGCGCGCCGATCTGGCGGCCAGCAGTTCTTGCGCCATGGCGGCCAGCGAGCGGATCTCCGATCCTTTTCCTGCCGCCGGAGGGGTAGGAAAAGCCGCGAGAGGGAGCGGGTGTTCGGCGGGAGCCGTTGGGTCCTGGATGTCCAGCCCGCGTGCCGGATCAATGCTGAGATGCTTGACTCCTGCGCGTCGCAGTTTCTCGATCTGTTCGTCGGTTCGAATCAAAAACGAATGACGCATGAAGGGGGATCGGAACCAGGCGACGTCGAGTTTGGCGACATGCATGCCGATTCGAAGCGCATCGATTGTAATAGGTCGGTATGTCATAACGCGTGCTAGCCGCCGGTCGGGCGGGATTCAAGCGGCTCTGATCAGACCATGTTATCGATTTCGCCCATAGTCCAGGGGCGAATTGGGAATCACCGCGATCTGTGCCTTGAGTGAGGCAGGAACAAACGGATCAGGCACCGATGAGGGCGCTACCGATAAGTGGATTTCCATGCGGGGATTGTCGCGATCCTGGTGCTTGTAGAGATGTGTTTCGACTACCCGATTGTCGTTCAGGCCCAGCCCCTCGCATAATGCATCCTGCGCGATCTTGAGCCCGCCGTCCGTATCCCGTCGCAGCGCAGAGGCGAAGAAAAAATGGATCGAGAGAGAAAGACTCGCCTCCTGCAAGGTCTGTCGCAGGGTAGCACGATGGGGCGATTGGGCAAGCGCAACCAAAATTTGTTGCCCGACAAAGTCTTTATACGTACGCCCTCTCGCGGAGAGCAGCCGGCGCCCGTTGACCGTGGCGTATTGGTGATTCACGCTGGGCGGGACGGGCAATGTGAGCATGATGGAGTTGATGGTCACGCTCACGCCGGTGCCTGCTGGGATGGGGAACGACAGTGCGCGGCGATTTCTGTTGGACTGTGTCGGAATGAGCGGTGCTCGTTCCAAAGGTATGGCCTGTTCGGGCAGGGACCTGAAGGACGTGGATCGGACCGTAACGGGGGATTGTCGGGGACGGGATGCGCGGCGCAAGGGCCTGCCTATAGAAGATTTTGAATCTTGGCCATGTCCTGCTCGGCCCGGTCTTCGTTTCTGGTGAGGTAGCGTCTCCATTCCGAAGGACCCCAGATCTCCAAGCGATGGTACATCCCCACGAGCACGAGTTCCTGATCCTCATCCATCGGCACGAGTTTGCGGAGGCGGCTGGGAATCAACACCCGGCCGGCCTTGTCAATATCGGAGGCGCCGGCTTGCGCCATCACATGGTGCATGAACAGGCGGGTCTGATCTTCATCCAGCGTGGCTCTGGTGCGTCCCAACACCTGCTCCCATTCCTTGGCGGAGTACATCCAGAGCGTCTGCTCGGTGTTCTTCAGGAACATGACCTGATTGCCCTCGGCTTGGAATCGCTCGCGAAGCGGCGAGGGGATCAGGAAGCGTCCCTTTTCATCAACCTTGCAGAGATGTTCTCCGGCGAACATGAGCGGTTCCTCTCGTTTCACTGCCGATGGTAGGAGACCTAGAGAATCCTGTCAAGAGAATATTCTTACAACGTCCGTCAGTCAAAGCCGGTGCTGTCCATTCCCGGCGGGGATGATGGTCCCTCTTCCATCGCCGCATCGAGGTCATCGCCCAGGTCTTCACCCATTTCCTGCCCCATTTTCTTCATGAACCGCGCCATGCCCTGGGGATCGTTTTCATCGAGTCCTCTCAGATTGCTTGGGTCGGAGAGGGCCTCGAGTCGCGCTTCTTCCGATTTGGGCGAGGCGAATCGCGACAGCAGCCGTTCCAGGTCGGCGCTGTGACAATGGGTGCAGGTTTGCTGCGGAACGGAGTTCGCGTTGAGCACCAATCTGGTGGTGCGTGTTCCGCACTGACGGCAACGATATTCATAGATCGGCATGGTTAGACTCGCTGGAGGTGTCCTTGGTTGAGGGCTGACGGTGGCAGCCAGGTGTCCGGCACCGTTCCCGCCTCGACGGAACGCGCCAAGGCGAGGACGGCGACCTGTGTGGCTCCGGCTTTGAGCAAGACTCTGGCGCATTCGCTCGCCGTGGTACCGGTGGTGAATACGTCGTCGACGAGGAGGATTCGGGCGCCGGCGATGTCCTGAGGCGACCGTACGGCAAAGGCCTTGCGGAGGTTGTGCAGACGCGCCGCGCGCGGAAGCGAGATTTGCGGGTCGGTATCGACGGTGCGAATCAGGTTTCGATAGGAGACCGCTAGCCCAAGAGCGGGGCCGATGCGATCGGCGAGGAGGAGGGACTGATTGAACTCCCGCCGCCGGAGTCGGTTGGGGTGCAGCGGGATCGGCATCAGGATATCGAACTCCAGGCGGTCGGGGAGCGTCCTGATGAGTAAGGCGCCCAATGCGTCCGCCAGCGCAATCTTTCCCCGATATTTGAAGAGGGCAATGGCATCCTGAAGGGGCGAACAGTAGGCATAGGGAGCCCAGACCCGGGAGTACTGCGGTTCGCGCGTGCGACAGTCGTGGCACTCGTGTGTCGGGCTGTAGCTGAGGGCCGAGGGTGAAGCAAACGGCCGATGACACCGTGGGCATGAGGGGCCGCGCAACGGACGAATCATGTCCCAGCACCGGCGGCAGAAAAACGGCACCGGATCATCAGCGAGGGGCTGTGCACAGGTGGTGCAGTCCATCGGAAGCAGCAGGCGCGAGGCCTGCCTGAACAGGTCCATGATCATTGGCGAAGACGTCTCATCGAGGTGTGAGTCGGGGCCCGTCGAGCGGATGGGATTGTGTAAGGAACTCTCCCGGCCTGTCAAGGTTGTGGCCTCTCAAGGGGGTGTGATATAGGACCGTTCGGCCTGCATCGGGGTGATGGCCTCGCTTCGGCAGGATTCGGGCGGCTTACCATGCTTGGAACATCCCACGATCATTCACCGTTACCACGTGCCGGTCTGGGCGATGCCGCCGTGCCGCTTGTGGGGGTGCAGCACGTATCGAAAGAATATCGCCGTGGTGAAACGGTCCTGTGTGCCTTGCAGGACGTGACGCTCGAGGTGAAGGCCGGAGAGTTTTGTGCGTTTGTGGGGCCGAGCGGATGCGGGAAAAGCACGCTGCTCAACCTGATCGGAGGCTTGGATCAGCCCACTTCGGGGACCATCATGATCGAAGGCCGCCCGGTCACCGACGCCAGCGCGACCGAGTGGACCCGTCTTCGGCGGGAACTCATCGGCATTGTGTTTCAGGCCTTTCATTTGATTCCCGGTCTCACGGTTACGGAGAATGTGGCGCTGCCCATGTTGCTCAAGGGGGAACAGGGGCGGAGCGTCGCGGATCGGATCGACGAGGTCTTGCAGGCGGTGGGGATGGAGGCGCGCCGTTCGCATCGACCCAGTGAATTGTCGGGTGGAGAGCAGCAGCGGGTGGCCATCGCCCGGGCGATCGTGCATCGGCCTCGCCTGATTTTGGCGGATGAACCGACGGGAAACCTGGATTCCAAGCAGGGCGCCGACATCATCAGCCTCTTCCGCACATTGCCCCAGCGGTTCGGTCATTCCGTGTTGTTGGTGACGCACAGTGAGAGCGCGGCGGACGCCGCGGACTATGTCTGGCATATGCGTGACGGGCGACTGGTCAATCGTAGTACGCACTGAGTCCGAGAAGGCGAAGCATGTTGTGCCTATGTAGCCTGGGCCCTGTTCGTGATGGAGAGGAGAAAGGATCGGTATGAATCTCAGCATGACCATTGCGGGCGTCACGTTTCCGAGCTGTTTCATGAATGCATCCGGAGCGCTCTGCATGACGCGAGAGGAATTACTCGCCCTGGGGCGTTCGCGGGCCGGTGCCATCGTGACCAAATCGATGACTGTGGAACCGCGTGGCGGGAATCCTGAGCCGCGATATTACGGATTTCCCGGCGGGTCGATTAACTCTATGGGACTTCCGAATCTCGGCTATCTGGCCTATGCAGACCTCATCCCGGAGCTCAAGCAGTTCGGCAAGCCCGTCATCGCCAGCATTGCCGGTCTGTGTGAAGACGACTTTCTCACCATGGCGCGTGTGATCAATCAGGCGAAACCCGATCTCATTGAGGTGAACCTGTCCTGTCCGAATATCCCCGGTAAGCCACAGATCGCCTATGACCCGATCGATTCTGAGCGGCTCCTGAAGCGGGTGCGGCCGCTCATTACGGTTCCGATGGGCGTGAAGCTGCCGCCCTATTTCGACCCGGCTCACCATGCGGTGATGGCCGAGGTGATCGGTCGTTGCGGCGTGGATTATTTGAATCTGATCAATTCCGTCGGCAACGGCCTGGTGATCGATCCGCAGCGGGAAACCCCCGTCATCAAACCCAAAGGAGGGTTCGGCGGATTGGGAGGTTCGTTGATCAAGCCTGTTGCCCTGGCCAATGTGCGAGCGTTTTGGAAGCTGCTCGGCGGGTGTATTCCGATCATTGGGACCGGTGGAGTCGTGCAGGGGCTCGATGCGTTCGAACATATCCTTTGTGGGGCATCAGCCGTTCAGGTCGGCACGGTCCTGGTCGAGGAAGGTCTGGGAGTGTTCGAACGCCTGGAGCGTGAATTGGCGGCGGAACTCGGAGCTCGCGGGGGGCGACGGGTGGAGGACTATCGGGGGCGCTTAAAAGAGTTGTGAGGTGTGGCGCGGGGATTCCGCGCCACTCGGTGTCAGTCTGGCCTATCGAAACGCAAAGTTCTTGGGCAGGAACCCCTGCTGCAGCGCCTGGCGGAGCAGTTGGGCCACGTTGCGGACCTTCAATCGCCGCATCAGGTTAAAACGATGCACCTCAACCGTTCGCACGCTGATGTCCAGACGGCGGGCGATGTCGCGGTTGGTATTCCCTTGCGACACCAGCTTGAGAATTTCCTTTTGTCGGGGAGTGAGTCCGTCCGAGCGCTTTGCGCGCCCGGGAGCAGCCTTGGCTAACTTCACGGGCTTTCGTTTCTTCGCTGCGGGCGCAGCTTTGGTGGCCTTCGAGGATCGTTTTGCTTGAGGTCGTTTGCGTAGTGCCATAAATATTTTACACCCCAATTTCTACTGAACGTAATCTTAACATACCTGGGTAATTCTGTAAAAACAATTACTGGACTGTAGGACGAACGCGCGTACCCATGTCGTTGTTTCACTCTGCTTTACTGAGGGTTTGTGCGCACCTGGGGTGGACACATTTGTCCACCCATCCGGGCCGCACGGCGTTGACCATGTTTGGCGTTGGTCTTGGGGTGGCGGCGACGATTGCCGTTCAAACGGCCAACGTGGAGGTCCTGCGCTCTTTTGAAGAGTCGGTCTTGAGCGTTGCTGGTCCGGTGACGTTGGAAGTGTCGGCCGGAGAAACCGGAATCGATGAGCGCGTGATCACTGCTGTGCGGGCGGTTCCCGGTGTTTCATCGGCGCGACCGGTACTGGAGGTCGGCGTGCGAGTCGCGGACGGACCGCCCCCTCGTCCCTCTTTTTCGATCCTTGGCTTGGATCTGTTGGAAGAATTGAGCTCAGAAGGCGGACGGGTTTCTCCTCCATCTGATGGGGGAGAGTCGGCCGGTGAACATGTCACTCTGGAGGACCTCCTGACTAAAAACGGCCTCCTGGTGGGACAGGCCCTTGCCTCGGAGTTGAGGGTCGCACCACGGGCTTCAGTCGCCCTGCAGAGCGGAAATCAGCAGGTGGCTGTTTCCATGATCGGCGTCCTGGGCTGGCGTCCTGGTGCGCCTTCCCCCTGGGACCGCATGGCGGTGATGGATATTGCGGCCATGCAGCGGACGTTCGGACTGATCGGCCGGCTTGATCGTATCGACGTGGTGACGTCGCCCGCCTCATCTATTGAGCAGGTGGCGGAGGCCATCGGGCGCGTGTTACCTCCGGCTGTCACGGTTCGTCGCCCGATTCAGCGGAGCCAGCAGGTCGAGTCGATGGTCGGGGCCTTTCAGTTGAACCTTTCGGTCTTGAGCATGGTGGGGTTATTGGTCGGGATCTTTCTGATCTACAACACGGTCTCCTTTACGGTCGCGCAGCGACGTCGTGAGGTGGGGATTCTCCGGGCGATCGGCATGTCGGAGCCCATGGTCGTCTCCCTGTTTCTCGCGGAAGCCGGCGTCTTTGGTGTCGTGGGCGGGCTGCTGGGTGGCGTCCTCGGTCTGTTGTTGGGGGATGTGCTGGTGGCGCTGGTCGGCCGGACCATCCATGATCTCTACACGCCGTTGTCTCATCCCGCAGGAACCGCCGGTTTTCCTCCCGGCTCCGGCCGGTTGTTGATCGAGGCGGTGGTGATCGGCACCGGGGTGTCTGTTCTGGGCGCACTCGGTCCCAGTGTCGACGCCGGTCGTACCATTGTGGTCGCTGCACTGGCGCCGGGTGAATATGATGTCGCCCAACGCGTCCGCGCGGCTTCGTTAGGAGTAGCGGGCGGCATGTTGTTGCTCCTTGCCCTGGGATGCGCATTGGCCGGTCCCGTCGGAGGCGTGCCGGTGTTCGGGTATCTGGCGACCTTTTGTCTGCTTGCCGGCCTCTCCTGCCTCGTCCCCAGCCTGATGCAGCGCCTCTGCCGCACCCGTGAGTTAACGACCCTGTCGCAGGCGCCGACCTTTGGAGGGGCCATTCGGCATATTGCGCGTGAACAGACCAGTCGGGGCATGGGGAGAAATGCCGTCACGGTGTCGGCATTTTTGGTGGGTGTCGCGATTATGGTCGGGGTGCTGGTGATGATTCGGAGCTTTCGGGACACGGTGGAAATCTGGATCGATCAGACGGTGATGGCGGACTTTATTGTTGCTCCTGCCGGGTGGCCGCACGCGGTGCGCAACGGGTCATCGAGTCCGGTGCTGCCGGGGGCCTGGCGGGCCCAGTTGGCCCAGTCACCCCTCGTGTCGGCGGTTGATACCTACCGTGATGTGCGCATCGACCTGAACGGGCGGCCGGTCGCGCTCGTCTCCAGAGACCTGGCGCTCCATGCGGCACGGAGCCGGTATCTCTTCCTTGCCGGGGAGTCTTCGGCAATTCTGCGCCGTGCCGCAGCCGGGGAAGGCGCGATTCTTTCAGAGGTGGTGGCGAATCATTTGGCAGTAAGCAAGGGCGACCGGTTATCCTTCGTGACGCCGCAAGGCGCGCAGTCCTTGGAGGTGCTGGGGGTCTTTTATGATTATGCGACCGACGGCGGAAAGATCGTGATCGACCGCTCGTTGTATCAGCAATGGTGGAACGATGACGGCGTGACCGTGTTTCCCGTGTATGTCGAATCGGGCGCCGATATGGCCACGGCTCGAACGTCGATTCTCGACACCCTCGCCCACGCGTCGGACGGAAACCTCATGCCGACGGTGTTGAGCAATGCCGAACTGCGCCAGGAGATTCTTCGAATTTTCGACCGGACGTTTACGTTGACCTACGTGCTGGAGGCCATCGCCGTGATCATCGCGACGCTGGGCATCATCAACACGTTGGTGACGTCGGTCGTCGAGCGGCGTCGTGAATTGGCCACGCTGCAGGCGTTGGGCGGCAGTCGGGGGCAGGTCACGGCCTTGATTTTATGGGAAGCCGGCTATTTGGGATTGCTGGGGACAGGGATGGGATTGGTGGGAGGGTCTGCCCTCGCGCTCATCTTGATCCGGGTGATCAACCGGCAATCGTTCGGGTGGACTATCCAGATCTCCTGGCCACTTGGCCTCATGGCGGAGGTTGCTGTCTTGGCTCTCGTGGCCTCGCTCCTCGCCGGGTTCTGGCCGGCCCGCTGGGCCGCCAGACAACCCTTGGTCGAGGGACTGCGTTACGAGTGAAGGCCGACGGCCGGCTCAGCAGCTGGGGTGGACCCTTGCGTCGGAAGTGCGTCTACCTGAATGTCGAATCCCAGGTCTTCGATCATGCGCCAGACCTCTGCGGCCGGTTGTCCCGGAGTGGTGAGATAGCCATTCACGAAGACTGAATCGGCCGGGTAGAGTGCCAATGGCTGCAGGCTGCGTAAGTTGTGCTCGCGTCCGCCGGCGATGCGCAGTTCCGTCCGCGGGTGGAGGAAGCGGAAGAGGCACAAGGCTTTCAGGCATCGCTGCGGTGTCAGGGGTGTGCAATGCTCCAGCGGGGTGCCGGACGCCGGATGCAGCATATTAAGCGGGATCGAATCCGGTTTGACCTCCCGAAGGGCCAGGGCCAGATCGATTAAATCCTCATCGCGCTCTCCCATCCCGACAATGCCGCCTGAGCAGATTTCTAGTCCGGCCGTCCTGGCGTGCCGAATCGTGGTGAGCCGGTCTTGAAAGGTGTGCGTGCTGCAGATTTCCTCGTGATAGGCTTCGCTCGTATTCAGGTTGTGATTGATGCGATCCACGCCGGCCGCTTTGAGATCTTGGGCCTGGCGTTCATTGAGGAGCCCCAAGGAACAACAGATCTGGATCGGAACTTCCTGCTTGATGGATCGCACGGCGGAGGCGATATCGGCGATCTCCCGATCCAGCGGGCTGCGTCCGCTGATGACGATGCAGTAGCGTTGGGCTTTTGCGGCCGCCGCACGGCGCGCGCCGGTCACCATTTGATCCTGCGGCAGCAATCCGTATCGCTCGATGGGAGCCGTGGACACAGACGACTGTGAGCAGTAGCCGCAGTCTTCCTGGCAGGCGCCGCTTTTGGCGTTCAACAGCATTTGCAGGCGCACCGTCTTGCCGAAATACCGTTCACGGACCTTGAAGGCGGCCTGCAGAAGCTCGAGCAGGTTGGTGCCCGGTGTCTGTAAGACGGTGAGGCATTCCTCTCGGGTGAGCAATTCGTCCCGCAAGGCCTTATCGGCCAGGATCGTGAAATCAGTCATGCACGCTACTCCTCGAAAAGACAGGTAGACCCTCGCTCCTTCAGCGGTGCATTCGTGAGCAACGGGTCTGACTGTGAAAAGAAAAAAGGGCGGTGGAAACCCTACACGGTTTCAAACGGAGATGCAATGCCTTGGTAGGGGACAGCGGGCAGCCGGGCAGCCTGTCCGTCCTGATCGGCACCGGATTTGGCGCTGTCTCTCCACGGAAGGGCGACATAGGTATTCCAGCGGCCGCACCGCCGGCACCGGCCGGACCATTCGGCCAGCTCATGGTGGCACTGGGTGCATTGGTAGGGGACCACGACTCGTTTCTTGAAACCCAGGGCTTTCTTGAGTTCGCCCACCGCTTCGTCCATGTGTTGCTTGCGAAGGTACAGATTGGCCATGATCTTATGATAATCGACGAGCTGTTCCTGCGTGCCGTCCAACGTGGAGAGCACGTCATACGCTTCATCAACCATTTCGAGCCGGTAGTACAACTTGCCCAGGTAAAACTGGATCACGGCATTGTGCGGATCCTGCTGCAGGGCCTCCTGGTAGACACGAATGATCTCATCCGGCTCGCCGAGCTCAAGAAACAGTTCTTCCAGGCGATGAAGGATGATGACGCTGCGCGTCTTGGCGTAAATCTTCTTGAGAATTTCGACCGCGTTCTTGATTTTGCCCTCGCGGACCAAGATTTCCCCGATGCCGATATAGGCCGGCAGAAACGTGCGATCTTTCTTGATTGCGCCTCTGAAATACCGGCGAGCCTTGTCCGGGTGCCCGCGCTCCAGGAGTTGGCGTCCGACTTCATACATACAGCCCAATAACAGATTGGCCTCGGCGCGTCGCTCGCTTTCAGGCAGGTTCGCTTTGACCAACCGGTGTTGGATCTCCAGCGCGTCGCTCCATTTTTCAAGCCTGATTTGTAAATCCCGCTTGCGGATCAGGGCCATCAGATTGTCCGGTTCGATCCGCAGAATATTCTGCAGGGTCTGGAGCGCTTCCTCGTAACGGCGGGCGCCTTCCAGATCCTTGGCTAATTCGAGCAGCACCTCCACGTTCCGTTCTTCAATGCGGTACGCCTGCTGGTGGAGCCGGATGGCTTCTGTGAAGTTGCTTTCGGAACGGTAAATATTTCCGAGCCACAGCAACGAGTCGGTCCGATTGGGGTCGATGACCAGGGCCCGTTCAAACAGGCTTACCGCATCGGCGGTGCGCTTGGACATAAAGGCGTGCGTGCCATCCCGGTGGAGCGCGTCCACCTTCTCCTTGCGGCGAACGAGGCGATTGATGCGCCAATTCAGGAAGACGTGGGAGGTTTCTTTAATCGTCACGATCAGCGCAACGAGCGTGGCGCCCAGGGCCATCGAGAACAGCACTAAGGACACGGGGCTGAGCTCGAAGAGCGCGTCGGGACTGGTCCGGACGGTAATTGTGCCCGGGTTCAGTTCGCGGAAATAGCTGTAGAGAAAGATGCCGACACTGGCCAGGAAGATCGTGGAGAGGAGCCGAAACATGCTAGACCCGTTTCCGGGTGCGAGCGGGACGGGCCGTCGTTCGTGCGGGAGGCGTCACCTTCACGGCGCGCTCTTCCGGCAACTTGACCTGTCCTGCATCGCCCCACAGTCGTTCGAGGGCGTAGTGTTCGCGAATATCCTTCTGGAAGATGTGAACGATGACGTCACCAAAGTCCATGACGACCCACTTGGCAGACGACGCGCCTTCAATACTGAGGGGCGGATGTCCTTGGGCCTTGAGCACATCGCCGACATGGTCCGCGATCGCCCGTGCCTGACGTTCCGACTCTCCTGAGCCGATGATCAAATAGTCGGCGATAGAGGTCAGCTTGGCGATATGCAGGATCAGGACATCGGTGGCTTTCTTGTCCAGAATGGCGGCTGCCACCGCGAGAGCTTTGGCTTTTGTTTCAGAAACGCTCACTGTCCTCCCTGTATAACCCCTCGCGAAGTATATAGGATTCGACCAGGGGGGGCAACAGATTTGCCAGAGGACGGCCATCGGCGACGCGTGCTCGGATGTCCGAGGCCGAGTGCTCACAGGGGGGCAGCCTCAAGAAGGTCACGGTCCGGCCGTTTTTCAGGGGGATGTCCGCTCGCTCCAGCCGCCCTGTATCCAGCGCGCGTAACTCCTCTTGGGGAACTTCGGGAAAGAGAGGCAGCGAGGCCACGCTCAGAAATGTTGTGGCTGGCCTGGAAATGACGACGAAATGGCAGAGGGTCAGCAGTTGTGCGGCTTCTTTCCAGGAGGGGAGATCCAGAAACGCATCGAGGCCAATGATGAAAAAGATCTCGGTGTCAGAGCCGTATTGCTCTTGAAGCGCACGGACGGTGTCGATCGAGTAGGATTTGCCGGAACGGCGGATTTCAATGTCCGTCAGGGTGAAGGCCGGCTGGTCTTGAATCGCCAGTTTGACCATGTGGTAGCGATGCTGGGCGGAGGCCAGCGTGCCGGGCTGCTTGTGCGGAGGATCCCCCGTCGGGATGAACAGCACCTGATTCAACTGCAGGAGGCGACGGGCTGACTGCGCAATCGAGAGGTGGCACCGATGAATCGGATTAAAACTGCCACCCAAAAGTCCCAGACGCATAGGGGGTCCACCTCAACTCACGGATGTGGCACGACACGGTTAGGCAGGCCCCGTCGGACGACGCCTGTCTGCACGGCGTCTGGATCTGGGCCGCTACAGGATCACCAGGTTGTCCCGGTGAATGACCTCTTCGTATTCTTGAAGGCCAGGGATTTTTTGGATATCGGCGGTCTTGAGGCCCTTGATGCGGGTGAGGATCGTGGAGGAAAAATTGACCAGGCCTTTGGCGCATTCTTTGCCGTCAGGTCCGGCACAGGTGACCGGATCTCCCGCTTCGAAATGGCCGGTGATGTCACGAATGCCTGACGCCAGAAGGCTTTTGCCGTTTTGCACCAGCGCTTCGACGGCGCCTTGATCCAATTGCACATGTCCCCGGGGCCGCAATGTGAACGCGATCCAATGTTTGCGGCTGTTCATGCGCCGTTCCCGGCCGAGAAACAAGCTGCCCCCTGGTTCTCCGGAGAGCACGTTTGGAAGCAGGCCTGAGCGGGTTCCGTTCAAGATCAAGGTGGCCACGCCATATTCGCCGACTTTCTTGGCGGCACGGACCTTCGTTGCCATGCCGCCGGTGCCTTCAAACGTCGAAGACATGCCCGCGCGTTGCTCGATGTCTGCTGTGATCTCGGGAATGAGCGGAATCAGGCTTGCGCCAGGGTCTTTGCGAGGGTCGGCGGTGAACAATCCGTCCACGTCTGACAGGATGATCAACAGATCGGCATCTACGAGGTGGGCGACCTGAGCCGCCAGCGTATCGTTGTCTCCCACCCGGATCTCTTCGACCGCAACCGTATCGTTCTCATTAATGATAGGGATGACCCCGAATTTGATCAGCGTGGTGAGGGTGTGCCGGGCGTTCAGAAATCGCCGGCGATCTGCGAGGTCTTCATGGGTCAACAAGACTTGGGCCACGCGCAGCGAGAGGCGCTCGAAGGCCTTCTCATAGGCCCACATCAGGAGGCTCTGGCCGACCGCGGCGGCCGCCTGTTTGACCGGAAGGCTCTTGGGGTACTCGCGCAATTCCAGCTTTTTGATGCCGGAGACGACGGCACCGGACGAGACGACCAGCACCTCTCGCCCCTGTGCGCGGACCTGGGCAATTTCGGCGGCGAGACGCTCGATCCGCTCAGTGCTCAGACCGGATTCGCGTGACGCGACCAGACTGCTTCCGATCTTGATGACAACACGTCTGGCTTGCTTTAGGAGTTCGTCTCGCACGGGGTCTTCCGGAGCAGTTCCACCTGTTGGCCCATGTAGCGTATGCATTCGTCCAGGCCTTCTCGCGTGGCAGCCGAAATGGCAAAAAATGGAATCTTGCGCCGCTGGCAGTATTTCCGAAGTTGTTCGAGCCGTTTCCCTTCGCCTTTGACGTCCAGTTTCGTGCCTACGACGGCAAAGGGGCGCGCGGCGAGTGTCTCATCATAGGCAGAGAGTTCATGACGCATGACTTTGAGGCTTGCGACCGGGTCCTCAGTAGCCCACTCAGAAATATCGATGACATGGATCAACAGGCTGGTGCGCTCGATGTGCCGGAGGAACTGAAAGCCGAGACCTTTGCCTTCGTGGGCGCCTTCAATCAGTCCGGGAATGTCTGCAATGACGAAACTGTGTTCGTCCGTCGAGCGGACGACGCCTAAGTTGGGTGTCAGGGTCGTAAAAGGGTAGTCCGCGATCTTGGGGCGTGCCGCAGAGACGGCGGAGATGAGGGTCGATTTGCCGGCGTTCGGGTAGCCGACCAAGCCAACGTCAGCCAGGAGTTTCAGGTCGAGGCGAAGGAGGCGTTCCTCGCCCGGTGTGCCCGGTTCGAACTGCGTCGGAACGCGGTTGGTGGAGGTGGCGAATTGTGTGTTGCCCCGGCCTCCCAGTCCTCCCTTGGCAATGACGCAGCTCTCGCCATCTACGGTCAGGTCCGCCAGGAGTTCCTGCGTATTCTCGTCGATCACGATCGTCCCGACCGGGACAGGAATGCGCACGTCGGCGCCGCGTCGACCATGGCAGTTGCTGCCGCCGCCGACCTCTCCTTTTTCCGCCTCGTAATGTTTTTGGTAGCGAAGATCCAGTAGAGTGCTGAGGCGAGTGGTGGCCTCGACAACGACGCTACCGCCGTCACCGCCGTCGCCGCCGTCGGGGCCGCCGCGCGGGACAAACTTCTCCCGACGGAAGCTACAGGCTCCGTTACCGCCGTGCCCGGCTTTTACCAGGATTTGGACTTGATCGACAAATGTAGACATCGCAGCGAGCCCCCACCCGGCGTCATTATTCAGGAAGCACAGTATAGCGTATTCGCCGGCTCATGGGGGATGCTGCGTAAGCGAAGGGCATTTGTTCCGCGGAACAAAGTTCGGGACTGAGGAGGGATCAGGCCTTCGCTGTCACCGGATAGACGCTGACCTTTTGTCGTCCGCGGCCACCTTCGAACTTTACGACACCGGACACGTAGGCATAGAGGGTGTGATCGCGTCCAAGGCCGACGTTGAGGCCCGGGAAGAATTTCGTCCCACGCTGGCGCACGATGATGGAGCCAGCCTTGATCGTCTCTCCGCCGTAGGCTTTCACGCCGAGGTATTGCGGGTTACTGTCACGGCCGTTTCTTGTGGAACCGCCGCCTTTATTTGTTGCCATGGCAAACTCCCCTTCGAGTCGTTACTTCGATGCGATTTCAGTGACCCGCAGCTGCGTAAAGCCCTGCCGGTGGCCTCTGGTTCGGCGATAATTTTTGCGACGTTGTTTCTTGAAGACCGTGATGGATCTGGTGCGCCCCTGGCGGATGATTTCCGCCGTGACACGCGCGCCGGCAACGACCGGCTGACCGATCACGAGGCCATTGTCGCCGTTCAGCAATCGAACCTTGTCGATCTGCACGGAATGGCCGACATCGCCCGGGAGGGACTCCACTTGGAGTACGGTCCCTGTTTCCACTCGATACTGTTTTCCGCCTGTCTCGATAATAGCGTACATGTGCGTCTTTCTCCTCGTCAGCAGAACGTGGGTGTTTATCATAGCCTCTGAGAGACTGTCAAGAATTAGTACTGGTGTTGCGGGAACTCATTCTTTGTCACGCGTCCACGAGAAGTGGAGTCGCATGGTGTGACGGTAAAAACGCTACAGTTCGGCGAGTGAGCGGCTGTTATCTTGACGCTCATCGCGAGCCGCTGCTATTATCCCGCGCATGTTACAAACCAGCGAAAAAATATGGATGGATGGGAAGTTTGTCGCGTGGGCCGACGCACAGGTGCATGTCCTCACGCACTCGCTTCATTATGGATTGGCTGCCTTCGAGGGAATCCGCTGCTATAAGGGCACCAACGGGTCGGCTATTTTCAGACTGCCTGAGCATGTGGATCGGCTGTTTGAGTCGGCGCACATCGGTCTGATCGAGATGCCGTACGACCGAAAGCAAATTACCGAAGCCATTATCGAAACAGTCAGGGTGAATCGGCTAGAGGCCTGTTACATCCGCCCCCTTGTGTATATCGGGTACGGCGCCATGGGGCTGTATCCAGGAGAGAATCCCATCAAGGTGAGTATCGCTGCCTGGAAATGGGGGACGTACCTGGGAGACGAAGCCCTGCAGAAGGGGATTCGCGCCAGAGTCTCCTCATTCACACGGCACCATGTGAACGTATCTATGACTCGCGGAAAAATTTCCGGCTACTACGTGAACTCTATTCTCGCCAAGCGGGAAGTCAAAGCCGACGGATATGATGAAGCGATCATGCTCGATCCCGAAGGCTATGTGGCTGAGGGAACGGGAGAAAATGTCTTCATCGTGCGACGTGGCGTGTTGAAGACGACTCCGTTGACCTCGATTCTGGAGGGGATCACGCGCAATTCCATCATTCAACTGGCGAAAGAGCGCAACATTCCGGTGGTCGAGGAGCGATTCACCCGTGATGAAATGTATGTGGCCGAGGAAGTTTTTGTGACGGGAACGGCCGCAGAACTCACGCCGGTGACGGAAATCGATCAACGGCGGATCGGGAGCGGAAAACCGGGAGCGATCACGCAGACTTTACAGAAGGCGTTTTTTGATGTGGTGCGCGGAACCGATGCTACTCACCGCCAGTGGCTGACTCCCGTCTAGCAGGGCTCGACAGTTCTCGATTGACCCTCTGATCGAAGCATTCGACGAATAGTAGGGTGTGGCGCTAAAGCCGCGCTTGCCGTCAAGCTCCTACACCCACGTTTCTCTTCCGTCCCACGACCAGCGCAATACATATGCGGGCAATCGAGAGAATCGCTTCATTGGCGAAGCGGTTTGTCTCCGTTGCGCGGCTTCCGTGGATTCGAAGGACAGGTAGAACAGGGAGTTTTAGTGGGAACCTTCGCTGGAGGAATGGGATTCTTTGGCTGGCGTCGTTGCGGGTTCCGACGGTGTCGCGCTGGGTGTTGTGGCCGCAGGCTTCTTGTTCAGGTCAATGACCGTGGAGGAAAAGTTGCGGTCCTTCGCGAGGATGGCCAGGGTCAAAGAGGTAAACATGAACACGAACGCCGTGATGACCGTGAACTTGCTCAAGAAGTTGGCCGGCCCTCGGCTGCCGAAGACGGTTTGGCTGGAGCCGCCGAAGGCCGCTCCGATTTCAGCGCCCTTACCGGATTGCAGCAGAATCGCTCCAATCATGAGCAGGCAGACGATGACATGAATGATGATGAGCAATGTGTACATGTTGAGTCTTCTAGGCCGTGGTAGGTTTAGATTCGATCGCGACTTTGGCGAGTGTAGCAAAACAAGCTGGATCTAGACAAGCCCCGCCAACCAATGCGCCGTCGATTTCTTCGGAAGCCAGGAAAGCAGCAATATTCTGTTGCGTGACGCTTCCTCCATACAGAATCCGAACTCGCCGCCCTGCCTCGGATCCGCTCAATTCATCTAGGGTTTGACGGATCAATCGATGGACCGGCACCGCCTGCTCCGGTGATGCTGCACGTCCCGTTCCGATCGCCCACACCGGTTCATAGGCGATGATCATCGCCTCAAGATGTTGTCCCTCGATTCCGGCCAGTCCCGCGCGAAGCTGCCGTTGGATCACGAGGTTTGTTTGGTTGGTATCGCGATCCTGGAGCGTTTCGCCCACACAGAGTACCGGCTGGATGCCGTTGCGCAAGGCAGCCAGAACCTTCTTGTTCGTCCAGCTGTCTTGTTCTCCGAAGTACTGGCGGCGTTCCGAATGGCCCACCAAGACGAACTGACAGCCAATCTCCTTCAGCATGGTTCCTGACACTTCACCCGTAAAGGCGCCTTTGTCCTCCCAGTAGAGGTCTTGTGCACCAAGCAGAAAAGTCGGTGTTGGACCAAGTGCTTCATGGGCTGCATGCAGGGCGGTAAACGGCGGCGCAAAACCGACCTGGATTCCGTCACACGTAGGCAGCTCCCCCGTGAGGTGGCGAACGAACGCCCCGGCCTCGATGGCGGTCTTATTCATTTTCCAGTTGCCGATGATGAAACGGGTTCTCACGAAGCCTCAGTCCGGGGGAACATCGATAGTTGTCGTTACGCGGTTCGATTGGGTAGTGCGGCAAGCCCCGGTAGCGTTTTCCCTTCAAGCAACTCCAGCGCCGCACCACCACCGGTTGAGATGAACGAAATGCTTTCGGACTCTCCGGCGCGGTGGATGGCAAGGGCTGTTTCACCTCCTCCGACAATGGTCAGCGCGTAGGCGTTCGCGACGGAATGGGCCATGGCAAGGGTGCCTCTTGCGAAGGCGTCCACTTCGAACATGCCCATGGGACCATTCCACAGAATGGTTTTCGCATCCTGGACTGCTTCGGAGAATAATTTTACGGACGCGGGCCCGATGTCCAGTCCATACCACCCCTTGGGAATCTCCTGCACCGGAACGATTTTCGTTTCGGCTCCCGGCTCCCGGCCGGCCGCGACGACGCAGTCCACCGGAAGATAGAATTTGACGCCGCTGGCAAACGCGTGGTCCTGCACGCCCTTGGCGAAGTCGAGCATGTCGTTTTCAACGAGTGACTGGCCGATCTCCAGACCCATGGCTTTCAGGAAGGTGAACGCCATGCCTCCGCCGATAATGACCTTGTCGACTTTCTTGCCGAGATTCTCGATCACGCCGATTTTCCCGGATACCTTGGCGCCGCCTAAGATGGCCACGAACGGACGTACCGGATTTTCGACGGCTCCTTCCAGATATTCGATTTCTTTCTTGAGGAGGTATCCGGCTGCCGCTTCGGGAATATATTTGGTGATGCCGACGGTCGAGGCATGGGCCCGATGAGCGGCACCGAAGGCGTCATTGATATAGACATCGGCGAGTGAAGCCAGCGCCTTGGAAAATCCTTCGTCGTTCTTCTCTTCTTCGGGATGAAACCGGAGGTTTTCCAGTAACATGACATCGCCGGGCTGCATCTTGGCCACCAGGCCTTCAACAGCGGAGCCGATGCAATCTGGCGCAAAGATCACTTCTTTGCCGAGCAGGCGCTGGAGGCGTTTGGCCACCGGCGCCAGGCTGTACTTCGGATCGAATTTGCCTTTCGGGCGTCCGAGGTGGGAGCACAGAATGACCTTGGCTCCTTCGTCGACGGCACGATTGATGGTGGGAAGCGTCGACCGAATCCTGGTGTCGTCGGTGATCTGCAAAGAATCATCAAGGGGCACGTTGTAGTCGGCGCGAATAATCACGCGCTTCCCGCGAAGTTGCACATCCTCGATAATCCGTTTGCGAATATTCATGGCAAATCCTCACTCCTCTTCTGGTGTGTTCCGCGCCGGTCGCTGGCAGCTCCGGCCGGTGCTGCACGTCAGAAAAGCGTGTCGTGCGTGACGCGTGTTACGCTGATTTGGCGACAATATACTTAATCAGGTCTCTCACCCGGCAGGAATAGCCCCACTCGTTATCGTACCAGGCGGTGACTTTGACAAGCCGTTTATCGATGACCGCGGTCAGCGGGGCATCGACAATGGCGGAGTGGGCATCGTCCTTGAGGTCGATGGAGACGATGGGTGCTTCCGAGTAGGCCAGCACGTTTTTCATGGGCCCGTCGGCAGCCTTCTTGAATGCGGCATTTACGCCGGCTACATCGCAATCCTGTTCCGTTTCAACGGTGAGGTCTACCAACGAGACGTTGGGGGTGGGAACGCGAATGGCCAGTCCGTCGAGCTTCCCTTTCAATTGCGGAATGACCAAGTGTAAGGCCTTCGCCGCGCCGGTGCTGGTCGGAATCATGGACATGCCCGCCGCCCGCGCCCGCCGCAAATCCTTGTGGGGCAGGTCGAGGAGCTGCTGGTCGTTCGTATAGGAGTGGATCGTCGTCATCACGCCGTGTTTAATGCCGAAGTTTTCCAGCAAGACTTTCGCCACCGGGGCCAGACAGTTCGTGGTACAGGAGGCATTGGAGACAATATGGTGGGCTTTCGCGTCGAATACCTGTTCATTCACACCCAGGACCACCGTGGCATCAGGATCTTTCGCCGGGGCGGAGATGATGACCGTTTTGGCTCCGGCCGACAGATGTTTTCCTGCTCCCTCGCGATCGGTAAAATGTCCGGTTGATTCGACGACGATATCCACGCCGAGCGCTTTCCATGGCAGTTCTTTGGGGTCCCGGACCGCCAGGACCTTGATGGCGCGGCCGTCAATGATGAGCTGATCGTCTTTGGCCTCGACGGAAGCGTCCAGCGTGCCATGAACCGAGTCATACTTGAGCAAATAGGCCAAGGTCTTGGCATCGGTGAGATCGTTGATGGCGACAAATTCAAGGCTGGGATCTCCCAGGGAAGCACGAAGAACGTTGCGGCCGATGCGTCCGAATCCATTGATGCCGATGCGTGTGGTCATGGGGCTAAATCCTCAAGAATTAAACGGGTTGAACAGAGTAAGTCTGGGGCGATAGTACTGACCGACTTTCTGCGTGTCAAGCATACAAAAAGAGGGAAAGCCGGTGGATATTGGCGAAGAGGGCCTCATGGAAACGTCGGAGTGTCGGCCCGTCTTGTTGTGGCGCAAATGGTCCGGTAGAGTCGCATCCTTTGACCATTCATTGAGAGTTGGGGCGTGATGCAATCTGAAACGCTGCAGTCCGAAGCCTGTAAAGTTCTGGAATGGGGCACGCTGTTGGCCTTGCTGGCGTCCTACGCGCAGTCGACAGTGGGGGCGGAGCAATGCCGGTCGATGGAATTGGAGCGGGGTGTGGCGCAGGCCCGAATTCGCCAGGAGGAAACCTCCGACATGCTGCGGCTGCGGGCCGGCGTCGATCCCTTTCCTGTCCTGCGATTTCCCGATGTGACGGAGTGGTTGGGGCGAGTGGCCAAAGGCGCCTGTTTAGAGGCGCATGAGCTGCGAGACATTGCGCTGGTGTTGGGATTGATCGTGGACGTCCAGCGATATCTGCTGCGTCATCAGGCCGACGCCCCGACGATCGGTGCCATGGCGACTCAGTTGGGGCCGGTGGTGGAGTACCGGCGGCTGACTGTGGCGCTGACCGGCGCCATCGATCCTGACGGGTCCATACGGGAATCGGCCAGCCCGGAGTTGCATCGGTTGATTCAGCGGGCCAACGATTTCAAACAACAGATGCGGCACCGGCTCGAGCAAATCCTGCATTCGCGGCGCTATGAAGAAGTGTTGCAAGAACGCTATTTTGCGCAGCGGGAAGGGCGGTATGTGGTCCCCATCAAGACCGACATGCAAGGCCGTATGCCCGGCATCGTGCACGACGTGTCGTCCAGCGGCGCTACCCTCTTTCTGGAGCCGCGCGAGCTGGTGGATCTCAATAACTCCATCAAGGTCGTCGACCTGGATATCGAACGTGAGGTGCGCAGGATCCTGCGGGAATTGTCGGCGCTGGTGGCGCCTCATCAACCGGCGCTTGCCGGGAGTGTGGCCCTGCTCGGTCGGCTGGACGCTATGTCGGCCAAAGCTGCTCTGAGTCAACGTCTCCAGGCCTCGCCCCCGCGCCTCAATGACCAGGGCCGCATTGTGCTCGCGCAGGCACGGCACCCGTTTCTGGTGGTGAGTAAAGATCAGGTCGTGCCGAACGATCTCGCATTCGATGAATCGGTGCGGGTACTCATCATTTCCGGCCCGAATACGGGCGGGAAGACGGTCATCTTGAAGTTGCTGGGGCTGTTTGCTCTGATGGTCCGTTGTGGCCTGCACCTGCCCTGTGCTCCAGAATCGGAAATGGCGATCTTTCCGTCGGTGTATGCGGATATCGGCGATGCGCAAGACCTGGCGCGGGACCTGTCCAGTTTTTCAGCCCACATCACACAAATGGTGCAGTTACTCAACGAGGTGTCGGACGGAGCGGAGTGCGGTCACGAGATTGCGCCGGTGCCTCCCGGTCGAGCGCTGGTGTTATTGGATGAGCCGGTCACCTCCACCGATCCCGCCGAAGGCGCAGCCCTTGCGAGTGCGCTTCTCTGCCGACTGGCTGCGGCCGGTGTGAAAGTGGTGGCCACCACGCACTACAGTCTCCTGAAGGGCCTGGCCCAGGACCGGCCCGGCTTCGCCAACGCGAGCGTGGAATTTAATCTCGATACGCTGTCGCCGACCTATCGCTTGATTCAGGGGCAACCGGGCGGCTCGGCCGCCATCGAGATTGCCGGGCGTCTCGGAATGGATCAGTCGCTTCTGGAGGATGCCCGCGCACGGCTTCAAGGCGACAATCGGTTGCTGGAGACACTGCTGAGTAATCTGCAGGACAAACAACGGCGACTCAACGACGACCTGACGGCGGCCACGGCGGCCAGGCACGTGGCCGAACAGGCTTCGCGCGAGGCGCAGGAGTTGCTGACGTTTCTGCAGGAATCCGAACGGGATGAACGACAAGGGTTCAAGAAAAAGTTGTCGCAGGAGTTTCAACGCGCCCGCGCCGCGGTGCAGGCGACGATGGACGATCTGAAGCGCGATCAAAAATTGCTCAGGGCCAAGGAGGCCAAAGCCCGGTTGGTGGAATTGGAGCAAACAGTCCGGCGCGAGGTGGGAGATGCCGAGGAGCCGATTCCCGTCGATCAATTGTCCATTGGCGATGCGGTCGAAGTGGTTGGGCTGGGGATGACGGGCACGTTGCTGGAAAGTCCTCAGGGCAAAAAGCGTGTGCGTTTGAAAGTCGGCGAGGGTGAAATTCTGGCCAATGTCGCCAGTCTGGCTGGAGTCTCACAGCATCGTTCGACCGCCGCCCTGCCGCCGGTCAAAACGACCGCCGTGTCGCCGAGGCGAACCAGTCAGACCTTGGCGCCTGAGGACATCCAGGAGACGCTGGATGTCCGTGGTCAGGCCGCCGACGATGCCTTGGATGTGGTGGTCGCCGGCCTCGATCGCGCCATCCTCGGCGGCAGCCCATTTGTGCGCATCATCCACGGGCATGGGACCGGCCGGTTGAGAAATGTCCTACGGGACTATTTGAAGGCCTCTCCGTATGTGGTGGCATTCCGGCCGGGTGACCGCGCAGAAGGAGGCGACGGCGTGACGATTGTGCAGTTGCGATAGACCGTGGCAGAGGGGGCTGTGTTCGATGCCCGAAGTTTTGTATGCTGAAGGGGTGTCGCGTCCGGAGATCCTCATGCGGCCTGTGTCTGGAGTGTGAGATGACCTAACATAACCCATTTGGCGTCGGGACCGGAGCTCAGCCGGGTCCCATACACCGCTTGACCCGAGCTGCCGGTCAAGCCCAACCATCCTCTATGGCCTGCCGCCATGCGTCAGCGGGTCAGTCTTCAGAGTTTGTTTACCCTGTCAGTGCTTGCTGTGGGACTATTCTCCGGCACCGTGGGGCTTGCCTATGCCTACTGGCATGCCAGGCAATCTCTGCAGGCCACCGTCGGGATCACCTTCCAGGAAATCGCCCGCCAAAGTGCCGACAAAGCCGCCTTGTTGCTCGCCGGAGAAATGGAATGGGTGCAACGGCTTGCCGCGCTTCCTGACCTTCGTGCCTCTGTGGAAGGCGCTGTACCGCCAGTGCAGGCGGCCAGGCAGGTTGAGCGGTGGCGTGAGGAGCAGCATCGCTACTTCCATTCCCTCGTTCTTGTCCGGGCGGATGGGCAAATGGTGGGAGGTCGTCTGAGTGATTACGCGCGAGGGTTTTACACCAGGCAACCTTGGTGGACAACGGTGGTGCAGAAGGGGCAATCGTGGGCAGGCCCTCTTACGGTTGACGAACAGGGGCATGGATACTGGGAATTGGCGGTACCGATCGGCGAGCGGGGCGAGTCGGTCCGTGGAGTGCTGAAAGTCGTCATTGGGACGGATCGCATCCTGTCTTCAATCCTGGGAAGCCGACTTGGTCGAACAGGCCACATGATGCTGTTAGATGGGCAAGGTGCCATTCTCGCCTGTTCCGTACTCGCACCTCAGCTTCACGCGCCGCTTTCGGCGGATGTGACCCAGCGGTGGACAGGAAGTACCGCTGCACGATGGGCCCTGGTCGACCAGGATAGTCACGGTGGGCAGGGGAGCATCATCGGCATGGCCCCTGTTGTGCTCCCGGGACAGGTAGCACAGGCGCCGGCTTGGTCCATCCTCGTGCAGCAGGATCCGACGGAGACATTTGAGCCATTGGTGGTCCTACTCGGGAAACTAGGGGCATTTTGGCTTGTGACGAGCATTTTTATAGTCTGGCTTCGCTGGCGGTTGGGTCGGCGAATTGTGCGGCCCATTGGGATGCTGATTCAGCGCATCAACCGGATGGCCGGTTGTGGAACCCCCGTCGTGCTTTCGGCGCCGTCGGCCGATCAACTGTGCGGCGTTGAGGAGATTGATAGGCTCGCTGCGAGTTTCGATGATCTCGCTCAGCGTCTGGAACAGGCCTCACAGGCGAAGGCGCAGTATGTTCGGAGGCTGGAACAAGCGAATCTCGACCTCACCACCTCTGAGGAACACTATCGGTTGCTCTGGAATCACTCGGTGGACACCAAAATTCTGGTCGATCCCCACGGCATGATCCAGGACGTGAACGGACGCGGCGAGGTGACGCTCGGCCGACCGGCCTCAACCCTCGTGCACCGGTTGGTCTCCGACCTTGTGGCCGATCCCGAGCGTCCCCGTCTGCAGGCACAACTGCAGCTGGTGCTCCAGAATGGCGCGGAAGTATCGGCAGGCGTGATGCGGGTGCCGACGCCAGGAGGGGAACTGACGATGGAGATCGACTGCGTACCGGTCACGAAGGTCGGTCGTATTGAGTCCATCATGGTTCAACTCCGTGATCTGACGGAACAGAAAGCGCTCGAGCAACAATTGCTCCGATCCGAGCGGCTCGCGTCGTTGAGTCAATTTGCTTCGATGTTCGCGCACGACATCCGGAATCCTTTGGCGGGGATCAAGAAAACGCTTGAATGGCTCAGCGGGCGTCCGGAGATGGCGCAGGATCTGCCACGCCGCTGCCTGGAAGATCTGCGGTTCACGACCGATCTTCTCCTCGGCATGATCAACGACATGTTGGATGTCTACCAGGAACACTATTCGGGACTCCCGCTGAGTACCGCTCCGGTCGCGGCAGGCCTGCTCCTGCATGAAACGTTGCGGCTCTTTCATTTCGAGGCGGAAGCGCAGGGCGTGCGGTTCGCGGTGCGCAAGCCGTCGGACGAGGTGTGGGTGTGGGGAGATGGGCGACGGCTGCAACGCGTCTTGATTAACCTCCTGCATAACGCCCTCAAGTATTCTCCGTCGCAGGGCACCATCACCGTGACCCTGAAGGTGGAGGAGGGGCTAATGTCGAGCGCCACGGCCCTTGGTGAGTCGACGCCCGGATCCATAGCGACCATCTGCATTGAGGATGAAGGACCGGGCATCGCTCCAGAGGATGTGCCGCACGTGTTTGAGCTGTTTTTCCGGAAGAAGGACGGGCAGGATTATCGGATCGGCCGCGGCCTCGGGCTCCATTTTTGTCGACTCGTGGTCGAAGCTCACGGCGGGCGTATCACGGCCGGCAATCGTCGCATGGGGGGAGCCCTCTTGACGGTCGCCTTGCCGGTCAGACAGGAGCAGTCATGTCTATCAGCATCCTGATCGCCGAGGATCAGCGCTTGTTCCGGCAGAGTTTGCGGATGTTGCTCGAGCATGAGCCGGACATTGTGGTCGTAGGGGAGGCGATGGACGGTCGGCAGGCGTTCGACCTTGCCGTGGCTCAACAGCCGCGCATCGTGTTGATGGATGTCGACATGCCGCGCTTGGATGGCATTACGGCCACCCGGTTGATTCGCGGCTGTGTGCCGGACTGCCGCGTATTGATGCTATCGGTGCATGACGACGACGCCCGTATTGTCGCCGCCGTGCAGGCGGGTGCCTGCGGGTACATTTTGAAGGACGCCGACCATCAAGAGTTCCTGCGAATCATCCGGGCTACCTACCAGGACAAGCCGGTGCACTCGGCCTTCATGCCGGATGGTTTTGCCAAAAGGGCCGTGTCTCTCTCGAACCAACAGAGCGGGTCCGATCTGGGTGGGCTGTCCCTGTTGACCGATCGGGAGCGGGAAATTCTGGCCTGCGCGGCTGCCGGTCGCAGTAATAAGGAAATCGCCGATCAACTCTGTGTCTCCCTCGATACCGTGAAAACGCATCTCCATCATACCTATCAAAAGTTGAAGGTCAGCGGGCGGGTTGAAGCGGTGCTCGCCTACCTCGGCAACGGGTAACGCCCGCGCCTCCGACATACTTCATACTTCCTCACCCGAAGGGTGGAGCCAAAATCCATCCCCTAGGCAATAGGCTTCGGTTCACGTCCTGCCTTACAGTCACCAGTGCCGTGGTTGATGGCGGCGTGACGCGCTCGTTCTTCGTAGAGGAGGACTGAGGATGAATAAACGATTACACATAGCATCCATGCTGCTCACAGCTCTGGGGGTGGGATTGTTCGCCTCGTTGGCGGTTCAGGCCCGAGCTCAGGTGATCCATCCGGATCAGATGATCGGGGCGCCCGCGCTCAAACAGGAGGTGATTCCGGAAGGAGGAGTGATACCCAACGAGCCCGCTCTGAGCGATTTGGAGAAAGGGTTTGACCGTCCGTTGATGGCGCCGGAAACCGAAGCCTCGGGCGCCGCGAACCTGAAGATGCTGAAGACGCCTGACGCTACCGATGTCGAGAATGCTCGAGAGTCAGACAGTCGATCGGCAGTGTCCTTCTGATTTTTGCCTCAGGACCATTTCGTCGTAAAGGAGGCATCCCATGAACAGTCAGGCCAAAGGATATGCTCTCCGCGCGTTGTTGTGTGCATTGTGCCTCGGTGCGGGTTGGCTCATGGGGACCGCGTGGGCTCAGTCGACCTGGGTCGACGAGATTAACGGGTCACTAAATTTCTACAAAACCAGCTATCCCGGTTCGAATTGGGAACCCTATAGCCAGCGGTTACAGATGGTGAAAGAGGCGGTCGATCGCGGGGATACGAAGACCGTGAAGAAGGAGATGGGGACGTGGTTCAAAATGCTGCGCGCCCGGGATCAGGGCATTCACGACGTGGCGGCCGATGAGTTGTTCAATTTTGCCGTCATGGTTACCCCGATCCAGGAGTATGGCATCACCGTTCCGCCAGCTCCGGGCAGTGAGCCGGGCTATTGAGGCGAACGGCGGATCGCAAAGGATGTGAAAGGAGGTTGCCATGAAGCGGACGGCGTGCCTTCTCGTCTGGTTGATCGGAGTCGGGTGGCCGTGGGTATCGGCGGGAGCGGAGCTGATAGACGTGTCGTCCCCGGGCCCGCATTTGGCCGTAAACGGGCACATTGCCAAGATTGAGAGTGGGTTATTGTTTGTGAAGACGCCATACGGGCTGCAAATGAGGACGATCAGCCCCAATAAGGCGGATCGAGTGGGCCTGCATGACGCCCACATTGGTGATGAAGTGTGGTTGCTGCTCGATTCGAACAATGTATTGTTGGACGCGACCAAACCGGGCGGTGAAGATTTTGCCAACCATAAGATCTTGGTCGGCCGGGTGCGTTATGCGGATCCCTTTTGGGGCGAAATCCAAATCTCCACTCCGGAAGGGTTCGAACGGTTCGAAGTGGATACCCTGGCGGGGAGCAAACTGTCGGTGATTCAGGAAGGCATGCCCGTGACGATTGAATTGGATGCGGACAATGTGATGATCGATATTCAGTCCAACCACTGAGGGCGCAGAGGTTGGCCAGTACGCGCCTTGACTTGTTTCCGAGCGACTCGTAGGATTCAGACGACGTGCGCTGCCATTCGGCTCATGCGAGTGGTGGCGCACGGTTCCCTGCAGCCCGCAACGCGAACGCATCAGGGGTCGCCCATGCGACGTCGTCTGCCGTGGATGGTGGTAAGTCTCCTGGCCGGATGGGCGCTGACCGCCGGCCCAGCGATCTTCGGGGGTGAGCAACCCGAACGCTCATCGATCCCCTTCCAAACGGTTCTTGAACTTGAACACACCGCTCGTCTGCTCGCCGTGCTCCTTGACTCCGGTCGCGCGGTCATCAACGACAACCAGATTCTGTTGGATGAATCACAGGGTAGGGGGCTCACGCCGGAGGCCTTTGAGCGGCAACTGTTGGATATGTTCCGAGGCCGGGCGGGTATCGATCTGCATGAATTGGATCATACGGCTCTCGCCCCGCGTACCAAACGGCTGCTCCGCGCATTGGTCGAGACCAGTAGACAGGTGATTGCCGATGTCCACCGGAAACTCAGGCCCCAGCCGAACGAGTTCACCGGCTTCATTCCCGCCGCATTCGGCGCACGGGTGTCGGCCCGCTTTACCGAGCAGACAGGGGTGCGGCTGAAACAAACCGCGCTGGCACCCCGAAACCCCGCCAACCGTCCGGACGCTTACGAACAGGGTGCCTTGGAAGCATTTGCCGATGCTGCCTACCCCCGGGAAACCGTCATCAGCGAGATGGCGGCCAACAGCGCGTCTTTCCGCCTGATGTTTCCGTTGTACGCGACGAGGCACTGCCTGGATTGTCATGGCGAGCCTAAGGGGGGGGTCGATCGCCTCGGCTATCCGCGAGAAGGCCTCGTCCTCGGACAAAATGCCGGGGCGATCAGTGTGATATTGCCGGTCAAACCATGAAGATCCTTCTGGCTTTAGTCGTCATACTCCTGCGCATGGTTGAGCCCGTGGAGGCCAATGAGCGCGCGCTTTTGCCGGTTGAGAAACCGGCGGGTAGCGGAGTGATCGTGCATCACGATGGATACGTGCTCACAGCGCATCATGTGATCGCGGCCGCCAAACGGATTACGATTGTGACGCCGGGAGAGTTTCGGGCGCCCGCAGTCCTCATCAGTGTGGATGCCGAGCATGACCTCGCGCTCCTGAAGGCGGAAACGGTGGGGCTATCCGAGGCCCCGCTCGGGTACGCCGGCGCGGTGAAACTGGATCAGGAGGTCATTGCCGTCGGATTTCAGTTCGGGTTGCGCGAAACCACAATCACCAGAGGCCATGTGGCCGCCGTGCGGACCAGAGGCGTGCAACGGGTCTTTCAAGTCGACGCGGCGGTGAATCCAGGGAACAGTGGCGGGGCAATCTTCAATCGGCAAGGCGAAGTCGTCGGGATTCTCACGACGAAATTTACCCATCCGTCAGGGATTGTGCCAGAAGGGATGGCGTTTGCCGTGCCGATCAGTTACGCCACCCCCTTGCTGGCCAACATTCCGGACTTCGACTTTTCTGCGATCGGCCGGGTCAAAAAAGAATTCAAGAAGGGAAAGCCGACTGGGGATCCTGTGCTGGATATGGCGCGGACCTCAGTACGGATTGAAACCATTCGCATGTCTGACCCGCCGGCCGGCACGAGCCCGTCTGCCACGACTCCCTCGGTGAGGGAGTCGCTGCGCGGTGGGGCGCCGTCGATTGCCCGCGCGCCGGCACCGCTGGCCCGGCCCTATGAACCACTGCCGGCAGTCGACGAGGATGCCATCGAGCGAGTGAATGTTCAACTTCGGGCCGAGCAGCAGGAAGCCTTGAAGCGGCTCTTAGAGCAAGGTCTGACGCCTCCAGCCGGAATGGTGCTGATCCCGGCCGGGGAATTTCTGATGGGGATGGAAGATGGCTTGCCCGATGCGCGCCCCATCCATCGCCTCTATCTGAGCTCCTACTGGATCGATCAACATGGGGTGACGAACGAGCAATATCGAGCCTGCGTGGACGGAGGGAGCTGCCTCCCGCCGAAGGTGCGCGTGGCCTTCGATGATCCTCAGCTTGCCCAACATCCCGTGACCGACGTGACCTGGATGCAGGCCCGCGCCCATTGCCAGTGGGCAGGCAAACGATTACCCACGGAAGCCGAATGGGAGAAGGCCGTGCGTGGGATCGACGGCCGACGGTATCCATGGGGGAACAGCGAGGAGGTAATCCAGAAGAGCAGGGGCCTGCTGGTGGATGGAAAGGTTTCCTCTAACGGTGTCGAGACTGTCGGTATGCCGGTGGCTTCCCGTTCTCCCTATGGTGTGTCCGGCATGATCGGCCAGGTCTCGGAATGGGTGAAGGATTGGTATGCAGAAGATTTTTACCGCAGCTCGCCTGCGCGTGACCCGCAAGGACCCCTGCGCGGAACCTTCAGAGTGTTGCGAGGCGGCAGTTGGATGGAGCGGCCACTGGAGTTGCGCGCTGGTTATCGAGGATGGGATGAGATGACCTACTGGGGGCCCACGTTGGGGTTTCGTTGCGCGAATGACGCCCCTTAGTACGGTGCTGAAGAAACTCCCGGCAGCGTTCGCGTCTCGTTCAAACCTTTGACGTATCCTTGAGAATACGCCGTACGTGTCCACGCGCTACGGCCTCGCTGGACTGCCTTTTTGAACATTCTGAGCGCTGTGCATGATCAATGCGGCTGCGCGAACGGAGGTTGGGCGCGCCGGAAAGTTTCTTTCACCTGAATCGACCCAACCGAAGATATCCCTGTTGCCTCTTTCCCTCTTACGCGTTCTCCAGTACGATAACCCGCTGATCAGCCGATCGAGGGGCGTGCTCGTCGCATTCATGCTAATTTCTGCGGGAACCAAAAAAATTCTCTCAGCGGTCGCCGTCGGGGTCGCCGTCTACACCCTGGTGATGGGAATACGCATGACCCGCTGGTTCGAGGTGGTGGAACTCAACGCGTTCGATCATCTCGTCCGGCGCTATGCCGATCCTGCCAAGGCTGATTCCAATCTTGTGCTGCTCGCCATCGATGAATCGAGCCTGGAGGCGTTCGGACGCTGGCCCTGGCCGCGTGACCGGTATGGCTATGTCGTGCGGTATCTCAAAGGAGCGGGAGCCAAGGCGGTCGTCTTCGACGTCATGTTTTTTGAACCGGACGACAATGCCGAAGAGTTCGATCAATCCTTTGCCGACGATGTGAAGGCAGCGGGCAATGTCTTCCTGCCGATGTTGTTTCAGTCGGAACCCGCTCCGGTTCCGGCCGACGTGCAGGCTCATGCCACCGTGAAGGCTGAAGGCGCGGAGACGGGACAGGCGACTGAACGGCATGCGGGGATAAAACTGCCGATTCCTGCGTTGGCGCAGCAGGCGCGTGGATTGGGTGTGATCAACTTGTCCGCCGATGCCGATGGGCCTACGAGGCGTCTTCCCCTGCTGGGTCGGGTAGACGGAAACCTGGTACCGCATCTCTCTGTGGCGGTGGCCCGATACGTCTTGGGCGGGGGCGAGCTCGCCATGGGGGACGGCCGCCTGCGGATCGGCACCAGCAGCGTGCCGCTGGATGCAGACGGTAATCTGCTGATTGAATGGCACGGATCCTTGGAGCAGACCTACCATGCCAGGAAATATTCGATCGGACGGGTGCTGCACGCCTTCGCGCAGCAAGAGAAGGGGGAACGTCCGGACCTGGATGCCTCGCTGTTTAAAGACAAAATCGTCTTTATCGCAGGGACTGCTGCAGGGTTATATGATCTGCGAGTGACACCGTTTTCGTCCGCCACTCCCGGTGTGCTTATCCACATGGCGGCGCTGGACAACCTGTTGCACGGACAGGGGCTTCAAGCGGCGCCTGCCTGGTTTTCACTTTTGATCCTCCTGTTGCTCTGCCTCGCCTCCGCCGGGGCCTTCATGTTGTTCCCGTCCTATCCGGTCAAATTCGGCGTCACGATCGGCCTGGCGCTGGCCTACTATGGGTTGGTGGCGCATGCCTTCGCCGGGCACGAGCGGTGGCTGGATTTGGTGTTCCCCGAAGTCGCCCTGGCTTTGACGTTCGGCACGGCCGCGACGGTCGAGTATGTCACCGAGGGCAGGCAACGCCGCCTCATGCGTGCCGCATTCGACAAGTACATGTCGTCTGAAGTGGTCGAGGACATCATGCGGAATCCTGCGGCCATTAAGCTCGGCGGGGAGAAGAAGGAAATTTCGATTCTGTTTTCAGACATCGCCGGCTTCACGACGATCTCCGAGAAGATGTCGCCGGAGGATCTGGTCGCGTTGCTGAATCGGTACCTGTCGGCGATGACGACCATCATCAAGACCACGCATCGTGGCAATGTGAACAAGTATCTCGGCGACGGAATCATGGCCCTCTTCGGCGCGCCCTTGAACGACCCCAAACATGCCTCGCTGGCCTGTTATGCCGCCTTGGATTGTCAGGCCGAATTGGTCCGGCTCCGTCAAATCTGGAAGCAGGAGGGGCTGCCGGAAATCGGCGCCAGAATTGGGATTAATTCCGGTCCCTGCATCGTCGGCAACATGGGGTCCGAGGAGCGGATGGAGTACACGGTGACCGGGGATAGCGTGAACCTGGCGTCGCGCTTGGAGGGCGCCAGCAAGTATTACGACACCTTGATGTTGATCGGCCAGCGGACGGCCGAATTGGCCAAGAACGACGTTGAAGTGCGAGAGATCGATCTGCTACGAGTGAAGGGCAAAAAAGAGCCGGTGGTCGTCTTTGAGCTACTGGCCCGCAAGGGGCAGGTCGAGGAGAAGAAGCGGCAGGTCATCGACCTCTATCTGGAGGGGTTGGCGGCGTATAAAGCGAGGAATTTCCCGGCCGCCTGCGCCAAGTTTTCTGAAGCGGTGACCTTGGACCCATCGGATGGTCCGTCGCGAGTGTATCTTGATCGTTCGACCACTTATCGCCACCAGCCTCCGTCAGCGGACTGGGATGGGGTCTATGAAATGACGTCAAAGTGAGCGGCAGTGTTGAAGGGGAGGAAGCTGTGACACCACCACGAGTGCTTCGAGTTGTCCTGATCGGTCTGTGGATCGGTCTGTTTGTCTGGAGCGCGGAAGCCTGGGCCGAAACGGTGTACGTTCAAGCCAAGACCGCGCAGCTTCGCGCCGGGAAAACGTCGTTAGATGCCGTAGTGGGGAACGTTAAATTCGGCGACGCCTTGGAGGTAGTCGGTCGGGACGGGAGTTGGATGGAGGTCAAGACCGCTGCCGGCGCCAAAGGATGGATCTACGCCAACAAAACGTCGTCGTCCAAACCGTCCGGCACCAACGATACCCTGGCGAAGCTTGGCCAGAGCATGCGCGGGGGTGATGCGTCGGCCACGACGGCTTCGGCCGGCGCCAGAGGACTGGATAAGGCCTCCGAAGGCTATGCCAATCGCGTCGGCGTGTCGGCGCGGGATCGCGACGCGGTAGATCGCATGACGGCGTATCAAATCCCCGACCAGGAGGTCGAAGAGTTTTTGCGGGAGGGAGGTCTCGGTGAATATGCGAAGTAACTATGGCCTGTCGGCAACCGTCATCGCACTGGCCCTCACTGTCGCCGGTTGCGCGGAAGTGCAGCGAGCCAGTGAAGATATCGCGCGGCAATCCGGCAATCCGCGGTTGGCCGGTGCGATTCACGGGGTAGGCAATGTGGTGGGGAGTTTGTTCCCGATCGGGTATGAGGAAGAGTCGTCGATCGGCCAGGCGATGGCGTTGCAGGTCGTGGCACGGTATGGCGGAGTGGTCGATCAGCCAGAGCTCGTTCGGTACGTAAACTTAGTGGGAAGGGCCGTTGCCAATACATCCGATCGGCCGGATATTCCCTATCGTGTGGCGATTCTGGAACATGACTCGATCAACGCGTTTGCCGCGCCGGCCGGCTACATCTTTGTCACGCGCGGTCTGCTCAAGCAGGTCCGGAACGAAGCGGAATTGGCTGCGGTGTTGGGACATGAAATCGCCCATGTGAGCCAGAAGCATATCCTCGATGTCATTCAGCGCAGCAAACGCCTCGCCGGTGTGACGGAAGCCGGCTTGTCCTACGCGACGAGCAATCCGGCGGCGTTCAAGACCGTGATCGACGGCGCGGTCAAAAAGCTACTCGATGAAGGCTTGGATCAGGACAAGGAAACAGAAGCCGATACGATCGGTGAAGTATTCGCGACGCGGGTTGGCTACGATGCGGAGGCCTATGTGGGCTTGTTGACGCGCTTACGAGACCTCAAGGGCGACGACCGGGCCTTGTTTAAGACCCATCCCAACTTTTCGGCGCGTATCGAGGCTGTACAGAAAACGATTCACGGTAAACATCTCGCCGCCACCGGCGTTGTGTTGCAGGAGCGGTTTGCCCGTATGACCAAACGCGTCTAGCCCGCATTATTCACGATGACTTCTACTGCAACCGCCGATACGCCGCTGCGACAAGCTGGCATGCGGTTGTGCGGCATGCCAGCGGGCGGGCTCGCTCCTCGCGGCCTCAACATACTGTTTCAA
>JADYYH010000071.1 GCA_020853775.1 Nitrospira sp.
AGCCCACGCGGTCAACGTCGCGCGCTCTTTCAGGGACAAGACAATGGGAGGAGCAAGGTTCACGATGCATAAGCTGACTCTCGTTGTGGCCAATTGTCAAGTCATTTATGACGCACTACACTAGGGTCCGGAACCTTCGACGCGTGCCTCCTGTGGAGCGCAGGAGGATGACACCATTCACCGCCTCTTCTTTTTCTGTCAGCGTTCCTGTCTCACGGTGGCGAAATGAAGCGCCTCATACAGTAACCGAAAATCAGCCGGCGGCTTCGCCGCAAATTCACAATAAACATCTGTCACGGGATGTCGGAATCCCAGCTTCTGCGCATGGAGCATCACCCGCGGCACCGGACATCCATCCAGAGGATCGGTATTTCCTGCTCCATAGACCGGATCACCCAGTATAGGATGCCCTATCGCCTGTAGATGGGCGCGTAACTGATGGGTCCGACCGGTCCTGGGGCGAAGTACCAGATGGGCGGCCACAACGCCGAACGCCTGCTCCACGTGATACTCCGTGAGTGCGGCTTTGGGATAGTCCGTGCGAACAGAGGTTCGTGTGATCTTGCCGCTGTCCGGACCTATCGCGAGTGCGATACAGCCTTGGATTGGTTCGGGGTGTCCCCGAACCAACGCCTCGTATTGTCGGGTGATTGAATGTTGTTCGAATTGCACGGCCAGCCGGCCATGTGCATCCTTTGTTTTGGCCACGACCATGACGCCTGAGGTATCTTTATCCAACCGATGGACGAGTCCTGGCTTGGCGACGGATCCCGCCCGCATGGCATGATCGAGCAGGGCGTTCAGGAGCGTGTCGTCCCAATGGCCGGGGCCTGGATGGGCCGCCACGCCTGCAGGCTTATTGAGAACCAGGCATTCGGCATCTTCGAACAGAATATCGAGGGGCGCTGGTTGGCCGTCAATCAGTAAAGGCGCCGGGCCGGGTTTGTCGAGGTGGACCACATCGCCTGGTTTTATTTTGTGACTCGACTTGGCCGACTGATTGTTGACGCGCACCCGACCGGCTAAAATCATCCGTTGTACCGCGGCGCGAGAGAGTTTGGGCTCACGGTTGACGAGGAAGAGGTCCAAGCGCTTCGGCTGTTCGCCGGGAGAAATCAGAAATTCCGTCTGCATCGCTTGCTAGGCTACGGCAGGGTGGCGGCCGAATGCAATGAAGGCGATAATACCGCACCATCGCCGGGACGGAAGCATTACGGTTTTGGATAGGAGCGCAGTAATTCGGCCTTGAGCCGACCGATCTCCAGATCTTTTTCCGACAGTTGTTGTTTGAGCCGTGCGATTTCACCCTGCAGTCGATCCAGCGTCGTCTCGTCACGCGATGCCCCCTGGTCTGACCGACCATCAGAAAAGCTCTGGCTCTCCGCTTGGCCCTGTTCTCTGGACGGTGGCAGAGCCCGGACGGGCGTCTCCCGTGATGTCGCGTGAGTGAGATAGGAGAGGAAGGCCGTATGGTCAAGGATGAGTTCGCTTGCGGAAGCCCTGTGGCCACCAGACCAGTTGGCTTTTGTGCCGAGTCCAAACCGTGGCGGCTCAAATGCAACCACTCCGCCACTGCCCTGGATGGAGTACAAGGGATTCGCACGCACTCTCGCCAATTCCTTGGAAGTTTTGGCAACAAGCGTATGGTGATTCGCCACCACGACATGTAACTTCTGGCGTTCGACGAAGAGAGCGCCTGAAGTAACTCCAGCTTCAGCACCCTGCGGCTCGATAAGCAGAAACGCGATCCATTCCCTACCGCTGGCCTCCTGGAAGGCTCGTCGGATCGCGGGCTGGATCAGAGTCAGTTCTTCCGGAGAAAAGACGGGCTTGGCGGGCTTCGCTGTATCCATCATTCCAAGCCGCTCCTCAAGAAAGAGCCTGGTCAGGATCGCGGACAGATCGTCGGCCTGCCACGAAACCGGGTGGTCATAGACAACGCGCGATGCCTCTGACGACTGGAATGAGTCGAGGCGAATAACCCAGCCCGAACTCTGCTGCACGTCCCGGCTCGTCAGTATGACGCCGGTACAGCCGGAGCATACCAACAGGAAGAGGAAAAGGAAGAAATAGCGAGATGATCGGAAGCGCGGTACGTTAGCGCCCTGACGAGCTGGAGAAGGAAGACCTGCGGAGAGAAAACGATGAGAAGTTCCAGTCAGGAACTTACGCGTGCCCTGTTTTTCGCGCACGATCGGCAATCTTTTTTCGGAGGCGGGCCTTTTCAAGGCTGATTTCGGCCTCTCTCACTTCTGAGGGAAGACCGCCGGCCTGAAGACGCTGCTCGGCTTTTTCAACGGCCTGCTGTGCGCGGCCGATATCGATATCTTCAGCCTTCTCGGCGATCTCTGCCATCACGGTGACCTTCGCCGGCGTCACTTCCGCATAACCCCAGAGAATAGACATGTAGTGCCACACTTCTTGTGACTTATACCGAAGCTCTCCGATACGCAAGCTCGACAGTAGATGACAATGGCCAGGCAGGACACCAAATTCCCCCTCACTGCCGGGAGCGATGACTTCATCGACCTCCTGGCTCAGGAGCAATTTTTCCGGCGTCACGACTTCTAAGAGAATCTTCCCAGCCATCTTGTTCTACCACTCCCTTGCACCATGAGGGAGAAGCGATGCGCCCTCTCCTGCGCGCGTCCAACGAGGGCCTTCAGGCCGCGCGTTGCGCGAGCGAAAGAGGGCGCGCGATTCGCCCCCTCTTAAACCTTCACTCCCATTTTTTCCGCCTTCGCAACCGCTTCTTCAATTGGACCGACCATGTAGAACGCCTGTTCCGGCAGGTGATCGTATTTGCCTTCGAGAATTTCCTTGAAGCTCCGAACGGTGTCCTTCAGCTTCACATACTTCCCGGGAGCACCCGTGAACGCCTCGGCCACATGGAACGGCTGCGACAGGAACCGTTGAATCTTACGGGCCCGCGCCACGGCCATCTTGTCGTCTTCGGACAATTCATCCATGCCGAGAATGGCGATGATGTCCTGCAAATCCTTATATCGTTGCAACACGGATTGCACACCACGCGCCACCTTGTAATGCTCTTCGCCGATGACTTGCGGATCCAAAATACGCGATGTGGAGTCCAGCGGGTCGACCGCCGGATAAATCCCCAACTCAGCCAATTGCCGAGACAACACCGTGGTGGCGTCCAAGTGCGCAAACGCGGTCGCCGGCGCGGGGTCGGTCAAGTCGTCGGCCGGGACGTAAATGGCTTGCACTGACGTGATCGAGCCCTTTTTCGTTGAGGTGATTCGCTCCTGAAGTGCGCCCATTTCCGTAGAGAGGTTCGGCTGATAACCCACGGCTGACGGCATACGGCCCAGCAACGCGGAGACTTCAGAACCGGCCTGGGTAAACCGGAAGATGTTGTCCACGAACAGCAACACATCCTGATTTTCTTCGTCGCGGAAAAACTCTGCGACGGCCAGTCCAGTCAATGCGACGCGGAGACGGGCGCCCGGCGGCTCGTTCATCTGCCCGTAGACCAGGGCCGCTTTTGACTTCGTATGGTCATCGGGATCGATAACCTTTGATTCCTGCATTTCATGCCAGAGGTCGTTCCCTTCGCGCGTCCGCTCTCCGACGCCCGCGAACACCGAGAATCCACCGTGGTGGAGCGCGATGTTGTTGATCAGCTCCATGATGATGACGGTCTTGCCGACGCCGGCTCCTCCGAAGAGACCGACCTTGCCGCCCTTGCTGTACGGTTCCAGGAGATCGACCACTTTAATACCGGTTTCCAGGACTTCGGTCTTCGTGTCCTGATCTTCCAATCTCGGAGCAGGCCGGTGAATGGGATAGGTCTTGTTCGTCTTGATCGGACCCTTTTCATCGACTGGTTCGCCGAGTACGTTGATCAACCGTCCCAGGGTCTCACGACCCACGGGAACAGAGATCGGCGCGCCGGTATCTAACACATCCATGCCGCGTGTGAGTCCATCCGTCGTCGACATCGCAATGCCGCGGACACGGTTTTCACCGAGGTGGGAGGCCACTTCCAAGGTGATCCGCACTGCCGGCGTACCGGCCGCCCTATTCTCTTCTTGCGTCACCTTGAGCGCATTGTAAATATTCGGCAAATGCCCGGGAGGAAACTCCACGTCGACCACGGGGCCGATGACTTGAATGACTTTTCCTGTGCTCATAACGCTCCTCTTGTCGTCACTGATGCACTCGGCGGGTTACCGTCGTGCAGCATTCCTCGGTCCAGATTTTATTTCAGGGCCTCTGCGCCGCCCACGATGTCCATGAGCTCCTTCGTAATGGCCGCCTGGCGCGTCTTATTGTAGTACAAGGTCACTTTCTTAATGAGCTGACCGGCATTGCGAGTCGCACCATCCATCGCCGCCATGCGTGCCCCATGCTCGGCCGCCGCAGACTCCAACAAGATACGGTAGGCCTGAATCTGGAAGTGTTTTGGCACCAACACATTCAGGAGCTCGCCTTCATCAGGTTCGTACAGATAACTTCCCCCAAGGGCCGAACCCTCGGCCGCCGGAGCCGCGCCGAATTCCGCAGCGGCGTCGATGGGGAACAGCTTTTCCACAATCACTCGCTGTTGGATGGCGGATTTAAACTCGTTGTAGACGACATACAATTCGTCGAAGGTGCCCTTCACAAAGTTTTCGGTCAGGTCTCCGCCGATATCGATGGCATGCTCAAAACTCAATTTATCGAAAATCCCGGTCCATTCCTGCCTGATCGGCCATGAGCGACGGCGGAAATAATCACGCCCCTTTCGCCCGATCAGGCTGAGGTTGACCGACAGCCCTTGCGCCTCACATTGCCGGACGAATTCGGCGCTCTTTCTGACGATGTTGCCGTTGAAGCCGCCGCAGAGACCGCGATCGCTCGTGACGACGAGGACTTCGATCTTCCTCCCCTCGCGCTTCTGGAGCAACGGATGGGAGGTACGATTCACGCGTTGGCTGAGGTTGCTGAGCACCCCGCGCATTTTATGCGCGTACGGGCGGGCAGCGAGAATACGATCCTGCGAGCGTTTGAGCTTGGCCGCCGCGACCATTTTCATGGCCTTAGTGATCTTCTGCGTATTTTTGAAGGCGGCAATTTTCCGCCTGAGAGATTGTAAGCTCGGCATATTTTACGGAAGCAGACAGGTGCGATTGGACGATTCAGTGAAGAGAGGAATGGTCACGCCACGCTCACATCCCCGATCACGCAATCACGAAATCTTACTTTCCTCCATAGCCCATTTTTTGCTTAAACGTCGCAATAATGTCTTTCAGCTTGCCGCCGACCTTGTCGTCGATTTTGCCGACAGTGGCAATGTCTTTTCGCATGTCCTGATGGTTCTGCGCGACGTAGTGAAGCAGATCCGCCTCGAATTGCAGCACCTTGTCGACAGGCACGTCGTCAAGGAATCCGTTGACGCCGGCATAGATCGACAACACCTGGTCGGCGACGGGCATGGGTTTGTACTGCCCCTGCTTGAGCAATTCCACCATACGCACTCCGCGGGCGAGCTGCATCTGAGTCGCCTTGTCGAGTTCGCTGCCGAACTGTGAGAAGGCGGCCATTTCGCGATACTGCGCAAGGTCGAGGCGGAGAGTACCGGCGACCTGCTTCATGGTCTTGATCTGAGCGGAACCACCGACGCGGGAAACGGACAGACCGACGTTAATGGCCGGGCGAATACCGGAGTAGAACAAATCGCTACCCAGATAGATCTGCCCGTCGGTGATCGAGATGACGTTGGTCGGAATATAGGCCGACACGTCGCCGGCCTGAGTCTCGATGATCGGAAGGGCGGTCAAACTGCCGCCGCCTAACTTATCGCTCAATTTTGCAGCACGCTCCAAAAGACGAGAGTGCAGATAGAACACGTCGCCGGGATAGGCCTCACGACCTGGCGGACGACGGAGCAGGAGAGACAGCTGGCGATACGCGACCGCGTGTTTGGACAAATCGTCGTACACGATCAACGCGTGCTTCCCGTTGTCACGGAAATACTCGCCGATCGCGGCACCCGCAAACGGAGCCAAGAACTGCATTGGAGCCGGATCGCTAGCCGTGGCCGCCACGACCATGCTGTATTCCATGGCATGGTTTTCTTCGAGTGTCTTCACGACCCGCGCGACGGTGGACCGTTTCTGTCCGACGGCGACATAAATACAAAATACGCCGAGCCCCTTTTGATTGATGATGGTGTCGACGGCGATCGCGGTTTTTCCGGTCTGGCGGTCTCCGATGATCAATTCGCGTTGGCCGCGCCCGATGGGGATCATGGCATCGATGGCCTTGATGCCCGTCTGTAGCGGTTCGCGCACGGACTGTCTGGTATTCACACCAGGAGCCACCACTTCGATGCGAGAGGAATGTTGCGAATTGATCGGCCCCTTCCCGTCGATCGGTTGACCGATCGCGTTGACCACCCGTCCGACCAGGGCTTCGCCGACGGGGATTTCGGCGATGCGGCCCGTGCGTTTGACGGGATCGCCCTCTTTGATCCCGACATCGTCGCCCATCAACACCGCACCGACATTGTCTTCTTCGAGGTTCAAGGCGATGCCGTACAGTCCGCCGGGGAATTCAAGCATTTCTCCGGCCATTGCGCCGTCGAGCCCGTAGACTTTCGCAATACCGTCGCCGACCTGAATGACGGAACCGGTTTGGCTGACATCGACTTGTTGATCGAACCCCTTGATCTTCTCTTTAATGATGGAGCTGATCTCTTCTGCCTTGATCTGCATGGCTACTCCTTGGTCAACACACGCTGCATGGCGCTCAGTCGGCCCCGGACCGTGCTATCTACGACGGTGCTGCCCAGGCGGATGTGGAGGCCGGCGACATGTTCAGGTTCTGTATGGAAAGTGACATCGACATCGCGCTTCAACAGATCGCGTAATCGGGTGGTGATACGATCCTGCTCAGTGGCAGGCAACGCATTTGCGGATGACACGAGTACCTGCTGCGTCCCTTTGGATTCATCCACCAGCTTGGCGAAAGCTTCAGCGATGTCGGGCAGGAAACTGACGCGATTCTTTTTTACCAATTGATCGAGGAACCGCTGGACGACCGGCGGGCATCCAAGCTTGGTGGCCACTTCGATGAGCACACTGAGCTTGGTGGCTTCGGGGAACACCGGCGAAGCCACGGCATGCCGCAACTCAGCGGACTGCGTAAAGGCTTCCCCCAGTCCATTCAGCGCCAGGCGAGCCGACTCGATGCTTGGGCTATCAAGAAGTTCGAACAGAGCTTTTGCGTATCGACGTGCGACGGCTGTCTTAATCACAATACCTATCCGCTACGGTTAACCGTGTTTTGATCAAACGGGAAGCTTGCGTGCGGTGGGCACGACAAAAAGCGCGCCAAGGTAGCATTCAAACGCGGGTACTGTCAAGGACGATCCATACAGGGGACAGAAGAGGAACTGCGCGATGACGACGAGAGCAGCATGGGGTCGCCGAGCCGAAGCCGCACGACCGAGGGCTCATTCCGAAAAATGCACTCGAGTTGGACTGGTAATGAAACGGTCAGAACCTAACGGCGCTGGATGATTCCGCCGCCAAGCACACGGTCCCCTCGGTAAAACACTGCGGACTGTCCGGGACTCAGCGCTCGTTGGGGCTGGTGAAATCGGATCTGCACGGTCCCGTTGTGTAAGGGCACAACCGTCGCGGCTGCCGGCGGCGTGGCATAGCGGATTTTCACTTCGGCCTCGAAGGGCTGCTGCCCGACTTCCCTATCGAAGAAACTCAGATCCCCCGCCTGGCAATCGGACTGCACGAGTTGCTCCTCCCCACACAATACCACTTCGCCCGACTCGGGCACGACTTTCTGCACGTACAATCGTTGCCCCACCGCAATGCCCAGGCCGCGTCGCTGCCCCGGCGTATAAAAGGCGATCCCTTCGTGTCGGCCCAACACTTCACCATCGACGCCCACAAAGGATCCCGGCTGTTTGAGCTCCGGCCGTTCCTGCTCGAGGAAGGTCCGATAGTCACCCTGGCTCACAAAACAAATCTCCTGGCTCTCCTTCAGCTCCTCGACCGGCAATCCGAGAGATTCCGCTTCCTTCCACACGTCGTTTTTTTGCATTTCTCCGACCGGGAACAATAGCCTCGGCAGCCAGTCGGGCTGGATTCGGTACAAAAAATAACTCTGGTCTTTGCGCGCATCGAGAGCCCGATGCAACGACCATTGTCCACTCGCGTCCTGCACGCGCGCATAATGCCCGGTCGCCACGTAGTCCATCCCCCGCTCTTGCGCCAGGGCGTAGAGAGAACGGAGCTTGACTCGCTCATTGCACCGGACGCAGGGATTGGGCGTGGTACCGGCGGCGTATCCGGCAACAAAGTCGTCGATGACGCCCTGCTGAAAAATTTCTCGGCGATCGACGACCTCATAAGGAATACGTAGACGTTGGGCGACGAACTTGGCAATCCCGATCTTGCAGCAGCCCCGCTCCTCCCACCGCTTGGACACCGCGGCGTGCTCGTCTTCGTGCTCCCAGACCTGGAGAGTGACGCCATGGACATCATACCCTTGCTGAACGAGCAACGATGCAGCGACGGAGCTATCGACTCCGCCGCTCATCCCTAGCAGCACCGCCTGACGTGTCATAAAGAATACCGGGGGAACAAGGAGCCGCGCACTTACGGCTCTTGGGTTTTGACTTTGCCGCGATGGGCCACGAGGTCGCGCACGCCAGGGTCCTGCGGAGAACCGAATTCGGATGATTCATCCTCCGACCACTTCTCAGCGCCCATGTTGCTCATGCCGTGAAAATGCGCGCCTTCTTCGATCATGATGACCGGGCTTTGAATGTCCCCGATGAGAATCCCGGGCTTCTGAATTTCCACCTTCTGCTGCGCGGTAATCGACCCCTTCACGCGCCCGCTGATCTCAACGGACCCGGCGGCGATCACGCCCTTGATCACGGCGCTTTCTCCGACGATCACTGCCCCACCCGTGTGCACCTCTCCTTCGACGCGGCCATCGATACGGACGGTTCCGTCAAAGGTGACGATGCCTTTAAAGCTGGTACCCTTTCCGAGAAAGGTAAACTTGTCGGATTCCGCGACGGACTGCTTTTTGGTCTCACCCCACATCAGCGTCCTCCTTCACGCACCCCACGACGGTGACCGCCCGTGGCGCGGACTGAAATGAACCTCTATTCATGCCGATGATACCGACTTTCGGCGCACAAGGCCGGCGGCATTCTGTCCAACGAATTGGTATCGCTCCGGATCAGCTGTTGACCAGCTTGACGCCCTGTCCGCGTGAAGTACCCTGTGGCTCGCGGGTTCCGGTTTGGCTCATCTCCAGCGTCCCGTTGAACACCACACCCTCTTCCATCGCCAACAATGGAGCCTTGACTCCGGCGTTCACCACTGCAGGTGCGCGCAGCTTCACCTTCTCACGCGCACTGATGTCGCCGGTGATCTTTCCCTTGCACACCACCGTGCCGGCGGTGATCTTTGCTGTGAGAACCGCGTCTTCACCGACCAACAAAACACCTTCGGTATGAATTTCACCGTCCAAGTTGCCGTCGATACGCACGGTGCCGTTGTAGGAAATCACGCCCTTAAAGCTCACGCCCTTCCCGACAAAGGCATTGATCTCTTCGTTCCCTTCACGGGGTGCTGTCGATTCCAAATTTTCCATTTCACTTCCCTCGCTTTGTCCTGCCTGGCGCTTTCCTTCTGGCTTGTCCTTAATCCACATGCTTCATACCTCCAAACAAATAACTATGCGGCTCACCGGCTGACCGGTCATGCTTCACCGTCCGGTCGATGGGCAATACACATTCCGTCGGCATTGTACTCCGGTCAAACCGCAAAAATCTGCCCTGAAAATGCCTCCGTTATCCATTCAGCAACTGCTCGACCACCCCGTCCAGTTCTTCCGGAGAAAAATAGTGAATGACGATCTTGCCACCACGGCGGCCCTTCTGCACATCCACCCTAGTGCCGAGGCGTTTCTGCAGCCGCTCCTCAAGATCGGTCCGCAACGGCGCGCGCATCGGACGCTTCCCTGGTTTTTTGGCCTCTGCGTGGCCCTGAACCAAGCGCTCCGTCTCTCGCACCGACAATTGCCCGCTCACGATCTGCGTCGCCAAACTGATTTGCGCTGCGGGGGTCATCAGGCCGAGAATGACCTTGGCGTGGCCCGTCGACAATTGATCGGTTTCAATCATGTGCTGAACCTCGACGGGCAACGAGGTCAATCGCAACATGTTCGCCACCGACGACCGGTCGCAGGCGACTTTTTGCGCAATCGCCTCCTGCGTCAGGCCAAATTCGTTCAACATCCGCTGATATGCTCGCGCGGTTTCCATGGGATTCAGATCGTCGCGCTGAAGGTTCTCGACCAACGCGAGCACCATCGATTCCTGGTCGGACACATTCCGGATCAGTGCATGAATCTTCTGCATTCCCGCCAACTTAGCAGCTCTCAGGCGGCGTTCACCCGCAATCAATTCATAAATGCCATCACCTTTGCGGCGCACCAGAATGGGTTGCAACAGGCCGTTTTGCTTAAGTGACGCCGTCAATTCTGCCAGCTCGACCTCAGAGAATTGCTGTCGTGGCTGAAAGCGATTGGGAACAACCGATTCCAAGCGCAACTCCTGCACGTCGCCTCGCTCGGGATCCGCGGTACTTCGGCTCGTCGGCAACAGAGCGTCGAGACCTCTACCGAGGGCTTTTTTCTCCATGGACCACAAACTCCTTCGCTAGAGAAAGATATGCTTGAGCACCGGATGATGCCATGTTGTAGAGCAATGCCGGACGGCCGTAACTGGGAGCTTCGGCCAACGTCACATTACGAGGGATCATCGTCTGATACACGGCCTCGCCGAAATGGCCTCGAATCTGCTCGACGACTTGACGCGCCAACGAATTACGCGCGTCATACATCGTCAACACAATGCCCTCAATTTCCAAGGTTGGATTCAATGACTGCCTCATGCGCTCAATGCTCTCCATGAGTCGCCCGAGACCTTCCATCGCATAATATTCACACTGGACCGGAATGAGCACGGAGTGCGCGGCCACCATCGCGTTGATGGTGAGAAGACCGAGGGCGGGCGGGCAGTCGAGCAAAATAGTATCGTACCGGTCAGCAACTTCGGCGAGGGCCTCCTTGAGCCGCTGTTCGCGGCCTTCCATATTCACTAATTCCACCTCAGCGCCCGCGAGGTGGGAATTGGCCGGCACTAAGGACAACCCGTTGATCGCAGTTTGCATCGCAAGAGACGCAATACTTTCCTTAATAATGATGGCGTTATAGACCGTCTTCCCCAGCGACATGGCATCCACCCCGAGGCCGCTGGTCGCATTCCCCTGGGGGTCAATATCCACGAGAAGAACTGAACTGCCCTCAATGGCCAAGGCTGCGGCCAGATTCACTGAGGTGGTGGTTTTGCCAACGCCACCCTTCTGATTCGCGACAGCAATGATTCTCGCCATGTAATCCCCAATCCCCTCCCACAGTACCCTGCCTGATGTTCCACGTGGAACATCAGGACGACTCGCTATTTCGAGAAGACAGAAAGCACGCGATGTCCATATCCCGAGGGAAGCTCATACTCGACTTCCTCTACCAAAGCAAGGCCAGCGAGCGCAAAAACTCTTGGAATCCTCTCAGCGCGATACAAAATGACTTTACCGCCAGGCGTAAGCAGATCAGCAAGTAATCGACCACTCTCATCCACTTTCAAGGCTCGCACCACGATGTGATCGAACGTTCGCCGATTCGGACGCTTGACGTACTGCTCCAACTTGGCCGGGACCACCGTCACAGGCTGCAACCCCAGAGACCCCACGACATATCTCAAAAAGGACCCTTTTTTTTCACTCGGCTCAAGCAGTTCTAATTTCACTTGTGGCAGGAGAAACTTAAGGGGAAGGCTCGGAAATCCAGCCCCTGCCCCCACATCCAACAATTCATTTATTCCAACATTATCAATCACTTTAATGCCAGCAACAGAATCGATGAAATGCTTGATCAGGATCTCCTCGTCATCGTCGATCGCTGTCAGATTAATCGCCTTATTCCACTTCTTGAGTTCGCAGAAATAATGAAAAAACAGCGGCACGCACGAATCTGTAAGAGGAATGGCAAGCTCTGCGGAGAATCTTCGAAACGAAGATTCAAACTGGGTAGGGTCCTGTTCCACGTGGAACAATTACGCGAAACGATCTCAACGGTCAAGAATGTTTCTTTAGACGAAGGGTATTTGATCAGAATTAACTGAGAAAGAAGCAGAAAAGTTCACTCATAGGCTAATGGCTGGCGCCTATGGCGCTCGATGGCAACCAGCAGAAGAGAAATTGCGGCAGGCGTGACACCGGAAATCCGCGATGCCTGCCCTACAGATTCCGGTTTTACGCGTTTGAGCTTTTCTCTGACTTCAGTAGAAAATCCTGATACCTCGTCATAGTCAAAGCTCCCGGGAATCAGCCGATGCTCAAATTTCTGCGACCGTTGAATCTGCTGCTGCTGCCTCTTGATGTACCCCTCATACTTCACTTCGAGCTGTACGGCGTCCATAACGTCGGCATCCTCAATCTCAGAGCCGCCAAATACGGAAGAGATTTTTTCATACGTCAGATCCTGGCGCCTCAGGATTTCCGCCAACGATTGCGTCGGAGCGACCGGCCAAATCTCGAATTCTTCAAGCAGTCTCCTGACATCCGGCGTCAACTTCGGCCTTGTGTCCTTAAGTCGCTGAACCTCCCGCTCAATGGCTGAACGTTTCTCCTGAAACTTTTGATGGACGTGATCCGGAATGAGTCCGATACGATGCCCGAGATCCATCAGGCGGAGATCCGCATTGTCATGGCGTAACAACAACCGATATTCCGCACGCGAGGTAAACATGCGGTAGGGCTCTCTCGCATCTTTCGTGATCAAATCATCAATCAATACAGCGATGTAGGCTTGCGATCGATCGAGGACGAGCGGGGCATCACCTCTCAGCTTCAACGCCGCATTAATGCCGGCCATGATGCCTTGCGCCCCAGCCTCTTCATAGCCAGATGTGCCGTTAATCTGGCCTGCATGGTAAAGCCCTTCAACCAGTTTCGTCTCCAAGGAATTATGGAGCTGCCGCGGCGGGAAATAATCATACTCCACCGCATAGCCCGGCTTTAAGATCTTGGCCCGTTCCAATCCCGGAATGGTCTTTAACAGGGCTGCCTGCACATCCACCGGCAAACTCGTCGAAATGCCATTCGGGTAGAACTCGTTCGTATCGAGCCCCTCCGGCTCGACGAAGATTTGATGTCGGTCTTTCTCGGCAAACCGGACGACTTTATCCTCAATCGATGGGCAATACCGAGGACCAACACTGTCGATGACCCCGCTGAACAATGGAGATCTGTCGATATTTTTCGCAATAATATCATGCGTTTGCGAGTTCGTATGCGTCAAATGACACGGCACTTGCGGCAAAGGGATACGGCTGGTGCGATATGAAAAGGGCGGAGGCGGATCGTCACCGGGCTGCAGCTCCATCATCGAAAAGTCGATGGTGTCGCGATCCAATCGGGGAGGAGTTCCCGTTTTCAGACGGCCAAGCTCAAACCCGAAATCCCGCATGCAATCGGAAAGGTGCTCAGCCGATGACTCTCCGGCTCGTCCGGCCGGAAAGTGACTCAGTCCGATATGGATGAGCCCTTTCAAAAAGGTGCCGGACGTGAGCACAACCGCGCGAGCCTCAATGTGCTGCCCTGAATCGGTCACAATGCCGGTCACGGCCCCGGCGTGGGTAAGGATACGGTCAACGGTACCGCCGCGGATGTGGAGGCCCGGCTGTGCGCGAAGCGTATGCTGCATCACCTGCCGGTAAATCTTCTTGTCGCACTGCGCGCGTAATGCGCGAACCGCTGGCCCCTTACTCGTATTGATCATCCGGAACTGAATGCCTGCTTGATCTGTGTTCCGTCCCATTTCTCCGCCCAACGCATCAATTTCTTTAACGAGATGCCCCTTGGCGATTCCGCCGATGGCTGGATTACACGACATTTGCGCAATGCGGTCCGGATCCATGGTCAGCAACAGGGTACGCGCGCCCATACGCGCCGCCGCGAGGGCCGCTTCACAGCCCGCATGCCCTCCTCCCACCACGATGACGTCGCATTGTTCGCTCATACCGGACACCCTTTCATTTCCCGATACAAAACTCGGCAAAAATGCGCTCGAGAATTTCATCCGTCGTAATGACGCCCGTAATTTCTCCTAAGGCATCTGCAGCAACACGGAGATCCATGGCGACTAATTCTCCCGCACGGCCCGCGTCGACGGACTGTCTCGCCTGATCAACCCCCTGCAGCGCGTGCTCCAGCGCGACGGTATGGCGCAGGTTCGTCACGAGCACGCCTTCATGCGACTCCAAGGCACCAGGCATCAGTCGGCTGCGAATGGCCTCCTGCAGTTGGTTCAGCCCGTTCGCCAAGGTGGCGGAAATTTCGAGAACCTCGCCATGGCCGGGACAAGCCCGATCAAGATCATCGCTCGATAATTGGCGAGGAAGATCGCATTTATTGATAACCAGCAATGCGCGCGCCGCCTCAGGCTCGGCGAGAAGGGCGTGATCGCTTTCCGATAAGAGCTGGGAGCCATCCAGGAGGATCAGCGCAAGATCGGCATCTGCCCAAGCCACTCTGCTGCGGCGAATGCCTTCGACTTCCACCGGATCGTCCGTCTTGCGTATACCCGCCGTATCCACCAATCGTACGGGAATGCCCTCAATGCTGACCACTTCCTCCAGCAGATCTCGGGTGGTGCCGGGAATCGCTGTCACGATCGCACGATCGCTTCGCAGCAAGGCGTTCATCAAACTGGACTTGCCGACGTTCGGGCGTCCAAGAATCGCCACGACCGCCCCTTCCCTCCAGATGCGGCCGTCACGTCCCGACTGAAGCAACCGACGCAGTTTGTGCAAGGTGGCGTCCAGCAGCCGCATCAATTCGTCCTGCCGAACAAATGAAATATCTTCTTCCGCAAAATCCAAGGCGGCTTCAATGTGCGCCAGCGCCACAACCAACTCAGACCGAATCTCCTCCACGTGGCGGGATAACTCTCCTCGTCGTTGGGACTGGGCCACGGTCAGGCTGCGTGCGGTCTTCGCGCGAATGGTATCGAGCACTGCCTCGGCTTGTGCGAGATCGAGACGCCCGTTGAGAAAAGCTCGCTTTGTAAATTCGCCCGGTGCCGCAAGCCGTGCTCCCGCTGAGAGTAATCCCCGGCACAGCTGGTCCAAAATAACCGGCCCACCGTGGCACTGCACCTCCACTACATCTTCTCCGGTGAAAGAATGCGGGCCTTTCATCACCACGACGAGCGCCTCATCGATAAACCTCGGCGGCCCGGCGTCATGAGTGCCAGTGGGAGGTGGGTTCGTATTGTCAGCGCAGAGATCGGCGAGGGTGAGCCGATGCGTGGGGATACCGTTCAAGGCTTTACCCGACCGGAGACGTACGACCTGAGAAGCGATGCCAAGAGCGTGAAGGCCGCTGATGCGGAGTATGCCGATGCCCCCTTCGCCGGGGGGTGTGGCGATGGCACAGATGGTATCGTCTAGCGCGCCAAGCATGACGCACCCAATGAGGTCGTGTTATTCAGTAGCTGAGGCGTTTCGCCGCTTTTTCTGTTCTTTTGAATCTTCGTTGGCAACCGCTTCAACCTCTTCCGCCGGCGCCTGCCATTTTTTCCCAAACAACCGCTCGGTCACGACTTGCTGCGTAATGGTGAGCGTATTGTTGGTCAGCCAATACAGCACTAACCCGGCGGGGAAGTTGACGAACAGGAAGGTCATGAAGACCGGCAGGAACAACATGATCTTCGCTTGCATCGGGTCCATCGTGGTCGGAGTGATCTTCTGCTGAATGACCATGGTGGCGCCCATGATGATCGGCAAGACGTAATACGGATCCTGCACGGAAAGATCTTTGATCCACAGCATGAACGGCGCCTGGCGGAGGTCGATCGTCATGTAGAGAATATTAAACAGCGCGACAAAGACCGGCATCTGAAGCACCATCGGCAGACAGCCACCGACGGGATTCACCCGATGATCCTTGTACAGCTTGATTAATTCCTTATTCAGCCGCTCACGGTCATCCTTAAACTTGTTTTGAATCGCCAGGACCTTCGGCTGAATGACCTGCATCTGCTTCATCGACTTGTAGCTTTTATACTGCAGCGGCACGAACATCAGCTTGATCAACATGGTCAAGAGAATGATCGTGAGACCATAGTTGTGCGTAAACTCGTAGAGAAAGCGCAGCACGTAGAAAATCGGCTTGGCCACCGCTTTGACCAGGCCCCAACTGCCAAAAACAAACCAGCCGAAGTCGATCGTATCTTCCAGGCCGGCATTCAACCCCTTCAGGATGTCGTACTCTTTCGGCCCGGCATAGAGCTGCATCGCCAGTGTCGCCCCGCCGGCAGGTGCGGGGAACCTGACGCCGGCGGACACCAGCTTATCGCCTTCTTTCTTCGCGAGGGCAGCCGCAGCCTTCTGCGGCATCAGGACGCTGAGAAAGTACTTGTCCTGAATAGCGGACCACTTCACGTCTCCCTTGCGTTCCGCTTCGCTGTCGGGCGTTTCCTTCAAGACCTTGTCATCGACCAGAGACGCTGAGCCCATCAAGCCGATAAATCCCTCACCCCATTCGACAATGCCGAAATTGGTACCAAGGGTCACATCAACCGGCGTGGTCAGGCCTTGCGTCCGAATCGCGATATCCACCACATACGATCCGTGATGGAACGTCAATTCCTTCTCAACATCCATATTCCGCTGGGCGTCGTGATAGCGGAATATGAGATGGCCGGTGGGATGGGCACTATCGAGGTGAGAAATGTCCTGCGTCACCTGGTAGAGGCCGGATCCAAGGTCGGAGGTCACGGACTGATCGGTGGTGACGAGGCTCAGGGGCCCCTTGAAGCGTCCCCCTGCGTATACGAGTTGGACCGGCACAGGCCCCTGGTCGGTTGTCGTGGTATAGCGCTTCAGCTCCCAGGACTTGATCACCCCGCCACGGTTGGTGAACTTGGCCCGAAATAAATCTGTCTCCACCTCGAACGTCTGTTCGTCTTTGACCGTTCCCGTCCCACCATTTGATGCAGGTGGCGTCGAATTCGTACTGGCCGGAGCGGAAGCGGCAGGACTCACGGGCTGAGTGGAAGCATTCTCCGATCCCGCAGGCGTTCGTTCGGCAACCGGAGTATTTGCCGTGGTTGCGACTTGTACAGACTCCGACGAGGGCAACAACCCCATGCCCTTGAGGAGGTAGTCATAGCCGATAATGACGGCCAGAGAGACGATGAGGAAAACAATGACGCGCTTTTCCATGAAGTTATGTACCGACTGGAAGCTGAGAGGTTGTCGTCACAAGAATCACCGTACCGGATCCACTCCGCCAGGATGGAACGGGTGACATTTCAGGAGGCGCCAACCGGCCATGACTCCACCCTTGAACAATCCATATCGTTCAATGGCGTCTTGCGCATAGGCTGAACAGGTCGGGTGGAAGCGACACGCAGGCCCGAGCATCGGCGACACACAGGCGCGGTAGACCGACAGAAGGCCGATACAGAAATACCTCACGACGAGGAATCCCCAGAACGAGCCAACCGCTGTCTTTGCAATGTGCTGCGCCATACGCTCTGCAGCTCCACAAACGGCACATTCAGGCACTGTCGCTTCGGGAAGACCAGAAATGCATGACCTGCAATCAACGTCGGCCGAACTGCGCGACCTAATTCCCGGAACAGGCGCTTCGCCCTGTTCCGACGCACCGCCGTCCCAAACCGCCGTCCGATGACAATCCCCATCATGGCGTCTTGGGGCATCCCGCCCGGACTAATCTGGAGATTGAATAATCCTGTTGAAACACGCCGCCCATTTTTCTTGATGAGCTGGATTTCCCGGCTACGCTTCAAGAAAAACGACGCAGACGCCTGCCCTGCCGTCATAACCGACCTGTCTGCGGGTTACCAGGTGCGATCGCGCTCCAACTATTGAAGTGCGTATCGTCCTATGTATCGCCCCTTCATCTTCCACGACCAGGCTCAGACGACAGTATTCACCCCGGTGACCACCCACCACCTGGATGTTTGCCTACATGCAGATTGCCTAGCGGCAGGAAAGAATCAGACGGTGAGGCGAGCGCGGCCCTTGGCTCTGCGACGAGCGATAACCTTGCGGCCGTTCTTTGTACTCATGCGCTTCCGAAATCCATGTTCCCGCTTGCGCTTGAGATTTGAGGGCTGTTTAAAAGTGAACGACATTGCGCACTCCTTCTCGAGAAATCATTTTTCAATAAAGAGGCCGCATTATAGGGACGTCACGCAAGGGTGTCAATCAATCCACGATCAAGTCTCCGCCGCGAAATGGAGTCAAGAAATTCAGACTGCACCGAGCGCATGGCTTCTCCTGATATACAGACATCCCATCGCCCCTCGTTCTTGAGGCACTCTTGCCCAATTGCGGCAAAGATGCCACAGCGGTCAGCCGGCTCTTCTCCGGAATATTTCATCGTAACTAATTGTTCTGGCGAGGCATTCAAGGATACTCATGACCATAACATGCCTGGCACCTACATTGCGTAAGAGGGTATTGGCTCGATAGGAGCGCCGACTTTCACGCGGATGGCACCAAGAAACGTGGACAGGCATCAGAGCCCTAGCAGCAGGACGCCACCACGGTACAACTACCGCGCAGTTAAGGACGAAAGACGGGAAGAACTCGCGGGACAGCCATCCACACGATAGAATACAACAATCATGAGCCGCCCAGATCACCTCTGTCGCATCGTCACTCGCTTCATCCTCGTCGTTCTGTTGTCGATGAGTGTGGGTGGGTGCGTCGAAACCGTGCCTGAGGAATTGGTAGAAGCCATCGAGAGTCTGGACCGTGACCTGAGGACACTTCGGGCCTACGATGTCACGCCTGAAGACTATTCCAAGTTTTCCCGCCAATGGATTGCGTTGAATAATCGCATCCGATCGGAGGAGAACATCGTCCGGTGGCCCTGGGAAGACAATGAGCTCGAAACCGATCTGGAAGCCCTTCAAGTCGAAGGCAGACAGCTCATGAGTGAAGTTACTAGCCGGATTCAGGATCAGCGCACCACCGCCGAAACGAAATTGGCCAAAATCGAGCAACGGCTTCGCCTCCTGAACACCCGGGTAGGAGACATCGGCAGCCGTGTGGTACTCGGGGAGCATCCTGTTGAAACTGAAGTGCACGTCAAACAGGCCCGCCTGTTCCTTGAGCAAGGACAATACGAACATTCGATCCAGGCCTCAGAGCGAGCCGGCAAAATTCTCCTGACTCAAACTGCACTGCTCACCAATGAATTAGGTCGATATGCAGACGATGATCTGATCGCGACCTGGCGGGAATCTGCGCAACGAACGATTGACTGGTCTCGAACGCATCGCGCCCAGGCCATTGTCGTCAGCAAGGCCGACCGCGTCCTCACCCTGTACAGGAACGGTCGTAAAGTACTGACCTATCCTATTCGATTAGGATCGAGAGGCATCCGGGCAAAACAACACTACGGCGATGGCGCCACTCCCGAAGGCGAATATCGTATTCAACGTAAACGCGGGCCCGGACAAACGCCCTACTTCCGCGCCCTCATTCTCGACTATCCCAATGTGGACGACCGTCGCCGATTCGAGGAAGCTCAGAAGGCAGGACTCATCCCCAAAAGCCAACACATGCCAGGCCTCATTCAGCTTCACGGCATCGCGCAAGGGATTTCCGATCAACCGTACGGCAGTATCGTGCTGGACAATCCGCAGATCGCCCAGCTTTTCGCTCAAGTCGCCGTGGGAACACCGGTCAATATCGTCGGCGCGTTAGAATCCCAGAACTCCATCTCGCTTGTGCTGGCAGACTTGGGTGATCAGGAAGAAGAAACCTAACGTAGTCGCGCCGCCGTTATCATCCCTCGCATCTGCGCTCCCGATCCTTCATCTGCCTCGGTTCTGCTCAATCCCCTCCGCATACCATCGACCTCTGCGCGTTTGCCTTTTCAATCTTACGAACCTAAGATAAGACTCACCTGCGTGCATTGTCGTTCCTCCACCTCATGGAAGAGAGCGTGTTATGCCGATCCGCCCCAAGGTTTCCTCCCTCCTGGACAACCAGACCCTCGCGACGACATTCGATGATCTGGCAAGCAGCCGGGCGATCGAGCGTATTTGGACACGGGATCATACCCTGTGGAACCCGAATCCGACGGAAATCGATAACCGGCTGGGATGGCTGACGGTCCTCGACCACATGCAGGACGGACTTTCCGACTTGCGAAGCTTCGCCCAAGCGGCACGAGAGGCCCGCACGACCGATGTAGTGCTGCTGGGAATGGGAGGCAGCAGTTTAGGGCCAGAAGTATTGCGTTGCACCTTTGGATCCTCGAAAGGAGCACCGCGACTTTGGGTCTTGGACTCCACGGTGCCGGGCTGGGTACGGCAGGTGACGACTGCGATTCAGCCGGCACGAACGTTGTTCCTCGTCGCCAGCAAATCCGGCGGAACAATCGAAGTCATGTCCCTCTTCGCGCATTTCTGGGAACTCGTCCATCGGACAAAAGGCAATCGCGGTGGCGCGCAGTTTATCGCCATTACGGATCCTGGAACGGGGCTGGAGCAACTCGCGCGGGAGCGCGGATTTTGGCGCACGTTCGCGAACCAGCCGGACATTGGCGGCCGCTACTCCGTGCTCTCATACTTTGGCCTGGTTCCAGCGGCCCTGCTTGGATTGGATGTGGGAAAACTCCTCAGTCGCGCACTGGCCATGCGCGAAGCCTGTCGCCAGACGGTGGCCAAAGATAATCCTGGCGCCGCCCTGGGAGGCCTGATGGCGGCCATGGCTAAAAGCGGGCGGGACAAGGTCACCCTCCTCACCTCTCCCGCGCTGACCTCATTCGGACTCTGGGTAGAACAATTGCTCGCGGAAAGTACCGGGAAGGAAGGGACCGGACTCATTCCCGTCGCGGGAGAGCCATTCGCATCTCCGGCTGCCTATGGGGCAGATAGAGTCTTTATCTCGCTCCGTCTCAGGGGCGATCGCAACGCCTCCCTCGATAGAACTGTTTCCGCCCTGCAGCGAGCGGGACAACCGGTGTACTCCTTACAGCTGAAGGACCGCTACGACCTGGGCGGCGAATTTTTCCGTTGGGAGTTTGCCACGGCCATCGCGGGGCATGCGCTCGGCATTCAGCCGTTTGACCAGCCGAATGTACAGGAAAGCAAAGACAACACGGGACGTGTCCTGAAAGAGGTCGAAACTCAGGGGAAATTGCCCTCCGTTGCCGTGCTGACGCCCAAACAGGCATTGACCCAATTGCTCGACCAAACGGGCCCAAATCGCTACCTGGCCATTCTGGCGTACACCACTCCGACGAGCCAGGTGGAAGCAGCACTGCGAGCCCTACGCAAAGCCCTCATGGTGCGACACCGCCTGGCCACGACAGCAGGATATGGTCCGCGCTATCTGCATTCGACAGGACAACTTCACAAGGGCGGACCGAACAGCGGACTGTTTCTCGAACTGGTCGATACGATGAAGCCGGATCTCGCGGTTCCGGAAAAATTCTATACATTCGGCACCTTGGCTCAGGCCCAGGCCATCGGTGATCTGCAATCACTGCAGACACACCAGCGCCCGGCCGTCCGGATCGCTCTCGGCCCCAATCCCGTCCGTACCATCCGCAGCCTTGTGACGTTCCTCACGCCGGCCAAGGCCACGCGCCGGACATCCGTTCCAAAAAAGCGATCCACGCCCACTCGTCGCACCCGCCGTTGAAATGGTACGGCCGCCGGAACGTTACATTTTTGCTGACGCGCAAGAACTGGTCCGTGCGGCCGCCATCCTCTTCGTGACCGTCGGTCAGCAAGCCATACGTACGCGTGCGCGCTTTCTTGTGGCTCTGTCCGGAGGCTCCACCCCGAAAGAACTCTATCGGGTCCTGACGAGCCAGGAGTTCGCCCCGCAACTCGACTGGAGCAAGGTGCATTTCCTGTTCGGCGATGAGCGCGCGGTGCCGCCTACACATCAGGACAGTAACTTTGCCCTGGCGAATAGGCTCTTGTTCATCCCGCTCAATATTCCACCCGCGCAGATCCACCGGATGCGCGGAGAAGACCCGCCTGAGACCGCAGCCGTTGAGTACGAAGATCTGTTGCGGCGGCTCGCGTCCGCCACCGCCGGAGAATGGCCGGTGCTGGACCTGGTTCTCCTCGGCATGGGGGACGATGGTCACACCGCCTCGCTCTTCCCCGGTACGCCGGCCCTCATGGAACAGACCCGTTGGGTCGTCCCCGGCATCTCTCCGCAAGGCACGCGGTCCCGCATCACCCTCACCCTAGGTGTGATCAATCATGCGAGTGTGATACTGTTCCTCGTGACCGGCCTGAATAAGGCCACCGTCGTCCGCCGCGTCGTCGAACATCGTGCCGACGCCCCCGCTCCCTATCCGGCAGCGCGGATCCGTCCTGAGACGGGGCGACTGTTGTGGTATCTTGACCGCGCCGCCGCGTCGGAATTGACCGTGGCGGCAGACGAGTTGTCATCATAAGAGGCACCATGATTTTGGCAGGCGATATCGGCGGGACGAAGACGAACTTGGCCCTCTATGAATGGACCGGCGGGCGGGTGGAACCGGTACGCGAGGACAGTTTTCACAGCGCGGATTATAACGCCCTCGAAGACATCATCGACGAGTTCCTCAGCACACCGCTCGTCAAACCGGCACCAGAGAGGGCTCCGGCAGAGGACCCCATCGATCCTGACAGCGATGTCGCCGCTGAGACCGTCGACGTCGCGCCCGAACCCATCATCCTGACGGCGGCCTGCTTTGGCGTAGCGGGGCCTGTGATCGACAACCGTTGCCGCACGACCAATCTGCCCTGGTTCATTGATGGCGCCGCCTTGGCCGAACGCTTCGCCATTCCTCACGTGCGCCTCCTGAATGATCTCGAAGCCACGGCTCATGGCCTCCTGCATCTCACTGCCGATGAAGTCGTGGTGCTGAACGCGGGCGCGCCGCCGAAGAAAAAACAAGCGCTCGCCCTGATCGCGGCGGGGACCGGACTCGGCGAATGCATCCTCTACTGGGATGGAGCACGGTATCGCCCTATGCCGTCGGAAGGCGGACATACGGACTTTGCGCCCAACAGCGACCGCGAGATCGAGCTGCTTCGTCATCTCCGCGGCAGTTATCTGCACGTTAGTTATGAACGCATTGTCTCGGGGCCCGGGCTCCATGCGATTTATGAGTATGTGCGCGACACCAAAAAAAACGAGCCGACGTGGCTGGCCGAGAAGATCAAAGTCGGCAATCCGGCCGCCGAAATCGCCGAAGCCGGGCTCAAAGGCCAAGCCGAGATCGCCACACAAGCGCTTGATTTGTTCGCATCAATTTATGGGGCAGAAGCCGGCAACCTGGCGCTGAAAGCGCTCACGCTCGACGGGGTCTACGTCGCCGGCGGCATTGCCCCCAAACTCCTGAAGAAACTGCAGGACGGCTCATTCATGCGCGGCTTCACCAACAAAGGCCGCTACAAACGGCTAATGAACCAAATTCCGGTAAAAGTCGTGATGAACGATAAAACCGCTCTGCTCGGCGCCGCCTCCATGGCGGCACAACTCACACTTCCTCCTTCATTATGACACCAACACCCTGTGACCTCGATTCGGAAAAGCGCCAAGCCGCGCTCAAAGCCACGGAGTTTGTTCACGACGGCATGGTCGTGGGGCTCGGCACCGGCACCACCTCGAAACATCTCATTCTCGCCCTGGGCGAGCGGGTGCGTGCCGGGCTCACCATTCAAGCCGTCCCGACATCTCACGACACCGCGACGCTCGCCAAACAATCCGGCATTCCGCTGATCGAATCGGACAATGCCTGGATGATCGATGTCGCGATCGATGGAGCGGACCAAGTCGATCCCGCATTGAATCTCGTCAAAGGCGGCGGGGGCGCGCTGCTGAAGGAAAAAATTGTGGCGGCCGCCGCGAAACGATTCATCGTCATGGTGGACCATACAAAACTCGTCCCGGCGCTCGGTGGCAGTTTTCCTCTGCCTATTGAAGTCGTGCCGTTCGGATGGGGCAGCACGGCCAGGCACATCGAAGCGGTGTCGGGCGGCAGGGCGGTCTTGCGCCAACGCAACGGAGACGTGTTTCAGACCGAGGCGGGGCATGTCATCCTCGATCTACACATGCCACACATCGGTGACCCTGCTGCCTTGGAAATTGAACTGAACCAGATTCCCGGGATCGTTGAAACCGGTCTGTTCATCGGACGAACCAGCATCCTGATCGTCGGTCGCGGACAAGGCACCGACGTCACCCATGCCCCGAAGCCATGAACCGCCCGCATGGCGACCCGCCGGTGACGCGCCGGCAGGCGGTTGGTCTGATCGCACGTGCCGCGACCCATGCGGCCTTGTGGTTGGCCGCGTGGCAGGGAGCGGCGTCATGGTTCTTCGTGCCGGCAGCCTGGAGCCGAGCCAATTCACCTCACAACCACCGATACCCTAAGAGCACTATGACGACGTCATCCGCAATGGCTTCCGATCCCTACCGTCTCCCGCGCCATGTCATCCCAACGTACTATGACCTGCGCATCGAGCCGGATCTTCACTCACACTCGTTCGCGGGCCATGAGCTGGTCACCCTGACCGTCATCGAGCCCACCACCGAGTTGATCCTCAACGCGACGGAGTTGGATGTATCTACAGCGACCTTGTCTGGCGAGGGCCAAACACCCCGCACCGGAACCGTGCGGATGGATCCCGAACTCCAGCGATGCCACATCACGTTCCCAGCGGTCATCCCGCCGGGTGTGTGGAAGTTAGGCCTCACATTTCGCGGAACGTTGAACGATAAGCTCCGCGGTTTCTATCGCAGCAGCTACAAAGACGAGCGAGGGATCGCGCATACCCTCGCCGCCACGCAGTTTGAAGCGACGGACGCGCGCCGGGCCTTCCCCTGCTGGGATGAGCCGCAGTTCAAGGCCGTCTTCGCCGTGACCTTGGCCATCGACCCCGCGCTGACAGCCATCTCGAATACGCGAATCGTCGACGACCGTCTCGAGGGCGGCACACGCGTCGTGCGCTTCGCGGAATCCATGAAGATGTCGACCTATCTGGTGGCCTTCATCGTCGGGAAACTCGTGTCGACCGCACCGATCATGGCCCGACAGACGCCGGTTCGCCTCTGGTCCATACCCGGCAAACAGCACCTGACTCCATTCGGGCATGAGATCGCGGTGTACTCACTCAATTTCCTGGCCGACTATTACGCGATTCCCTATCCCGGCGACAAACTGGATTTGATCGCCATTCCCGATTTCGCCTCCGGCGCCATGGAAAATCTGGGCGCGATCACCTTTCGCGAAACCGCCTTATTGCTCGATCAACGCACGGCAACGCACGCGGAGCAAGGACGTATCGCGGATGTGGTGGCCCATGAGAATGCGCACATGTGGTTCGGCGACTTGGTCACCATGGCTTGGTGGAACGGACTCTGGCTCAATGAAGCCTTCGCCACCTTCATGGAAATGCTCGTGGTTGATGCCTGGAAGCCGGAGTGGGAACGGTGGACGGCCTTTGGCATGGCTCGGGCCGCCGCCCTGTCGGTCGATGGCCTGCTGAGCACCAGGCCGATTGAATTTCCCGTGCGCGCGCCGAAGGAAGCCGAAGCCATGTTCGACGTGTTGACGTATGAGAAAGGCGCGTCCGTCCTTCGCATGCTGGAACAACATATCGGCCCGACAGTATTCCGGGACGGCGTGCGCCACTATTTGACGGCGCATGCCTATGGCAATGCCGAAACTACGGACCTGTGGGTCTCACTCGGGCATGCATCGAAGCAAGACGTGCCGGCGCTGATGAACGAATGGATTTTCTCGCCCGGCTATCCGTTGATTTCACTTGCCGTCGAGTCACCGTCCATGCTGACGCTCACGCAACGCCGGTTCACCTATGCCGGCGACTCCTCCGCGGCAACAGCAGGAGCAGCGCCACAGTGGCACGTGCCGGTGCAATTACGGATCACCACCACGCGAGGCACTGAAACCAGACGCGTGCTGCTCAGTGCCCGGGAGAATCGCATCCCTCTGCCGGACGGCTGGACATCGGTGCTGGCCAATGATGGGGGCCATGGCTTCTATCGCGTACGATATAGCTCCGATTTGCTCAGCGGCCTGCAGAAGGATGGTTTGAACAACCTGGCTCCGGTAGAACGATTTAATCTCTTGAATGATACCTGGGCCGCGACAGTGGCCGGCATGATTTCGTCCGCCGACTACCTCGCCTTGACCGAACATTTCCGCCATGAACAGGACCCGCATGTCTGGGCCGTCATGCTCGGGTCCTTCTCCACCATCAATCATCTCCTGGACGAAAGCGACCGGCCCCTCCTGGCGTCGTTGGTACGCGATCGTGTCTCGCCGATGTTTCACCAGTTAGGGTGGACGCCCCGACTCGATGAACGCGATCTCGTCAAAGAATTGCGCGGCGACATCATTCGGGCATTAGGCACCTTGGGACGCGACGAAACCATCCAAGCGCAAGCGCGTGAGGCCTACACAGCCCTTCAGCAACAGTCCCGGCCTATCGACCCCAATGTGATACCCGCGCTTGTTTCCATCCTGGCCTTTACCGGTAATGCGGCTCGCTACGAAGAGTTTTCCGGCCGGTTCCGTCAAGCCACGACCCCGCAAGAGGAACGCCGCTATCTCTTTTCTCTCGCCGCGTTCCGAACACCTGAGCTGCTGGAGCGTACGTTAGCGAAAACCCTGACCGACGAGATCCGCACGCAAGATGCCCCGTTCCTCGTCAGCAGCCTTCTGCATAATGTCTACATCCGCGAGAAGGCCTGGGAATTTGTAAAGGCCAACTGGGAACGGATGGACAAGCTGTTCCCCAAGAGTGGCCTGCGGCGAATGTGCGGGGGCATCACCGGACTTTCAACCCCTGAACTCGAACGTGATGTCCGGGACTTCTTTGCATCCCGCAAGATCGACCTGGGCGGAAAGACGCTGGAGCAGTATTTGGAACAACTGCATATTGCCGTACAATTTCGTGAACGTGACTGCGCGGCGATTCGCGCCCTGTTGGCGCGCAGGACGACCTGACAGAATCAGATGGTCGATGGCGATGACGTCATTCGTGCCGAAGTACGGTTAAGGGAGGCTGGCCGAGAATACGGTAGGTGCTGAGAAAACCCACCAGCAGCGTCAGCAGAACGGTGCAGCCCAATCCGATACCAAGCAGGGGCAGCTCCAATGCCCAGGGCAATTCCAAAATATATTTTAAGATCGCCCACGAGAACAGACTGGCGAGGGCGACACCAATTATCCCCGCCACACATCCCAGCAACGCATACTCGGTCGCAAATGACCGGGCAATCAACCCGCGGGTCGCGCCGAGCGCCTTGAGAATCACGGCCTCATACAGCCGTCGATAACGTGTGGCCGCGAGCGCCGCCGCCATCACCAGCGCGCCGGCCAGCAGGCAAAACAGCGCGACTCCTCGAATCGCCAGCGACAGCCGATCGAGGACGCGGGCAAAGCTGCTCAAGACTTCGCCGATGTTAATGGCGGTCACATTGGGAAACGCCGCGACCACGGCCGACTGAAAGGCCACCTCGTCATGAGGAGGCACTCGAACCGTCGCGACGTATGTCATGGGTGCGGCATCGAGCGAGCCTGGCGAAAAGATCATGTAGAAGTTCGTGGAGAAGTTCCCCCACTCGACTTTTCTGATGCTGCTCACTTCGGCCTGCAGAATGGTGCCTTGAATATTGAGATCCAGCAGACTGCCGATGTCGAGATCGAGACTCTTGGCAGCCTCCTCCTCGACGGACACCTGCGGCTTCGCAAACACCTGCCCCGGCTTCCACCAGGCGCCCTTCACAATCTTATTGTCCTTCGGTACTTGATCGAGGAACGTCAACACGTACTCGCGAGTCATATACCAGCTTTTGCGTTTCTCTTCTTTCGATTGGGCAGGCGGCTCATCTGGTTGCGCCTCGCGCTCGTCGGCCACCAGCCGCCCGTTGATGGCATGGACCCGCGAACGGACCAGCGGCGTCAGGTCGGGCGCGAAATCGCCGGTGCGCCGATGAACCAACTCGCCAAAGGCTTGTGCCTGATCAGGTTGAATATCGATAAAAAAGAAGGTGGGTGAATCGGACGGACGGTTTTCTCCCACCTGCCGCACGAGCGCATGCTGAAGCAACGCGATCGCCAGAATCACCATCACACCGACGCCGATCGACACCATCACCCCTAAGGTTTGCCCGCCGGGCCGTTGAATATTCCCCAGCGCCTGTCGCACAGACAACGCTCGCGACACCGGGAGCGCACGTAATCCCCGCAGCAAGGCCTGAGCCGCCCCGGCCAAGATCACAATCGCGACCAGCAACCCACTGATAAACAGGCCGCCGATGGCCAGCGATCCGGCCTGCCACATAGACAGCCCCGCCAGCCCGATCCCGATACCTGCCGCCGTGACGGTTCGAAGCGGATCCGCCGTGACCATTTGCACCGCGCGTCTTGCCAGAGAGGTATCTCGTCTCACCGAAGGTGCACCTGCGCCTTCCACGTCACGCCGGAAGATGGCGGCCGGTTTAATGTCTCGAATGGTCAGCAGCGGCCACAGGCTGAACAGCAACGTCGTCAGAATGCCCACGCCCAGGCCTTTCCCAATGGGGGCCAGGGCTGCGAGGGAGAGCACGGATGTAAACTCGACCTGCTGCAGAACATCCGTCGCCAGCAACGTCGACACCGCCTGTGGAAGAACGGTTTGCAACGCGACACCAATGCCGATCCCCGCCATGCTGCCCAACAGGCCCAGGCCGACGGCTTGGCCAAGATAGGAATAGATGATGGTGGCGGTATCCGCGCCCACGGTTTTCAAAATCGCAATGGAGGGAAGCTTCTCTCGCACGAAGGCGTGAATCGACAATGCCACACCAATGCCTCCGACGAAGAGCGCCGTCAACCCGACAAGCCCCAGATACCGTGCGAGTTGATCGAGAAATTGCTTGAGCTGGGGCTGGGCATCCCGATAAGAAGACACGCGCGCGGATTCTGCCGCAAGGCGGCCCCGTAGCTCATGGATAAGCGGAGACAGGGCCATTGACGCAGGAAGCCGTAACAAATGCCGTTCGCGCATTCGGCTCCCCGGCTTGATGAGATCGGCGGCTGCCAGCCCTTCTTGGGAAATGAGTACCCGAGGGCCAAGGCTGAACATGTTCGCCATACGATCCGGCTCCGTGTGAATCACGCCCGTAATCCGGAATGTGGCCTGCCCGATCTTCATCGCGTCTCCAACCACCAGGCCCAGACGGATCAGCAACGCCTCCTGCACGACCGCCCCATGGCAGCTGGTTCCACAGCGTTCACCGGCAAAATGGAGTAAGTCGGTCAATGACCGATCCGGGGCAACTCTCACGACACCATATAACGGGTACCGCGGCTCGACGGCTTTTAACTCGACGAGCTGAGTGACGTCCGTCCCGCCCTGAGCTCGATCGGCCCGGCCGACCATCGCTACCAACTCGCTGACACGCGTGGCCACAATTCCACGACTCACGAGGTCCGTCAGCACGGCGGAGCCAGGACCGCCCAGAGGTCTGGACAGCCGGATTTCCAGATCGCCCCCTAACAAGCCGCGCGCCTCTTTAAGCACCGCCCGTTCGACATTGGCCGAAAAGAGCGACACCCCCACGACGGCTCCGACGCCCAGTGCGATACAGGCGAGAAAGTAGACGAAATGCCGCCAGGACGATCGCAAGTCGCGCCAGGCCAGAATGAACCAGAAGGGCCTCATAGCTGGTCGCCGGACTCTTCGTAGGACGATGAGGTGAGGTGATCGGATCCGATCCGGCCGTCACGGAGCGTGATGACCCGCTCCATCGAAGCAGCCAGTTGTTGATCATGCGTAACCAGCACGAGGGTCGTGCCGGCATCCCGATGTAAGGCCATGATGAGCTGGATCACCTGCTGGCCCGTATGGGAATCCAGGTTTCCGGTCGGTTCGTCGGCCAACAGAATCGGGGGCCGGCAGGCAAAGGCGCGCGCCACCGCAACGCGCTGCTGTTCTCCTCCGGAAAGCTGAACGGGATAGTGCGAGACCCGGTGCCCTAACCCAACCGCCTGCAACAATTCGAGGGCGCGCTGGCGCGCGTGACGATCACCCGCGAGTTCCAGCGGGATCGACACGTTCTCCAGAGCGGTTAACGTCGGAATCAGGTGAAACGACTGAAAGATATACCCCACGTTGGCCAGGCGCAGGCGCGCCATCGCCTTCTCGTTCAACTGGGTAATCTCGCGGCCGTTGAGCCAAATGGTTCCGGATGTCGGCCGGTCAAGGCCGGCGATCAAGCCCAGCAGCGTGGACTTGCCACTCCCGGACGGCCCGACAATCGCTATGGTTTGCTTTTCCGGAATGTCGAGACTGATATCATTAAGAATCCTGACCGTCTCGCCTCCGGCCTCCAGCTGCATCGTCACATGTTGAGTGGCAATCATCATCCTGCTAATCCGCGGACCTCGCATCCAAACACAATTTTCATATTATACTGTACGAATGACGCCCTGCTCTGACCTTTTCCTCCTCAGTCCGCGCTTGCTGACAGGAGGCCTCATGGCCCTGCTGATGAGCGGCCTCGTGGGCTGCGATCAAACACCTCCGACTTCCAGCTCTCCCTCATCATCCGACCCCGCTGGTCTTTCCCGACCTCACTCGTCGACTGACGACAAGCCCGCAACGGACCCGGCTCCGGCGACGACTCCCGCATCCGACCCCCGGCCCAGAATCGTCGCATTCGGCGATAGCTTGACGGCCGGCCTTGGTGTCTCCCCCGAACAGACCTATCCTGCGCAGCTTCAGAATCAGCTCGATGCGCTGGGGCATCGCTATCAGGTGCTCAATGCAGGGGTGAGCGGAGACACGACCGCCGGTGGCCTACGCCGGGTGTCCTGGGTGCTTGCCGGAAAACCGTCTGTGGTGATTCTTGAGCTGGGCGGAAATGACGGGTTGCGCGGCCTGAGCCTGCCGGAGACGCGTTCGCACCTGGACGCGATGATCAGGCAGTTAACAGAGGCCGGGGTACAGGTGATTCTGGCCGGCATGAAGCTGCCGCCGAACTACGGAGAGGAGTACACGACGAAATTCGAAGCGATGTACCGAGATCTGGCGAAGGCCCACGCACTGCCACTGATTCCATTTCTTCTGGAAGGAGTAGGCGGCGAACAGAGGCTCAATCAAGCCGACGGTATCCATCCCACGGGGGAAGGTTATCGGATTGTGGTCCAAAACGTGCTGCAGACCCTGCTTCCGCTCCTGAAAACCAGCGGATCCGCCACACCGGGCATCAAAAAGAAGGCGTGAAACATCCTCTCCGTGTTTTGTAACGGAGAAACATTTCACGCCGCACGATCCGGAGGAGCTGGTTAGCTCTTCTTGAAGAAGGTGTCGTAGACCCCGAACCCCAAGATCAGAGCGATCAAGGTGTAATAGAGGCCTGTAATGCCACTGTAGTCCGGCGGCCCCTCACTGACGTTGGCAAACGCAGTGGTCGCCTGAAGCGCCCCGATTCCACCCAAGATTCCTACTATCAGCTTGTTCATGATCTCCCCCTTGTAGTCAAGGAATGCCCAAAGAGGCCCGCATTGTACTGAAGGGACGAGGGGTGACGCAAGGGGTAAGAAGAAAGAAGGATTGGAAACGAAATCGGGAGGAAAGCCCCCTGTTGAGGCAGGGAGGCCGTTACACCTTTCCCAGGGCTTTCAGCATCGTCGCCACATCGCGGCAGGTATCGGAGAGTCCCTCCAATCGACGGCCCTTTTCGGTCAGGAGCCCGGCAATGGCCCTGACTTCGCCCTCGAACTGTTCCACATGTCGGGACAGATCGGTGGATTTGGACAGGGAGGCCTTGTGCTGATCCACCTCCCGCTGGAGATCCCGGCAAATCACCTGCAACGATTTGGCTTCCTTGGCGGAGGCTTCCAGATCCTGAGTCAGCCGGGCGACGACCGCTTCACGATTGCGAATATCCGTATCGAGTTCGATTTGCGCGACTTCGCTTTCCCGCCTCCGTTCATCCAACTGCTGAATGATCCGCGTCCAGGTCGAGACCAGGCCGGGTTCGATATCCGGCTGAGCGGGAACCGGCTGACCGGATTGAATGGCCTGCACCACTCGTTGCATCCAGTCGCTGAACTGATTCAGCTCGCTGAGCTTCACGTCCCCGGACGGGGCGGATTTCGCCGTGGTTCGTTCGGCTTCAAGACGAGGAGCTGCAGGCCGCGCCCTGGGAACCACGCGAGCTTTCGACCAGCGTTGATACTCGAGCAGCGCAGCGACACCGTGCCGGCAGATCGGTTGCTCGTGTAGGGTACAGGAGCATTTGGCTTCCAGGTGTCCGTTGTGGAGACGGATGGTCTGCTCGTACAGCCCGGAATTGCCCATCACGGACGAGGTGAATTCGGTATCCGATGCATCGGTCAGCTGTACCCGGCGTTCCGTCTGGTATTGCTTGCCGATTTGGAACGCATTGGGCTCCACGATGGAGCTGATCATGTCCGCCTCAAGCAAACTGAGGCGATCCGCCGAACAGGCAATTTTCCCCCGCATCGTGCCACCTGTGGAATGGTTGGTTCCCGTGAGTCGCCCTTGCAACTTGTCGAATGATCGCCGCAGTGTCATGGAGTGCTTACCCCTGAGGCCCATCATCCGGATAGGCGATCCGAGCGTACGGCAGGTTCCCCGATCCGACCGTCCCGGTAACGGGAGTCCCTGCAGGGATCGAAACCATTCGGCAGGGCCGCGCTGACTCGACCGCTCGATATCTTATCGGCATCGTCGAGGGGCCCCTTGAGACCCAGGCGGGGTCAACCACACAAAATCTGCAATGCCTTCCTGCATCAGCTGATACAGTTCAGCGGCCCGTTCCTGTTCAAATGTGGCCATGTAAATAGTCACTTCCTTGAGGCCACCCACCCGTCGAGCAACCCGATTCGGCACCGGCAACCGGTATTGGACATGCCCGCCGCCGGTGTAACTCACCACCGGACCTTGCGCCTGATCATCCGCAGCGCGAACACGATGCACCGCCGCCGTGACGGTCTTGGCCATGCCTTCGTCCCTCACCATGGAGGCCTCGTACATGGTCTGGTAGTCTTCCGGTGCCCCTCCGCCATGGCAGGCCTGAAGCTGAGACAGAATCCGGGAGCGATACGCCGGGGCATCGACAATGGTCTCCTGCTCCATACCCCACTGACGCCACTCGGGCTGGTCCTTGGCCTGAGCCAGTCCCGATTTGACGACCTGACGAATCAGCGGTTTCGGGGGATTCATCGCCAGCACGGGGAGCCGCTGATCCTTGGCAAACTGGACCAACGGTTCATAATCCTCAAAGGCGCCGCCCCAATTTTGCTTCCATCCCACACGCTCCAGAAATTCCTGACGAGCAGGCTCCTTCGACAGGAGATAGTCATCGAGCGCCGGCTGGCCTTCCCAGCCGAACATCTCCATCGCCAGCACGGGCCGACGCCCGTGGTTGACGAGCGACCGCAACACCGTCAGCGCGGCCTCGATGTGCGAACGGTTGTGATGCTCCTCTCCCAGATAAATCACGTCATAGCCGGCCAACCCCTCCAACCAGTCGTTCATCGAAACGAAGCGGCCAGTCTTGGCATTCAACACTTGACCAACCGCCCACTCGTCCCAGCCTTGCGGGATGGCCCGGGTCACAGGCACGTTTGTCTGACACCCTTCCAGGGCAACCACCAGCCCAAAGACGGCAATCACGCATCGGAGGCTCTGCCATAATTTCTGATGTCCATGTGGTACTGGAGTACACATATGGTCTACCTAACACACGCCTCATGCAGCCGCAAGACGAGGCGCTTGACTCCCTTGTAACCCGCCCGATACTCTGCGCGACGCAACCGAAGAGTCGATGGACCACAACCCACACGCCAATCGTTAACTCCTGACCGATGCCTGTTGACTCCGACAGCCTGGCCGCATTCCGAAAGCAGGTCACGTCCGCCAGGTCGCTCGATGCACCGTTATGGGAGGCCTCGCGTCACCTTGTCCATCCCACGGACTGGCCCGCAACCAGGAATAGCCTCGTCGAGGAAATCCTGGCCTCTTCCATCCCGGACGGACTCAAGCAGGATCTCCAAGCAGCCTTGCCCGTCTTGCTCGCCACCGACGATCGCACCGCCGCCGGACTCCTCAAGCAGCTGACCGGCCTTCCCCTCACCAAAGCCCTGCGCGCCTTATGCGTGTTCTTTAAGGTGGGAAAACCCTCAACGGCCAAGTGGCCCCTGCCGAGCGTCACACCGGACACCATCGACCGGTTCATTCAGACGCATCACAATCCCTTTGATGTGTTAGTGGAACAGGTCCCCGCCTCGGTCTTGGATCTGGGGGCAGGGGATCTCTCATTTGCTGAAGAACTGGCCACGCTCTACGAGCCTGCGCTGGCCGCGCAACAGAGGCCCCTCGTGCTCCACTGCCTCGACCGGCTCGATCCGTTGTCACAACTCGGAGGGCCGTTACACGCCCCCCCGCTTCGACTGAATCGCCTGCGCGCCAAGCCGGGCCTGCAGTTCCGCTTCTATGGCGACCAGGACATGTTTGCGCTCGACGCCTTGGAACGAGACCAGCGGCTGGCCGCCCGATATCTCCTCGTCACCTGCTGGGCACCGGCGACGCCGACCTTTGCCTATGAACCGACCCGCCTCTCCGCCCGCTGCCTCGCCGAAGAGCTCCGGCGCACTAAGGGAGATTCCCGCCAGATTCGACATGGCAAAGAACCAGCCCTGGAGGTGAACCATGCCGGACGGAGCCTGCTGTTCCCCCCATGGAAGTTCGATATACGCGGGCCGCTCGCCCTGCTGGAATTGATGGCCACCCGAGGAGCCCTCTGTGTGTTGGGAGCGGTGGACTCGCAGGTCTGTTGGGAAATTCTCTCGCAGCTGATTGATGACCCGCGCCTCAGGCCCGCCGATGTCGTGTTATCGGCACAGACTCTGCCCGAGGTCTTCGGAGAGATCTACCGCCAACTGTCAGCCCTCCCGGTCGGCGGCTCCTGCCTGCTCTCGGACCTCACGGCGCTGCGGAAGAGTTTTCCATCGGTCCTGCACGCCGCTTCCGGTCAGCCTGCCCCGTATCGATTCCGCCAGGTCAAAATTCAGCGCGGCGCATTATTCGACGGTCTCCCTGCCAGTAGCACCGCCAGGCGGTTCCAAGGCATGTCGGAAGAAACTCCCCCCTGGCTGCTGACGCTCGTACCAGAGCCCGTCTCCATTTCATAACCGCTTCAGTCCGGTTCCCGCCCCGGCGTCGCCACGATTCGACCACTTACGCCACCTCGCGTAAAAGGCCGGATAAATTGACGGTCCCCAGACCCTTTGTTAGACTTCGGGCATACACGCCCATGTGCCGAACATAATCCCCATCCAAACAGATCCAACGTGAATTCTTCTCACTCGATCAAACTGTTACAGGACAATATCGCGCAGGTCATCAAGGGGAAGCCGCGGACGATTGAATTGGCGGTCGTCTGCCTGTTGGCGCGGGGACACCTGCTGATTGAAGACGTGCCCGGGGTGGGAAAAACGACCCTGGCCCACAGCCTGGCCCGATCGCTAGACTGCTCCTTCAAGCGCATCCAATTCACGAGCGACCTGCTGCCGTCCGACATCGTCGGCATATCGGTATTCAATCGTCAAAAACAGGCCTTCGAGTTCATGCCGGGACCGCTCTTTGCCAACATCGTCCTCGCCGACGAGATCAATCGCACCACCCCGAAAACACAAAGCAGTTTGCTGGAAGCGATGAGCGAAGCCCAGATTTCCGTCGATAACCAAACCTATCCACTTCAGCAACCGTTCATGGTGATTGCCACGCAAAATCCGGCGGAGTATCACGGCACCTTTCCGCTTCCGGAATCGCAATTGGATCGATTTCTGATGCGGCTCTGCATCGGGTATCCCACGCCCGAAGAGGAAAAGAAGGTTCTGGACCGACCGCAATCGCTGCATCCGGCCAATGAAATCGAGCCGGTTCTGAACGCGCAGCACATCCTGGATCTGCAAGCCCAGGCCGACAAGGTCCGAATGGAAGACAGCCTGATGGACTACCTGCTGGCCATCGTCCTCACCACCAGGCAAAACCCCTTATTTTCACTCGGCGTCAGTACGCGTGGCGCACTTGCCCTGTGCAAAGCGGCAAAGGCCCTCGCCCTGGCGCGGGACCGAACCTATTGCCTGCCCGAAGACATCAAAGAACTCGCTCCGGCTGTTCTCTCGCACCGCGTCATGCTCAGCCGCGCTCAGGGCACACGCACGAAGAGTGTCGAGCACACAGAACGGGTCATTCACGACATTCTCGAAAGCATCCCGGTTCCCGTGTGACCACGCCTCGTGCGTGCGAAACGGCAGGTCGGATAACCGCTCCCTACGGGCGCTCACGGAATGACAGGCCACCAGCATGGCGTCCATGACCCTCCACACCTGGTTTCACCGGCTCTCTCGATATCGGGCGATCAGCGTGACCACGGAAGGCGTGCGCTTCTTGCTGTTAACGTTGGCCGTGGGCATCGCGGCCGTGAACACGGGCAACAATCTCTTCTACCTGTTATTGGCGATGATGCTCAGCCTCATCGTGCTCTCCGGCTTGTTGTCGGAACAATGCGTGCGGCGGCTGGAGTTCCACCGCCATCTGCCCGACACACTGTTTGTGAACCAACCGGCCACCGCCACGCTCTGGATTGCCAACCGCAAATCACATCTGCCGAGCATCTCCTTACGGTTCCTCGACATCGCTGCCGGCCAGGACCATGATTGCGGCATTCGCCTGACTCACCTTGCGCCGGGTGCGTCGACGTTGCGTACCTACCCCCTGCTCATCAGGCGACGAGGGCGCTATCAGATCGACGGGATCCGTGTCGTCACGCCGTTTCCCTTCGGGCTGTTTCATAAGAAAGCGTTCTACCCGCAGGAGGCCAGCATACTCGTCTGCCCCGAACTCATTCCCCTGCCGCCCGTGCAGCTCCAGGAAATTCACGCGATCGGCCACGAGCACGCCTTGTCTCGACGCGGCCACGGAAATTCGCTCTACAATCTGCGGGAATTTCGCCCCGGTGACGATTCTCGCGCCATCCATTGGATGACGACGGCGCGCACCGCCAAACTCATGCTGAAAGAGACCGAAGCCGAAGATCAACGCATCATTACACTTGCGGTCTTTACGGTCGCTCCCGACGAAGAAGCCGACAGATTCGAACGGGCACTCTCCATCGCCGCCTCACTGATTGATCAATTGGTGAACAGCGGCCTGCGGCTCCGCTTGCTGCTCGGTGAGCAACAGGAACTCCTGGCCGAGGGAAACGAGTCGCCGCTGCATCTGTTCCATGCCTTGGCGCTCTGCGAGCGGCGCCCTGTAGCCGACAGCGCGGCCGTACAAGAGGCGCTCTCTCAGGCGCTGGCTCGATCCCAGGATGGCCCCGCTCTCTTGCTTTCCTCTTGGGCAGACCCTGCTCTCCACGGTGTGTTTCCAGCGGTGGACCAGATTCTCACCCCCGACACCCACAAGGATCTCTTCGATGCCGCTGGATCATGCCTTCCGGCTTAGCTCCATCCTGCTGGCTGGGACCGGCTTCGCAAGCCTGACACTCGCCATTGCCCTGCCCTGGTGGCTCTTGATTGTGGCGGCGGGGGCCTTCTCCATGGCCTTGCTGCGCATTCAGTCTACAAGCGCGGTCTCCGGCGCCATCGGGCACCTGCGATTCTCCGCCCTCACGTGGAATGTCTTTCTGGTGCTCGCGTTCGCGGGATTCTGGCTTGATCTCTTCCTCATCTCGCAGGAGATCCTCCCGGCGGGGATTCACTTTCTCGTACTGCTGTTAGTGAACAAACTCTCGAACCTCGACCAACGACGGGACTTCCTGCATCTCTACGCCATTAGCCTCATTGCGCTCCTAGCCTCCGCGGCGCTGACCACCCAGATTTGGTATGCCCCGTTTTTCTTCGCCTACCTGGTCATCGGCGTCTGGACTCTTCTGCTCTATCATCTCTTGCAGGAACAGGAAGAGCTGGCTGAACCGCAGCAAGGGCTCGCCCACACCACGCCGTCCCTCCTCCTGCTTCCCAGTCTCACGGCTCGCTTCTTCTGGACCACCAACGCCGTGGCAACAAGCGCGTTTGCTCTCACGCTGTTGTTCTTTTTTCTGATTCCGCGAGTCGGAGTGGGGTTCTTCCAAAACAATCATGGCGACAACCTGCGCACGACCGGGTTTTCGGAGCATGTTGATCTGGGCGTCATGGGGCCAGTCAAGCAAGACCCGAGCATTGTCATGCGAGTGGAACTCCCGGAACGCACAGGCCACGACTCGAAATGGGAGCCGCTGTACCTTCGCGGGGTCGCCTACAATCGGTATGACGGAAAATCCTGGACCAACAGCCTGCCGCACCGCCGCATGCTGACGGAGCTTCCCGAGGACACCTTCACGCTCCGTACGTCAGGGACTAAACCAGCGCCCCCGGCTCGGCAGCTGAGACAGGAGATTCTTCTTGAGCCCCTCGACACCACGGTCCTCTTCGGCACGCCGTTTCCCACATCGGTGAAAGGCCACTTTCTCTCGCTCCAATCGGATCTGATGGGCTCACTGTACTTGCCGTTTCCTCTTCACACGCGCACCCAATACACCGTCTACTCTTCGCCGACCACGTTACATACAACGGAGAAAAAGTCCGCGGCATTGCTCTACCCCGATTTTATTCTCCAACAATATCTGCAAGTGCCAGCCGTCAATGAGCAGGTCCTCGAGCTCGCGCGCCAGATCACGCAGCCCGCGACCAGCATCGCCCACGCCGTGGCCTTGATTCACACCCATTTGCTCACGCATTACCGATACAACCTGGACGTGCCCTCGCTGCAATCTCCGCATCCGCTCGAGGACTTTCTATTGACCAGAAAAACCGGCTATTGCGAACACTATGCGACGGCCATGGTCGTGATGCTTCGCACCGCAGGCATCCCCGCACGGCTGGTGACGGGATTTCTTGCAACGGAATGGAATGAATTCGGCGGCTACTACACCGTGCGTCAACGAGATGCGCATGCCTGGGTGGAAGTGTATTTTCCGCAGTCGGGCTGGATCACCATGGATCCCACCCCGCCGTCCCCGGATGCAGCCGGTGCCACCTGGTGGCAATCGGCCACTCGCGCGATGGATTCGCTCCGCCTCAAATGGGATCGCTTGTTCGTGCACTACAGCGCACACGATCAATTCACCGTCGTGCAGGGCATCCGAGAGGGAGGGGAGGCGGTGCGGGCAGGATTCGCTGAAACGCTGAGCGCGCTGTCGGCTCAGGCGGCCGCCATCGTCGGTCGTATGGGAAGCAGCGTGATTCCGTCCGATGTGCCGCACTACGCAATCACGCTTCTGCTGGCGATCGCCGCAGTGTATGGAGCAAGCGCGATCCTGCGAAGGTTGCGGAATAGGCGCACGCAACACAGTCCTTTTTCCACGCAGCAACAGACCGTCATCACCCTCTACACCAGCCTGCTGCAGTGCTGCGCGCAGCGGGGAATCACAAAACCGGCCAGCGCCACGCCAATGGAATTTCTTGAGCAGATTCGCACGCGATGGGAAGAAGCTTGGCCTCTCGCTGATTCCGTCACGCGACTATATACGCACGTGCGATTCGGGGAGGCGGCCCTGACGGAAGAGGCCCTCGCTACGGCAGAAGCCCAGGTGCGAACACTTCGCCTTCTCGGACACTCGACAGCCGACTCGCAGCCTCCATCCCGCGGACCTGTCATGCCATCACGCCTGCGCTAACTGAAACCGTCAGACCTTCACGGAGCAGACGAACTAAAGGAGGTCGTAGTGGTCAAAGAAGCCCTCGATGCCGGACGCGTCTTCGTCATTCAAAATTTTTCTCTCGAAGGAAGAGTGTGCGGCGCTGATTCGACAGAGCGACACGCTGCCTATGAACCAGGGACGACCGGCAACCTGGACAGACATCCCAGCCGCATCGAAACGGGTCCTATCTGCGGATGAAGACCGGAGACAACAGTGAAGTGGCGATATGATCTATCTCAATGAGGGGATGGTCGGTGGAGAGACCCGGGGTTGCGAACATCAACAGTGCGTTCCACCCCCTTCCTGCTCCGTTCTTCTCGGGGCGACCAACGACGGGAATGGCGCTTGGTATGTCTGCAGGCCATGTGGCACGAGGGGGCAGTGGTCCAGAGCGGACTGAAGTACGTGCTCCGGACGGAGGTCTTATATGGCTTCAACTCTCACGCGGCCCGCCAGGAGCAGTGCCCATTTCCACAAAGCGCCTGCGCAGCAGCATTCAATTCGAAATCGAGCACATGCAGCGAAAGGAAGACCCCTGATGGTCCTCGCCACGTGTAGAGACGAACATCAGAAACTGGATTGAGTGGAAGTGATTGAAAAGTTGGAGCGGGAAACGGGATTTGAACCCGCGACCCTCGCCTTGGCAAGGCGATGCTCTACCACTGAGCTATTCCCGCGTCCGTCAGAAGAAGCGGGATTCTACCGGCCAGATGTAAAGACTGTCAAGCCAGACATCGCAAATATCCTTCACGCCGCAGTCGATTCACACGCATTCATGCTTCAATCCAAACCGTTCGCCGCACAGATTGCCCATCTGCAACCGCTGCCTTGGTCTTTCGACTCAGACGTGCCTGCTTCTTCTGTCCACTTGACGGACTTGAGAGGCTTGAGTACAGTGAATGTAATGTCGCTTTTCGCCATTCCTATCAATGAGGTACCCGTAGCGTGACCTCCCGTCCGCAGCAGTCGGCACCCTTTGCAGCGCAAGCCATTTCATTTGACGAGTATCTCGCATCGGGCAAGATTCCCGACGGATTGCTTGTCAGCGAATATGTGGAGCAGCAGTTTGTGGAACGGCTGGTGCACTACGTACTCAGCGTGCCGGCCGGTAGTTACTCGATGGCCCAACTCAGCCGCCTCCTCGAGCAACTCGATCCTCGTGCGCAGGTCTTTTTCTTCAAGCGACTGAAAGAGAACAGCCCGGACAGCCTCAAAGATTTTGCCCCGCTGTATTACGGATTCATGAACGAATTTCACTCCCTCCTGTTTACGTAAGTCGCCGTCCCACAAAAAAATACCTTGTCGCCCCCCTAATCTCAGGTATAATCACGAGAACCTCTTAATGAGCCAAGGAGCACTATGAATCCCACGTTACAACGCGCTGTTACGAGTTTCTATAATCTGGTATACGAAGCCCAGACGTTTGCGACAACCATGTCTCGCATCGATACCGCTGAGCAGGAACACTATGCCGGGCGGATTGAAGGCCTCAATTGGGTCCTGGATCGCTGCCAGGAGCTCGAGGATATGGATGCCAACATCACCCCGACAACGCTGCAACGCGTCCTGACGGAAGTGAAATCAGACTTGGATCATGAGCTCTCCGTGCAGCGTCGGGAAAAGGGCCGACGGGCGGACGGACGCGAAGAGGCGCTGACCTTCGTCGCGGACTATTTATCCAGCCTGATCACGGCAACTGAGATCGAGTCCGCGAAAACCTCCGTGTAACCGCCTGTCGATTGTCTCCAGGCTTATCCTTCGCTATGGCCTCCTCCGAGGGCGACTATGGCCCGTGAGTGGATCATCTTCGCCATTTGTCTCGGCTTGGGAGGCCATATTGCTCTCGCCGTCGTGTTGCATGCACCGGACATGTGGCCATGGAGCAAGGCCTGGCTGTACGGGTTACTCTCCGGCCTGGCCCTCTATGTGGTGGTCCAGGTCCTGCGCTCGCTCTGGTGGGTCTTCCGCGGGAGGAACAGCGATGAATCCGATGCGGCAGAAGATCAGCATATTCGCTAAGACTCATTTCGTCGAACATCCCATCTAAGCCGTTGCACGCTCTACCCACCTCTCAGTAGAATACCGTCCATGCAGCCGCGTTCGAACAAACCTTCACCGCCCGGTTGGCCCCCGCGTGCAGCGAGACCACGCGCCACCCCTTCGCCGTCTCAGGGTCATCGCCAGACAGATCAGTACGATTCCTTTAATGCTTCCTTGCTCTACTGCGGTCATTGTCGTCAAGCGACTCCCACCAGGCAGCGCCTGCTTCTCGTGTTACCCACCGGGAATCTGTACGAGTATCTTTGCGCTCAATGCGGAACCTCCACTGGCTCAAAAACCGAAAGCGCCTCAGGTGAAGGCGGGCTTATAGCCCCATAGGCTCCACCAGCCATGCAGCCTCTTCCGATCGCAGGGTAGTCCCGCAAGCAGCCACGCGGGATACAGGCAGAGCCTCATTGCTCCCTGCAGGGCCATCCATCCGACCACTGACGTTGTGAAGTGAAACTGAGACGGTTCGAGGGAGGAACACTAGGCGATCTGGTCGAGCGGAATCCCCTCATCGATCAACATGACCGGGATATCTTCTCGCACAGGATACAGAATCTTATTGTCCGATCGCACCAAGCCGCCATCGAGCTTTTCCGTCACCGGCTTTTGCGCCTTGTTCTTTAACAGGCCCCGCTCGATCGCGCCGTTCACCTTTTGAATCACCAGATCGTCAGCCAGCACTACCGCTTGCTTCGTTTCAGGGCAGCACAGAATGGCCAACAAGTCTTTATCGAGATTGACTTTCTTTTGAACGGCGTCACTCACGATACATCTCACAATCTCACCCGACAGGGTGACTCAAAGGTTACCCGAAACATAGTCTAAATGAATCGACAGATCAAGAAGATACCAAAACTCTTCTCCATCTGGTATCGTAAACGATCGTTGCCCCTCTCGTGCACCAACACCAGGACTCAGCGTGACGTCTTCTCATCGGCTTGGACGCATCTTTTTTACCGGACTGCTCGTGCTCGTGCCGGCCTGGACAACATTTTTGATCCTGGCGGCCCTGTTCGATACGCTGGACTCGTTCCTGCTCAATCTCATCGGCCACCAAATCCAGCCCTATGCGCCGGGATTGGGCATCCTGTTGCTTATCGGCATGGTTCTCCTGGTTGGAGCCATTGCCACACAGGTCATCGGGCAGCGCTTCGTTCGCTGGGCCGAAACGACGCTCGAGGGCATTCCATTGATCCGCAGCATCTATCTGACGTTGAAAAGCATGACGGATCTTTTGAACTACCGCGCGCGCTTCGGACAAAGTACGGTGGTGGCGTTCCCGTTTCCGCGCGATGGACTCTGGGCGCTCGGCTTCGTCATGGGCGCTCCCCCGGCAGCATTGCAGGTCGCGCCGACGGTTGAATTGGTCATGGTGTTCGTGCCGACCGCCATTCACCCGTTCACGGGATATCTCGCGATGATTCCCAAAACTCAACTGCAGCCGCTCAATCTCTTGCCGGAGGAAGCCCTGAAGTTGGAATTTTCAGCGGGTCTCTATCGCCCCCTCCAAGGCTGGCTCACGGCCCCGGCGGTGAAATCGTCATGATGTCCGCCGATCAGTTGCGCATTCGCCAGGCCACCTTGCACGACCTGGAGGTCCTCACCAAATTCAGCGCGGCCATGGCCCTGGAGACCGAGCACAGACAACTGGACATCTCGCGTCTTCGATTAGGAACACAAGCCGTGATGGAGCGCCCGGAACGGGGGCAATATTACGTGGCGGACTTGCGCCAGGACGCGTCGGCCGATACAGTGATCGTAGGGCAGCTCCTCACCACCTATGAGTGGAGCGATTGGCGGAATGCCCAATTCTGGTGGATCCAGAGCGTCTACGTAGACCCGGCGTGGCGCCGTCAGGGCGTGTACCGTGCCATGCATGGAGCCATGATGACCCTGGCGCAATCGCGCACGGATGTCTGCGGGGTTCGCCTGTATGTCGAGGGCGACAACACGATCGCCAAAGGGGTGTACGAACGGGTCGGGCTCACCCCGTCCACCTATCGGATTTACGAGTCCGATTTCGTCCTGTCCAAACCTTCTCCCTCCGGCCATCAGAGCTAGCCGGCCCGGAGGCATGTTCGCACAAGGAGGATACCATATGCGACGAGCGGGCCTGCTCCTGGGCGTGATACTGCTGACGCTGAACGGGTGCGCCTTCAGCCGAGGCACCCTCGGTGAGGAAATCAAGACGGATACCGTCAACTCGATCAAAAAAGGCGTCACCACACGCGCGGACGTCCTGGCCCAACTCGGCGCACCGGACCGCCTTCTGCAATTGAACGGCCGCGATCTCTTTCAATACTACCGATACGACGCCAAGGTCGGCAGCCTCCTCCTGATCCTGATCAACTTCTCCCGCGTGTCGGTCAAAAGCGACGACCTGTTTGTCATCATCAATCATGAAGGAATCGTGGAAGAGGTGATCGCGTCGAAACGGACGGAAAATCTGGAGTTCCGGTTCTGGCCATTCGGAGATTGACGCCGTGTCACGCCGAGTTGTTTCCCTCACACTGCTTTTTGTCGCGATACTGGCAATGCCCTTGTCCGGCTGCAACGTTGCGCGGCTCACAATCAATACTCCCCTGACTCTGGATTCTGTGTCCTTCATTACCGAGGGACAGACGACGCTGACCGATGTCGTGACCAAATTGGGCGCGCCCGATTCCATTACCGAAGCGGAGCGGGGAACCGTCGTGACCTATCGGTTTCTCAACGCCAAATACTCGCGCGTGAATTTCGGATGGCTGGTTAAGCCCTGGTCGCCGGTCGACCCGGACCTCGTGTTCTCTCGCTCCGGCATGGGCACGGATGCCTTAGAACTCCTCTGCGACACGAACTGGGTCGTGACGCACCAGGCATTTGTGCGTCATCGTCCCGAGCCACTGTTTACGCCCTATCCGTTTTAATCTCTTCCCGATTCTCTTGCCGTTCTTGAATTGCCGCCTTGCACGCATCTCGTTATAATGCCGCCCATGGGCCTAGGTTCCTCCGATGAGTCAGCCAGCCGACCGCCTCACGTCACGTCTTCTTCCTATATCCCGGCCGACCGCGACATCGACTTTCTCCAGCGTGATGAGCTGCGTCCCATACGTCTCGGACTTGAACTCCTGAAGCCGGAATTGATCCAAACAGAGCAAGGCATCCGCTCGACCATCGTGATCTTCGGCAGTTCCCGACTGGTCGAACCGTCCCTTGCCCGCCAGGCCCTGGAAGCTGCGAAGGCCGAATTGCACACCGCCCCGCAGGATCCCCTGCGACAGCAGCAGGTGGCGCTGGCCGAACGCCGGCTGGCTATGGCGCACTACTACGACATCGCCCGCGAATTCGGCCGCCTGGTGTCTGCAACCTGCCAGATCAACGGGCAGTGCGATTACGTGATCGTCACCGGCGGAGGCCCGGGCATCATGGAAGCCGCCAATCGCGGGGCAGCGGATGCCGGCGCCAAATCGATGGGACTCAACATCACCCTCCCGCACGAACAACAGCCGAACCCCTACATCACACCGGACCTGTGTTTTCAGTTTCACTACTTCGCGTTACGCAAGATGCATTTTCTCCTTCGTGCTCGAGCGCTGGTGGTGTTTCCCGGTGGATTCGGCACACTCGACGAACTGTTTGAAACCCTCACCCTTCTCCAGACCGGCAAAACTCGCAACATTACGGTTGTGCTCATCGGGCAGGCGTATTGGGAACGGCTCATCAATTGGTCCATGCTGGTCGAAGAAGGACTCATCGGGCTCCACGATCTCTCCCTGTTCCATTTTGCAGAGACGGCCGAACAGGCATGGGATCTGATCAGTCGGAACCATGGAGGCCCTGCCGCACCATGAAGATCTCCTTTCACGGCGCCGCGCGGTCAGTCACCGGGAGCCGCCATCTTCTCGAAATGCCAGGCAACCGAATCCTGTTGGACTGCGGCCTGTTTCAGGGGCAGCGGCAGGAGGCTGATCGGCAAAACCGGTTTTTAGGATTCGATCCGCGCTCGATTCAAGCCGTGCTCCTGTCGCACGCGCATATCGACCACTCCGGCGCGCTTCCCGTCCTGGGTAAACACCAGTTTCGCGGGGACGTGCACATGACCCGTGCCACGGCGGATCTGACCGCCGTGATGCTGGAGGACTCGGCCCGCCTACAAGAGAACGATTGCGCCTATCTGAACCGGAAGGAAAATCGTCGCGGGCGGAAGTGCCTGAAGCCGTTCTACGAGACACGTGACGCCCGAGCCATCATTCGCCGTTTCGTCGGCGCTCGCTACGGAGACACGATCAAAGTGACGCCTCGTGTCACCGCGTCGTTCCATGATGCCGGGCACATTCTGGGATCCGCCGCCATTCGGCTCAAATACACTGCGCGCGGCAACAGCACCACGCTGCTGTTCTCCGGCGATCTGGGACGGTCGCACATGCCCATCCTCCGCGACCCGACGCCGCCGCCAAGTTGCGATGTCTTGATCATCGAATCGACGTATGGCGATCGCCTGCATGAGGAGGCCGGCGAGGCGTTGACCAAGAAAGCGCAACAGATCGTCGCGCACGCGAAAGCACACAACAGCAAAATCATCGTACCGGCGTTTGCACTCGGACGGACGCAAGACCTCATCATGCGCATCAAACGACTGGTGGCCGAAGGTCAGATCGATCCGCTGCCCATTTACATCGACTCGCCGCTGGCGTCGAAGGTCACGGACGTGTTCCGCAAACACCCTGAATGTTACGACGAAGAGACCTATCGCACCTTCACCTCGGAGGGAGATCCCTTCGCCGCGCGGTATATCCGGTATGTCTCATCCCCCGATGAGAGTAAGCGCTTGAACAGCGTGAAAGGCCCCTGCGTTATCATTTCCGCCTCCGGCATGTGCGAAGGGGGGCGCGTGGTCCATCACCTCAAACATGCCATTCAGGACGAAGCCAATATCATCGCCATCGTGGGATTTCAGGCCGAACATACCTTGGGACGCAGGCTGGTTGAAGGCTGGGATGTCGTGCCGCTATTCGGCGTTCCCACAGCGCGCCGCGCCCAGGTGGTGGTGTTTAACGGGTTGTCGGCCCATGCGGATCGGAACGATCTGCTCGCCTATGTGCGAGCGATCAGTCCCGCGCCTCAGCAGATTTTCGTGGTGCACGGAGAAGAAAAACAGGCCCTGTCACTGGCAGCGGCTATTCAGACCGAATATCCCCGGACATCGATCGTCGTGCCCCACAAGGAGAGTAGTTATGAGGTCTAGCATCGCCTGCGTCCTTCTCGTGATGACCACATGCGTCCCTCTTGCCTGGAGTGCGGAGTCGTCGAACGAGGTGACCGAGCAACCGCGGGTACGCGCGCGCGCACTCGGCCTGAGACTCGGGCAACTGGAGCCCGGCCCGCTGAATGCCATTACCGATGTGCCGGGCGTGAAGGTCGGGCAGGTGACCGTGATGCGGGGAGACGGCGCTCTTCAACCGGGGCAAGGGCCGGTGAGAACCGGTGTCACGGTCGTGGTGCCACGGGAGGATGTGTGGCACAAAAAAGTTCCCGCAGGGGCCTTCGTGCTGAACGGCACCGGAGAAATGACCGGTCTGGCGTGGGTGACTGAATCGGGATTTCTCGAATATCCCATCGCGCTGACCAACACGCTCAATGTGCCACGGGTGGCCAATGGCGTCATCAGTTGGATGCTCCGTCGCTATCCGGGGATCGGCATCACCGACGACACCCTCACCCCGGTCGTCGCGGAATGTGATGACGGCCGGTTGAACGATATTCAAGGACGCCACGTTTCGGAAACAGATGTCATGCAAGCATTGGACGACGCGACATCCGGACCGGTCTCCGAAGGAACCGTCGGAGCGGGCACAGGTATGATTTCGTACGGATTCAAAGGCGGCATCGGCACAGCCTCCCGGCGGCTTCCTGCTGCCGCCGGCGGGTTTACGGTCGGGGTCTTGGTCAACGCCAACCACGGCCGTCGCCCTGAACTCGTCATGGGTGGAGTGCCGGTCGGACAACGGTATGACGCCGCGCCCGTTCAATCCAGCGGGCTGCCGGACCCGAATCCGGAACGCGTGTATGCCACCCGTGAAGGATCCAGCGGGAACGCCGAAGGATCGATCATCGTCATCGTTGCCACAGATGCTCCACTCGACAGCCGGCAACTGACCAGGCTCGGCAAGCGAGCCGCCTTGGGCCTGGCCCGGACCGGCTCGACCGCACGCCATGGAAGCGGCGATTTCATGCTGGCCTTCTCCACCGGCAATGTCATTCCCCATTACCCGGCCGAACCGATCTTTTCGCTCGCGCATCTGGCCGACACACATCTGAATGCCGTGATTACCGCCACGGTAGAGGCCACGGAAGAAGCGATCCTCAATGCCCTGACCGGTGCCACCACCGTCATCGGACGCGACGGATTTCGGGCGGAGGCGATCTCGATTCCGAGACTCCGCGCACTGCTCTCGTCGGACGTGACCAACGGGCGGTGACCAGGCGCTCGACGCCGGTCGGCACCTTGCTTTTACAGGGCCTCACAGCTATTCTCCTGGCTCGTTTGTATCGGATGCGGAGGGCTATGGCTGATTATTCCATGGGAGGCGGACTCACGCTTCTCACCGCGCTGGAAAAGAGCGACAAGTTTGCGGAATTTTTAAAGACGCGAATGGCGCAAGCCCTAGAAACGCGAGACCCGACCGAACTCCATTATTTGCTCGCACAGCTTGATGATTATCATTCGTACATGTGGCGGTATTACAAAAAGCTCGCCACGGATCGACCGGAACGCATGAATCCTGGCGTCTGACCTTGCGGGCTGCACGCCGTCCATCCCCTACTCAGCAGGACATCCCGTGATTACGACTGCGCCGTCAACGCTGCGATTTGCCTCCGCCCTGACCTGCCAAGGTGATGCCCAGGCTGCAGCCGATGACTTGATCAGAGCCATCCGCGAACAGTTAGGCCCTTCGCGAATTGATGTGGCCTTCCTGTTTATTTCGGCTCAGCATGCTGATCAGGCCGAGGCGCTTTCGCAAGCCCTGCGCCTGGCCTTGGGCCCGGTGACGCTGGTCGGCTGCACAGGCGAAGGCATTATCGCGACTGGACGCGAAATTGAATCAGGTCCGGCGGCCACACTTTGGGCGGCTCACCTGCCAGGCGTACTCATCCAACCGTTGCGGCTCTCATTTTCCAGCGTCCATGATCAGTTCTCGCTGCGCAACTGGCCGGACATGGATGAAGCGGGCGACGGCGCCCCGGTGATGATGCTGTTTGCCGATCCCTTTTCCACGCCCATGCAAGAAGTCTTGACCGTCATTGAGGAACAATACCCCGGCACCCGCACCCTGGGCGGACTCGCCGGCGGCGGGCAGGACCTCGGCGAAAATCGTCTCTTCCTCGACGATCAGGTGTACACCGACGGCTTGGTGGGCGTGGCCCTGTCCGGCAACATCACCGTCCGATCCGTCATTTCACAAGGCTGCCGCCCTATCGGCGATCGCTTCATCGTCACGAAGGCCGAGCACAACGTCATTCAAGAGCTCGGGGGCATGCCGGCGTTACATTGCCTGCAAACCGTGTTTGAACAACTCAGCAGCGATGAACGGGCCAAGGCCCAACGAGCCTTGCATATCGGCATCGCGATGGACGAGCAACGCGCGCACTTCACGCGAGGCGATTTCTTGATCCGCAATCTCCTCGGAGCCGACCAGCAGACCGGCGCGATCGTCATCGGAGATGTCATCCAGGAAGGGCAGACCGTCCAGTTTCAAGTCCGGGACGCTCATTCGGCGGATGAAGATCTTCATGCCTTGCTCGCCGCGCCGCCTCGCGGTGTCCCGTCAAAACCGCTCGGCGCGCTACTGTTCAGTTGCTGCGGGCGCGGCAAAGGGCTCTTCGGCATTCCGCATCACGACGCATCCGTTTTGGGCGAACAATTGGGTGCCATTCCGCTGGCCGGATTTTTTGCGCAAGGAGAAGTGGGGCCGGTGGGCGGACGGAATTTTCTCCATGGCTATACGGCCAGTATTGCCATTTTCTCGGAGCCCGAACGATGGCGCCAGACAGGCCTCATCCGGTGAGCGCTCCTCCTGACCTGTTTCGTAAGTCAGGTCACGCAGGGAGCTGAAAGGGACGTATGACGACTCGCTTCTGGTGGACAACTTGGGGTATCGTGGGGCTCGTATTCATGACCATAGGGAGGCCAATGATGGCGAACAGTGAACAACCCGGGACGACGGCAGAAGTCACGACCGCATCCGGGCTCAAATACGTAGATGTGGTGGTAGGAACCGGCCGCGAAGCCGCCGCGGGCAATCTGGCGACGGTGCACTATACCGGGTGGCTCACCAACGGCAAGAAGTTCGATAGTTCCGTCGACCGCCGTGATCCCTTCGCCTTCCCCATTGGGGCAGGACAGGTCATTCGCGGATGGGATGAAGGCGTCGCCGGGATGAAGGTCGGCGGAAAACGGAAGCTAACGATTCCACCGGACCTCGGGTATGGAGCGCGTGGCGCCGGCGGAGTGATTCCTCCCAATGCCACGCTGGTGTTTGACGTAGAATTGCTCGAAGTCCGATAAGGGCTGGCATGGTCCGGCCTTCACACATCTTCACCCTGGATTTCACGCACATCCGATGAAACAGACGCCCCTCATAGACGCGCATCGCAAGGCACAAGGCAAGCTGGTCGATTTTGCCGGATGGGAAATGCCCATTCAATATTCCGGCGTCGTCGATGAGTACCAGACGGTCCGCCGTCATGCAGGATTGTTCGATGTCAGTCACATGGGGCGCATTCGTGTCGCAGGGCCAGGGTCATTGGCCTTTCTGCAGCGCGTGACCACCAATGATGTCTCCAAACTGTCGATTCGCCAATCGCAATACTCGATGGTCTGCGCACCGAACGGAGGGATTAAGGACGACATCTTCATCTATCATGTGAAGCCCTATGAATTTCTCGTCTGCGTGAATGCCTCCAATCGTGAAAAGATCGTCGCCTGGTTTCACGAAAAGGTTGCGCAAGCCCAGGGGTGCACGGTCCAGGATCAGTCGACTGCTCTCGCGCAAATTGCGATTCAAGGCCCCGCTTCACGCGACACGCTCACCGCCGCCGGCCTGGCCGATCTTCACCTCCTGAAAATCCGGCACTGCCTGGACGCCGTCGTCTGCGGCCATCCAACCCTGGTGACACGAACAGGTTATACCGGCGAATTGGGCTATGAATTGTATCTTCCGGCCGAGGGAGCCATGGCGATCTGGGCTCGTCTCCTCGAGGTGGGGCAGCCGCTCGGCTTGAAACCGGCCGGACTGGGCGCGCGAGATTTATTGCGACTCGAAATGGCCTACTTGCTCTACGGCAATGACATGGACGAAGGCACGACGCCCATCGAGGCCGGAGCGGACTGGGTCGTAAAGTTCGACAAGGGAGACTTTATCGGCCGCACGACGCTGCTGGCACAGCACAGCAACGGACCAGCGCGGCGGCTCATTGCCTTTGAACTCGTTGAAAAGGCCGTGCCGCGACATGGGTTCAAGATTCTCAGCGCGCAGGACCAGGCCGTGATCGGTGAAGTCACCAGCGGAAATCTGTCGCCCATTCTGCAAAAAGGCATCGGCATGGGATACGTCACGCCGGTTGCCTCTCAGCCCGGATCGTCCATCCTGATCGACATCAGGGGGAAGGCCTGCCCTGCTGTCGTGGTCAAACCGCCATTCTACAAAAAACTTCCCGGCACGCCATAACCGCTGCACGCCATGGTCAGACCGATCTATAAAGGCACGGTCGTCACGCTCAATGTCGATACGGTACGCCTGCCGAACGGGCACACGATAGACCTGGAGGTCATACGCCATCCTGGCGCGTCAGCCGTCGTGCCCTTGAAGCAAGATGGAACCGTCGTCCTGATCCGCCAATTCCGCCATGCGGCTGACGGGTTCATCTACGAAATCCCGGCCGGGAAGCTGCATCCGAAAGAAGACCCTTTAGCCTGTGCCGCTCGCGAACTTGAGGAAGAAATCGGGTACAGGGCGGGGCACTTCCAACTTCTGTCCAGCATTTTTACCGCGCCGGGCTTTGCCGACGAAGTCATCCACGTGTACCTTGCCACAGAACTGACGCCGGGCACGCAAAACCTGGATCAGGACGAAGTCCTGGAAGTGGTAGAAATGCCGCTGCGAGAGGCCATCGACAAAATAGAAGACGGCACCATACGGGACGCCAAAACGATTGTCGGGTTACAAGCGGTCTATATTCGGCAGGTGGGAAACCGGTAAAAGACCGAAGAGGCCTCCCACCACCAGGATGGGAGGCCTCTTCAGCCAGCTAGCCTCGCCAGAAAACGGGTGACTCTTAGTGGCCGCCCTTCTTCTCGTCTTTCTTCTTCTCTTCGCCGAACACGGTCTGGGACAAGTGGCCGCCCTTCTTCTCGTCCTTCTTCTTCTCTTCACCGAAGAGGGTCTGGGAGAAGTGGCCGCCCTTCTTCTCTTCCTTCTTCTTGTCGTCACCGGCGAACGAAGGAGCGCTGAACGCCACCAACAATGCAGCCGCCATCACCG
>JADYYH010000072.1 GCA_020853775.1 Nitrospira sp.
TACAATGCCCTGGTCGGGTATCGATCTTTCGTCGGGCCACGAGAAGAAACGATCAAGATTGAAGTGGGGTTACGCGAGCCGCTGTTGCATCCGGTTGTGAGCGGCGAAGCCAAAACGATTCTGCTCGACCCGGTATCCGGCCGGACGTTGATTCCCCCGAAAAAGGTGCGGTGTATTTCCCGGGCGGAGGCCTTCGCCGAGAAATTTCGCGCGGCCTTCACTCGTCGGGAAGTGCCATTCGTGATTTCTTCGATATCGACTACGCCGTACAGACACTCGGCCTGGAGCCACAAGACACAGAGCTGATCGGGTTGGTTCAGGCTAAGTTGGCGGTCCCCGGCAACGAGCCGATCAATGTATCCGCAGAACGATTAGTCATTCTCCGGCAGCAGCTTGCGCCGCAGCTGCGACCGGTGCTCCGTGAGAAGGATTTTCGTGCGTTTGATCTGGATCGAGCCTTCGGAGTGGTGGCGGATATGGCCGGCCGATTGCGTGTGCGTCCATGATCACCGACATCAACAGCGAAGACCGACTGGTTCAGCAGACGTTTGCCGACCACCTGCGTGATCGCCTGGGCTGGGAAAGCATCTATGCCTACAACGCCGAGACCTTCGGGCCGCAAGGTTTATTAGGGCGCTCATCCGAGCGAGATGTTGTATTGGCGCGGGACCTGCGGGTGGCGCTCGCACGACTGAATCCCGATCTTCCGATTGTCGCTAGAGAGCAGGCCATTGAAAAGCTGACGCGCACCGACTTCGCGCGATCGCTCATCCAGCACAACCGGGAGTTATATGGGTTTCTTCGTGGAGGTGTCCCGGTCGAGTGGCGGGATGATGCCGATTGGCTGGAGGCCTGAATGTGTGACCTCCGATGTCACGGCAGGATGGTAGGGTATGCCATCCCGATGGAGAAGTTCCCTGCGACATTCATAGTCGCGATACGTGATTTCTCGTCAAGAACAAGGTATCCTGCGCCCGCGCAGCAGCCATAGATCGAAAGCAATGCTCATGTCCCTGCATCCCGAATTCCCGCACTCGCCGTACGAACCGCTTGTGCCTGCGCAACGCTGGTTCCCCGCCGATGAAGCGTTGCGCAACACGGCCTATGAGAAACTCCTGCCGCCGTTGGTCGCCAAGCTGCGGGAGGAAGTCTTCGCCTGGCGAACCAATCGATATGCCGGCGCGTCCACAACCTCAGCCGCTTTGCTCCGCCACTGGTTCGAAACCGAGCATTTGATCGAAAACGCCGATGGATCGCTTTCGCCCTTCCGTTACTACTTTGCTCAACGTGAGGCTGTGGAAACCGTCATCTGGCTCTTCGAGGTCCGGCGCGCGCGCGACAAGTACGATCTGCTCCGATTCGACGCGTCCGGCGCGGTATCGTCCGGCCTGTTCGACGAAGACTGGCCTCGTTATGTCTTGAAGATGGCGACCGGCGCAGGGAAAACCAAGGTGCTTTCCCTGCTCATCGCCTGGAGCTTCTTTCATAAACTCTACGAAGCAGACTCGGCGCTGTCCCGCAACTTTCTCGTCATCGCGCCGAACATCATCGTGCTCGACCGTCTGCGAACGGACTTCGATGGCCTCAAGATTTTCTTCAACGACCCCATTCTGCCCGGTAACGGCCATGAAGGGCGAAATTGGCGGGATGATTTTCAACTGACTGTGCATATTCAGGATGACGTCCGCGTCGTCCGCGACGCCGGCAACCTGTTTTTGACCAATATCCATCGGGTGTTTCTCGGCGACATGGCCGATCCCTCGCTGGACGACGACGACCTCCGCGACTACTTCCTTTCGCCCTTCGGCCAGAAGCCGGTCGGCAAGACCACCGACAGCCAGACCGACCTTGGTGAAATTGTCCGCGAGGTGGAGGAACTAGCCGTCTTCAACGACGAGGCGCATCATATCCACGACCCGAAGATGGCCTGGTTCAAATCCATTCAGGATATCCATCATAAGCTGCTGCAGAAGGATCGCCGCTTGGCCTTGCAAGTGGACGTGACCGCTACGCCGCGCCACAACAACGGAGCGATTTTCGTTCAAACGGTGTCCGACTATCCGCTCGTCGAGGCCATTCACCAAAATGTCGTCAAGCATCCAGTATTGCCTGACGCGGCCAGTCGCGCCAAACTGCAGGAGCGCAGAAGCGCCCGCTTCACGGAAAAATATGCCGACTACCTCGCACTGGGGATCGAAGAGTGGAAGAAGAGCGCCGCCGAACACGAACAGCTCGGCAAGAAGGCCGTGCTGTTCGTGATGGTGGACGATACCCGCAATTGCGACGACGTGGGAGCGTATCTCGAACAGATCTGCCCCGAACTGCAGGGTGGGGTGTTGGTGATTCATACCAAGAATAACGGCGAAATTTCAGAGGCCGCGTCGGGCAAGAAGAAGGAAGAACTCGAACTGCTCCGCAAGCAGTCCAACGAAATTGATTCCTGGAAATCGTCCTCTAAGGCCATCGTTTCGGTATTGATGCTCAAGGAAGGCTGGGACGTGCGCAACGTCACCGTTATCGTCGGTCTTCGAGAGTACAGCGCGGAAAGCAAGATTCTTCCGGAACAAACTCTCGGACGCGGGCTCCGCCGGATGTATTTCGGCACGGACCAGAAGGAAACCGTGTCGGTGCTGGGCACTCCCGCCTTCATGGAGTTTGTCGAATCCATCCAAACCGAGGGCGTCAGCTTCGAGCACGTGCCGATGGGCGGCGGCGCAACGCGACAGGATTCACTCATCGTCGAAGTAGACCGGGAGAATCCCGAGAAGAACCTTGAGGAGCTGGACATCCCGCTCCCCAAACTCAGTCGCCGGGTTCAACGCGAGTTCAAGAACCTCGATGCGCTCGACGCGGCGGCATTGGGCAATAGGCCGCTGCCACTCAAGCCGTTCACGCCCGAAGAGACGAGAGAAATCGTCTTCAAGACCATGCTCGACTCGGAGATTCACCACACGATCCAACTCGACGGCTCCGGCCCTGCCGACTTCCGTTCGGTCGTCGGTTTCTTCTCGCGCCAGTTGCTCAAGGATCTCCGTCTCGTCGGCGGTTACGACGTGCTTTATGGCAAGGTCAAAATTTTCATGCGTGAGTATCTGTTTGCCGGAGAGCCCGTAAACCTCGAAGATCCGGTCGTGCTTCGCAATCTCTCCGAGCCGGATGTGGGCAAGGTCTTATACGATGCCTTCAAGACCGCCATCAACGGGCTGACCATTCAGGACAGCGGCACGACGCGGATCGAGGCCCGGATTCGCCTGCGAGAGACGCGCCCCTTCCGCACCGAACACCGCCCGTTTCTTGCCGCGCGCAAATCCATCTTCACCAAAACGGTGGGTGAGCCGCACTCCGGCGGGTTCGAGCTGTCCTTCGCCGCATTTCTGGAGTCGGCGCAGGACGTGGCAGCCTTTGCCAAAAACTACCTCGCGGTCGGCTTCAAGTTCGACTATGTGAAGGCCGACGGAGATCTCTCTACCTATACCCCGGATTTCATCGTGCGCACCACTGATGGCGTGGTCTGGATTGTAGAGACCAAGGGGCGGGCTGAATTGGACCTGCCGCAGAAAATGGCCCGGCTCAGGCAATGGTGCGCCGATGCCACTGCCGCTGAAGAGAACGGGCAGCGGTACGACTATATCTTTGTCGATCAACCGGGGTTCGAAAAACATACGCCGGGCACTTTCGCCGCGCTCGCGGCAAGCTTTACGGAGTACAAGAGTCAGCCATGATGACGTTTCGCAACCATCGCCTGCGTGAGCTGACCGTGCCAATGGGCACCAATTGGCTGCTCAATGACCTGGCCGAGGCCAAGGGCAAGCAGGAGCTCTACACCCGCCAATCGCCACAGGTGTTGAACGCCCTGCGTGAAATGGCGCTGATCCAAAGCGTCGAATCGTCCAACCGCATCGAGGGCGTCACCGTCGCGCACGACCGCCTACGCCCGCTCGTGCTCGGCCATGCTCGCCCCAAAGACAGGTCCGAGCAAGACATCATGGGCTATCGCCGCGCCTTACACCTCATCCATACCGAATCAGAGAGGTTGCCCGTCACTCCCGACCTCCTGCGCCGTCTGCATCGGCTCTGTCAGGAAGGCAGCGGCGATGCCGGTCAGTTCAAGAAAGTGGATAACGAGGTCATTGAGCTGCGTCCGGGCGCCGCGCCCCTCGTACGGTTCCAATGCGTATCCGCCAAGGCCACGCCCGCCGCCGTAGACGAACTCTGCCTCGTCTATCGCCACGCGATCGATCAAGACCACATCCCGCCGCTCGTCGCCATCGGGGCACTCGTGCTCGACTTCCTCTGTATCCACCCATTTCGTGACGGCAATGGCCGCGTCTCCCGGCTGCTCACGCTGCTGGCGCTATATCAGCAAGGCTATGAAGTCGGGCGATACATCAGTCTCGAGCGGCTCATTGAAGAGGCGAAAGAAGACTACTATCGTGTCCTTCAAGAAAGCTCACGGCGCTGGCACGAGGGCAAACATGACCTCCTGCCATGGCTCAATCATTTCCTCGCCATCTCCCGCCGCGCCTATGGAGAATTTGAGCGCCGCGCCGGTGAGGTCAAAGCCCCCCGTGGGGCCAAAGCAGGGCTGGTGCTGGCGGCGATTCGCGAACAATCCGGCGAGTTTCGCCTGATCGACATCGAAGAAGCCTGTCCCGGTGTGGGGCGGGAATGGATTCGCGCGCTACTCACGGAGTTGAAATCTTCCGGCGAAGCCATTTGCCAGGGCAAGGGGCCGGCTGCACGGTGGCGGTATCTCGGGAGTAAGGGTAGTAACTCCTAAATAAGGGTAGTAGTAAGGGTAGTAACTCAATTCGGTCATAACCGAACGTACCACGGCATACAGTAGGGAATCTCGTTCATGGCCAGACCGCACGATTCAGAAAAATACGACCTCTCCGACGCCGAGAAGCGCGATGTGATCAAGCTCATCGAGCAGGGCAAGCCGCTGCCGGAGAAGTACCGGTTTCTGCTGTTCGCCGACAAGCGCGAAGTCGAGCTGGTGTGGAACGGCAAAAGCCGGGAAGTCTGCACCGCCGTCTTGCCGTTCCAGACGCTCGAACACATCGACGAGCCCCGGAAGGAGCAGCGCGAGCAGGAAGAACTCGGGTACGACCTGAGCGGGCGGCAGGTGAAGGGCTGGACCAATAAGCTGATCTGGGGCGACAACAAACTGATTCTCTCATCGCTGAAGGCCGGGGCGCTCCGCCGCCAGATCGAGGAGGCCGGCGGCCTCAAGCTCATCTACATCGATCCGCCCTTCGACGTGGGCGCGGACTTCAGCATGGATATCGAGATCGGCGGCGAGACGTTCCACAAGGAGCCAAATCTATTGGAACAGATCGCCTACCGTGACACCTGGGGGCGCGGCGCGGATTCCTTCATCGCCATGATCTATGAACGCCTCATTCTCATGCGGGACTTGATGCACGAGGAGGCAGGAATCTACGTGCACTGCGATTGGCGGGTAAATTCCTACATCAGACTGACGCTAGGGAAGGTCTGATTAATTCCCGTTTGCATTCGGCACGCTGGTCCTGAGCTGATCACCAGCGGGAATTTGGTGGGGATTTGCTGGTCCAGGCCCCTCTTCCTGTGGCCCACCGCCTCTGCGCTA
>JADYYH010000073.1 GCA_020853775.1 Nitrospira sp.
CTGATGGCTCGACTGATGGGAACAATGATCCTGATGAGGCCTCGGCCCTCTGTGTCATGGTTCGGACATTCTCAAAAGGGGCTCCCAATAGCTTTGTTGTGCTCATCGTGAATAATGTGGGCTAAGATCTGATGTGACTCCAAAAGGCGAGTTCAGATAGGAAGCTCATTGCCGCTGAGTGGCGGCGGTGCAACAGGCCCTGACGCTATTTCGGTTCTCCTCTACCCCTGCAATCGTCCCCACAGCTTCTCGAGCGTCTTGACGAACGCTTTACACTCCTGATCGCTCAGATCTGAAAACAGTTCTGCGACTTGCTCCTTATATTCCGTACAGCGCGGCGAGAGCTCGGTCATGACGTTGTCCGAAAGTTCGATCACGGTGGCCCGGCGATCCGTAGGATGGCGCCTCCGCACCACCAGTCCGTCGTTTTCCAGGGAATCGACCAACGCCGTCACATTCGTCGCCGTGACGCCGAGTTCCTTTTTGAGGTCGCTCATGATCCTCGGACCGCGTTCATGAATCGAGCTCAGAATGCGCAATCGCTGTGGAGAAAGCCCTTTCTCCACTAACAGCGACTCCGACCAGCGCTGATAGGCCGGGGCAAAGCTCCACAACAGTTCTACCAACCGGTGCCGTGGCACCGTCGAGATGCAGGGAGAGACGGATGACCGCTCCTTCACTTTGACTCGTGGAGCAACTTTGACACGTTTCATCGTGCTGATACCGTACTTCAACCAAGCAGCACCTTTCAATCATAAATTATTCATAAATACATCATTCATATATTGACTATGTTTCACGGCGTGCCCGATACTGCACGATGAGGGGTGAAGAACACATCCCGATGAACTCTTGCACTGACGTCATCATTCACCATCGATAATCCCACAGGTACACTATGCGCACGATCCGATATACATCCTGGTTGCTGGCAACGCTCCTGACCGCAGCCGGCTGCAACAACGAACAGGCCAGCAGCGGCGGCCAAGCGCCGCCGCCTCCTGAGGTCGGGGTCGCGCACGTGATCTCGAAATCGGTCCAACAATGGGACGAGTACACGGGCCGCATCAGCGCCATCGACACGGTCGAATTGCGCCCACGCGCCAGCGGCTACGTGCAGCGAGTGGCCTACAAAGAAGGCCAGGATGTCAAAAAGGGAGATCTGATGTTCCAGATCGACCCTCGTCCGTACCGCGCCGCATTGGAAAATGCCCAGGCCCAACTGGCGCGTGCACGCGTGGCGCAGCAGTTGGAGACCATCCGCAATAAGCGCGCTCAGTCACTGATCAATGACAATGCGATCTCGCACGAAGAACTCGATTTGCGGCGTGCCGCGCAGGCCCAAAGCGCGGCCGATGTGCATGCCGCCGAGGCCGCCGTGGCGACCGCCAAGCTCAACCTGTCCTTCACCGAGGTGCGGTCCCCGGTCTCGGGACGGGCGAGCCGAGCCTTGTTGACGGTGGGCAATCTCGCAACCGCCGATGAAACCCTGCTGACAACGGTGGTATCGCAAGACCCGATGTACGTCTACTTCGATGCCGACGAAAACAGTTACCTGCGCTACAAGGAGCAGGAACGCAAGAACGAGCGCACCGCGCAGGACAACGCCGTACACGTCGGCCTCGCCAACGAAATCGGCTATCCGCATACCGGCAGAGTCGACTTCCTCGACAATCAGGTGAACCCCACCATCGGGACCGTACGCGCCCGCGCGGTGCTGTCCAATGCCGACCGTATCTTTACCCCCGGCTTGTTCGCGCGCGTGCAATTCGTCAGCGGCCAGAAAGCCCAAGCCCTCTTAGTCGACGACAAGGCCATTCTGACCGACCAGGATCGAAAATATGTGTATGCGGTCGACAAGGACGGGAAAGCACAACGCAAAGACGTCGTGGTGGGCGGCCTCGTCGACGGCTTACGGGTGGTGCGATCCGGGCTCGCGCCGGAGGACAGGATTGTCGTGGTCGGCCTGCAGAAAATTTTCTATCCCGGTATGCCGGTGACGCCCGCCGAGGTCCCGATGGACAAACCATCGGCACCGGGCGCCCCTGCAGCCATGGCGGAAAAGTAGGGAGACGCCGCCATGGACTTTTCCAAGTTTTTCATCGATCGGCCGATCTTCGCCGCGGTGTTGTCGATCGTCATCTTCGCCGCGGGGTTGATCGCCGTTCCCATCCTGCCGATCAGCGAATACCCCGAGGTCGTGCCGCCCGCCGTGATTGTGCGCGCCATCTACCCAGGTGCCAACCCTAAAGTGATTGCCGAAACCGTCTCCACGCCGCTGGAGGAACAGATCAACGGCGTCGAGAATATGATGTACATGAAGTCGGTCGCCGGCTCCGATGGCGTGCTCCAGATGACGATCACGTTCCGTCCCGGCACCGATCCGGATGCGGCGCAAGTGCAGGTGCAGAACCGCGTCAGCCAGGCCTTGTCGCGGCTGCCGTCGGAAGTGGTCAGCCTCGGCGTGACGACGCAGAAACAGTCACCGACGTTTTTGGTGATGGTCCAGCTGCTTTCGCCTGAGGGCAAATACGACGCGCTCTACCTGCGCAACTACGCCAACATCAAAATCAAAGACGAACTGGCTCGTCTGCCCGGTGTGGGCCAGGTCCAGATTTTCGGCAGCGGCGACTATGCGATGCGTATCTGGCTCAACCCCGACAAAATCGCATCGCGCGGGCTGACTGCCGGCGACGTCGTCGCCGCGGTGCGGGAGCAAAACATCCAGGTTTCAGCCGGGCAACTTGGCGCAGAACCGATCGCCAAAGATACGGACTTCCTCATCTCCATCAATGCCCAGGGCCGCCTGCGCACGGCTCAAGAGTTCGGCAACGTCGTGTTGAAAATCGGGGCCGGCGGCGAGGTCGTCCGTCTCTCCGACGTGGCACGTATCGAACTCGGCGCCAACGACTATACGTTGCGCGGACAACTTGATAATCAGGATGCGCCCCCCATCGGGATCTTCCAAGCTCCCGGCGCGAACGCGCTGACCGTTCGCGACGCCGTGATCGCCAAGATGGAAGAACTCAAGACACGCTTTCCCCCCGGCCTCACCTACCGCTCGGACTACGACACCACGGTGTTCGTGCGTGACTCGATCCAGGCCGTCGTCCAGACGCTGATGGAAGCGATTCTGCTCGTCGTGCTCGTCGTGATCCTGTTCCTGCAGACCTGGCGCGCATCCATCATTCCGCTGATCGCCGTCCCGGTTTCGGTGGTCGGCACGTTCGCCGCGTTATACCTCTTTGGCTTTTCGATCAATACCCTCACCCTCTTCGGTCTCGTCCTTGCGATCGGCATCGTGGTGGATGACGCAATCGTGGTAGTGGAAAACGTCGAACGCAACATCGAGGAAGGCCGCACGCCGCTTCAGGCGGCGCACCAGGCGATGCAGGAAGTGTCGGGCCCGATCGTGGCAATCGCACTCGTATTGTGCGCCGTATTCGTGCCGATGGCGTTTCTCAGCGGCGTCACCGGCCAGTTCTACAAACAGTTCGCTGTGACCATCGCCATCTCGACGGTGATCTCGGCAATCAATTCACTCACGCTCTCGCCGGCGTTGGCGGCAAAGCTACTGAAAAGCCATGGGACGAAGAAGGATGCGCTTTCGCGATTGATCGAGCGTCTGTTCGGCTGGGTGTTCCGCCCGTTCAATCGCTTTTTCAAGGCCAGCTCCAATGGGTATCAGGGCACCGTCTCGCGCACGCTGACGCATCGCGGTTCTGTCTTTGCCGTGTATGCCCTGCTGCTGGTCGTCACGGGCATGCTCTTCCAAGCGGTGCCTCGCGGCTTCATTCCCACTCAGGACAAGTTGTATCTGATGGCCGGGGTGAAACTGCCGGAAGGCGCCTCGCTCGACCGTACAGATGCGGTGTTACGCCAGGTCGTCGCGATCAGCAAAACGGTGGACGGCATCGCCCACGTCGTGGCCATGACCGGGCTGAATCCGTTACAGTTTACGAATACGCCCAACTACGGCATCGCTTTTCTCATCTTGAAGCCGTTCGACGAACGCCACCGCAGCGCCAAGGAGATCAGCGAGGAGATGAATCAAAAGATCTCCGCCATCAAGGAAGGCATCACCTTCGTCTTAATGCCGCCGCCGATTCTGGGGCTTGGCAACGGCGCCGGGTATGGGCTCTTCGTGGAAGACCGGGCTGGACTCGGCTTCGGGGCGCTGCAAAATGCCGTCGCCGGCCTGCAGGGCGCGGTCATGCAGACGCCGGGGATGGGATACCCGATTTCCGGTTATCAGGCTAACGTGCCGCAGCTCGACGCCGAGGTGGACCGCATCAAGACCAAGACGCAGGGCATTGCCTTGACGGATTTGTTCGCGACGATGCAGATCTACCTCGGTTCCGCCTATGTCAACGACTTCAACCTGTTCGGCCGCACCTGGCGGGTCTATGCGCAGGCCGACGGCGATTTTCGCGGCAAGGTCGAAGACATCGCCAATCTGAAAACGCGGAATGCTCGCGGCGAAATGGTCCCCATCGGCTCGATGGTGAAATTCAGCCAAACGTATGGGCCAGATCCGGTGCTGCGCTATAACGGCTATCCTGCTGCCGATTTCATGGGGGAAGCCGATCCCACCCAGTTTTCGTCGGCACAAGCAATGGACACGATTCGCGACATCGCCGGGAAGGTGCTGCCGAACGGCATGACGATCGAATGGACCGATTTGAGTTTTCAGGAAGCGTCACAAGGACGGGCGGCCCTGTTGGTGTTCCCCGTGGCCATCTTGTTGGCCTTCCTCGTCCTCGCGGCCCTCTATGAGTCCTGGACCCTCCCGCTGGCGGTCATCTTGATCGTGCCGATGTGCATGCTCTGCGCGTTGGCCGGCGTCAAACTCACCGGAGGCGACAACAATACCTTCGTGCAGGTCGGCCTGGTGGTGCTGATGGGGTTGGCGTGCAAGAACGCGATCCTGATCGTCGAATTTGCGCGCGAGTTGGAACTGCAGGGCAAGGGCATCGTGGAAGCCGCGCTCGAAGCCTGTCGTCTGCGGCTACGCCCGATCGTGATGACGTCGGTCGCCTTCATCGCGGGCACGATTCCGCTCGTGCTCTCCCACGGCGCCGGTGCGGAGGTGCGCTCAGCCACAGGCGTCACCGTCTTTGCGGGTATGATCGGCGTGACGCTGTTCGGCCTGTTTCTGACACCGGTGTTTTATGTCGGCCTGCGCTTGCTTTCAGGGCGCAAACTGATCAGGCATGATGAAGGAATGGAGCAAAAATCGCCGGGAAGCGAATTGCGGCGGGTGGAACATCCGCATTGAGCGGAGCATTCCCTTGACGCCTATGGCGCAGTGCGCCTACTCGCGACCGCTCCTTCAAATGCTGACACTGGTTCGAATCCGTATTTGAGCAAGAGTTTCTGGATGCGGGGGCTTGCAATGAAGTTGAAAAAATTCTCCGCAACCGGACGCCCCTCGTCTCGACAGGTCCACACCACCGCTTGTCCGAACTGAACAGGCAATGCGCTTCCGGTGGGGCCCTCTTCGATGATACGCACCAGCCCGCTGTTGCGAATGGCATCTACGCGCGACACCACGCCCACATCCGCATCGCCTCTGTGCACCAGATCGATGACTTCTTCGTTATGTTGTGCCCGGATGAGGTGGAACAAATTTCTATAGGCAGGATCGAGCCGTCTCAACGCCCGGGCCGTGATCACTCCGACGGCCGATGTTTCGAGATCGCCGAGCGCAATCCGAGTTCCCCGTTCCGACAGCACATCGTGAAATGAAATCGGTGTGGCCTGAGAAGCCGCCGACATGACGAGGACAAGAGAGGTCCGCGCATACACCTGCGAACCACCGCTCAGAACCAGTCCTTTTTTTTGCAATCGGTCGATGTCTTCGGCTGCCGACAGCATCACATCAATCTGCGCGCCCTGTTCAACCCGGCGGCGCAAGACCTGCGACGAGCCGTACTCGACCCGTACCGTCGTTCCATATTCGCTTTCGAACATCGGCAGAATCTCTTCGAATGCTCCCTTCAAACTATAGGCCGCCCCGATGGTGAGACCTTCAGCCCGGGCAGGCTCGCTTGTCACCATGCCACAGACAAGTCCTCCAATCGCCAATGCCATGCTGAACGTCTTGATTCCCGCCATTGTGATTCCTTTCCCTTCCCCGGCTTCAGACTCTTTTCAATAGACTCAGGCAACCATTCACCCGGCCGGATCAGCCAGCCGCTTCGATCACCCAGCCTCACCTAGCGTACCCATCAAGATCGGTGCCAGCCTTTCGCATACCACCTTGGGAACGGACAGTATGAGATTTCCGGCGCATCCCTTTGCGTCCTGCAGTGAATCGCGTGCGCCGATGCCCGGCATCCCTGACGTCTCAGCGCGGTGAAATCGTGAAACTTCGCACGGTACGCTCAGTGCGAATATGCCCGGTGCCGGTGTTCACGACGTCGGTCTACACAAAACACGCAGGCTCGTACAGAGCTTGCGAGGTCCACCAATCGGACGGGGCCTGGGGAAAATCCTCTCGCATCTCTTGCCTCTCTCCAGAGTGCGACCTGCTAGATGGCTCACCTTCGACAGCCGGCGCCGATGCCGAGACCGTCCGCGACGAGCTAGGAACGAAGCCGCCCCATCCATAACTCAAGCCGGCAATTCCCAGCAATTCAATGGGCGGAACAATCGTCCGCGGCCGGTCTCCCGAGCGACACTCCTCCACGGCAAGGACTTTGCTCTACGCAGAGGTAGCATCTTCTATGGAGACCTGGATCGATGATGTCTCAGTGAGTGCCCCTCTCGTCGATGGGACGACACTGCTTCCGAATGGCGGCGCGAAAGAGCCGCGCTTCGGGAGATAGAAGCGGCGGTTCGAGGAGTCATGTCATGAATGCCATCGTCCTCATTGCCCTGCGCAGGCCCTACACCTTCGTCGTGATGTCCATCCTCATCGTCCTGTTGGGAGGCCTCACGGTCCTCCACATGCCGACCGACGTCTTCCCGAATATTACGATTCCCGTTACCTCTGTGGTCTGGATCTATTCCGGTCTGTTGCCCCAACAGGTGGAAGGCCGCATCACGTATCTCTTCGAACGGTTCCTCACCTCGACGGTGGAAGGGATCAAGTACATTCATAGCCACTCCTATTTCGGCAGCAGCATTACCAATATTTCGCTTCAAGACGGAGTCGACGTCGGACGGGCTGAAGCGGATATCGTGGGCATCGCCCAAAATGTGGTCAAGGCGCTGCCGCCCGATATTTCCCCGCCCATGGTCATGCGTCTCGCCCCGTCTTCAATCCCCGTGGCCATGTTGGAGATCAGCTCCGAACACCTCACCCCGGCGGAGCTCTACAACCTTGCCTACATGCGAATCCGCCCGTTGCTCGTGACCGTGCCGGGGATTGTGCTTCCGCATCCTTACGGGGGGCAGGATATGCAGGTCATGGTCAACCTCGACCAGCAGAAGCTGCTCGCGCGACACCTGACGCCGGCGGACATTCACGAGAGCCTCATGAAACAATACCTGGTGCTCCCCGCCGGCGACATTAAGATCAAATCCACCGACTGGATCGTGCAGACGAATGCATCACCGATGAAAATCGACCACTTCGGCGACATCCCGGTAAAGCGGGAAGGCAACGCGTTCGTCTATCTACGCGATGTGGCCACCGTGAAACTCATGGGCCGCGTGCAACAGAACTCGGTGCTCGTAAAAGGCAAACAGACCGTCATCATCGTCGCCATGAAAAGCACGGAAGCTTCGACGTTGGATGTCGTCGACGGCATCAAAAAAATGATCCCACGCGCCCAGCAAATCTCCCCGGAAGGCGTGCGCATCAGACTCCTCGACGACGCCTCGACCTTCGTGAAGGATTCGATTTCCGATGTCATGCATGAAATGGCGACCGCCGGCGCACTGGTGGGGGTGATCGTGCTGTTGTTGCTCGGCTCCTGGCGCGCCACGGTCATCGTGTGGACGTCGATCCCGCTGTCGATCCTGACCGCCATCATGGGTCTGCATATGCTGGGCGAAACGATCAACGTCATGACCTTGGGCGGGCTGGCGCTCGCCGTCGGCATTCTGGTCGACGACGCCACGGTGATGATCGAGAACATCGACCGGCACCTCGAAATGCGCAAACCGCTGGAAGCAGCCATCATCGATGCCGCGAATCAAATTGTTGTGCCGACGCTCGTCGCCACCCTCTGCATCGCCATCGTGTGGTTCCCGCTGTTCAAGCTTGGGGGTGTTGCCGGTTATCTCTTCAAACCCATGGCGGAGGCGATCATCATCGCGATGTTGGCTTCGTTCATCCTCTCGCGCACGCTGGTACCGACCATGGCAAAATATCTGATGAAGGGCCACCATGTCCCAGCCGCATGACGAGCACGCACCATCCGACCGACTCCCCCCGCGCAATATGTTTGTGCGCTTTCAACAGGCATTCGAGCGCGGCTTTAATAGATTCCGTGATCGTTATGGTGCGTTGCTCGAACGGACGATCGCCCATCGGCGTATCTTCGTCACCATCTCACTCGCCGTCGCGCTCGGCTCGTTCTCGCTCTTTTTCTTCCTGGGGCGCGATTATTTCCCCGAGATCCGGTCGGGGGTCCTTCAAATGCATATGCGGGCGCCGCTCGGAACGCGTATCGAAGTCTCAGGACGCATCGCCACGCTCGTCTCGACCAGCATCGAGGAACTGCTCCCCGGCCAGGTCGAAAATATTGTCAGCAATTGCGGGTTGCCGGTTGGGCCGCACAACCTGGCGTTCATTCCCACGCCGACGATCGGCTCACAGGACTGCGACTTGACCATTCTCCTGAGAGATGAAAAATCCCCCGTGTGGGACTACCGGCGCATCCTCCGCAAAGGCTTGAAAGAGCGATACCCCGGAACCGAGTTTACCTTCCAGCCCTCCGATCTGACCGCCAAGATTCTGAATTTCGGCGCGCCTGCGCCGATCGACGTGCAGGTCAACGGGCCGGACATGTTTCCCAACTATGAGTTCGCCAGAAAATTGGCGGAGAAGTTTCGCACCATTCCGGGAGCGGCGGACGTCGTCATCCAGCAGACGATGCGAACGCCGACCCTCATGGTCGAAGGCAACCGCACGTTCGGACTCGGGGTCAATAGAACCGAAAAAGATATCGCCGATAATCTGCTGATGACCACGGCGGGAAGCCAGCAGGTCGATCAAATCTATTGGCTCGATCCGAGCACCGGCATGTCGTACCTGATCAACGTCTATACCCCCCAGCCGCAGATCAACAGCATCAACAGCTTGAAAACCATCCCGGTCGATTCCTCAGGCGGCGCGCGGGGCGATCACGACGTCCAACTGCTGGGCAATCTGGCAGACTTGACGGCGGAGGGCACGCCGGGCGTGATTACCCACGGCAACATTATGCCGTTGTTCGATATTTACGTGTCCGCGGAAGGGCGCGACTTGGGGGGAGTGCTCGCAGATGTCGAAACAGTGGCCAAGAGCATGGAGGCGGAGTTGCCCCACAGCGCCAAACTGGAAATCCACGGCCAGGCTTCGCTGATGTATGAAGCCTACGCCGAACTGATCTTCGGACTGCTCGCCGCGATCGTCCTGGTCTACCTGTTGATCGTCGTCAATTTTCAATCCTGGCTCGATCCCTTCATCATCATCACGGCGTTACCCGGCGCGTTGGCCGGAATCGCCTGGGCCCTCTTCTTGACCCATACACGGCTGTCGGAGCCTGCGCTCACGGGCGCCATCATGACCATGGGCACAGGAACCGCCAATTCGATCCTCGTGGTGTCCTATGCGCGCGAGCGGCTCCAGGAACACGGCAATCCGCTGCAGGCCGCGATCGAAGCCGGCGTCACCCGCTTCCGACCGGTGCTCATGACGGCGTCGGCGATGATCATCGGCATGGTCCCGATGGCCACAGGATATTCGCAGAATGCCCCGCTGGGCCGCGCCGTGATCGGCGGCTTGCTGGTGGCCACCGTCTTTACGCTCTTGTTCGTCCCGTGCGTCTACGCGATGGTCTATGGTCGACGAATGGCCCGCCAACAAGGACAGCTCCAATGATGAAGATGCTGAGCGGAAGAGGCGCGTGGTTGTGGGTCGTGGTGCTGATCGGCCTCTATGTCGGCTATCGAGTCTACGAGAACAAAAGCGACGCCGCGCAGCTGCGCGTGCGAACGCTCGAAGACGCCGTGCCGACGGTCGCGACCGTCCATCCCAAACCGCTCGCCCCCACCGAGACCATCATTCTTCCCGGCAATGTCGTGGGGTGGTACGAAGCCCCGATGTATGCCCGCGTCACCGGGTACGTCAAGATGTGGTACAAGGACTACGGCGATCGGGTCAAGACCGGCGATATCCTCGCCGAAATCAACGCGCCGGATCTGGATGCCGAATATGCGCAAGTCCGGGCCGACCTGGAATCGGAGCGCGCCCGGTACCGGCTCGCCGAGGTGACCGCGAAACGCTGGGTAGCGCTGCGCCCGAACCACGCCGTCTCCGAGCAGTCGATCACCGTGCAGGAGCAAAACCTGAAGGTGCAGGCCGCTTTGGTCAAGGCGGCGGAGCAAAAAGTCAGGAACATGGAGGCATTCATCCGGTTCAAAACGATCGTCGCCCCCTTCGACGGCGTGGTCACGCAGCGCAACATCAACGTCGGTGACCTGGTCAGCAAAGAAGGGAATTTGAGCACGCCCAATGCCAAAAGCAATCTGTTTACCGTGGCCGACGTGCATGTGCTGCGTCTATTTGTCAGCGTGCCGGAAGCTTTCGGGCCTTTCCTGCAGCAAGGCCTCACGGCAGACGTGACCGTCCCCCAATTACGCGACCGGCATTTCACGGCGAAGTTTCTCACCGTCGCCCGCGGCTTCGACGTAAGCACGCGGACGGCGGTCACGGTCTTCACGATCGACAACGAAGACCGGGCGCTCTGGCCAGGCTCTTACGCCGAGGTCCACCTGACGGCGCCGGTCGATCGCAAGGCCTTCACGATTCCATCCACTGCGTTAGTCTTTCAGGAGCACGGCACGCAAGTGGCCATGCTGACGCCGGAGGACCGTATCCATTTCCAACCGATCATGGTCAGTCGACTGATGGACAACGCCGTCGAGGTCACGGGAGGACTGTCCTCGGGCGACCGTCTCGTGAACAATCCCAGCGCCGCCCTGTTGGAAGGCGACCACGTACGCGTCGTCACGCCGGCTCCCGGCTACGATCTCCTCACCGATCCTGAATCGGCACAGAAGGTCCACGCGCCTGAAGATCCGTCTCGGCAACAACCAGGCGCAGCGAAGTTCGACTAGATGACTGACGGGTTGGGAACCGACACAGTATGAAAGAAATGCGGTTGCACACCAGGCACGAGGCCGCAGGCGGGGCCGGCATCCTGCGCGCGCTGGGGCTGGGGCTCGCGCTCCTCCATCTTACGGCCTGCGGCACCGACTGGTTGCCGCATGTCGATCTGGCGCCGCCCTATCAGGCGCCGCAATACGTCGTCCCCGCCTCATGGCACGGGGAAAGTCCCTTCGTCGAAGCTGCCCCATCGGACGCCGAGTTGCGCCCGGATTGGTGGACGCTCTACAACGACCCGGTGCTGAACGGCCTGATCGAACAGACCATGGCCGCCAATCCGGATCTTCAGGCGGCTGCCGAGCGCTTCGTCCAAGCCAGGGATGTGATGATGCAAGTCCGATCCCGGCGCATTCCGCAAATCGGCATCGGCGGGAAAGTTGCGGACAGCCAGCACCACGTCGATCCTCTCAGAGTCCCTGGAGATCCTCCGATCGCCGGCTCGGTCGAAGCCGGTGCTGGACTAGCTTCATGGGAACCGGACTTTTGGTCGGCCATTCGCAACGCGACGCGCATCGAAATCTATCGCGCCGAAGAACGGGCGGCCGATTGGGGTCTGGCACGCCTGAGCCTTCAGGCGGAAATGGCGTCCAATTATTTCACGCTACGCGGATTTGATGCCCAAAGCGCAATCTACAAGCAATCTATCGACCTCTATCGGAGTTCCCTCAAGCTCGTGAATGCCCAGTTTGCCGGCGCCATCGCCTCGGCGCTGGACGTGGCCCGCGTGGAGTCGCTGCTCTTCAGTACTGAAACCAAATATGCCCAGATCCAAGGGCAACGCCAGGTGACGGAACAAGCCATCGCCATTCTGCTTAATGCGGCGCCGGCCAGCTTTCAACTGGACCCGATCGACGACCTGCGCGTGGCATCCTTCACGATTCCGCGAAGCCTGCCGTCGACCCTCTTGGAACGCCGACCCGATATCGCGGGAATGGAACGGCGAATGGCGGAAGCCAACCGCGCCATCGGAATCGCCCGCGCCGCCTTTTTCCCCGACGTCCGGCTCTCCGCCGACGGAGGAATCCTCAATGCCGGCTTCGATATCGCCAAACTGACTGCCGCCATGTGGTCCTACGGCGCGAGCGTCGCCTTGCCGGTGTTTCAAGGCGGGTATCGTCGCGCGCAGCTGCAACGGACCTGGTCGGCCTATCGCGAAACGGAAGACCGGTACCGCTCGACGGTGCTCAATGCGTTTCGAGAGGTCGAAAACAACCTAAGCTTGAGCAACCAGCTCACGATCGCGGCGAATCGGCAGGACGCGGCGGTCGGCGCGAATCTGAAAGCGCAAAACCTGACCATGGAACTGTACCAAGGCGGGCTGGCTTCCAGCCTTGAACTCATCTACGCGCAGGTGCAAACGCTGACGGCGCGCATCGATTCCGTGCAGATTAAAGCCGATCTCTTACGGTCCACGGTCGGACTCTTGCGGGCGCTCGGTGGCGGTTGGAACCGGCAGCAATTACCCGGCGACGACGAGATCCAACCGTTCGGGACCTTCCAATACGTGAATCTCAACAAACCGCCTTCGGTTCGCGGCATCGATGTCACCGCGGACAACAACTGGCTTCACAATGATTTGACCAAGCGACCAATCCCGTTACGGCCTCGCCCGTAGCAGACCTCATGCCTGGACGCTCCACCCCCCGCACACCACGCTTGCGCAAGACGTTGTCGCGACGAGCCAGTCGTTTCGCACCGTTCGCCCTGTGCGCGACCGCTCACCCTTCTCATCGTGCGTCTTGGACACAGACGACATTTCCAGATGTTCCGAACGAATCCTTTCACGGCACCCATGTTGCACCTCCTCGAGTACAACCTGGCCGCTCCGACCATCCACCTTCAACTGAAAGGAGCCGATCATGGCACGATCCTTCCGGCAGATGGCAGTGGTGATGATCATTCCCGCATTGATGGCCGTGGCTCTCATTCCCCGTGACGCGAAGGCGTGGGTTGCGCCGCCATGGATCGACAAAATCGCCCTGATGGTGATGGAACAAAAAAACCTGTCCACGAGCGGAGACTTCGCCCCCTACTTCAAGCAGTTGGAGACGGTCAGCGAAGCGGCCGTGAAGGGAGAGTTCAACGGGAAGCGCAAGGGCATGAATCGCTTCCTGGAAATGCTGGAAACAAAAGAAGGCGGCATCAGTGCTGACGCGGCGCACAAGATTTTTGCGACCGTTGTCAAATCGGTGCCGTATGCGGTGCTGCTTCCGTTGAAGAGCGAAGACAAACTAGACCCGGAAGAGAAGGCCCTGGTCGAGCGCATGAAACGTTTTGCCGCGGCGATCAAGGACCAGGACGAGCGGGCCGCTCTCGCGTTCTAACCGGCGACGCTCCGCGAGTCGAACCACGCCGCCGAGGGCATTCGATCCCATGGCATCGGCGGCATGGGATCATAGGCGCGTTCGTTCAAGAGGCATCGGCGCTCGTTCGCGCTCGCGCACCTACTGTGATCGGAAGTGAATCCGCACGGTGAGTTCGCCGTCGACCGGGTTGTCGCCCTTGAGCTGCGGAGCGAAGGTCCACTTGTTGAGCGCAATGATGCCGGCAATCGTCAGCTCACGATGTTTCGCCGGTTCAAGCACGACCACGGTCACCTGCGAATCTTTCGACACGAGCAGACGAGCCTTCATCCAATCGTCGAGAGGCTTCCCTTCGAGCGACGAAGGAATGGCAGGCCAGGGCGTCGATTTCGGTACCGGCCCTACCTGCTGGTCTTTGTTCAGCGGCAGCCCATGCACATGCACTTCCGGCAGCTCGATGATATCGGCATCCAGCGCATGATCCGCCTCATGCGTCGCCTCATCTCCTGTCGCGGCATGAGCCGGAGCCGACATGCAAAGAAGGCCCGCAATCAATAATTTCAGAAGGTATCGCATCAGGCTTGCTCCTCTTTTCTTCAACCACGGATGCTCAAACGGGGCATCCAGCAAGGCCGCATTTTTCCACCGTCTCGCGCAGATGCCCAACAAGTTTGTCCAGCAAGGCCGCAGGTGGAGGCTCAATCGGGTCATCCGGAAGGACCAGTCATCTCTAGCATGTTGTTCATTCGCGCCTCTAGCCCACATAGTCATGACGCTTCGTTACGAAATCGCGCAGCCGCGAGATGGGCGATTGCAGTAGAAGCGTTCATGACTCATGTGGGCTAGAAGAACCACTGGCCACGGAAGAAAAACGACCTCGGCATCCCCGCATGGGTGACACCCAGGCCGATACTCCCTTCGCCCTGGTTGATGTAATACTTCTGATCCAACAGATTGATGATGTCGAATCCCAGCAAAAATTTCTGCCCGTCCCACGGCAACGGAAACACATGGGCAATGGACAAGTTGTAGATCGTATACGACGGACTGTGCGAGGAATTGGTTTTCGCGTCTGCATTTTCCGCGGTTCTCAAACCGGACGCGAACAACATCTGGCCGGTCATCGTCGTCCGCTCCAGGAATTTGTACGTTACCACGGCCGAACTCGTGAGCGTCTGCATGTGATCGCAGAACACGCCGCCCTGCGAATTGATGTCCGCAATCTCTTTGGCCTCCAGGAGGAAATGACCGGATTGCAGTCCGTACCCCTTGCACTGTCCCCAGGCCACGTTGCCCCGCGCCGTGAGATTCTCTGTCAGCTGCAACTTCAGGGCGCCGTCGATGCCCCGCTGCCAGCCGCGCTCGAACGCAAAATAGTTCAGCAACGGGGTCGTGCCGAACTGCCCAGCATCGGACAGGAAGTTGCTGAGCTTGTACCAGCCCGTGAATTGCAACGTGGCATAGCGGTTCAACGCATGGTAACTGCCGACCTCGAAGTAGTGCGCCCGCTCGGCACGCACCGTGTTGTTGGTCACATCCTCCGGTTGCGCTCTCGTTCCAAACGTATTGAGTTTCGCAAAGGAGATCGCTTCCAGATTCGGCGGCGTGAACATTCGGCCGTAAAACGCGTGAAAGACGTTCGACGGATTGTACTTGTAGCTCACACCGATGCGGGGGCTGACCTGGCCCTCGTTGCGTTGATACTGCACGATGTCCCCGCGAAGCCCGAGATTGAACGTCCACTGGTCGTTGGGACTCCACTGATCCTGAATCCAGAACTCCTGGCGATAGCCGATCTGGCGGTTGTCGGCATTGAGGCTCAACAGGTCGCCGGTCGGATTGCCTGCTCCGCCATCCAAGAACGTAAACAGCCTGGTCTTGTTCACCGACTGCGTGCGATCGAGCTGGAACCCGGCCTTGATGAGGTGTTGCTTGCTGTGCACGTAGGTGTAGTCGAAACGCACGCCGGTGGAATAGGCATTACGATCCTGATCGGAGGCTGAAAACGGCTCGGTCGGATCCGCCGTATAGGCCAGGACATTCAGCGGATCGGTCTTGAACGTAGCCCGCGTGTGCCGCATGTAGCCGGCAAGGCTGAAGAAGTTGTTCGCGTTCACGTCGTGCCGCCACACCATGTGGCCGTACTGGTTGTTCTCTTTCTGAAATTCGTTGATGGCCTGCGAGGCCACCGGCGAAAACGCTGGCCGCCCCGCTTGCAGGAGCGGCAACATCTGCCCGCTTGGATCCAGCTCGAGGCCCGGCGTGGTCGGAATCTGATACTTCGCGACGGAGTTCAAGAACAACCAGGTGAAGTTGTTCTTGTTGTCATGCTGGTAATCGCCGCGGATGAACGTCTGATTCCGTTCGCTCTGGCCGTGGAATATCGAATGGCCCAATGTCGGCGGCTCGATCCCTCGGTTCGTTGCCGTGTGGCTGTTGAGAATATAGAACCGGAACTTTTCGCCCACTGTTCCGCCATATTCGAATGACGGATTGAGCGTCTGGTTCGAGCCCCCCATCATCTGCACGGACCCGAATGCCGGTTTGGTTCCGCTCTTCGTCGTGATATCCAATACCGCCGCCGCTTTGTTCCCGTACTGCGCTTCCATCCCGCCCAGAATGATGTCGGCTCGATCCCAGGCACGCGGGCTGATGACATCCGAGAAGGTGGACGAGACGGTGTCCGGTATCGGGACCCCATCGATGCGCAATTGCAGGTTCGCGTGGTCCTGCCGGATATGCACTTGCTTGAGCGACCCGTAGACCGCGCTGGGAATCGTCAACAGCACGTCCTGGAGATCGTTATTGTTACCGCGCGGCAAGGCCTCGATCTCTTTACGGCTGAGCGCATAGGTTTCGCTGGAGGCTTTGTATTGAATGGGCGCCAAGGGAGACACGACTTCGAGCGCGATCTCCTGGGTCTTCGAGAGGGTCAAGGTCACCGGAGGGACCGGCTCGGCTCCGAGCTTCATAATGGCATATTCGCTGCGATACGTATCCTGAACCGCGCTCACCGAATACGTTCCCTCGGACGGCAGCTCGACGGAGAATTCTCCGGCGTCATTGGCGACGGCCGTCCCCACCACCGTTCCTTCCTGATCCTTCACTTCTACCGCAGCCTGAGGCACTCGTCGAAGATCCTGGTTTTGTACCGTCCCGGTAATCGTTCGACCTTTGGCAACCGCCGGCTCCTGTGCGAACACCGGCAAAACACCGAGCGCGAGGGCCATCAACACCCATCCAAGACACACATGAGACACACCTCTGACCGGCGACAACATGCGAACCTCCCCCCAAATAGTTCCCCACAAGTCAGAGCCCGATACAAAGCCGTGGCTAAGACGACGTGGTGAAAGCCAAAATGAACGTAGCGCTGACGTTGAGGTTAGGTCAGAGGCGGCGCGCGCGAGGTTCTGGTAGTCGCGAGAGACTGAGAACTGAGGATCGATCGATAGACAGGAGGTGGCGGAGCGTCCGCCAGGAACGAACAGGGCGGCGGTGCGTCACCCACCAGCGAATGGCCGGTGTGATATTGCACCCACTGGCAGAGGTCGGTATCGGAATGCTCATGCCCGTCGTGGTCCGCTGCCGCCAGCTCGTGATGAATCTCCAATGCCGCCGCAAACGGCGCCATCGCGAGAAGCATACAGACAAGAAGAAGCGCGACGACCGAGCTGGATTTTTTCTGGGCGAAATGACGAAACATGACCGTCCGGGCCGACAGATTCGTGAGCCGTGAGTTGTAACAAAGGGACCCTATGAATGCAAGCCGATCCTCCGGCACCCCCACACTGGACTTTTTCCTACAGAATTCGATATCTTAACCCGCAATCTCGAATTGCCACGCGAACTCGCCAGACCTTTCAACAAGGACCACCATGACCAGGCCGATAGACAACCAGCACGTCATTGAAATCAAGCCGCTTCCATCACCCCGCGAGGTCAAGACCCAACTGCCCATCACGGACGCGGTGTCCGAGTTGGTGTTCCAAACGCGACAGGCGATCCGGAACATCTTGCATGGCCGTGACATGGACCGGCTCATCGTGATTGTCGGCCCCTGCTCGATTCACGATCCCGATGCCGCCTACGAATACGCGGACCGGCTGAAACCCGTCGCTGATGCCGTTCGCGACAAACTGCTGATCGTGATGCGCACCTACTTCGAAAAGCCTCGAACCACCGTGGGGTGGAAGGGCCTCATTAATGACCCCCACTTGGACGGTACCTGCGACATTGCCCAGGGCATTCAGCTGGCCCGGACCATTCTGCTGAACATCAACGGCAAGGGCCTGCCCTGCGCCACCGAATTGCTCGATCCCGTCACGCCGCAATACATCGCCGACCTTCTGAGCTGGACCGCCATCGGGGCCCGTACGACCGAAAGCCAGATCCACCGGGAAATGGCCAGCGGCCTCTCGATGCCCGTCGGGTTCAAAAACGGGACGGAAGGCAGCCTGCAGGTCGCCATCAATGCCATGATCACCAGCCGAAGCCCGCATCATTTTGTCGGGGTGAACGCCGACGGCATCACCTCGATCATCAAGACGACCGGTAATCCCGATCATCACATCGTGCTGCGCGGCGGCGGCGGACGCACCAACTACAGCGTCGAGGACATTGCCCGCGCTGAAGCCGCCGTGGCGAGCGAAGGCTTGGCCCGCGGCGTGATGGTGGATTGTTCGCACGACAACTCCGGCAAGAACCATCAGCGCCAGGTGGAAGTCGCCGGCGACGTCCTGAAACAATTTCAACGGGGCCGGCGCTCGATCATGGGGCTCATGCTGGAAAGTCACCTGGAGGGAGGCCGGCAAAGCTGGGACCCGAACAAGGCCCTGACCTACGGCATGTCCATCACCGATTCCTGCCTGGGCTGGAGCGATACCGAAGAGTTGCTGTACGGCATGGCGGAGTCGCTCGCCGCCAAAGCGGTGTAGGCTCACATCGTTCCACCACTCGATTCCCACACTGACAGCCGACTGCCGGAATCCATTCCATGCTGATCGATACCCATACCCATCTCGACGATGCGCGCTACGAATCGGACCGCGAGGCCATGATCGCCCGGGCGCGTGAGGCCGGCGTGGACAGGATGATTACGATCGGCTGCGATCTTGCCACCAGTCGATCGGCGGTCGCGCTCGCGAATCAATACCCCTTCGTCTACGCGTCGATCGGTGTGCATCCCCACGAAGTCAAACACATCGAGGACGATTGGTACGATGAGTTCCGGCGGCTGGCGCGCGACAAGAAGGTCGTGGCCTACGGCGAGATCGGCCTCGATTACCATTACAACCACTCCGATCCTGAACTGCAGCGCCGGCGGTTTCGAGAGCAAATTCAGCTGGCGCGTGAGTTATCGCTTCCCGTGATCATCCATACCCGGGAGGCGCAAGACGATACGATTCGTATCCTCAAGGAAGAGCGGGCGGCAGAGATCGGCGGGGTCTTCCACTGTTTTTCCGGGGATGCCTGGCTGGCAAAGGATGCGCTGGAGCTGGGATTCTACCTGTCGTTTTCCGGCATCCTGACGTTTCACAACGCGACCATGCTGCGGGAAATCGCCAGGACCGTACCAGCCGACCGGCTGCTGATCGAAACCGATTGTCCCTACCTCACCCCGATTCCCCATCGAGGCAAACGCAACGAACCGGCTTTTGTAAAACACGTCGCCGAAACCTTGGCCACGATCGCTACCAACGGCGCCGCCATGACTGCGGACGACATCGGCCGGCTCACCAGTGACAACGCACGCCGACTGTTCAAAATTCCCTGAGATGCTGGTTTCGCTTGCGCTGGGACTTGGGAAGCTTGCGTGGATTCCCGCCCTTCTCCTTTGACCGTTTCACCACCTCAGCCTCACCACGATCTAATTCTTTGAATGCCGAAGCCGGGGGGCGCGCCGGCCGTTCGTAGAGTTTGGCCCGAAACTCCGGTGCGCCGATGACGAAGGCACCGGCAGCCCTTGCCGCATTGATCACTTCGTGATCCGAGGACACCACCGCGCAATCCCTGCCATACATTCGCGCCAGACGCTCAATCACCTGATCGGCCCGTTCGCCTCGCTTGGAATAAACGACCTCGACGCCTGATTGGAACTCGCGATGTTCGGCCCCCAGGCCTCCCTGCCATCCATCAAATACCACAGTGATCGCATGGCCTTTACGTTGCCGATACCCGGCGAGGGTGTGGAGCAGGCCGTCGCGCGCCGCTTCGAGGCGCCCGGGAGCGGCTGGAACCGCCATCCGCGCGCTTCCCAGCAGGTTATATCCATCGACAAGAAGATGTGTCGCCATCTACAATTACGCAGTTTGAGACCTTTTGTTGACAATACCATAAACATCTGAGAAAAGGCCTAGATGGTACCTTGTCGAGAAGCGTTCCGACTCCGACCCCGGGTGAATTGGCTGCTCCATGCCTGCCTCCTCCTGACTCTCGGCTGGTTCCTGGCGGGCACGGTCTCCTCATCGAATGCAGAAGCGCCATCCTGGCCGGAATTTCCACAGGTGTCCGGGGATACAACGACGCCTCAGTTCCTGCCGGTGAAACAAAACTCCGCCGGCACCTCGCGTTATCCGATCATCGTCCGCGACCTTCGCACCTGGTCCACTGCCGACGGGACACGCCTGGTGCTCGACCTGAACCACAAAGCCTCCTTCACCGAAACTCACGTACGAAATCCCGATCGGGTCGTCATCGACATCACCAATGCGATTCTGGGAAAGTCCTCCCGCCAGCGTGTCTCCGGCGGCACGATACCCCAATCATTTCACATTACGCAAAGTCGCCCGCGGGTCGTCACCATTACCCTCGCGCGCACCCAGGGTTCAAAGTACAAGGCCTTCGCCCTGGACAATCCGGACCGCCTCGTCATCGACATCTACCACAAGGCCAAAGATCAAATCCGGCAGATCGGTGAGACCTCCCCGACATCGCCGTCGGCCCCTGCCGTGGCGCTCCCGACTCCGCCGGCTATTCCCAGCCCCACGGTGACAGAACCGGTTCGCCCGGTCGCGCCCAAACCGGCCAGCCCGATCCAGACAATCGTGATTGATCCGGGGCATGGGGGCAAAGATCCCGGCACCATCGGGCAACATGGGACGACGGAGAAAGACGTCACGCTCAAAGTCGGTGTGTTGTTGAAGGACTTGCTGAGCACCTTGCCCAACACCCGCGTGCTCATGACTCGCGAGCGGGATGCGTTCATCGAGTTGGAGGATCGGGCGAAATTTGCCAACGGCAAAAATGCCGATCTGTTCGTGTCCATCCACGTCAACTCGCACCCGCACAAGGGGGTCCGTGGCCTGGAAATCTACCACTTTGGTGAAGCCAAGGATCAGCGGGCACTGGAAGTCGCGGCGCGGGAAAACGGCACGCCGTTGAACAGCACTGGACTGGGAGTGGAGTACATCCTTGCAGATCTCCTGACGACAAAAAAAATCGAGCATTCACAAGAACTGGCTTGGACCGCCAAGCAGGCCATGGTCACCAATCTCAATGGCCGGTATAGCACCATCGACCACGGCGTGAAGACCGCGCCGTTTTATGTCCTTCGATTTACCACCATGCCCAGCATCCTCGCGGAAATTGCCTTCATGTCGAATCCGGCGGAAGAGGACCAGATGCGGACGCAACCGTTTCTGGCGCATATCGCGGAATCGATTTTCGAAGGAGTCAAAACCTATCTCCGCACCAATCCGCCCCGATGACAGCCGCCTTCCCGTTAGGCTAGAGTGCGGCTGTTCGCACGCTCATGATGACTACGTTCAAGCTCGTCCTCGAGTATGATGGAACCCGTTACTCCGGCTGGCAACGCCAACTGAACGCGCCGACCGTTCAAGCCGCAGTGGAAGAGGCGCTTGCGGCCATCTCGCAAACCAGGATCACCGTGGTCGGGGCGGGACGCACGGATGCCGGCGTGCATGCCCTCGGGCAGGTCGCCAGCTTCAAAACCGATCGCGGTCTTTCGCCGCGAGAGTGGCTTCGCGCCTTGAATGCCCACCTCCCCGCAGACATCAGCGCCCTGTCGGTCCATGAAGTGCCGGATGCGTTTCACGCGCGATATTCCGCCACCGGAAAACTCTACGAGTACCATATCTTGAACCGATCGGAGCGGGCCGCTCTGCTTCGGGAACGAGCCTGGACGGTCTATCAACCCCTCGACATCGCCGCCATGACCGATGCCGCGGCCTTCCTGCTTGGCTCGCACGACTTCTCTTCGTTTGAAACCGCGCCGACCGACAACGACAATCCGTACTGTCGAATGCTGCAATCGGACCTCCGTCGGCAGGGCGATCTGATTGTGCTGTCCTTTTACGCCGACCGTTTTCTCAAACAGATGGTGCGCAGTCTCGTCGGAACCGTGGTGGAGGTAGGCCGCGGTAAACGATCCGCCTCCGATATGGAAACCATCCTCAAGGCCCGTTCACGCCCTGCCGCGGGCAAAACAGCACCGCCCCATGGGCTGTATCTCGTCAGAGTGGATTATGACGGGCCATCCATCCCTCCCGTCACTTAGGGAACTTCCCCGTGAGACAGCATCGGCGATTTTTGTTATAGTTCCGCCGGCACCCCCCGTCCACCTTCACAGGAGACTTCCATGAAACACCTCTGCGCAGTCTTGTCCTCGATCGTGCTGGCCGCCGTACTCGTCATCCCGCAGCTCAGTTATGCGGGAGCCCAACCGAACAAAATGAAGACCTGCAATGCCGATGCGGACGCCAAGGGGCTCAGCGGCGAAGGCAAAGGCGAGCAGCGCAAGGCCTTCATGAAAGAATGTCTCTCCGCCAAGCCGGCCAAAGCCGGAGCCGGCGCGTCTCAGCAGAACAAAATGACGACGTGTAATAAGGATGCCAAGGCAAAACATCTGGCCGGCGATGAGCGGAAAAAGTTTATGAAGGAGTGCCTGTCCAACTAACCGCAACAACCCCGGCGCGGCGCAAGCTGGGCCGGGGTTCAGTCACCACGACACAAGCCACCTACGCCGTACCTCAGGCGTGACGCATGAGCTTCAGTCGTATAGAGAGAATGTCAGATGGACATTCGTGGGGGGCTAGCGGGGCTTACCGGTGTCCTGGTTTTCGAGTTTTTTACGTAACTCGATGAGTTCCATCTCCAGCGCAGCGAAGCGATCGGCCGTCGGATCAGGCATATTGGTGTGATCCATCGTCGCATCGGGAAGCCGTTCGCCTTGCGATTTGATGATCCTGGCCGGCACGCCGATCACGGTCGAGTTCGGCGGGACCGATTTCACGACAACGGAATTGGCGCCAATTTTCACATTGTCGCCGATAGTGATCCCGCCCAGAATTTTTGCTCCCGCCCCGACCACCACATGATTACCCAGCGTGGGATGGCGCTTGCCGCGCTCTTTGCCGGTGCCGCCCAGCGTCACCCCCTGAAACAAGGTGACATGGTCTCCGACTTCGGCGGTTTCGCCGATCACCACACCCATGCCGTGATCGATAAAGAAGGACTCGCCGATCTTGGCGGAGGGGTGGATTTCGATTCCCGTCAACCATCGCGCCAGTTGTGAAATTGCGCGCGGCAAAAACGGCACGTCATGCTGCTTCAGCCAATGCGCGAGCCGGTAGGCCAGCAAGGCGTGGAATCCCGCGTAGGTCAGAATGACTTCGAGCCGGCTGGTCGCCGCTGGATCCCGGTCGAAAATCGCCTGGAGGTCTTGAGCAATCGCCTTCAACATATCTTGGACAGGCTCACGCGCCGGTTCGAACGTATCTCTTAGTCACGCGCGATCAGACAGACGGCTTGTGCGGCGATCGCTTCCTCGCGCCCCACCGCATCCAGGCCTTCACCGCTCTTGACTTTCACGTTCACCAGTTCGGGATCGACTTGCAGCACCTCGGCGATCGTCTTTTGCATGGCGGCCAAATGCGGACTCAACCGGGGCGCCTGGGCAATGATGGTGCTGTCGACATTGGCGAGGCGATAACCCTTCGTGCGCAGTTTGCCGACGACATCTTCGAGCAACTTGAGGCTGGAGATGTTCTTGAATCGCTGATCCGAACTCGGATAGTGGCGGCCGAGATCTCCTTCGCCCATCGCGCCCAGCAGCGCGTCGCAGATCGCATGCACGAGCGCATCGGAATCGGAATGCCCTTGCAGTCCTTTATGATGCGGAATGTCGAGCCCGCCCAGGATCAACTTGCGTCCGGCTACCAGGGGATGAATATCCCACCCGCACCCCACACGTACTCCCGTCATTCTGCACTCCTCGCTGCTGTTCGTGATTGAAGAATCGCTTCCCCGATCACGAGATCTTCCGGCCTTGTCACCTTGATATTTTCACCGCTCCCCTCGACCACCACGACCGGCTTCCCCAACAGCTCGACGAGATGCGCATCATCCGTCGCGTGGATCCTGCCGAGGAACGCCTTCCGATGCGCCTCCTCCAGGCAAGCTCGCCGGAAGGCCTGCGGGGTTTGCGCAAGCCACAAGGGGCCGCGATCGATGGTCCGCTCGATCACGCCACCGGCCCCCACATATTTCACCGTATCGCGCATCGGAAGCGCAATGATAGCCGCTCCATGCTCCGCCGCTGCCTCGACCACCCGGCGAATCATGTCGCCGGTTAAAAACGGCCGCACCGCATCGTGCACGAGGATGATGTCCGCCAAGCTCACCTCGGCCAGCGCATGACGAACCGAATCCTGCCGTTGCGCTCCGCCGGGCACGACCTTGGTGACCTTCCCGAATTCTCCCGGCGCCACAAAGTAATCGAGACAATATTGGCGGTCCGCTTGAGGGACGGCCAAAATAATCTCATGAATAACCGGAGAGGCTTGGAGAACGTGAAGAGACTGCGCCAGAATCGGCCGTCCGCCCAGGGCGAGAAACTGCTTGGGAACCGGTCCCCCCATGCGAAGGCCGCGACCAGCCGCCGGCACGAGGGCTACAGTTCTCAATCCCGTCGGTGATGATTGCGGCTCAGGAACGGACACGGATTGACTCACGGAACAAGGACACCCTACCACCTGCCCACCGCTGCGACATCGTCATGCTGGCCATGCTCTGACATCGGACACTAGAAAACACGTGGCGACCGTGCCTATTCATCGCCCGGCTAACCACGCGCAACCTGATATTCTTCCCGCTCAGATTCTTCTTTCAGACGGGTGAAAATCATCCGTCCTGCCGTCGTTTGGAGCACACTGGTCACCGTCACATCCACATTGCGACCGATGCAGCGCCGCGCATTGTCGACGACGATCATCGTCCCATCATCCAGGTAGGCCACGCCTTGGCCGGCTTCCTTGCCTTCCTTCAAGACGAACACGCGAATCGTTTCTCCAGGCAGGACGACGGGCCGCAAGGCGTTACAGAGCTCATTGATGTTCAGCACACGCACACCCTGGAGTTCGGCGACCTTATTCAGATTCAAGTCATTGGTGACAATGCGGCCCCCTACTTTTTTAGCCAACACCACCAGTTTGGCATCGACTTCTTTGACGTGTGGGAAATCTTCCTCGATGATACGCACATCGACCTCGGGCATTTTTTGAATCTTGTTCAGAATATCCAACCCCCGCCGCCCGCGCGCCCGCTTCAACGAATCGGATGAGTCCGCGATGTGCTGCAATTCATTCAAAATAAAATGAGGCACCAGAAACGGTCCCTCGAGAAATCCGGTTTCGCACAGGTCTGCCACCCGGCCATCGATGATGACGCTTGTATCCAGCACCTTGAGGCATGCATGGGAAGATCCTGACGGCGACTGCCCAGGATGAGCCCCGGGGAATTGTTCCTGCCCGAAGCGCGCGCCCATGGCCAAACCCAGATAAGGAAAACCTAAGAGAAAAACCAATCCCCCGATGTGAAAGAGAAACGTCTCGACATCAAACACGGCGCTGCCGACCCATTCCACCAACCCGGTCAGCACCAGCCCACCGGCGAGCCCCACGGCTCCGCCGACAATAATGCCGAATGACAGTCTCCGGAGCGCATATTCACCGGCCAGGATGAGCCCGCCGGCGACCGCCCCCATGCCCAACCCTACCAACAAGAACCCGCGACTCGGGTCCTGGGCCCGCAGAAACAAGGCCAGCCCTGCAAGAGCGCTGAGAAGAACAAATATGGCCCGTGCTACCATACTGTTTTCCTCCTCTCTGTGATCAACCTCGAATAGATGATTCGAGGCAATCACGGCCTCAGCGTCAGATAAATGGCCCGCCCCTGCCTCTTCAACAGGAGCAAGACCGCCTGGTCTTTCGGCAAATTTGCGGCCACATGCTCATACGACTTGATCGTGCCCACCGACTTGCGATTCACCTCCAACACAAGGTCTCCCTCGCGCACACCGGCCTCTTCCGCCTGACTCCCCGGCTTGACCCGGACCACGACAATCCCGCGGTCGCTTGACTTCAGCCCGTACCGGCCGGCCAACTCCGAATTCACCTCCCGCACGTCGATATCCGAAAGCAATCCGGCCGGCGCCACAGACTCACTACTCTCTTCCCCACTGGCCTGCGACAGATTCTTCGGCTGCTCGGCAATGACCAGATCGATGGACTTGGGCTTTTTCTCACGGATGAGTTTGACCGTGACCTTTTTACCGACCACGGTCTGAGCCACGGCATTGCGCAAGTGGGTCGGCGAATCCATGGGCTTGCCGTCATACTCGACAATGACGTCTCCCCGCTCGAATCCCGCTTTTTTCGCCGGGCTATCATCCATAATGTCGCTGACGAGCACGCCTTTCACATCTTTCGGCACACCGAACTGCGACGACAATTCAGGCGTCAGCTCCTGAATGGACACGCCCAGCCAGCCGCGCACGACTTTGCCGTGCTGGACCAGCTGCTCCATGATGGAATGGGCCATGTTGCTTGGGACGGCGAAGCCGATGCCCATGTTTCCACCGCTTTGGCTGTAAATGGCGGTATTGATGCCGACCAACTCGCCGCGGACGTTGACCAGCGCGCCTCCGGAGTTGCCGGGGTTGATGGCTGCATCGGTCTGGATAAAGTCTTCGTACTCGGCAATCCCCGCCGCGCGACCGAGGGCGCTGACGATGCCCAGCGTCACGGTCTGTGTCAGACCGAAGGGATTGCCGACCGCCAGGACAAACTCGCCGACTTCCAGCTTGTCGGAATCAGCCCAGGCCACTGTCGGCAGGCCCGTCGCTTCAATTTTCAGCACGGCGACATCGGTCTTCGCATCCGTGCCGACCAGCTTCGCTTTGAACTCTCGCTTGTCCGACAAGAACACCTTGATCTCGTCGGCCTTATTCACCACATGGTTATTCGTGATGATCAACCCGTTGGCATCGACGATCACGCCCGACCCCAAGCCCTGCTGTTTCCGTTCCTTCGGCGCCTCGAAGCGCTTCATCCACTCCTCGCCGAAGAAACGCCGGAAAAAGGGATCCTCGAACGGCGTGCCCTTACTTTCCTCGCCGCTTCCATTGCGAGTCGCAAAAATATTGACGACCGCCGGTTTGACGACCTTGGCGACATCGACAAAACTCTGGCCCCCGGCGCCGGGCAACGTCGGCTGCACCGCCGTGGAGACCGGCCTGGGAACCGGGGCAGACACGGCGGGCGACTCCGGAACCGCATGTCCGATAGGTAACCATCCGAGATCGGAGGTCAGGACAATCCCGATCAGCACTCCCGCCGACAACAGTACGGCCGGAACTATCCAGGATCGCATCGATGACCGCTGTTCGGGTTGAATCGGACCGTCATTCATGGTGGTTCGTCAGTCGAGACAACTAGGGCTTCTCGCCCGCGTACAGACTCATGATGGTGTTCAAAAATTTCACGGCTTCCGCTTTGGGCCGCTGGAACGAATTCCGGCCGATGATCGACCCGAATCCTCCGCCATCACGGATCGCCCGCACTTCTTCGAAGACCGTTTTTTCGTCGCTCTTCGCGCCGCCGGAGAAAATGACGATGCGGCGCCCATCGAACGAACTCTGCACGATATGCTTCACCCGCTCCGTCAGTGTCGCCGTGGGAATCTTTTCGGCCTCATACACCTTCTTGGCCGCCGCCTGCTCCAAGTGGGTCGACGGTAATTTCACCTTGATGATATGGGCGCCGAGCTGCGCGGCAATCTGAGCAGCGTAGGCCACCACGTCGAGAGCCGTCTCACCTTCCTTGCTCAGCCCTGACCCGCGCGGGTACGACCACACGACCACGGCCAACCCGGCATTTTTCGCTTCTTCCGCAATGACGCGCAGCTGCTCATACATGGGATTACAGTGAGACGAGCCGGGATAAATCGTGAACCCCACGGCTGAACAACCCAAGCGCAAGGCTTCCTGCACGCTCCCTGTCACCGACGGCAACGGATCCTTCTCATCGTGCAACACGTCATGATTGTTCAATTTGAGAATGAGCGGGATTCTGCCGGCGAAATGGCTGGCACCGGCTTCGATGAATCCCAGTGGCGCCGCATAGGCGTTACACCCGGCATCGATGGCCAGCTGGAAGTGGTAATGCGGGTGGTATCCGCCCGGATTAGGCGCGAAACTTCTCGCCGGACCGTGTTCGAACCCTTGATCGACCGGTAGGATGACCAACTTGCCGGTGCCCGCCAGTTTCCCCGAATTCAGCAGCCGGGCAATGTTCGTCTTTGTTCCCGCATTGTCGCTCTCATACCAGCTCAGAATTTCCTGGACCCGATTGCTCATAATCAACCTCCCAACCAACCTCGATCATATTGGTCGTTACGCACGTCCTTGCACAAAGTCTTCCGCCAGACTCACATCTTCCGCACTGCCGATAATGAGGGGGACACGCTGATGCAGCGCCTTGGGTTCGACATCGAGAATGCGCATCGTCCCCGTCGTTGCTTTGCCTCCGGCCTGTTCCACCACCATGGCCAGCGGGTTTCCTTCGTACATCAAGCGCAATTTTCCCTCGGGCTTATCCTTTTCTCCAGGATACAGATAGATGCCGCCACCCAGGAGGATGCGATGCACATCCGCAACCAAACAGCCGCTATACCGCCCGCTATAGGGCCGGCCGGTGGGCTTGTCCTGCACTTTCAAGTAATCGAGATATCGCTGCGTGCCGGAGGGCCAGCGATGATAGTTCCCCTCGTTGACCGAATAGACCTTGCCCCGCGCGGGAATCCGGATGTTCTCGTTGGACAGCAGATACTCACCGATGGACGGCTCGAGCGTGAAGCCATGCACCCCCTGCCCGACCGTGAACACAAGCATGGTGCTCGCTCCATACAACACATATCCTGCGGCGATCTGCTCCGTCCCCCTTTGCAACAACTCATCTTCGACCGACTGCCCCGTCCGTGATCGGCGGATGGAGAAAATCGCGCCTAAGGGCATATTGACATCGGTATTGGAGGATCCATCCAAGGGATCGACCAATAACATGTACTTCGCGCCTTCGTGGACCATCTTCAGGGGCTTTTCCATCTCTTCGGAGGCCAGCACGCAGACGAGGCCGCTGTGTTCAAACACGCGGACAAAGGTATCATTGGCAATCTGATCGAGTTTCTTGACGATCTCGCCCTGAACATTGGTCTCGCCGGTCGTGCCCAGAATCTTGTTCAATCCGGCACGACGCAAGTCATGAGCAATCATTTTGCCGACGAGGCCGATCTGGGTCAGCAGGACGGAAAACTCTCCGGTCGCTTCAGGATGCGCGGCCTGTTGTTCGATGATAAAGCGGCTTAACGTAATGGGAAATTTCGCCATGCTGAGGAGTCCTCATGGATTGAACGACGACGAGTCGAAATGACGAGGGCTTCGGACAGAGCCGAAGCCCTCCCCCACGAACCTGGCGCGATTATAGCGGTTTCCGGCGGAGCGAGCAAACCAGACCGGCATGTTACGGCTGCGCGGCCGAACCGTAGCCCTCCGTCAATTCAGCCACGATGGACCCCACGACGACCTTGGCTTTCATTCTCACCGGCACCCGGTGCGCATCGGTGGTGAACCAGACCCGGATATTGCCTTCGTTCAGAAAAATGCCCTGGAACGGCATGATCACGACTACTCGGGCCGTTTCGGCCTTCCCCCACCGGCCCTCCACGGTTTCCAACGCTTCGACACGCACCTCCATCTTGTAATTCTTTTTGTCGTGATGGACCGTCATGGTCAGCGAGGCTCCCGGCACGAATGGCAGGACCTTGCGAACATAGTACAGACAGGACATGGCGTCCTGCGCATCCGGCGGTATGGGCAAGTCGTCGATTTTTCCGTCCTTGACGGCCGTCACCAGACCTTCCTGGTGCCTGAAGGTGTAATCGAAATCGTTAAAGCGTTTGCCTTCCTGGCGGGCAAACGTCATGTGTGCGGGGAGGAAGGATTCGAGATCGACCTGCGAGACACCGCGGTTGTCGACGGGATAGAACTTCGTCACCGTCGGGCTCGACCGAGCCGTCATGCTCAAGGTGAGTTGCTGCCGCCCCCGATGGTCAAGTCCCTCCTGGACGTTCATCGTGGCAATTCCCGCGCGCATCCCCAGCCAGGTCACGTCGTAGGCAAGACGCTCTCCGTTGGCAAAGGGCAGCTGGGCCGAGACCGACGGCCGCCCTTGCGGTCCCGCTTCCGCATGCAGTGCCGTGGGGATCGAGATCCAGGCCACAATGGCCGCGATGCAGAGAAGAATGTGAGGGAAAGACGGAAGGGGAATGGTCACCCTAGAGCGACAGAACACGCTGCGCCTGCGCCAGCTCGGTTTCGATGGCCGCGCGGATCACATCCAGCCTGGCCGGCGAAGGGGCTTCAAACCGGAGGACCAGCGCTGGTTGTGTGTTGGACGCTCGGATCAAGCCCCATCCATCCTCGAAAACCGCGCGCACACCATCGATCGTCACCAATTCCCGCATGCGAAGGTTCGACGCCCCCACCGGCCGGCCGGCCTCGAGATAGGCGGCCAACTGCCGATGCACCTGCTCGACCAACTGAAACTTCACGCTGTCGGAACAATCGACCCGGATCTCCGGCGTCACCGTCGTCTGCGGGAGATCGGCCACCAGGCTCGAGAGCGATTGTTTGGTCTTGGCCAGGATTTCCACTAACCGGCAGGAGGCGTAGATCGCGTCGTCAAACCCAAAGTACCGATCGGCAAAAAACATATGACCGGACATTTCGCCGGCGAGGACGGCGGATTCGGCTTTCAATTTCGCCTTCATCAGGGAATGGCCGGTTTTCCACATGATTGGACGCCCGCCCTTGGCCGCGATGTCGTCGTACAAACACTGCGAGGCCTTCACCTCGGAGATGAAGGTGGTGCCAGGTCTCTGGGCGAGAATATCTCGTGCATAGACGATCATGAGCCGGTCGCCCCAGAGAATCTCTCCCCGTTCGTCGATGGCCCCGATGCGATCGGCATCTCCGTCGTAGCCGATGCCCGCGTCCGCCTTGTGTTCGCGCACAGTGGCAATCAGATCTTGGAGATTTTCCACCACGGTGGGATCGGGATGATGGTTCGGAAAACGCCCGTCCAACTCATCATAGAGACCGGTGACGCGGCATCCCATCTGTTCCAGCGCCTGCTTGGCGACCAACGAGGCCGCGCCGTTGCCGCAATCGATCACTACATGCAGGTGATCAGCCCGGACGCCCGAGAACACTGTCTTCAGATGCTGCAGATAGTCAGGAATGATGGGATGAGAGGAGAGCCGGCCGGATCCAGAGCTAAATCGGCCGGCCTCCATGACACGCCGCAACTGCTGAATCTCTTCGCCGTGAATGGCTTCTTTCCCGATGCAGATTTTGAAGCCGTTGTATTCGGCTGCGTTGTGGCTGCCGGTGATCATGATCCCGCCGTGAACCGGCAACGTGAACAATGAAAAATACAGCAGCGGCGAGGCGCAAAGCCCCAAGTCAACCACATCGAGGCCGCCGGCCAACAGCCCTCGGAGTAAAGCCTGCTGCAAAGCCGGCGAGCTCAGGCGTCCGTCCCGCCCCAGGCTGATGCGCGAAGCCCCCTGCTCCCGGGCCATGGTGGCATAGGCGCGACCGACCTGTTCCGCAACGGGTTCCGTCAGCTCTTCCCCGACAATGCCTCTGAGATCATATTCGCGAAACAACGCCATGCCGATCTCCTAACGTGCTCGGCCGAGTCGCCCGTAATCGTCCTGGAACCGTACGATGTCGTCCTCTCCGAGATAGGGTCCGTTCTGTACTTCGATGATGTGCAACGTTTCTTTGCCGAGGTTTTCCAGGCGATGCGGTGTCTCTACTGGAATCGCCGTACTCTGCCCCACCTGAAGATCCAACAGCTCCTCACCACGGGTCACCCGAGCAGTCCCTGCGATTACCACCCAGTGCTCGCTACGCTTGTGGTGAAGCTGTAGTGACAACCGGCCGCCCGGATTCACGGTCACACGCTTCACTTTGTATCCAGGCCCTTCTTCCAACACCGTGTACGAGCCCCAGGGGCGAAACACCGTCAGATGCTCCAGATGCTCCGGCGCGCCTTGCTGCTTGAGGATTTCGACCATCTGCTTCACGTCCTGGGAGCGGGACTTCGGACAGATCAGCGTGGCATCCGGCGTATCGACCACCACCATATCCGTGAGTCCGATGGTCGCCACAACCCGGCGGTCGGCATAGAGGACGGAATTGCTGCTGTCCATATCGATGACACGGCCGCTGACCACATTGCCGGCCTTGTCGCGCGGGGCGACCTCTTCGAGGCTACTCCAATTGCCCACATCCGACCAGCCGAATCCCACCGGAATCATGGCCGCATGCGACGACAGTTCCATCACGCCGTTGTCGATTGAGACCGAAGGGACCTTTTTATAGGCCGCTTCGATCTGCCGGGGATCGGCGCCCGAGGTCATCAGGGTATGGACTTTTTGCACCGCTTTCGCCAGCTGCGGCTGGTGACGGTTGATCTCGTCCCGAATCGTGGCGGCTTTCCAGAGAAACATTCCGCTGTTCCAAAAGTAATTGCCGCTTTTCAGATACTGCGCCGCTTTTGTCCGATTCGGCTTCTCGACAAAACGGGCGACCGGATGGCCGGTCAGCCGCCCCTTCTTGGCCAACGTGGTTCGCCGATTCGGCTGAATATATCCGTATCCGGTCTCGGGCCTGGTCGGCTTGATCCCGAACGTCACTACATGTCCCTTGGCCGCAAGTTGCATCCCCAATGACACCGCCGCCTGAAACGCCTTTTCTCCGGTGACGACATGATCCGCCGGCAAGACCAACATCACCGCCTCGGGATCGCGACGTAGCAGCTCTGCCGCCACCAGCGCAATGGCCGGGGCGGTGTTGCGCCCCACCGGCTCGATGACATAGTTGTCTTTGAGGTTCGACTTCCACTCTCCCAATTGCACGCGAATCGAATCCGCCTGCCCTGGATTGGTGGAGATGAGCACCCGATCGGGTCCGGCACAGGAGAGCACGCGCCGCATGGTCTGCTGAATGAGCGTCTCCTCGCCGATGATGCGCAGGAGCTGCTTGGGATATAGGTGCCGGCTCAACGGCCAAAATCGAGTTCCGCTGCCGCCCGCCAAAATAACCGGATAGAGGTGATCTGTCATATCGCAAGGACTCCGCTTCCGCTCAACAGGACCGTGCGGCCATGGGTCACTGGGATTGTTGGGCTGCCAGAATGAGATCCGCTAATTCCCGTACGGCCCCCTCTCCGCCGTTTTTCTTGCACACGTACCGTACGGTCTTCAACACGAGAGGCGTGCCATCCGCAGGGGACGCGGACAATCCCACCGCGCCGAGGGCCTGGAGATCATTCACATCATCACCGATGTAGGCCACTTGTTTCATGGTGAGGCCGTGTCGCGCGATGAGATCCTTCACCACGGCGAGCTTATCATAGGCCCCTTGATGCACCTCGGGAATCGTCAATTTTTGCGCCCGCCGCATGACGATCTTCGTGGATTCCTGCGTGATGATCGCCGTGATAATACCCGCCTTCTGCAACAGCTTGATGCCCATGCCGTCACGCGTATTGAATTTTTTCCATTCGTCTCCGGACTCGGAATAATACATGCCGGCGTCCGTGAGCACGCCATCAACATCTGTCGCAAACAAACGAATCCCCCGGAGAATCCCCCGGAGGGACACAGGCGGCTTCGATGGCGTGCTGGTTCGACGTGTCGTGCTAGGCATGCGAAGGCTTTCGGGCGCGATGGTAACAAGCGCTCGCATGAAACTCAAGAACACTTAGTCCCGTGCGAAGAAGTCGTTCGGGCCAGTGGGCCCCTGAACCAAAGACGAGGGTTTCAATAGGCATGTCGATGAACGAACCCTCGCCAAAAGGTCAGCACCATGATTTTGATGTCGAACCAGATCGACCAATGCTCGATGTAATACAGGTCGTGCTCGATCCGTTTTTCCAGCGACGTATTTCCCCGCCAGCCGTTAATTTGCGCCCATCCGGTAATGCCAGCCTTCATCTTGTGGCGCAACATGTATTGTGGCAGTGTTTCACGAAACCGTGCGATGAACTCCGGCCGCTCCGGCCGCGGGCCAACGATGCTCATCTCCCCCCGCAACACATTCCAGAACTGAGGGAGCTCATCTAAACTGGTCCGCCGCAAGAACGCCCCGATGGGTGTCCGCCGATCATCATTGGGTTGCGTCCAGACAGGCCCCGTCTCGGACTCCGCGTCCACCTTCATGGAACGAAACTTCAACATTTCAAAGGCCTGCCCATCCAAGCCCATCCTGAGCTGGCGGAAAAAGATCGGGCCTGGAGACGTCAGTTTCACCAAGGCTGCGACCAGGCATAAGACCGGCGAAAAGATGACCAGCGCCCCGAAGGCCCCGACGACATCCAGCACTCGCTTGATGACCAAATTCCAGCCATGGAGAGGGGAGCCTTGCAAGGTAATCAACGGCAGCCCTTCGAACATTTCCGCTTCGGCCCGCAGGCTCACGAACTCGCACATCGCCGGCAGGGCCTTCACCTCGACCATGGTGGTGGCGAGGAACCCGAACATCTTCTCTGCCCACCGCTCATCTTCCGGAGGCAGACAGACAAACACGATATCGACCCCGGACTGAACACGTTCCTGAAGATCATCGTACCGGCCGATGACCGGCACTCCGTTGATCCGTTCACCCACCTTGCGGGAGTCTGCGCTCAAAAATCCATGCACTCTCACCCCCAGTTCAGGATGCTGAGCCAGTGCCTCTACCACCCGCCGTCCCAATCGACTGGTCCCGATGACCAGCGCATGGCGTTGATTGTATCCCACACGACGCAGAAACCGGAGCGCCTCTCGAAACAGCACTCGTGAAAATCCAAGGGTGATAAGGTTCAGGAGCCAGAAATAGAGCAGCACCAGCCGGGAATATTCGTATTGCCGCACAAAGAACGTCAGCGCCACCAGAATCAGCACGGACAACGTATTGGCCTTCGCCACGTCGAGGAACTCCGATAACCGCGTGCCCATCCGCCGCGGGCGGTAGAGATCAAAGGCCTGGAACGACATGCCCCAGACGGCAATGATCGGGACGAGCAACAACAGGTAAATCTTCAGCGGAGGAATGCCCTTGGTGGCAGGCTCAACGATCTCTGAAAAACGCAGGTAGTAGGCCCCGATCCAGCAGGCGCAGATCAGCCCGAGATCGATGCAGAACAAGAGGCTCTTGAGGAATTGGGAGTGGCGTTTGAGCATGCTCCCTCTTATGAAGCGGTCCCGGTCAGTGCCCCCATTGCGAAGGCTTTCATACGCTCCTTGAACAGCCCTCGATCGAATGCCGCCACGTGGGTACGGATGGCATGCGGGTCAAATTCGGTCCGGCGACGCTCGTATGTCTCGATGGCCTCGACGAGAGATTCAACCGATTGCGTAAAGAAAAACACTCCTGTCGGAGACTGTCCCGATCCGTTCATAGAACCGGCACCCGGCAACGGCACCACGGTTTCCAATGCGCCCCCGCGTCCGAAGGCCACCACAGGCTTGCCGCACGCCATCGCTTCTAATGGGACGATACCAAAATCTTCCTCCCCCGGAAAGAGCAGCGCTCGACACCGTGCATAATGATCCCGTACGACGCTGTCCGGCTGCCAGCCGAGAAACTCCACCGTCGGCCCCGCAAGCTTGCGCAACCGCGCCTCCTCCTGCCCCTTGCCGATGATCTTCAATCGCCGTTTCATAACATTGCACGCCTGAATAGCCAGATCAACCCGTTTATACGGGGCAAAGGCCGTGACCATGAAATAGAAATCTTCTGATCGCTCCGCGGCCTCAAAGGTGTGCCAATCCACCGGTGGATGCAGCACCGCCGCCGGTCGATGGTAATACCCTTCCACTTTCCGGGCAATGTTGTGAGAATTGGCGACGAATTGATCCACCCGTGCCGCGGAGGCAATATCCCATGCCTGCAAACGCTCCCGGAAAAGCGTCATGCCCAGCCTCGCCAGAAGGCCCGATCGCCCACCCCCGGCGTAGTTCTCGAACTGATCCCACACATACCGCATGGGCGCATGGATGTAGCAAAGATGTTTCGCTCCAGCCGGCGGACGGATTCCCTTGGCCACGCAATGGCTCGAACTCAAGACCAGATCGTAAGAAGGCAGACGAAATCGCTCAATCGCAAAGGGGAATAGCGGCAGGTAATACCGGTAGTACCGCGCGGCGAGCGGGAAGGATTGGACCGCACTGGTGATGATCCGGTGACGCTCAATCGTAGCCGACACCGTTCCTTGAAGGTGGAGCAAGGTATACAGATCGGCATCAGGGAACAGCTCACAGAACGCCTCCAGGCATCGCTCGCCGCCTCGCATCCCGGTCAACCAATCATGAACGATGGCGACCTTCATGGAACTATCATCCTAACGCTCACAACTACCGATTCGTGAGAAAAAACTAGCGAAATGGCGATGATGTCTCATTTTTTCGTATAGCGCCTGCACTTGAAACAACATGGCCTCCTCCGAAAACTTTTTATTTGCTCGAGCGCGTCCCTCATCTACAAGCTTGGTTCTGAGGCTCTCATCTTCGCACACCAATTTGACTGCCAAGGCAATGGCTGTGGAGGTACGCTCTGAAACAAGAATGCCACTTGTGCCGTCCTCGATGATCTCACTCATCCCACCGACATCGGTAGCCACGACAGGAACACCAATTCTCATCGCCTCGAGAGGAACCAAGGGCAATCCTTCCCACCGCGATGTCATAACCAATAACTGAAGATTGATCATCGCTTTCATAGTTTCTTCGTGTGAAAGACCTACCAGCATCGTCACTCGATCTCCCAATCGTTGCCGCTCGATTTCTTTTCGGACCGTCATTTCAAGCGACCCAGCCCCAATGAGCAAGGCTCGATAGCCTGGAAGTTCTCTCATGCTGTTCACAAAGAGAAGGGGATCCTTCTGCGGCTCAAGGCGACCCACAAAACCTATGAGGCGCTGCTGATTTTGCGCACCAGCCATCACAGAGGGGCGTGAAACCCCATTGTGAATGATGCAATGCGTCGTCTTTCTTGATAACAATCGATGGGTGTTGGCAAGGTTCTTATCGAACTGCGAGACGAAGATCACATGATTCGCGCGGTGCAATGCGAGTCGTTCTGCCGCTATGGCCAACCACCGAAATGGCAATGGTTTATAGACAAAATGAAATCCGTGAACGGTGTAGATGCAGGGAACAGCGCTTCGTGCAAGTGCAAAAAAGAATGCGGCACGACCACCGTGAACATGCACGACGTGCGGCTTCACAGATTGTAAAATTTTTCGGAAACCAACGAGAACGCGAGGATTCAATCGGCTCGAAAAAAAATCAAGCCCGAAGCACGGAATTCCGGCCTCTCCCGCTTTCTTGAAAAGGTACGAGTCTCGCTGAGTTAAGAGATAGGGCGAAATGTCATTTTTGAGCCCCCGCAGAATCTGCAGGACATGAGTGGTCCCTCCACCAACATCTCCGGACGCAATGACTTCCAAAACCCTCATTTTCAGTATGAGACGGTCGGCAAGCTCAATGTGACATCACCCCTCTCAATCTTCCCTGAAACGCCGCCCACCGATACTTGGCCTGCAACCAACGACCCATGACAAGACTGACGCAGGCTCCCATGAGTGGGCGTAGCAGATGGTACCCAATGATCCGGATCGGAAATTTCTGCTTCACCCATACGCGTCCTATTCCGGCTCCATACACATACGCACGTCTACGCTCATCTGTTTGAGCAGCAATCGATAAATCAGGGTGGAACACACAGATCTGGGGATCATAAAAGATCTGGCAGCCAGCTTTGATGGCCCTGGCAGGATAGTCGATATCTTCAGCTCCTCCCCATGGCGTTCCGGCACCGGGCCCCAATTCTTCATCGAAGTTTCCGATTGCTTTGATGGTTTCCTTCGTAAAAAATATTGTGGCGGCACATGTACGGCGCCAAAGATTCGAAAGCGTGACATATCCAGGCGTTGCATCAAACCGTGCATTTCCACTCACTGCGTTCATTTCATTGACAATGCGACCCGTCACACCGCTCCAATGAACGTTCTTTTCAAGAAGTGCGACGATGGATTCCAGGAAGGAGGGAGGATACCAACAATCGTCGTCAGGAAACCCCACGATGTCTCCGGTAATACTTTGCATTCCTGTGTTGCGAGCTCGTGAAACACCCAATGGCGACGTGATATGGATGATTGTCATGCGGTCGCGAAATAGAGCCATCACCTCCTTGAGCCGATCATCAAGATTCTGATCAACGACAATCAATTCAAAATTCTTGCAGGTCTGGGCATCTAACGACATCAATAATCTGTGCACCTCGACTGTTCGCCCGACCGTTGCCACAACTAAGGACACTTTCATGGAGCGCATCCTGAGTCAATGACTCCTGCCGGTCGCGATTCTCCGGAGCAGAACGGCCATGAAGGTCACCGGCCACGATGGCTTATACGCTCGTCCACGCTTTGCATAACTCAGAGCCAACGGATATTTCCTCTCGCGAAGGGCCCGCAACACAGCTTCGGCTGTGGTTCTGGCATGCCACTCTCGACAGAACGGCTCTATCGCATCGATTCCGCCGTCTATAGGGATATGCGCTTCAGCAATCTCCAAGAACTCATTGAGAGTCCTCAAGCGATGAGGGCTACGACGGCTAAACGTCAATGACCCAGCGTGAGCCCGATAGTGATACCACACCGTCTGTATGCCAATGCTCTGGATTCCCGCCAAGGCCGCACGAATGAGAAACGCTCGATCAGCGGCAATACGGAACCGGGCCTCATACAATCCGATTTTTTCATACACGCTTTTTCTGAAAAAGCGCGAATTCGTCATCGCCGGCCCCGTCGTCACGTTTTCAAAGGAAAGCTCCAAATCCACCGGACGCACATATCGAGCAATGACGCGCGTTGCGCCATAGTCACCAGGCTCAAATACTTCCACGCCTCCACACACCGCCTCTATGGCCGGCGAATCCATAAATGTTCTACACACCTGCCCAAATGTCCGCTGTGCGTAGACATCATCGCAATTCAGATGACCGATGATATAACCGGTGCTCATTCGCACACCCTTATTGAGTGCGTCGTACAGCCCTTGGTCGGGCTCGCTGATGACTCGCAGATGGGAATATTTCTTGAGGAGTTCGAGGGTCCCGTCCGTAGATCCGCCGTCAACAATAATGTGCTCGACATTGGGATAGTCTTGATCGAGAACACTCTGAATCGCCTCTTCGATAAACTGGCTTCCATTGAGACAAGGCGTGACGATCGAGATACGGGGAACAGGAGCGGGCATTCTATCTCTCATAGTAGAAAGGCGTTGATCGAGACTTAGACCACGCCACCGATAGCCGTGGGCACATGTTGCTCATGCACCGCACGACCCGTCGCATGATTGTCTTCTGGGCGGTCAGAGATTCCCTCTTACAACACATGCCCGTTCACGTGAATGAGGTACTGCCCCATGACAAGTCTGCGACCGATTTCCAACCATCGCCGCACGGCATTCTTGGCCCGACCGGCCTTGGGGCGGTTGCCGCTCCCACGCTTGAGCGAGGTCGCCGGAGGGGTCCGGTTATGCAGCTGCTTCAATTCAACCTCGATCGCGGCTATTTCGCGGAGGTAGGGGGCAAAAATGCCGCGCCGCATGACGATCGATGATGGAACCTGATAATCACTCAAGTTGGGATCATAGAGCCATCGGCGGATGCGCTTGAATCCGTGGAAATGAAATGCAACGAGAGGCTGGCCATCAATCTGAATCCCGGCTTCGGTCTGAGTTATGACTGTCCCGCCAAGGTTCCATGGAGCAGCGTTCAACCCGGCATGGTCGAGCACACACGCTTCAGGGAACCGGCTCGGCCATTCATCCAGATATTTCTGATCCGCGAAACGGCCGGCCTCGGGCCTGTCATAGCACCATTCAAGGCATCGTTGGCGCCACCATGCTAAGCAGGCCAGGCCCTCCAGATTGTTCCGAAACATGAGCCACCCGACGTTATACCGTCCGTACTCCTCCAAATGAAGCAGCAACTGGGGAAATCGATGACCGGTGATTCCAATTGAATGTCCGCTGAAGGCCTGACATATCGGCTCAGCGTCGGAAAAGAAGTACAGATCCGCATCAACATAGGTAATGACATCGATCTCAGCATTGGACTGGAGTATGTACAGTGGAAGAGACGGAGAACAGGTAAAATAATATTCAATCTTCGAACGTGTTCCTTTCGCAGCCAGTAACTCAGGATCAGCGGCTTCGAGCTCCGCTATTGCAATCAACCGAACATGCGGGAGCCGCAATCGGGCCAGCAGATCATAACATTCACGATCCATGCAAAGAATCCACAGTTGAAACGAAGAGGAGGTCCGGACAAGAGAGCGATACAACGCCAACCCGCGAGAGAGATAATTGCAGTCGAAATATGTGCAAAAGTAGCGCATCACCGTGGCTGGGGATCCTGCTGAAGCCACGACAGAATCGCCTTGCCGACGTGACTCACCTCATCCGTCGTCAGGTGCGGATGGATGGGAAGACTGAGGATTTCACCACAGATCCGCTCCGTCTCAGGAAGGCCCCCTCGTGCGAGCAGGCACTTGCGATAGGCCGGCTGGAGATGTATCGGAACAGGATAATGGATCAGCGAACCCACAGAAGATCTCTCCAAGAATTGCTTCAAGTCGTCGCGGCGAAGAGTACGGATGACATACTGGTGATAGACGTGCGTACAGTCGGGCTGCGTTCGCGGCACAACGAGAGACGATCCAGACAAGATCGATTCGTACTGGCTGGCCACTTCCTGCCGCCTCGCGTTGTCCTGGGCAAGAAACCGAAGTTTCACCCGCAGAATAGCGGCCTGAAGCTCATCAAGCCTGGAGTTGGCACCGGACAGCTCGCTGATGTAGCGCTCCTTCCACCCATATTCACGAAACAATGCCGTGCGTTCAGCCAATGCCGGATCGTTGGTCACCACCGCCCCGCCATCCCCCAACGCCCCCAGGTTCTTCGTGGGGTAAAAGCTGAATGCGGCCAGATGGCCCCACGTTCCGGCTTTCCGGCCACCGATCGAAGCACCGTGGGACTGGGCACAATCCTCAATCACCTTCAAATTGAACCGCTCCGCGATGCTCATGATTGAGCGCATATCGGCAGGATGACCATAGAGATGGACAGGAATCACCGCTTTGACGCGCAACGATTGGCCCGCCAGGAGCGTATCTTCAAGCTGATTGGCATCGAGGGTGAAGCTCTTCGGATCGATATCAACGAGAAGCGGAATCGCGCCGGCTAACTCGATGGCAGCCACTGTCGCCACGGCGGTATGAGACACCGTAATCACCGCGTCGCCGGGGCCGATACCGCACACGCGCAGAGCCGCATGTAAGGCGCCGGTGCCGCTGCCCACACCCACAGCAAAACCAGCCCCGAGAAAGTAGGCAAACTCTTGCTCGAAGGCGGAAACCTCCGGTCCAAGAATATACCGGCCTCCTGAGAGAACACGCTGGATCGCCTGATCAATCTCGGGCTTTCGAGCAAGATAGTCGGCTAGGGGGTTGGCAGCTGGAATCATAGGCAAAGACAACATGGCGCGCCTTAAAGATAGTGAGCCAGATGGAGTCGATAGAACTCGACCGTGCGATGAAGCCCTTGCTCTAACGAAACTTTTGGTTCCCATCCAAGTGCGGTTCGAATTTTCCCGAAATTCGCATAGTAGTCACCGATGTCGATTCGCTTCCGTTCTCCCGGAAACGACCGCAGGACATACCGTCCCCCAGCGGCGACCTTCACAAGCAACTCAGCAAGATCCTTGAGACTGATTGCCGGCTCTCCACCTAGATTGAAGACCTGGCCATTCGCTTCTTCACTCATAGCAGCCAACAGCATCGCATCAACGACGTCACTGACGAATGTGAAATCTCGCAGTTGATGCCCTTCCCACACATCAAACGGCTTTCCCTCGGCAAGGAGTCGAATCCACACTCCCAAAAACGTTTGCCTGGCATCCTTGATTCGCATCCGAGGCCCATAGGTATTGGTCAGGCGTAATGCACAGGAGCGAAGGTCATACACATTGTTGTACAGGATGTGATACCACTCCCCCGCCATCTTATTGACCCCATTCACATCCACCGGCCGAAGAAGATGTTTCTCATCCACCGGCAGATAGTCCGGCTTTCCATAGATCTGTCTCGTACTCGCAAAGACGATCTTGATATTTGGTTGGTAGCGACGGCAAGCCTCCAAAATGGACATCTGCGCGCGGCAATTGATCTCCAGATCCGTATAGGGATTCTCCATCGAATCGAGGTGGCTGGTTTGCCCCGCCAAATTAAACAAAAAATCTTGCCCTTGAATGAGATGACTGAAACTGTATTCGTCGCGAACGTCAGAAATATTCACCCGAACATTTCTTTCTATATCCCCAATATTGAAAAGATTTCCCCCGTACTCCGGGACGAGGCTATCAACCAGCGTGACATGAGCGCCTCTGCTCACTAATTCTCGAGCCAGATTCGAGCCAATAAATCCCATCCCTCCGGTAATCAGGACATTCGAGCCTGAAAAGCCTCCGGAGCCTTTCATTCCTGCCCAACTTTTCTCGCGAGAATGACGTTATCGAGATACAAATCCAGATTCGAAGGAGTGACGAATCGTGCTGCAGCGCCCAAGAGGTTAATCGGTGCCATCAATAGGAGCGTACTGAAAAGATTCAGGTAGGGACTCTTGCTCACCGTCACTTTATACAAATACGCGTTCGTCAATTGGCAGAGCATCCGAACATCTCCCATCGTCTTGATATGTTCGACAATCTCGAAGCCGGCCTCCGTCATCAGAGCCCGTAGGCCAAAAGACGTGTACCGTGCGCAATCATACGGCTGTTCATGCTCGTCCCACACAAACGGCACCGTCAGGAGCAAGGCTCCTCCAGGCCTGAGCACCCGATGAAGTTCTCGAACAAATTCCCGTGGTGTAAAGACATGCTCCAACACCTGACTGCACACCAGGGAATCAAAACTTTCAGAATCGAACGGAAAGGTGTGGCCGCTGTAAAATACGTCCGCTCGCTTGAACACGCGATTCTCCTGCGTATCCAGTTCCATTCCCGTGTACTCAGCGGTCACGAATAACCGCCGATAGGGCTGCGTTCCGCAGCCAACATCCAAGACACGCCCCGTGATACTGGGCGCAAGGTCACGGATGCTATCATACAGTCCCTTTCTTGCAAAATAGAACGGATTGATGAACAAGCCCGGAAAACTCGGACACATCATCTGGGCAGCGTAAAACCGCTTCAGCCTTGTCAACATCCGGATGGAGACTTTCGGTCCAGAATAAAACCACGAAGTTCAAACGGGCCCTGATTGCTCCGTAAGGATCCACCAGGCTCCTGGAATGAAGCCACCAGCCGGTAGTGGGCAGAGAACGCTCCGAGCAAGTTAGGTTCAGCGAATATCCAGCAAGGATAACTCGCCGTATAAATTGAAGGTGGGACGACTTGAACCGTCAGGATATCCTGCTCGGCCGGCACGCATGGCGTGCGCGCAATCACAATACTCTGCGCGCCGATGGAGCAAATCTCACCGATGAGATCGTAGGGATATTGGATATACTGTAACGTGCTCGACAACAATACCACGTCAGGCACTTCCGCTGCGCTGGCCTCTCCGATCGAGTGGAAGAAATTCAGTTCTTCATCGGCAAATTCAGCCTGCCCTGATTCGACAACGCGAGGCTGTTCTACAATATTCCATCGTACGGAGGCCGAAGGCCTCAAGAAGGCCTTGAACTGCCGATAGGTCGTTCCAAATGATCCGCCGATATCCAACACGCTCAAACGCCCGCCTCGTCCGCATGCGCTGCGCAAGAGACCCGACAGGATAGGATAAGAAAACTCCACATGATCGAACAGAACGGAGTCGCGCTCATACGCGGCCTCCCCCTTCTTCACCTTGAGCGCCGCGGCCCTGGATTTTCTAAATATGACTTCATCGTCATACCCGGACGAGGCCGCTCGCGCCGAGTCCCAGGTAGAAAACTGACCTTCAAATCGAATGTCATCAGTGCAAAAACTGCGGTAGGCATTCAGAATTGCGGGAGGGATCCAGCGCTTCATCGCTCGCTTCATCTCTGAGCTTCCTTTGGAGCCGCCCCGATCATTCTCCGTAGGCGCGCCGACATCCTCCGAGCCAGTGACGGCCGTAACGATTTCAGCATCTGCGCAAACGCTTCGCGTGCGCGTTGACTTTCCTGTATCGGAATATCCTCCACCGAGACCGGCCTTCCCCAGGAGGCATGCCAGAACTCACCGGCACACCCCCCATGAGTCCCGCTGCCGTCTGTACCGATGTTCTGCACTTGGGACGAACCTGGATACAAGGTAAGCAACCCTTCCAGAAATGCCGCCGCATGCCAACGGATAGCCCAGGAATCATTGCGCCCCGCCACCTGCTCCTCGAGCATTTTCGTATAGGGATACGCGCCGTGCATGTCAAACACGCGCGACAGCTCGCTTTCAGAAAGCCTTGCCAACAACTTGGCTCCATCCGGCTCAAAAACACGCCAGCCCCGCGCCCAGGTGGCCCATCCCCAACAGTCCGCGCCGCGAAGAAAGAACGTTTCCGGCAATGAGCCGCTCACAGGATAGGAATAGCCATGAATGCTGACCACTTGTGGAACGTGTTCATACTTTTCCAACGCGGCATTCATATACTGCAGAAAATGCGGCGCCGGAACAACGTCGTCTTCCAAGACGATCACTCGTCCGAATCGTCCCGTCAAATCCGTCACGCCGGTCACGATCGAACGAGCGAGTCCCAAGTTGACAGATTGTTCGACGACGGTGACGAAACGAAATCCCGTAAGGCCCCGAACCAACTTCCTGACGGCAGAAACCCCTTCATCGGCGAGCGAGTTCTTTGCTCCGTCTGAGAACACAAAGAGGTCGGAATCCCGAGCTTCTCGGTTACGTCTCAGACCTTCCAGCACTCGCAGAGTATGCTCAGGGCGCTTGTATACGAACAACCCGATTGGCGCTAGCACTGCTGTCTCAAGCTCTTGTGGTCCAGATAAATGAAGGTATTGATCGTCTTGGCGTACAGGCCATAGCCATGCGCCGACACATATTGATGCGTCGCGTTCGCCTCAAGCGAGGTCAACGAGGATTGCAGCGTCTCCACCAGCAAACAATACGGACGAAACCGGTCCCAGTCATTGGATCGAATGACGCTCAAATCATAGCCTTCCGCATCCACCGACAGTACGTCTATGGTCTGCCCTTGCGGCAAATGCTGTTCGAATACTTGCCGGAGCGGCTGTACGGGCATCAGTGTCGACGCAATCAATTGATAGCCATCTCGCGTCTCCCGCTGGCGAGCCAACTGTTCATCGAACGTGTTCAACGCAGGCTCATTGAACTGAAAATACCGACGGCTGCCTGCCTGCTCGGCAATGCCTACCGTGAGATTGACATCGCGTCGGCGCAATCGTTCGAACAACTGCATCGCCTGCGGATTGGGGTCCACATTGATTCCCCACCAACCACGCTGAGAGAGCAAATACGTGTTGGAAAATCGCAACGGATGGTGTGCGCCAATGTCCACATAAAAGCCATGGCGCTGATTTTCGAATAAGCGATTCAGGACAAGATCTTCACCCTCTTGGGAATAAGACAAACGGACTTCGGGACGGATCACCCTCAACAGGGCATACAGCGAGGAAGTCAGGCAACGTGAGAAGAAACCATCCATGGCGCCCCAATGAATCGATCGAGCGTTGATCAGGAACTGAGCGGCTGCGGCTCTGCTTTGAGTCGTACAAAATCCAGTACTCGCTGGAACTGTTCCGATACCGCTGGATCATGAGTAATACAAATCACGATCCGCTGCCGATACTCATGAAGAATCCTCGTGATCACTTGACGACGTAGTACCGTATCCAATGCGTTGACACTTTCGTCCAAAATCAGCACGTCGGGATTCCGAACCAGCGCCCGGGCGATTGCCAGTCTCTGTCGTTGCCCCCCCGAAAGATTGCTCCCTTGATAGGTCACCAGAGTATTGTACCCTTCCGAAAGGCGTTCGATGTCGGAGTCGATGCAGGCGATCCGACAAGCTTCTCGAACCACATCCAACGTGACCTGCGCGCCAAAGGCGACGTTATGATAAATGGTGTCGTTAAAAAGTTTGGCATGCTGCTCAACGACCCGGATACGATCTCGGAGCCACTGCGTATTGACTCGGCGAAGATCGACATCATTCACCGTGATGCGCCCACTGTGCGGTACGTAAAACTTTAGGAGGACATCAACAAAGGTTGACTTACCGATACCGGACCGGCCGAGCACGGCATAGTTGTTTCCTGCGCAGAAAGAGACTGTGAATGTCTGCAATACAGGGTCGCGCTGCGAATAGGCGAATGATACGGTTTCAAACCGGATATCATGGATGGGTGGAGCGATCACACACTCATCCGGAGCAGGCTCCACTTTCTTCCGAGAGGACACGTCACGCAGAACACGCCGCAAATCATCTCCTGCGCGAAGATCTGCCACCAAGCGCAGGAAAATATCGATAGCTTGCCCTGCAACCGGGAAAAAACGCAACAACAGAACGACTGCCACCATGATCACGGAAACATATGCGGCGAGGGTCGATACATCGATCAACCACAGAATCGCCGCACCGCTGACCAGAACAAGAATGAGCGCCGGCACGAAGCTGGACAGCAACGAGAGCGCATCAATCCGAAAACAGGTTCTGGCATAACCGTAGATCATCCGCTGATACTCCTGGCTCACGAAGTCTTCGGCCGTATAACCGCGAACCGTTCGCAAGGAATTGAGCGAGTCAAGAAAGTGCGAATTGAGATCTCGAGACTCTTGTTGCTGGCACGCCCCCAACTCATGCACCGTTCGAAACGTCTGGCCTAACGCTGCAAGTGACAAGGCCAGAAACGCCAGTACTCCCATTGCAACCCACCATGACTGATAGGCCAGGGCGGAGAAGTAGAGAAGCCCGAGCATCGCCACGGGAATCAGGCGCAACAATGCGGTGATGACCTGACTCGCCCGATTCGCCTCATCGCCGGCAAGGTTGATGAAATACCCCACACTCCGCTGCTGGATCTCTTCAAATGCGAGTGAATTCACAAACGCCGTGAACGCTTCGGAGGAGAAATGTGCGATCATTTGCCGAGAGAGATAGGAGACCAGGACGCTCGACGCGAAGGAGGTGATCAACCGCAGACTGATCAATAGCCAAAACAGGAGCACGTAGAACGCGATATCGGGAGCATGGCCAAGCCACTGCGTGATACGGCTCCATATGCTTGTCGAAGGGATGACATGTCCGACCGCCAATTCCGTGAGGGGAACCAGACTCGCCATGGCAGCCAGTTCCATCGCCACCGAAATCAGAGACAACAGAACACATGCAGCGAGCAAGGGAAATTTACGGGCAGCATAGGCGATGAGCGAATGAATGGTCGCCAGCCATGACATGACTGCGCGCCCATCTATGCCGAACAGCGACGTCATTCCTGCCACCTTCCGCCTTGAAACCCGCAGAGTGTGTTTCGCAAGCGAACCCCCAAGCGGCGGAATGGACTTGTCAGCCGATGCAACATCACAGACTCCAAGACACACCATCGCGCCTTACGGTGCAGCCGGACGACATCATCTTTGAGCTGAGTCGCTTCTTCCGAAGAGAGCATTCCCGCGTGGCTCGCTTGCTCGAACAGGTGATAGGCTTCGGTATAGAACCCGTACGCGCAGTAGAACAGTGCCAGGCGGCGGATTCCCGGCATATCGCCGGAATGCAGCAATGTCGCCGGCTTCACAAAGTAGAGTACGTCTGCCTCCCAGATACGTTTGCTGAGTGAAGGACAGTCGTGATGAACCCCAAATACGCGTTCAGAAAGATGACGGTAGCTTCCGGAAACGAATCGATGGATTCGCGCCAGCCGCAAATCCAGCAATTCGAGCCCGATGTCACGTAGGTATTGATCGATGGCCCCAAATCCCGGCTGTCCGATGTATCCGCCGGGAAACCCGACCTCTAATTCCACCCCCAGAAGTGTTCGCCCAAGCGATGCGCCGAGTCCTTGGAGAATTTCCAATTCTGCGCCTTGCACGTCGGCTTTCAGAAAATCCAGCCTGGCGATGCCGTCTTCGACGAGCACATCCTCAAGCCGACGCGTGTGAATCCGTTGCTCTTGCACAGGAAAGAAATAGGCGCGGTCCGTCAGATCAACGGCATCAGTACCCGGCCGCAACAGGGAGGCCCCCGTTGGAACATTGGTCACATACAACGTCCGTTCACCACCTTGACCTGAGAGTGCCGTCTGAAAGACGCGCGCCTCAGCGCCTAACAGCTGACGAAGCTCTTCTGCTCGCTGGGCATGTGGTTCAAACAGACACAGACGGGAAACAGAGGCAAGCATCTGCAGATGTGCGGGCAATCCATATGCAGCACCCGCATCGGCAATGATCAAGCGCTGGTGACCGAGCAGTCTTTCAAGGACCGGCTGAAGCCCCGTCTGGCCCTTAAGTTGAGTCACAGCGGATCAGGTTGCCTCAGAAGTTAACAGCAAGGTGCTTGAGTCGTCTGAGTTGATACCGGAGACTCGCAAGTCTTTCGTTCACATACCGAGGCGGACGTTCAGACTTTTGTTTCGATGCGCGAAACGCGATCTGTATCGCCCACCGCTCACCGGCAGACACCTGCGATCCACGATGAATGCCAGCCGCACCATGGAACAGCACGAAAGTCCCGCGGCTCCCAACAAACACGTCTTCGCTTGCCAGCAACCGTTTCGACAACGGAGTCCCATCGATCACATCGTCGCCGAAATGAGTGGATCCTCGAAAGCTGCTCGGAAGGCACATCAATTCTCGACGATGATCCGCTGCATGAAAGCGAGGCCGATAGTATCCGCCTTCATAGTCGAGCGTATTCTGGGCCCGTTCAAAATAGGCGTCTTGCTCGCAGTCAAACCCCTTGTACAAGGCAACCAGAAATGGCGATCGCACCCATCGGTGACTCCCGCGCACAAATCGAAATGCACCATTTTCAGGCTTCACGTCCGTGAGGTACAGCATGGCCTTGACGATATCGCAGTCCGCGTCCAAGTGCATATAGGCGGTCTCAGATGTATCAACACCGACATCTGCGTAACATCCCTTGTACCATGCTTGCCGCTCATGCGCATGATCCAGCGCCGCATAGAGAAACTCCATGCGGCATCCCAGATACGCACTGGCAAGTTCAAACACCCCCACACGCCGCAAAGTCCTCTGTAGCATCACGCCCGCGGGAGAGTGCGGATCAAGCGCCATGGCGCACCGTCCCCATGGCAGCCTATCGGCTTGCCGCCGGAGGAGCCGACGCTCCCACCACATTTTGTTCCACAGGTCTGATGCCGTCTCAGGTATGGGGTCCAGACAGACCACGCCGTCCTTCTTGAGGATCTCAAGGTTCCTCTGTTGCGCCGCAGTGAGAACGGGCTGATACCGGAAACGATGACTCCGGACCTGGAATTTCCACTCATCCAAGAGGGCTTGCCGTGCAACCTTCATGGCCCGGGCCGAATAGTCCGCGATCCGACCGGTCATCCCGCCAAGCACATACGCCTGCAGTTCATCGATCCGAATCCCTACCGCCGCGTTGAATCGTGCCTCCTCCCCGTCTGTTATACGGTCGGCCTGCGTCAATAACTCACAGAACGCCGCATCAACCTCCGCCACGCCACGTTCCACTCGCCCGTCATCCAGAGTCCACACATGCCCTGTTGACCTATAGGCAGGGTGAGACGCATAGTCTATACGTGGAAATGGTTCACTCACGGACATGACCGGCATGGTATTGTGGTCTTGCAACTTTCACATGTTGCACTGCAGACTCCTACAGTTTCTTAATTCGTTATGATCTGACAGCGTACACAAGGTTGGGATAGTATCCGAACGTCCGCAGCTCAACCTTCTCTCCGTACTGCTGCTCTACCACTTCTGTCAACGCTTTCTGTGCTCCCGGCGCGCTGTAGTTCAATCCATGAATAGCCAAGACCCCGCCTCGCGACAGCCTCGGATAGAAGTGTTGCAAAACGGATCGCGTTGGCAAATACAAATTGACCGACAAATGAATAATCCGTAAGAGCGTCTCAGGATGAGCGGCCATGAAGTCCGGCGCCGTTTCACACAAATCCCCTTTGATCAGCTTGATCTTTTCCAGATGGTTCAACGGTCGGTCGAGATCGTAGATTGCGACAGCCCTCAAGAGGTCGTCGAATACCTTGGCTTCGTAATTCCATAGCTTCCGATCAACCGATTGGCCCCGCTCATCGACGTCGGAGTGCGCTCGGTCACCTTCAAATGTGTCGAACCCAAGAATCTTACACTGATAATTATACGGTTCGAATGCTGCTGCAAGATTGGCATATGTCATGAGCCCTTGTCCAAAATAGACGCCGCATTCAGCTATGGAACCGACAATGCCCTGCGTCATCTCGAATAACGAAACATACGCGCGATGCTTGGCCACATCCTGTCGGCTCACAAACCTCATAAACGAATGGAGCTTTTGCAACGTAGTACCGACCGCCGACTCGAAATACTGAGATCGTTTTTCCTGCGCCGATTTCTGAAGCTCGTTCGACAAGGGCGAGTTTTCAATCTTCATAGTCCTCCCTGATCCTGCATGCCTCATTTTGTGCGGCAACTATCCGGCCGAGCACCCAATTTCTCAATATCCAACCACACACGTCAATCCAAAGCCTCTAGCCGAGCGGCCAAAGTATCGGGCTTGTGGCTCAACCCTGAACCGAACAGGGCCTTTCCAATGCGACACAATTCGGAGCGAAGCGCCCTGCACTCCTCTTCTGGAGAAATATGGGGAATAGACGTGTTGGCACCTACATCCAACGGTGTTGCCGCTCGTGATCGAAACAACCTATCAACCACTTCACATGCTTTTATACGTTCAGCCCTTTTCCTGCAATCCCATATCTGCTGAGACATCGGCATTACTAGCCGTTGCACACGTTTCAAGACTCGCTGAAGAACAGATCGTGTCTGACCATCCTGCGGCGAATAACTCTCAGCGATGTTGATAAGGCCATACTCATACTCGATCGCAAGCCAACGGTACGTCGCCCGGCTTCTTTCGATGCTCCACCCATCCTGAAGCGCTTGGTCGATCTTCTCGACAAATTCGTGCTCAGTCGTACCGACATAATTGAGATCAGAAGGATAAAAGATCAAATCAGGAGCGTAGATCACGACGGGTATGCCCAGGAGACTCATCTCTTTTCCGGCACTCGACCAGGCGTTCAAAAACACGGACGTTTCATTTGCAAGATCGTACAGAGAAATTTCATCTCCAGGCCAATTGACACATACGTTGCTCGGAAGGTGCCGGAAAGCTTGCTCAAGAAGCCGTGCCTGCTCCGACTTCACCCCCTCTCGTTTGTTGGGGAAATCGCGTGGATGCACGCGAATCACGAGAAAGAGATCCTGTCGACTACCGACGAATCGAGCGAGGCTGCTGATCCAATCAACCTGTCGAGGAAAGAGCGCCGTTGAACTGTTCGGCAGCACCCCGATAACGTTGGCCGCCAGCCGTTCGTCATTGCTGCTCATGGTCGCAACTAAGACTTTCTGATCGGCACCGATTCCGAATCGTTTGCGCAAATTAAAGGCAGATTTAGATGTCGAGGCGGAATAACTAAACACGCTCTGGCCGCGGAACAAGACGAGGAAATGATCGGTGATCTCCCGGAGGGTGCGCGGCGCGCAAGGCCTGTCACGGAATTGCTGCCAGCGCTCGACAAGGCACCGCAGATACCGATAGGCTTCCTCCCGGCCGACCATCAACGTGTGCAGCCGGCGAGAGAGGTTTCCACCGGCATGCAGGAAATAGTGAGGAACTTTGTAGGTGTTCGCCAAACGGCACATGACATGGTTCACAGAATAGAACGAATTATAGACGACGATGCATTCAGGCTGCTCCCGCTCAAACAGTCGCTTGCCGGCGATCAGCGTGGTCACGGCTCCCTGCAACCACGCTCGATACTCTTCCTGGTCACTTGCATCAAATTCAATACTGGTTTTCTTTCTATTGAGGATCGTTTCATACAATGCAAGCTTTCCTACGGGAACGCCTTCCATCGTCAAGGCCAAAGAATCTTCAAAGGACAGGGCATCTACCATCTGCTTTGCTTGGACCTGATCGGCCGGCTCCAGGAGGTCCGCCAGGTCACATCCTGCGAAACCGAACTCCTGCTTCAGCAACCTCTTCTGCTCTCCACACAACCGACAGATTTTTTGACGTGCATGGACCGGGCTGAGGTGATCGAGCCCGAATGCGTTCATGGGAATACAAACTTGCTGCAGCGCCTCTCCGCAGCTGACATAGACGATCGTATGCCCGGATTGAGCCAATGACTCGGCAATGAGCGCCTCCGGAAACGCATGCACCCAGACCGCGGCATGAGGCGCGAAAAACAGAATCTTCACGGCGCAGCCGGCGAGAGAGATTTCGGCGCAAGGAATGCGCACAACGTGAATTTTCCACTGGGTTCATGCAGCCGCTCCACAGACAAGGTCAGAAACCCAGCCCGCTCGGCCAACATGTTGAGCGAGCCGGCGCTGAAGACATGGTGATGTTCGATGAAGAACTCTTCGCGCTGCGACCCATGATGGGAGGCCACTTCACCATCGGGCAGCTCGATATAGACCCACCCGTTCGTCCTGAGAAACCCCGTCGCTCGCTCCAGCATACGAACCGGATCCAGCACATGCTCTAGAACTTTATTGAACGTGACCAGTTCAAATGTTCCGACCTGTTCGGGAGTGATCGTGAGGAAGTCGCCCTTGATCGCTCGCACGCCGACCACCGTCGTCGCATGCTCAACGGCTCGGGCGTCGGGATCGAGCACGGTACATTCCCACCCGGCCTCCTTCATCCGATACGGAAAGACACCGAGTCCCGAACCGATGTCGAGAAGCGTTGGGGCTTTGTGGGATGGCAAGTTTTTGGCACGAGCAAATTGAAGCACTCTTGCGACTCGCGCGGCGTTATCAGAGCCTTCCGGAGGAAGAGCGAGGATTCGCTGAAACGTCTCCCGAAACCTGTCCCCATAGGTCGCACTGACGTATGCGCTGTCATAGAGACGTGAGAGATCCAGCGGATTCTCTGAGTACCAGTGCCGACAGAGAGCACAGCGCAAATAGGCGCGCTGATACGTCTGCGCCCCGAAATCGATACGCATTTCGCCTGGTGGGGGGGCATCATAGCGAAACACGGTCTCGCAGTAATTCAAATTGCAGGGGCATTGCAGGGTGGGACGCATCATTGATGATCCACGGAGCCGCCGAACATCGCCTCCACCTGGTCGGTATGATTCAACCACACCACCACTCGCAGTCGTTCCTGTGAGCAGTATGCGGCAAATGGCTCCTCTTTCCCGATCTCTACCAGCAACACGTAATAGCGGCGCGAGTCATTCACCACCAGGGCTCCATGGAAGCCGCACTGCGGAAGTCGACCGTTGAGCGACGGTGTCGCATAGAAGCCCCAATCTTTGCGGACGACATCATATTCCGCCCCTGATTCCGTCACAAAGGTAATCTGTTCGTCCGGCTGCATGTAGGCCGTACCACAATCCTGAAGGTCGAATCGCACATCATGCCCCACCTCGAAACGGCGGGGCGGATCCTTGGGAGAAAACTTCATGTCCAGTGCCAATCCTCAATTAAAAAATCCGGCATATACCAGGATCCGGACTCTTGTCTCTTCCAGATAGCATGATTGCGAAACGCTTCACAGGTCTTCCAAAATTGAGCCTGCTCTATCCCGACGAAACGGCAGAACTTCTCGATATCCTCATAGGGCGTCTGATCTCCACGCGCTCGGATAATGGCGATCGCTTGCTCACGCGTAAGACGCCGGTTTCGAATCTCCAACGAAAGATTGTCGAAAAGGCGAGTGAAGCCGAACTTATACCACTTTAGCCAGTGATGGATCGAGATGAAGTCGTCGTCGATATCGGCAAAATCATAGTAGCCGGTTCGAGCCCCTGTCGGTTGAGACTGAAACCCCTGTGCGCGCGCCACGGCAAGACTGCTCTGTGGATCCCACGGAAAGTACCATCCGAGGAAAATCGCGTGGGTTCCGCTCTGCTCCAACTCATTCGCATGAGGTCCCACGTATCCCGCCAATTCCTTTTCCGTAAAGTCTTCCCCTATCCAGTCGGAGGCCGTGGTTCCGTGAGTGACCCCATACGTGCGATACCATTCTTGATCCAATTTGACCCCCGTATGGGCTTGGTTCAAACTTCCATATTCGAAGGCCGAATTTTCTCCCCACACCACCAACTGAATACCAAACTTCACGGCGATGCGAAGCGGAATGTTGAACAAGGCCAAATGCATTGGAATCGCTGTGCTTCCGAATCGTTCGAGCGCGCGCAACATGAATCGGCTTTCGACCTTTGGATTGATCTGATAGTCGATGTGGTCGACGCCGAGAGAGACAAGATTATCGAGATTCCGCTGGCCGATAGAGGTGCGAGACGGCGTTTTCCAGGTCACCGCCAGCGGCGTCAGCCCTGCGCGCAGACACTGAATCACCTGCCAGGTACTATCCTTCCCCCCGCTGACAGGGATCACGCAGTCATATCCGCGACTTCGAGCCTTGACCTCTGCCACCAGCCGGTCGAATGCATCAGCCCGGCTTTTCCAATCGATCTCCGTTTTGCTGCGATGAACACGGCAGGCATTACACACTCCATCTGAGCCCAGCGTCAGATTGGGCCGAGTATCAGGCAACACACATGACAGGCAATAGAACATATCCACCAGTACCGTTCTCGTCGGTCACCAACTCAGGTTGGCGGACGACCATCAACCGGCGAATTCTTCGAGAAACACCTTGGCATTGACAAAGTAGAACAGGAATTTGCTCGCGCTATTGGCCAATCGAGGCTGACGCAGCAACTCCGAAATCCTATCGTGCTTGAGCACCTCGAACACCGGGCTATCCTGCATGAGCCACTCCACCACTGCGGGATCGTTCACATCAAGAAACGCATGGATGGGCGCATTGAACCCCACTTTTCGTCTTTCGTTCAGTACGCAGTCCGGAGCAAGCCCTCGCCCGGCATCACGCAACACGACCTTGTTGTAGCCGTTTCGACTCAGATACCGAGTCGGGATCGAATAGCAAAACTCGAACAAATGGCGATCCAAATACGGCGATCGATTTTCAATGGAAAAATACATGGCGTTGAGATCGGTTTCATGAAGGATGACCCGGGTGGCTTCCACAAACATCTCATTCAGCATGCGATTTCTGAGCAATGAGTCAGCATAGTGGCGTTCATGAAACGGTTCGGAAAAGGGTTGGGTGAGATACCCGGCAAATTCATCGCTGTTCAAGAAAATATGATCTCGAAATCCAGGGGTATCGACAAACAACTCTGCATCCCGCAAGTAAGGATTTCTCACAAGCGGTCGGACATACTGTTGCCAGGCCTCTCGTGTGGATGCATATTCAGGCAAATTCCGAATCTCAGCCAGATGCATCAAGTAGTGATCATAATACCCGCTCACCAACTCATCCGCGCCGACGCCACTGAGACAAATCTTGTATCCTTTTGCATGAACCTCACGCAGGAGAAGCCATTGCACGTAATGGCTGATGGTGGACACCGGCGCATCATGATATTTCACCAGGAGCTTCATATTGTCCAAGTAGTCGGTCGGATCCACTTTCAGCCCTGTATGCCGAACTCCCAATTCAGCGACCGACCGATCGAGCATCTCGCGCTCATCATATCGTTCATCTTCCGTCAGAATCGTAAATCCGTGTACGTCATAGCCGAAGACACGCTTCGCAATGCCGATGAGAACATTGGAGTCCACCCCTCCGCTCATCAAAAATGCGGCCGGCACGTCACTCCGCAAGCGCAGTTCCATTGAGTGAATAAGCTTCGTTCGAACCCCAGCCACAGCGTCCTCATACGTCATACTCTCGTCCGGGCGAAAGGCGGACGCCCAATACAGGCTCTGCGTTTCCTTACCCTCGGCATCTATTTGCAGGACCGACGCAGGCGGTACTTCCTCCAGCCCCTCGAAAAATCTCTCCTCCGACTTATAGAGTGACTTGTATCCGTTCACCAGGTAACGGCGCACATGTTGCCGGTTGACCGGCAGGACTCTTCCCATGAGGGCAAACAGGAACTTGGCCTCTGATCCGAAATACAATCCTTCCGGCGACCGAACGACATACAGCGGCTTTTCCCCGAATCGATCACGCGAGAGCGTCAAACGTTCCTGTGCTTCGTCGTAGACCGCCAGTGACCACATCCCTTCCGCTTGATCCAATACACGCCATCCGTCACGGCAGATAGCGGCCAGAAATACTTCGGTATCGGATTGGGTATGAAATGGAACACCGGCTTCAGCCAGACGCCGTTTGATCTCAAGATAGTTGTACAATTCCCCGTTGAGCACCATCCAACATCGATCAACGTTGAAGGGTTGGTCGGATCGGGAATCCAGATCGATGATCGAGAGCCGGCTGTGAATCAACAATACATGTCGCCCGGTCGAGGTCGTAAAGCGACGCATCCCTGAAGCGTCTGGCCCTCGGCGCCGCATCAGCGCGAGACAGTCTTGGGCAGTCTCCTCAGACAGACGTCGTGTTCCGATAAATCCAGCTATTCCGCACATGGCAGCAATTCTCTATGGAGACAAGGCACCTGTCGCATCGCCTGCGCGTGCAGCACCCTATCGCGACGGCCCATGGTGGTGAAAGATATGACTGCTCGAAACAACCTGAAACCCTAGCTTATAATACAGGGCAAGAGAAGGAAGGTTCGCGCTCTGGGTGCCGACGCGAACCATTCTTGGATGACCACATGTCATGCTCGCGAACCCAATCATCGCTGCAGCCAATCCCAATCCACGGAAATCTGGCAGGACGGCGACCAGATCGATCATGAGGACCTGCTCGGCAGCGGCTATCAACTGGAGAAATCCCACGACTCGACCATCGTGTTCTGCAACCACCATATAGTCGCCCCTCTGCCGGCTGAAGAAATTGCCAGCCCATCGAGCCTTGATTTCGTCAGCCAAGCTCAAGGGAATGTCGGGATCCACATGAAACCGCGAATAACGAAAACTCTGTCTCGCGATATCCACGACCCTCGGCGCATCGTTCGATGTCGCAAGCCGCACCAGAGGTCCGGCTGTCCCGACATGACGCAAGCGTGGCGTCTCCAGCGTAAGGGCCGTATCTACAATACGGAACCCGCACTCTTCCAGCTGATGACTTGTACGCACTTCTTGTGTCGCAATCTTGGCATAGGCAAAACCAGGCCGCAGGGTAAGCTGGCGAAGCTCTTGCAGAGTAGTGATTCCCTCCTGTTCTTCCCACACCCCGGTTATGCGGTGAACGTCACGGTTCATGATCGTGGCAAGCCAGGCATCCGGCACAATCGACAGGCCGCGCACAGAATGTGGTACGGATACGTCCGAGGGTTGATCAGACATATTCCACTTTGACCGGGAGGCCGGAATGCGCACTCCGCTCGATCGCGAAGCACACGGAGAGAGAGGCAAACACGTCTTCCTCACTCACCTCCGCCTCCCCGCGTCCTTGAATCGCCGCCACAAAACTCACGATCAACGCACCCTTATGCACCCCCGGGTACGCGGTATCCAAGATGAGTGGCGGAACATGAGGGTCCGCGGAAGTATATAACCACGCACAGTCCCTCCCGTTCAGAAACGTCGCCTTTGTCCCATACAAGGCCAGTGTGTGGAAATGCGGCAATCGGCAACCGAAGTTGACGCCGAGTTTCCCGACTGCACCGCTGGCAAAGCGCAAGACCGCCACCACATTGTCAAAATTTCCAAATCCGGAGCCTTGGCTCGCTAGCGCATTCCCTACCGCCGACACTTCGAGAATGCGATCGTTCGCCAACCACATCAGAAGATCCGCGACATGGACCCCGCCTCCGTGTACGGCGGAATAAAACGGGAGTTTCCCTCGCCATCCCTCGGTAATTTTTTCGAGCCGCCCGTAATTATAGTCGGCTTCCAGATGGTAGAGAGTGCCGAACTGACCCGACAAGATGCGCTGTCGCAGATCCAGAAACCGCGGCGAGCGTCGCAAAATCAGATTTGACGACAAGCGAAGGTCAGGACGACGGCGCAATTCCTCTCTGACGCGTTTCGCCTCCTCCTCATGAAGTACGAAGGGTTTCTCCACAAAGACATGCTTGCCTCGTTCCAGAGCCCGGAGGGTCTGAGAGAAATGGCAGTCATCGTAACTGGCAATACAGACAAGATCGATGGAGGGATCGTCGAGAATCTCCGTGTCGCACTCGCGCGCCGCAACATCGGGAAATTTACCCGCTATCGCGGCAAGTATCGTCGGGTTCCTGTCACAAACGGCAACAAGCTCGCACTCTGGAATTCGGGCAATGGCCTCCGCATGCTTCTCCCCGACTCCAAGACCGATGACTCCAACTCTCAACTTGGACATGAATACATCACGATTATGAACGCAGGTCTAGAACTGGCGCAGGGGCAATCAGACGACCATCACCCGCTTCAGATGAAACAGATCGGCAGTTGAATCATTTACGCCATCAACCGCACTGGGGCAGCAGCGCACCCCTCTGCGCTTCAACGCCTCGATGACTCGCGCGGAGTAGCAATTTGGCATGCCTTCCGGGTAGGAGTAATGCGGCCCGTGAACGGCAGCCTTCTCTTTCAACAGTCGCATGCCGGTCTCGATCTCATATTCCAGGTCCTGCGTACCAAGAGAGTCGAGGATGACGTGAGAGTGCCCGTGCCCCCCCACGGTAAACAACGGTTCAGCCGCAAGTGTTCGGACCTCGCTCCAGTCGAGCTTCTGATCAAGAGGGTGTGAACTTGAATAGGTGATGGCTACGCCCAGTTGAGCCTGTATGTCCGTCGCCAGCTGCTCTCCATCTATCATCAGGTCATTTTTCACGATCTGCCGGATCTCGTTCAGAAAGACTCGGCGTTCTTCATCCCCACGAAACTGTCGCTGGCCCCACGGAAGCTGGAGCTCCGCACACACGCACTGTTCCACGGCAAACTCAATTCGATCAATCCACGACATCCTGTTTCGTTCGACAAAATCCGTGCTGATGTAAAAGGTGGCGGGCACATGCTCATCCACAAGCACGGGGGCCGCTACCGAGAGGTTGTTTCGAAATCCATCATCGAACGTCACCGCAAAGGGCCGTGGAGGAAGAGGAATCCCGAGCTCCCGGTGAGTGAGGATGTCGTTCATACTCACCGGAGTGCCCACTTGCTTTAACCGCCGGAGCACGGTCACAAAGTAATCGCGTTCAATATGCTTCCTGGTATAGTTGCGGACGGCACAATCGACGGACAACGTCACACCGTGAAACAGAAAGATGGCGAGATGATTGTCGGAGATTCTCGACGGATAGTTCATGCTAATGTCGCGCAATACTTTTCAAATCGTTTCACACACACCTCTTTCAACACGGCCGGCATGAACGAGTAATATCGTCCCATCTGCCGCTGCGAACGACTTGCGATATGGCCCGTGCGCTGCAATTCTTCCAACGCCACGCGCGTGAGATTCAAGGCCGATTCAGTATTGCGATGCCGCAATTGATGGAGCTGCATATCCCGAGTGAGCGCGACAGGACGTATGCCAATGAGCGCTCCATCGTCAAGCGCTTCGTTCAGCACATGCAGAGTCGTCACCACATTTCTAAAATCATTGTGATAGATCGCCCAGAGATGGCTGTCCAAGCCTCGATAGAATTCAGGATCCCCGCCGTGCAGATTGACCACTCGGGGTCCGGCGGCTCTGATCAGTGCCGGTCCGGCCTTCCGAATACCGAACGCGACCGTGAGATCGGGCATAAACTGCTGTGCGGCCGCCACTGCCTCGGAGTCGTTCACGTTCGTGCATGTCAGTGTTTCTGCGAAATCCGAAACCGACGGTTCACTCCCCTTAAACCACAGATCACGTTCGTATTGATCGCGTATCGGCTCATACGGGTGAGCCACCTCGAAGGAAGGCCGGACGCCAGTGGTTTCCAGAATGACCTGCAACTTGGGCACCTGTGAAACGAGCTCCCGCACAAAATACGAATGGTGCAGTGTATCCGTCGTCAGAATAAGCGCTCGCATCCTCAGCACACCTCATTCCAGGTGATCTGCTCTCCACGACGGAGCGGACGCACAAGGCGTTTCCCGATGAGGGCCGGCCACTCAGCCGCTTTGATGCCTGTCGCAGGACGCGCCCACATCAGGTCACCTGCGGAAAGAACGGTCTCTGCGGGCAACGCTCTTGCCGCCACGACTCCTTTTCGTATGACCTCCCGCAGCGGAAACTCGCAGGGCTGTATGTCCTTTCCGAAACGGCCCAAGCTGGCTTTCACTCTTCCGACACTTTGCACCAAGTCCTTCAGCTCGTGCGGTTCAAATGAGAGCGCATGATCACGAAACTCTCGACCTTCTCGTCGGTCGGTGAAATGCACCTCAATGAGTTGCGCTCCCACCGCGACCGCCGCGAGTACTGCCTCCGCGCCAATCACGTGATTGGAATACCCGGTCGTCAGTCCATAGCGCTGCCTGAGAAACGGCACACTCGACACGTTCGCTTGCTCGATAGGAACCGGATAGGCTGCGACACAATGCATCAGTATCAGTCGATCCTTCAGCGCGATTCCGTTCAACTCCATACGGCACCACGTCAGTGCCTGGTCAATCTCATCGGTGGTGCAGTTTCCGGTGGAAAGAATCACAGGCTTTCCCGTGCGAACTGCGGCTCGTATGACCGGCTCAAAGGTCAAGTCTCCGCTCGCAATTTTGATCGCCGGACTCCATCGACTCAGGAAGTCAACCACATCTTCCGTCAGCGCAGTTGAAAACAATGGACTGCCCAGTTTGGCAGCATGGGCCGCCAGCTGGAGATGCGCCTCCTCTGACAAACTGAACTGCGTCACCCGTGCCAGTCGATGTGGATCTGATGCGGAGGCGTACCGTTCAGGCGTGTAGGTTTGGAGTTTGACGGCATCGGCGCCGGATTGTGCGGCAAGCGTGATCAGACGTTCGGCAACGGCAACATCCCCTTCGTGATTGACACCGATTTCCGCGACAACCGCGACGGTCTCATCAAGATTTTTCCCAAATACGTTCAACGCTGGTTGCCTCCATGCACCGAGGGATCCCGAAGAGGAGTGAAAAATCTCTCATGCCGAAGCGCCAAATCCTTATACCATTGAATATACTCGACGAAGCCTTTTTCCAGTGGATACTGAGGGCAGTACCCGAGCAATCGTTTGGCCTTCTCAATAGAGAGCGTTCCGCGCTCAGGCATCAATGCATCGCGCGGTTGGAATTTCACTTCGACATGGGGAAATTGTTGTCGCACGATCTCAATCATTTGTGCGAGTGAACGCGCCCCTCCATACGTCAAATTAAAGATTTGGTTCCTGGCTTCGTCTTTGCCGATACATAGCACCAGCCCCTGCAGAAGGTCTTTGATATACGTGAAATCGAGCGCATCGCTCCCGTCACCATTGACACTGAGAGGTGCCCCGCGAAGGACGCCTTCGATAAAGGCCTGTCCGACACGCCGACTGACGCAGCGTTGGCCGTACAACGCCGAGGGTCTGACAATCGTGTAGGAAAGATCGAAGACCTGGGCATAGGCAATCACGAGTTTCTCTCCTCCATACTTCAACGCACCGTAAATACCCAGCGGCTCACAATGACGCTCCTCCGTCACAGCTTCACCGTCGAAATTCCCGTAGACCATCGAAGATGAGAAGTAGATGAAGCGGGCCTTCAACCCCCGCGCGCAATCCAGTGCATTCTCTAAGGTTCGTAAACTATGATCGAAGGTGCTATACGGATCCTTGTTCGCACGATTCGCATGGGCGATGGCTGCCAACTGCACAATCGTATCAGGCTTCATATCGTTGAGACATCGAGACAGCACATGGTAGTCGCGCGCGTCGACAACATGAAGGGGAATTTGAGCCTCCTGCAGTAACCGCAGGCGGTCGTGGATGAAATGAAGATACAGGGCTTTGTTGGCGTCTTCATGCGAGTTCGAGAACGCACCAAGATTGTTGACTTGCAGGCTGTCTACGGCGTGAACATCAGCACCCATTTCGGCGAGGGCCAACGCAAGATTATGGCCGATAAAACCGGCGCCTCCGATAAGCGCTATCTTCCGTCCTTGGAGTTCGATCACCGTGTGAGTCCTTTCCTGCCGGCACTCTCTGTTACGCTTCGCTCCAGCGTTGCCACGATTCTGTCGACATCGCCGCCTGCCACATGCATTCCCAGCGGCAGCGCGACCGAATGATCGCTAATGTGTTCCGCTCGTGAATAATTAGCAGGCACAAAGCCATACTTGTTTCGATAGTACGTCATCCGCGGAACCGGTTGCGGATAGTAGATACTGGTTCCGATTCCGGCCGTATTCAGTCGTTCGACCGCCTCGTTCCGTTTGTGCGCATATTCTCCCTCGAATACGACACTCGCGCAATAGTAGCTGGATCGGCATTCAGCAGCATCGGTATCGATGAGCCGAACATTCGGCAGCTCCCCGACCAGCTTCCGGTAGCGATCGAACAGTGCGGTACGGTGAGCCAACACGGCGCTCATGCGTCGAAGCTGAGAACGGCCGAGCGCTGCTTGAATTTCGCTCATCCGATAGTTCAGCCCAAGACTGGGTACGTCATACATCCCCGGCACGGTCCGCTCTGTATGCGTCCGGTCTACGCCAAAGGCCCGCAGCCGAGCCACAGCCTGGGAGACGTCTTCATGCCGACTGACGAACATTCCACCTTCGCCTGTAGTCATATGCTTCACCGGATAGAAGGAAAAACAGCCGGCATCCCCGAACAATCCAACATGACGCCCTTGATGGCTGGCTCCCAATGCAATCGCACAGTCCTCAATGATTCTGAGATTGTATCGTTGGGCAAGATCGACAATGGGAGGCATATCGCAGGGAATACCGGCAAAGTGTACGACGGAAATCGCTTTTGTCTTGGAGGTCAATGCAGATTCGATGGCCGACGCGGTCAAATTCCCTGTACGAGAATCACAGTCGACAAATACCGGCGTGGCCCCGACCCACTCCACGGCATGGGCCGTCGCCGCATGAGTTTGCGCAGGGACGATCACTTCATCTCCCGGGCCGATTCCAAAATGAAGATACGAGAGGTGCAATGCCGCCATGCATGAACTGACCGACACACAATGACCTCCTCCCAGAAACGCAGCAAACTCTTGTTCAAACGACTTGCACTGAGGCCCATGAGTCAAAATATGCCCATTGAGTACCTCGAGAACCGCCTGTCGATCCTCGTCTGTGATCCAAGGCCGAGCAAATGGGATCTGGGGAGTGTCAGTCATGTGGTCGCGTCCTTCCGGTTGTAATTCTGATGTAGAGTCACATTGACGTAACACTGGTGTTCAACACGGGTGGGCGGAAACGGCGAAGTTCTTCGATCGATAACTGTTCGAGCCGATGAAAATCCTCGATCGTATCGACGGCTAAACCGACTTCGGCGAGCCTTCGGTCTCCAGACTCGACATTCACAACCCGAAATCGGTCAGGCTGTCGATAGAAAAATGGGGTGACGTGCTCTTGATCATTCAGCGTAGTATCCTCCATGCGAATCGCCTGAAGAGCGCTGACCCTGATGAGTTCAACATTTTGCCCCTTGGGAAACGACCGAGGGAACACAGTAGTCACCAAGTCAGGGTCCTCTCTTTCAGCATAGGGAATCATAAGACGCAGGACCTCTGGAAACAGCAGCGGACTGTCCCCGTTAATGCGCATGATCCAATCGCACGGATACTCCCGCGCACCGGACATGAACCGGGCAAGGACATTATCCAAGGAACCTCGATGGACTTGCATGTCCATCGATTCGATGTAGCGGACGAGCGGATCATCGGACTCCTCGGCACTCGTTACCACAACAATGTCCTCAGAGGAAAGGGTCTGCTCAACCGCACGCAGCACATGACGGATCATCGCTTCGCCACGGAATGGAGCGAGCATCTTTCCCGGATACCGCCGAGAGGACATTCTCGCCTGCACGAATGCTTTGATCATCGCTTTCATCTCATTGGTCTGGCGCGGAACAAGGTGCTCTGGGCAGAAGCGCTACACTGAATCAAGGAATCGCAGCCGACTGCGGACCGGCACTGCGCGTGTACCACTGATACGTCGCCAATAATCCCTCTCGTAAGGTAATGGTGGAACTCCATCCCAGCGCCGCGATGCGGCTGCAATCCATCAGCTTCCGCGGCATGCCGTCCGGCTTGGTCCGATCCCAATGAACGTCGCCTCGATATCCCACCACCTCGGCAACAAGCGCGGCCAGTTCTGTAATCGCAATGTCCTTCCCCGTCCCGACATTCATGATCATCGCATCGGAATATCGATCCATCAGGAACAGGCAGGCATCCGCGCAGTCATCTACATGCAAAAACTCACGCCGCGGAGCCCCGGTGCCCCAGAGGATGGGAGTGGTGCCCTGCTCACGCGCTTCGTGGAAGCGTCGCAGCAATGCCGCCAACACATGCGCCGTCTGGAGATCAAAATTATCGTTCGGACCATAGAGATTCGTGGGCATTGCCGCAATGAAATCGCACCCGTATTGGCGTCGATAGGCCTGGCACATTTTGATGCCTGCGATTTTCGCCACGGCGTACCACTCATTGGTCGGCTCGAGCGGGCCGGTCAGCAGATACTCTTCCTTCATCGGTTGAGGAGAATCTCTCGGGTAGATACAAGACGACCCGAGCAGCAACAGCTTTTTCGCGCCATGGAGATAGGCTTGATGGACAACGTTGGTTTGTATCGCCAGGTTGTCATAGATGAATTCCGCCGGCAATGTGCTGTTCGCGAGAATGCCGCCCACTTTGGCCGCAGCGAGATAGACGTATTCGGGCTTGGTCTCCGAAAAGAATCCGGCGACCTGCCTGTTATCGCGCAAATCCAATTCTGTGCTGGTGCGCACGATCAGGTTGTCATACCCGCGGGCCGTAAGGGCACGAACGATCGCAGAACCCACCATTCCCCGATGCCCGGCCACGTAGACGCGTGCGTGTGTATCGATCACCCTAGGCCCCCTTCAACCCGGAACCCTGCATCTTAAGCCGTTCAGCTTCCAGGTCCGCCTCGACCATCATGATGCCCAATCGATGAAAATCGACGGTCGGTTTCCACCCGAGTTTTTGCTGCGCTTTCGCCGCGTCGCCGATCAGGAGATCGACCTCGGTCGGGCGATAATACCGCGGATCGATCTTCACGTAACGCTGCCAATCCAACCCCAAATGACCGAACGCCACATCGAGAAACTCGCGGACGGTATGGGTTTCCCCCGTCGCCACGACATAATCATCGGGATCGTCCTGCTGCAACATGAGCCACATCGCCTCGACGTAATCGCCGGCATAGCCCCAGTCCCGTTTGGCATCTAGGTTCCCAAGAAACAAATCCTGCTGCAGTCCCAGCTTGATCCGGGCTGCTGCCTTGGTGATCTTCCGGGTCACGAAGGTTTCTCCCCGGCGCGGCGATTCATGATTGAAGAGAATGCCGCTACAGGCAAACAACCCATAGGCTTCACGATAATTGACCGTGATCCAATGGGCATAAACCTTGGCCGCGCCGTAGGGACTCCGCGGATAAAACGGCGTGGTCTCGCGCTGCGGAACTTCCTGGACCTTGCCGTACATTTCACTCGACGACGCCTGGTAAAACTTCGGTCTCAGTCCCGATTCACGAATTGCCTCCAGTAATCTCACCGTGCCCAGGGCTGTGATCTCGGCGGTGTATTCGGGAATATCAAAACTGACCCTGACGTGGCTCTGCGCCCCCAGGTTGTAAATTTCGTCGGGCTGAACCGTACGGATGATTTTGTTCAGCGAGCTCGCATCGTTGAGATCGCCATAGACCAGATGCAGTCTGGCTCCGGAGATATGTGGGTCCTGATAAATGCCGTCGATCCGCCCCGTATTGAACGAACTCGAGCGCCGAATGATCCCGTGCACCTCATATCCCTTAGTGAGAAGAAATTCGGCCAGATACGATCCGTCTTGCCCGGTGATGCCTGTAACCAACGCCTTCACTGACGATGCGCTCCCATCACATTGCCGCTTGCGCTTGCGGCGACCGGTGTGACGCCTTCCTCGGGCTCATGCATGGTACGTTGTGATGGAATCATAGATGCCCTGTCAAGGGATGTGCAATCGAGCCTGCAGACAGGATGCGACGTCGTCCTCATCGGCTAGGCAGACGTCTGACCTTCCGCGGGCACAGGCTGGTTCTCATCCAATGTAGGTCCGGGAACCGATGAGAGATGGCTCGGCCCCGTCACGGTGATTCCCACCGCTGCCAGCAGCCAGAACAGATGCGCCAGACTTCCCATGAACATGTAATCGAAGAGATTCCGGACGGCAAAGCCGATCACCGCCAATCCGATTCCCGCAGCGAGCACCGCGGTGGCACGATCACGACCAATCGTCCAGGGAATCGGGATGAGCCGGCGCAACAGCGCGACGAAGATCCACGCAAAACTCAGCAGGGCGGGAATGCCGCTGCCGAGCGTGACCATTAAAAAGGTGTTGTGCATAGCAGGAATGATGCGGTCACGCACCGGCAGGTGCTCCTGCTTTTCAACCGAGTACTCAGGAAACCTTTTCACAAACGAATTGTTTCCAAAGCCGATGCCGGTCACGGGATGGGTCGCAACCTCGCCCAGGCCGATCGTCCACACCATTAATCTGGTATCGACCGTCTTGACATCCACCGTGTCGGTCTGAAAACCGGAGTGAGACGCTACCACCAAACCTGCACCGATCATGGCGAGCAGCCCCAATACTCCGAGCACCAGACGCCGGCCGCCGATCATCAATGCCAGGGTTACGCCTTGCGCGGCATGCCCAAGCCACCCACCTCGGGTATACGAAAACAGCTGGGCGGCCCCAGTGATGCCAAGGACTAAAGCTTGCGCCACACGACTCCACGCCAGGCGCCCGATGACGAGAAGGCTTCCGGCTACGGGGATCGCCACCACCATGTAGGTGCTGAGCCAGTTATAGTCTGAACCAAAGGCATGGGCTCGAATAAAACGATCTCGCCAGGTGCCGCCTCGCTGAAAAAATTCGACCAGCGCATAACAAGCCAGCAGAGCGGCTCCGATGACGAAAGCCTGGATCACCAATTGCGGCAAACGCTCATGGCGACAGCGCGCCAATACCAGCAGAGACCAGTAAAAAACACCGGCCTGTGCCACGAACTTCTTCCACTCGGCAAAACTATACGCAGGATCGGTGGCGAAGGGGACTGTGCAGAGCACCCAGATCATAAAGCACCAGAGCGGAAGGTCCAGCGGGGTTCGGACCCACGGACTCGTCCGTTCTCCTGCGCAGACTCCCAAGCTGAGGACAATGAGAATGATGATCGTATGTTCTTGATACCTGAAGAGGAGCGGAAAAAAACTGGAGCAGGCAAGGGCCACCATCACATACCCCTGCAATCCCCAAAACAAGGCCCGGGCGGAGCCATACCTGTCTGATGCCTGGGCCGGACCGACGAGCGAATGCGCGGATGATGACGTGGTGATATTCATGCCCTCAGTGACTGCCGGTCGCAACCCGCTGCGTGCACCAGCCGAGACACCGCCCGTTTCCCGATTGCTCGCCACGGGACAGCCAACAGCCGAGAGGGCGCGAGGACCAAGGCCAACGGCAGGTGCTGAGCAGACGCTTGGACTCTCACGCTCCCGGACACATAGGAGTCATGTGGAGGTGCCGACTACGGATCTAAAAAGCACAGCCGCAATGGTGCTTCACGCCGCTCCATGCACGGAGAATACCGTGCAGAGCTCATGAAGGGCGGCTCCGGGAACTGCAGTATAGAGAAATTGCCACACTTGCACAAGAAATGTGTCGGCTTGATACAGCCTCATCACGGAGGCAGTCGCGGTGACGCTCAGAAAGGGAGAATGGAGCAGGTGTCTGGAAAGAAACAGTGTGGAAAATCTAGCCGCGGGAAGCCACCGAGGATCGAGCCAGGAAGACCTTCATGAATCGCTGCAGACCGTCCTGCCAGGATGGCATGCGGAAGCCAAGATGACGAAGCCGCTCCGCCGAGAGGACCGAATAGGTCGGGCGCTTGGCGGGACGAGGCATGTCGGCCGTCGTGATGGGCTCGACTGGAACGTGGTGCCCTGCTCGCCTGATGATTTCCGTCGCGAATTCATGCCACGTGCAGTCGCCTTCGTTGGTCACATGAAGAATTCCTCGTGCGGAATGCGCCGCCAGCTCGCCGATCATGCGAGCGAGATCCTCCGCAAACGTCGGGCAGCCCCGCTGATCAGCGACGACCTTCAAGCAAGGACGCTCCGCAGCCAATTGCAGCATCGTTTTGACGAAATTCTTCCCCTGCAGCCCATAGAGCCATGCGGTCCGCACCACCAGCGTATTCTCGCAGCAGGCCAGAGCCCGCTCCTCACCGGCGCATTTAGAGGCACCGTACGCGCTGACAGGATTGGTCTGATCCGTTTCGACGTAGGGACGCGTGCCGCGGCCATCAAAGACATAGTCGGTGGAAATATAGATGAGCCTGGCTCCTACCTGAGCGGCAGCGCGCGCGACACGTTCGGTCCCGTCGGCATTGATCGCCATTGCCAACCCCGGATTGCGTTCCGCTCCATCCACATCCGTATGGGCCCCGGCGTGAATCACCACGTCGGGCGCGGCATCGACGATCAGCCCCCCGCAGCCCTCCTGCGTCAGGTCAAATGTGGGAAGATCCAGTAACGTCAGCTGATGCCCCTGCAGAACCTGCTGGAGATCCCGGCCTAGTTGCCCCTGCGCCCCTGTCACTACGATCCGCACGCCGTCCCCTTCGCCAAGCGTTGGCCGTATTGCTGCCGGTAATAGTCCTTGAACTCGCCGGACTTGATCTTCCGCCACCAGTCCTCATGTGTCCGATACCACTCAACCGTCTGCTTCAGCCCTTCCTCGAACGGCACCTGCGGCGACCAGCCCAGCGCGCGCAGCCGGCTGCAATCGATGGAATAGCGGCGATCGTGTCCCGGGCGGTCTTGCACGAAGCGGATCAGCGAACGGGACTTTTCCAGCCTCGCCACGATCTGTTCGGCGACCGTAATATTTTCGCGTTCGTTGCCGCCACCGACATTATAGACAGTCCCCGGTTCGCCCTGTTCGAACACATGTTGAATCCCGGCAGCATGATCGTAGACCGACAGCCAATCCCGGCATTGCTTCCCGTCGCCGTAGAGCGGAAGCGGCTCCCCGTCGATGGCATTCGTGGCGAACAGGGGAATGAATTTCTCGGGATATTGATTGGGTCCATACGTATTGCTGCCACGGGTGACCACCACAGGAAACCGGTAGGTCGTCCAATAACTCAGGACGAGCAGATCCCCGCCCGCCTTGCTCGCCGAATAGGGGCTGCGCGGTTCCAGCCGGTCGCCTTCCGTGGAACTGCCCTGCTCCACACTGCCGTACACCTCATCGGTGCTGACCTGGAGAAACCGCTGTACCCCTGCCTGTCGCGCTTCTTCCAGCAGAATACCCGTGCCGACCACATCGGTGCGGGCGAAGGCGCCGGGATCGAGAATCGAGCGATCGACATGGGTCTCGGCCGCGCAATTGATGATGCCCTCAATCCGGTGTTCCTGGAGCGTGGCATGGATAGCCTTCTGATCGCCGATATCCGCATGGACGAAACGATACTGAGGATGGCCGGCGAGATCCGCCAGATTTTCCAGGTTGCCTGAATACTTCAGCGCGTCGAGATTCACGACCGAATGGCGGCCGCTCTGAAGTAATCGACGCACCAGATGCGATCCAATGAACCCGGCGCCGCCCGTGACGAGAATACGCATTTAGAACTCCATCCTGTTCGCGCCGGTCTGGGCGACAAGCTGGTTGGCGGCAAGCAACGATTCGATCGTGCCGGCATCCGTCCACCACCCGTCGAGCACATCCCACGTCAACTCCCCGGAAGCGATGTAGGCATTGTTCACATCGGTGATTTCCAGTTCACCACGCCCCGACGGCTTCAGCATGCGTGTGATCTCAAACACCCGGGCATCGTAAAAATAAATACCGGTCACCGCATAGGATGACTTGGGCTGCGTCGGCTTTTCCTCAATACTTACCACGCGGTTCCCGTCCAGATGCGGCACACCGAACCGCTGTGGATCTTTCACTTCCTTGAGCAAGATCTTCGCGCCTGTTTTCTGCGCGCGAAACGCCTCGGCGGCCTTCGCGATGTTGCCCTGAATCAGATTGTCTCCCAACACCACGCACAGGGGACCATCGTCGGCAAAATGCTCGGCCAGCCGTAATGCATCGGCGATCCCTCCCTCGCCCTGCTGATAGGTATAACTCAAATGTTTGAGGCCGAAGTCCCGACCGTTCCCCAGGAGTTTCAGGAAATCACCGGCGCTGTTTCCGCCGGTCACCAACATGATTTCCGTGATACCCGCGTTCACCAGTGTTTGGATGGGATAGTAGATCATCGGCTTGTTGTAGACGGGGAGCAGATGTTTGTTGGTCACTTTGGTCAGCGGGAGCAGGCGGGATCCGAGCCCTCCGGCGAGTACGACACCCTTCATGCTTCACTCCCTCCGCAACAAGAGCTTTCCATCACACTGCGGCAGGACGCGCTGCCCGGCAACCAACCCGCCAACCATTCTTGGTGTGGATCATACCGTCTGGCCCGTGGTTCAGACTAGGAAAATCGCTCATACCGTCGAAGAAATCCTAGGCGATCTTGATGAGATCGACGACATGCTCGGCAAACGGCAGCGACGAAGTAAAGGCGGGCGAGACGGCATTCAACACGTGCGTCGAGCGTGCCCCCGGCTCAATCACGAAATCACTGACTAGTTCCGCCGTTCTCGTATCGACCAACTGCGCCCGAATGCCGGGCGCCTGCCCCGGCAACAAATCGGCTGTTTCAAATCCCCGCCCGAGCTGTTCCGCTTCACGAAAAAACCCCGCGCGCGTCAGCTTGCGCATCTCGGTCCAGGCAATGGATCGGAAATGGTCCCGGTTGCGGCCGAAGAGTCGCATCAAATAGGCCAGCATCGTGACGGTGCCGCCGAGCGTGGCCCCGGTCAGGCCTTGATACTGCTCACGGCCCAGCAGCGGGAGGGCCGAAGGGCCGATCGTGACATCACCTTCCGGACGCCGCGTAAAGTGCACACCTAGAAACGGGTTCCGCAGGTCCGGCACCGGATAAATGTTGCCGCGAACCTGCAATGCCGATCCGGGACGCAGCTGATAGAACTGTCCGCGAAACGGTAAGATGTGGAAGTGCAGACCGACTTCATAGGCATGCGCGATTCGATCGGCAAACAGTCCGCCGCAGTTCACGAAATGCCCGTAGGTGACGCGGCCTCGGTCGGTGCGCGCCCCCGCCTCGCCGTCCCGCCCTTGCCACGCGCAGCCGAGGCGCAACAGGACGCCTTCCCGCTCGGCATCCGCCGCCATGGCCGCCATGACCCGCTGAGGGTTGACCACCGCGGTATCCTGGACATACAGCGCCTGTTGCACCGTCTTCGCGCAAGGTTCGACCTCTTTCAGCGCCTGCTCATCGAGCACGCTCGCGCGGACTCCATTGGCTTGGGATCGCGCGTACAATTCATGCAGCGCCGGCAATTCGGCCTCCGTCCGCGCCACAATCACCTTGCCATGCTCATTGAGCGGAATGGCGTGCTGCCGGCAATAGGCCCGCAACCGCCTGTTCCCCTCGACGCACAGCCGGGCCTTGAGGGTTCCCGCCTTGTAATAGACGCCCGCGTGCAACACGCCGCTGTTGCGCCCGCTCGCATGCCAGCCGGCCGTGGGTTCCTTCTCCAGTACGATCACCTTGCCGCCATACCGGCGCCTGAGCTCCCTCGCAATGGCCACCCCGATCACGCCGGCCCCGGCGATCAAAAAATCGCACGTCTCTTCCGCCATCTCGGTCATCCTCCCCGGCATCGGTCGACAGCCGATCTGAGCCCCATGACACCACGGCCATTGCCACCGGCCAGCCACCATCCCCGTTGCTGCAGATCCGGCTGGCGCCTCGAGGTGACTCAACCAGCCAGACGTCGATAGACCGCCATCGTCTCGACGGCGGTGCGGTCCCAGGAAAATTCGCGTGCCCGAGCCAATCCCCGGGACCTCAACTCGTCTCGCAACTCGGGTGACGCCAGAACACGGGAGAGTTCATCGGCCAATCGACCGCGTTCATGGGGATCGAACAGCACCGCCGCATCACCGGCCACTTCTGGCAGCGACGAGGCGTTCGAACAGATCACCGGGCATCCGCATCCCATGGCCTCCAATACCGGCAGCCCGAATCCCTCGTAGAGCGACGGAAACACAAACAGGGCGGCCTGCTGATAATAGTCGACGAGTTCCCGATCCGACACCACACCGACCAGCGTCGTCTGCGCGCTGAGGCCATGGCGCTCGACGGCCGCGCGAATATCCTGGCGTTTGCAGACATCACCCGCCAGGAGGAGGTCGAAACGGCGGCGCAGCGTCTCAGGAAGTGCCGCGAACTCGTCGATGAGGAGGCCCACGTTCTTGGTCGGATCGGCACCGGCTACACAGAACACATAGGGCTTGCGCTCCCTCGGCTGTTCGGCGGGCCGAAACCGCCCGGCATCGAGACCCAGCGAGGTCACCGTCACTTGCTCGGGGCGAAGCGGCACGTGCGCAAGAAGATCGCGACGAGAATGCTCCGAGACCGTGATCACCTGATCGATCGTCTGCCAACGGTCCCCCACCAGCCAATCTTCGATGCGACTGTTGAGATTTGCGCGAGGGCGAAGCTCAGGAAACAAGAGCGGTTTGACATCGTGAATGGTCGTGACAAATTTCCCGCGCTTCCAGGCCGCGCAGGAATCGTACGGAAAGTGGAGGACATCATACGGCCCGACCAGCAGCGGCGCCACCTGTTCCCAGAAACGGCGGCGGAACAGCGGGAAGCGGATGACGCGATACCGCATGTTCGGGCGCGCGGTGAACGGATGCTCGGCGTGAGGAATCAGAATCTCGTACTGATTCGTCTGATCGACACGGCCTAACGCCTCGATCAATTCCCGAGCATAACGCCCGATCCCCACGTTGAGATTCTTGAGATGCCAGGCGGCAATGACGATCTTCACAAGGCTGCGTTGGATCGATCCATGGTAGAGGAGATTCCGCGTGATGCGAAGGGATGGAACCATAGCCCACCAGGCAAGTCAAGGTAGGCCGAGTGCGTCACGCCGGTTGTCTGAAAGGCACTGCGGTTGACTGGTTGTATCGCCTATGTTACCGATTGAGCGCAGAAGGAAACCTATCTGTGGCACACGTCAGCGTCGTCATCCCCGCTTACAACGGCACATCCAGATACCTGGAACAGGCCATCCGCTCCGTCTTGGCGCAGAGTTATCCCGATTACGAGATCATCGTCGTAGACGATGCGTCGACCGATCGTACCGATACACTGGTGCAGGCCATTCCGCTGGTTCGATACGTGCGTCATTCCCGAAATGCCGGACAAGCCGCCGCACGGAATACCGGCGCGCGCCTGGCGCAGAGCCCATATCTGGCGTTTCTCGATCAGGATGATCTTTGGGAACCGACGTTTTTGGAGAAGACGCTGAAAATCCTCGAACCGGCCACAGGGGCGGCGCTCGTCCACTGTGACGGATATCAGGTCAATGAACGAAACGAGATCCTCGAGTATGACACCGCCATGAAACATCAGCGGAGCATTACGCAACTGCTCCGTGGTGGACACGATGCCGCTACCTCCGGCTCATTGTTCCGGAAAACCTGGTTCGATTCGGTGGGAGGCTACGATGCAGCCCTTGCGATTTGGGAAGATATCGACCTGATCATCCGGCTCTACGGCCCGGGCCGCTTCATTCATCTTCCGGAACCGCTGTATCGGCACCGGCTCTATGGACACAACGCGTCGCGAGAGATCCCCTCCCTCCGCGCACTGGACGGCCGCCGGCGATTTCTCGATAAACATGCCGCCGCCTGCCGGCCCGGCACACCGGAAGGCGAAGCCCTGTCAAACGACTGGGCCATTTATTACGCAGATCTCGGCAAGCATCACCTGCGGGCACATGCCCGGCAAGAGGCGCGGCAGGCATTTCGATCCGCCCTGCATCATCAGCCGCTCAACTTCAAAACCTGGTCCCGGCTCCTCAGATCGTATTTTGTCTAGCTGTCACCATGTCCATGCACAACGCTTGGAGACAAGGGCAGGATGGCGGTCAGGAAGTCCACGTGCGTAACCAGCGCGTGTAACAACGTATCCGCCCGGGCGCTTTGCCGATCGCCTTCCGATATTGGTTCCGCGCCTCCGCCGCACGTCCTGCCCGTTCTGCGGCCGCGCCTTTCAACAGGTAATAGTTGGCCCATTCCCTGTCCAACGCCGCACGTTGCGCGGGTGTCAGCGGCGCAAACCCTTCGAGACGCACCAGAAAACGATCCCGGCTGGCCAGCACCCGCTCCCGATGAGTCTGTTCATCGAACGCCATGTCCCGATACCCATGCCCCCGTTGCAGTTTTGTGACGAACACGTGATCGATACATTCGAAGCCGGTCACCCGGAATAGTCTGATCGTCAGGTCGGAATCTTCCGATCCGTACAGTTCCGGATCCAGCCTCCCGACCTGATCGAGCACACGTTTCCGGATCAACAGGGTCGAGGGCAAGGCCACATGACCCCCGGCAAACGCCTGCACCATCGGCTCACGGCTCGAACGGGCCGTAACGCGCTCTTCCAACGTCCCGTCTTCGAAGCGTACGTCAAAATCCGTGTGCACCAATCCCACCTCCGGCCTTGCACGCATGACGGCGAGTTGTGCGGCCAGTTTTCCCGGCAACCAGACATCGTCGCAGTCCAGCAGTGCGATGTAGTGCCCGCGCGCCGCTTCAATCCCAAAATTCCGAGAACGGGCCGGGCCGCCGTGACTTCGCTGAAACCACCGGATGCCATCGCGCTGCTCCAGGCGCTTCAGGACCTCTTGCGTCCCGTCCGTCGATCCGTCATCGACCACGAGAATCTCCACGTCGCCATGCTCCTGCGCCCGCACGCTGGCCACGGCCTTTGCGACAAACGGCGCCCCGTTGAAAACCGGAATGACAACACTAACCGACTCATTCATGTCACAACTCTCGCACCCTTCAGATCCAGAATCCGGCCCGCCGCTTCGAAGACTTCATCGACCGTGATCTGGCGCATGCAACTGTCGTCTCCGCGCAAGCAACTGGGATGGTAACAGGCTCGGCAGTCCAGACCTTTATAGATCACCTGCGTCAATCCGCCACGCGGCCCCCACCGCTCCGGATAGGTGGGACCAAACAACGCCACCACCGGCGTACCTACCGTCGCGGCAATATGCATGGCGCCTCCGTCGTTGCCCACGAACAAGGCACACCGTTTGACCAGTGAGGCATACTGCAGCAAAGAAAACTTTCCCGCCACCACAATGGGAGCGCAATGGGTTTTACGGGCGACCTGTTCGGCGACCTCACGCTCCCGTTGATCACCACCCAGCATAATCCTGCAATGAAACCGTTCGGCGAGGCGATCACTCAGTTGAGCAAACCGTTCAGGCGGCCAGACTTTCAACGAATACCGTGCGCCCGGTTGCACCAGCACCAGCGGCGGGCAATGGTCTCCGGTCAGCCCCTGTTCCTTCAACCATCGGTCCACCATCTGCTCCTCCGACCCGGAAACCGAGACCGACGGCATCCCCGGTTTGGGATCGAGGCCCAGCGCCCTCAGGGCGCACAGGTCGTACTCCACGCGGTGCTGATCGACGGGGCGCGGTTTCGCCACCTTGCTGTACAACAAACCACGCCAGCGATGCTCCGCGTTAAAACCGATCCGGAGGGGCGCGCCGGTCGCGAGACTGATGACGGCAGAACGGTCCCCATCGGTCAGGTCGATCACGCAATCGAATCCCCGCTCACGAAGGCGATAGACGAACTTGCACTGGTCAGCCCATGCCCCTTTTTCAAGGCACAGCACTTCGTTCACATCCGCATTATGCGCCAGCACCCCTTCCGTCCCGCGATTGACCAACATCGTCAGCTGCGCGGCGGGAAAGGCCTCTCTCAACGTGCGCAACACCGGCGTCGACAACAGCACATCCCCGATATGCCGCAACTTGATGATCAGGATGTTCTTCGGACGCAGCAGGCCGATCGGCGTCATGTGCAAAGCTCGCGATAGAGGGCACTGGTAGAGGCTGCTGCGCGCTGCCAGGTGAAGAGCCGTGCCCGTTCGAATCCACGTTGTCGCAGGTTCTCCCGAAGGTTCGCATCGGACAGGACGGTCACCATGGCACGGCCTAATGCCTCGACATCGTCGGGATTCACCAGCAATGCCGCGTCACCAGCCACCTCCGGTAACGACGAGGTCGAAGACGTCACGGTTGGTGCACCACAGGCCATGGCCTCCAACACGGGCATGCCGAATCCCTCATAGCGGGACGGGAACACGAAGAGATCCGCGCAAGAGTACAATCGGCACAGGTCTTCACGATCGAGACGTCCCGTACATCGAATCTCCTGCTCCAAGCCGAGGGACTGAGCCGTCGCGGCATAACTTCCCTGAGGATGCACCGCGTCTCCGACCAGCACGATGGCTCGCCCTCCCAGTTGCGTTCGGCACGCGGCCACAGCCTGCAAAAATCCATCGTGGTTTTTCCTCGGGTCCGCTCCGCCGACAAAGAGAATAAAGCCGTCCGGCGGAAGGGACCACCGTGTCCGCACCTCCGCTCTGATCTGCTCGTTGCACAGGGGCGTGAAATCCCCCGACACACCGTTATGAATCACCCTCACATGGTCTCGTGGAATGCCATAGAGCGATTCGATCTCCTGGGCCGAAAACTCCGATACGGTCACAACCTTTCTCGCCCGGTTGGCTGTCGCAATAGCGCGCCTGGATGACCCCGCCTGCCCCAACAGTTTGCGTGAATATTCCGGATGCCGGGCCAGCCACAGGTCATGGATGGTGACAATTCCCCCGTACCGGCCCGTCGTGTGCATCTTAAAGTTCGGGCCGTGATACAGGTCAAGCCGATCCCATCGGCCGCGCCAGGACATCAACCACCGTTGCGTCTCAATCCATCGCATGCATCGAGTCGGCGGCCACCCGCTGAGCTCGCCTGCTTGCAAACATCCTGGCCGGAGGTAGCCGACATAGTCCGTCTTCTCGTCCAGTTCCAGTAACGCTTTCAGCAGATGATACGTATGCCAGCCAACGCCGCCTTTATCGCCCACCAATGAGGCCGCGTCGATCCCGATACGCATCAGGCGAACGAGACCTCAGTCATAGTTCGGCGATGGAATGCTGAGACGATCATGCACCACGCCTGACGTTCAACCGTTCCCAGGCTTTGGCATATTTCACGAAGGTATGGAGGCCGGCGAACATGGCGACCACCAGCCCGTGCACACCATCGCGATAGCCGCCGCGCGTGAACAGCGTTTTCAGAATGGTGCCGAGGTGATGCGTGCCGATGGTCCAGCCACTGATCTGGCGGACTCGCTTCAGTTTTTCATCGGCACCCAGCGTGGTATACCGCATCATCTTGCGGATGTGATGGTTCACAGTGGGCATGCTGTAATGAATGAACGGCTCTCGAAGACGCTCCCGCCGGCCGCTCAGCGCGAGGTTTTCATGCAGACGCACGTCGTCGTAACGGCCGGCCGTCTTGCGAAATAGGCGCAGTTGATAGTCCGGGTACAATCCGCCGCCTTGAATCCATTTTCCGTAAAAAAAGTTCCGGCGGGGGATTTCGTAGCCTCCTACCTCGGCAGGCGGTCGACTGGCCACCAGCGCATGGATCTCCTGCCGCAAGGCATCCGGCACTCGCTCGTCGGCATCCACCACCAGGATCCAGTCCGCTCCCGCCTGGTCGATCCCGAAATTTTTTTGCGGCCCGTAGCCTGGCCATGACCGGACAAACACTCGCGAGGTATACCGCTTTGCCAACTCGACGGTTCGATCCCGGCTTTCGGCATCCACCACGATGAGCTCATCCACCCACCGCAAGGATTCAAGACAATCAACGATATTCTGTTCCTCGTCCTTGGTAATCACTACCGCCGCAATCGTCATGCCGCCCCGTCCTGTTTCACGATACTGTGCCTAGCCTTGTTTCGCCGGTGCAGTCTGATTCGCCTGAGGAGCAACCTGCGACTGCAGTTCCCAGAACCGGGCATACTTGATGAACGTGTAATAGGCGTAGAGACCGGACAAAATGAGACCCGGCACCCCATCCAGGCACCCCTTACGCCCGACATACATCTTGAGAAATGTAAAACAGGGATGCGACACGAGCTGATGCCATGAGAACGACCGCCCCTGTTCGACCATCCGCTTGGCCATCAGATCGGAATACCGCTCTTGTTTGGCCAGGTAATGATCGATGTCTCGAAAGGGATACTGCAGGGCGGCGGCCGTCATGTAGCCCAGTCGTCCATCCAGGTCGAAGCTTTCATGGACGAGTTCATCCCGATAGCGCAGCTTACTTTTGCGGAACAATTGCGGTTGCCGATAGTCGGGGTACCAGCCGCAATGTTTGATCCAGCGTCCAAGGAAGTAATTCTTGCGCGGCACGAAATACGCGTCGGCGTCCGGGCCTGCGGCCAACAGCCGCCGGATCTCGTCGCGCAGTTCCGGGGTGGCCCGTTCGTCGGTGTCGAGACTGAACACCCAGTCGTGCGCGGCATGCGTCAGGGCCTCGTTCCTGAGCCGGCCGAACCCGTGGAAATCATGCTGGTAGACCTTGTCGGTGAACTCGCGGCTGATGCGTTCGGTGCCGTCGGTGCTATGAGAATCCACCACGATGATTTCATCCGCCCAGGTGATGGATTCCAGGCAGGCCCGCATGTTGGGTTCGTCGTTGTAGGCAATGACGACAGCCGATACCGGTAGACGATCCACGGAGAGGAGTCCTTTTCAAATCGCTTCGATGATGGGCTCTTGCCGTCGACTGGTCACAATCGGCTCCCGAATTCCCGCCAAGACCAGAGACGGTTGGAATCAAGCGCGACATTTGCCACTTCGTATAACGCCATCAATTCCCGGTCGCGGGAAATCGGCAGCCGCCTGCTGCCTGTCTGTTCATCAGGCATCGGCTCGAAGGTCAGCGTGGCTTCCTGAAACGTTTCGGTCGCGAACGAATACAACAGCAGTCCTTCAGCGCTCGCAAGCCCGACCAGGTTGTCGTACACGCTTGTCAAATAGGCCACCTGGTCCGACAGACAGTCTCGCACCAGCGTACAGCTCACATCATGGCCCGCAAACGGGCCCATCGCCGGCAGCCCTCCGTTTAACGCCAACAGGGTCGGAGCCAGATCCACCTGACTGGCGATGGTACTCACGGTCCGGGGCCGATAGGTCGCAGGAGTCCGCAATGACTCGTCCATCCATAGGAACAAAGGCGATGCGAAATGCCCGGCCTTGCGCTCGATATCGGAACTCCCCACCGGTTCATGCCGGCCGTGATCTCCCAGAATGACGACGACCGTATTCCGGAGCAATCCCTCACGGACAAGCTTGGTGAAGACCCGCTCCAGTTCGAGGTCCGTGTATCGCAAGGCCGCCACATACTTGTCTTGCACCTGTTGCTGGAGCAACCGGACCTCAGGATGAGTCGCGGGCGCCGCGAAAGGATGATGCGTCGAGAGCGTGAGCGTGGTGAGAAAAAACGGTTTCCCCTCTGACTGGCGCTGCTTGATCCGGTCATAACAGAGGTCGAATAACGCACCATCGACAATGCCGAGTCCCGCCCGCTCCGTATTGGCGGGAAAGTCCCCTTCATCCAGCAAATGCTGCAAGCCATTGCGGGCCACGAACGTCTGAAGCCGGTTCAGGTCCCGATGCTGCCCGATCACCATTTCCGTCCTGTACCCCTGACGTTGCAGGAGGGACGGCAGGCAGAGGTAATCGTGGGCGTAGCGCGTCTTCATCGCGGCGGCGCCTTGTCGCGGAAAGGTACTACAAAGCGTCGCAAACAGTCCTCTTGAGGTTTGCACGCCGTTTGAAAAAAAGTTCTCGAAATAGACACTATCCTGTTTCAGCCGATCGAGAAAGGGCGTGCCCTTCACCTCCCCATAGGTCTGTCCCAAATATCGGCGATCCAATCCTTCGAGAAACACCAAGAGGATGTTGGCCGGCTTCGCTAGTCGAACGCCATCGGGAGACGGCGCAGTCGTCCGCACGAATGGATAGCGGGAGTCGACAAACGTCTCGGTGGGCCCTAACAGTTGTTGAGCGGTCTGCACGGCCACGTCATAGGGCATGGCCTGGGTATTCGCCCGCCGTTCGATCGGATTGCGTGACACCACCGCAATCCGCAAGGCCTCGGCGGCAAACAGCACGGGATTCTGCGCCAGCGTGTAATAGACCATGCTACCGATCGGCGCGATGCGAATGCCATAGGGGCCGGAATGGTGAAACCCGGCGCCTCCGGCCACCAGTGCCACGACCAGCAACGCATTAGCCTGAAAGCCTGATCCCGTCCGCCAGCGGTCCAAAGCCGGCACCACCGCTCGTGAAAAGCTCCAGTACCACAAGAGAATGCCTGCTGCTTGAATGGTCAGAAACACCATCAGCCGCCAGCCCCATTTCCCGGCCGCCTCCAGCTCCGCGCTGGTCTGCTGCATGGCCTGCACGTTCGTCCCCTCCGTCGTCGCCGCCGGCGCGAGGAGATCCCCGATATACTCCAGGAACACAAAATCCATGTGTTGGTGATTGAAGCCGTAGTACCCCATGTCCACACAGAGGAGCACGAACAGGAGCAAGCCGGCGAGCATGCACCCTACATGAAAGGCGGGACGAAATGAGAGGAACACGTGCCACGGTGATTGACGCAAGCCGGACAATCCGTGCCGTATCAACGTGTAGACACCGGCGCCGGCCCCGCCTAGCACGAGAGCGAACGTGGCGGTGATGAAATCCCCTCGCACACCGACGAGGAAGGTCTTGAGCAGCAATGCCGCCGTAGGCGTCTCCTGCTCGAGTGCATCGCGCAACAGAAACACCCGCTCCGCCATCTGAATGACAACGAACAGGATCCACCAGAACAACACGCTCTTGCGGATGGAGGTTCGTGACTCGGCCCCTCGTGGCATCATGATGCGATGACCTTCCGATAGACCCGCTCCAATTCATCCACCATCCGGTCGATCGAATAGGACTGCTCCACGGTATGACGCCCGCATCGCCCCATTTCCGCACGCAGGTCGGGATCCTTCAAGAGCCGAACAATCCGGTCGGCCAGCGCCTCGGGATCGCGTGGAGGAACGAGAAAACCCGACTCTCCATCGGTGATCACATCAGGAATCGAACCGGTGGTCGTCGAGACGACCGGCAGACCGATCGCCAGGGCCTGCATCAGCACCTGTGGGATCGTATCGCCCTCCACCGTAGGAATCACAAACAGGTTCAACGAACGGAACACATCCAGAAGATCGTCACGGAATCCCAGCATGCGGACATCGGTCGTCAGACCCAGGCGTTCGATCTGGGCACGAATGTTCTGCTCTTCCGGCCCTTCTCCCACGATGAGGAATGCCGCCGCCGGATGTTGCTTCAAGACCTTGGCTGCCGCCTCGACCAGATAACGATGGCCTTTGTAGTCCCGCAGGTAGGAAATCATGCCGACCAGCAAATGCCCAGGCGGAATGCCGAGCTCGACACGGATATCCTGCTTGGGCGGCGCCGGCGAAAACTGCTTCACGTCCAAGCCGATCGGAAAAGACGCCACACGATCCGGCGACAGGCCGTCTCGATGAATCAAGTCCTGCCGATTGCGCTCGCTGCCGGTGACGATCACCATATCGAACAGGCGGCGGTACAACAGGTGCGTGGTGGCATTGTTGTTCAGCGGCGCCGAGATATGGCGCGTGCGAATGACTTTCGGGCGCGGATTGAGCAGGCGGCTGGAGAGGGTGGCGATCCAGCTGTCCCGTGAGCTGTTGACGTGGACGATGTCGGGGCGCTCCCGTGTGAGCAATTGCCGAAACGCGAGGATAGACAGCGGCAGGCGCCATTGCCGCATCACGAACGGCTCCACCAGGAGCCCGCGCTCCCTGGCCATCGCCATGATGGGACTGCGCGGCTCCAAGACCAGCCGGATATGATGCCCGCGCGCCACCAACCGTTCGGCATGCAGCAGGACGGCCAATTCTTGTCCGCCGACGGCCATGCTGGATTCCGCAATGAGAATGTTCACAATGATCCTGATGTCCCTACTTGCCCGAGCTGCTGCTGCACGGCGCGTACGACTTGCTCCGATGTCACGCCCGTCAAACATTCGAGTCTGACGGCGCGAGAGCACTCACGACGAAAACAGGGGCGGCATTCGACCGGATTGGACAAGACAACATGCCCCCGGCCATAGGGGCCGGTTTTCACGGGATCGGTCGGCCCGAACAGGGCCACCACCGGAGTGCCGACGGCCGCCGCAATGTGCATGGGCCCTGAATCGTTCGTCACCAGTACGGCTGCGTGGCGCAACAAACTGGGCAGTAAGCCTACAGGGGTCTGTCCTGTCAGATCAATCGCTTTCGTGCGCATGCGCGCCATCACCGCACGTGTCTCGGGTCGTTCCGCCGGGCCTCCCATAAAGACGATCGGGATACCTTGCGCTACGGCCAGGCGATCTGCCGCCTCGGCGAACTGTTGCGGGGGCCAGCGCTTCGTCTCCCACCGAGCGGAGACGTTCATCGCGACCCATGGTGACGCAGCCGCAAGACCTGCGGCGGCAAGCAATGCTCCCACGGCCGACCGGTCTTCAGCCCGGTCAATGAAGTCGAATCGCGGCGCTTTCGGTCGCGCGGCGCCCAGTGCCTCTGCCACCAGCAGATAGCGATCGACTGCATGCATCGATCCAGCGGGAACGGCCACCCGTTGGGTATAACAATACGGACTGCCTTCGCGCGCATTGGCGAACCCCACGCGCCGACTGCAGCCGGTGAGCCAGGCCATGGCGCCGCTCCTGAACAGGCCTTGCAGATCGACGACCAGATCGAACCGGGCCGCGCGGAGATCCGGCACCTCCCCCAACCAGCCCATCAGTCCCTGCTCCACCGCGCAGATCTGATCAACCCCCTCGATGACTTCTACCAACGACGCCCATTGCCGCTTAACCAGCCACGTCACGTCGGCTTGAGGAAACCGCTCGCGCAAGGCGGCCAGCGTTGGCATGGCGTGCACGATATCACCCAGCGAGCTCGGTTTGATGAGCAGGATTCGGCGGACTGGGTCGGTCATTCGGCCACCAGGATAATGCTCGCTCAGCGGGATACGTCGGCGACGGGCTTACGCGTCGCATGTGCAATGGTCCATTCAACCGCATGCGGCAAGTCCGCCGCCACATGGTCCGGGGACAGATCTCGCGCCGTCAGATCAGCCAGCGCCTCCGCCCCGGACGGGCCGGTCATGACCAGCACCGCGCGCGCGCCGACCTGCTTGGCCAATTCGATATCACGTACACTGTCTCCGATCACATAGGCGCGGCTCAGGTCCACCTGCAATTCGGCTAGGGCCCGATCGACCATCCCTCGGGACGGCTTCCGGCAATTACATCGATCGTCGGGGTGATGCGGGCAGAAGTACAACCCGTCGAGCGTCACGTCATCTTCAGCCAGGAGCAGCCGCAACTTGTTATGGATGGCTTCGAGATCCTTTGAGCTGAAATAGCCTCGCCCCACTCCGGACTGATTCGTGACGACAATCAGCTTGGCGCCTCCGCCTTTCAGCCTGGCCAGCGCTGTGCCCACACCGGGAAGCAGCATGAATTCTTCCGGCGTCTTCACATACCCGGTATCGACATTCAATGTCCCGTCGCGATCCAAAAACACGGTCACTCCCGCCAGCGCCGTGGGTGACAAGGCAGGATTCACGGCTTCCGGTGCACTGACAGGGGGAGGAGCCGCGAGCGGGAGGTGTCGCACTGCCGCATCATGGACCTGTTCCACTGTCACACCGGTCATACACCGATGATCGATGGGACATTCCCGCAACAGGCACGGTGCGCAAGAGACCGGTTGCCGGACCAGCTGGGCCTCGACGCCGAACGGCGACGTCGTCTGCCAATCCGTCGGACCGAACACCGCCACCAGCGGGACGTTGAAGGCGGCCGCTACATGCATGGGCCCCGTATCGTTGGTCAGAAACAACTGGCACCGCTTCACCAGCGCCATCAATTCCCGCACCGTGGTTTGCCCGGAACAGACGACCGTGCGAGTCTGAATCTGATCGGCGATGGCTTTCCCCAACGGTTCTTCACCCTTGGCCCCGATAATGGCGACCCCGACCCGCGCCCCCGATTGAGCCTGCGCCTCCTTCACGACACGATTGACAACCTCGGCATACCGGTCCGGCAACCAACGTTTGGCATGGCCATAGGTCGAGCCGGGATTCACGCCGATGACCAGATCCGACGAACCGATTCCGGCATCGGCCAAGCGGCGGGCGATCAACGCGGATTCTTCGGGCGTGACAAACAGACGCGGCGACGGAGCCTGTCCCTGTCCCCCCAAGGGTTTGAGCAAATCCCAATAGTACTCGACCTGATGTCTTTGCGCGCTGCGCGGCGGCACGCCGACCGGATCGGTGAGGAACACACTCCGGCCATCCGTGGCATACCCGAATCGACGGGGAATGCCGGCCAGGAAACTGATCAGCGCCGCCTCAAACGCATTTTGAAACAGGATGGCGAGATTGAAGCGGTGACGACGCAAGACACCGGCCAGGGTCCACTTACCGGTCAACCCCGCATGACGTCCCCGGTCGTCATACACCAGGGTGCGATTCACCACCGGATGGTGCGCCAGCAGATCCGCGATGGCCGGCTTCACCAGAAGCGTGATCTCGGCCTGCGGAAACAGCGTCCGCACCTGACTGAGCGCGGGCTCGCACATGACGGCATCACCCAACCAATTGGGACCGCGCACGACGATGCGCCGGATCTCTTCCTTACGCATGGCTCGCCGGCCCGTCTTCCGGATCAAGCCGCAGAAGCCGCTCCAGCCGCTCTTGTCCGGACACAATTTGTGTGCCAAGCCGGACAGCCCAACAGGCGTCATCCACACGTAAAAACGGTGTCACCTTGTCTGCGTCTTTTTCCGTCGTCACCAGCAGATCCACACCGCCGGCTTTTGCTTTGGCACGAATCGTTTCCATCATGGCATGGGTATAGTGCACATGGTCGGGAAATGCCAGCGTCTCCTTCACGGTGATTCCCAATTCCTCCACCACTGCGTGAAAAGAGCCGGCATTGCCGATCCCGCTGAAAATCACGGCGGAACGGCCGTGAAAGGCATCCCGCGTCCGTCGTTCATCCCCTCCCACGCGCCGGAATTCCTCTGCGGTGAATCCCACGCAGATCGGGGGCGAAAGAGTCGGGCATGCTCGCACCAGCTGCCGCCAGACCGCTTCCCCTGCCTGTTCATGATCGACCCTCGTGATGAGCACCGCCGAAGCTCGGGCTGCCGCCGAAAGCGGCTCCCGTAAGCGACCGACCGGCAGCGCCGCTTTAAGCCCGGCGATATCCGTGGCATCGACGAGCACGAGATTCACATCACGGTGGAGCTGGACATGCTGAAATCCATCGTCCAGCACAAAACAATCCACCGGCTGACGGCTCAGCACCCACCGACCGAGCGCATACCGGTCCGCGCCGACCGCCACGACCGCATGAGGACAACGGCGTGCCATGAGATAGGGCTCATCGCCGGCCTCTTCCGGTCCCACCAACACCTGCCGCCCGTCCGACACGAGCAATTGCGGAGTCTTGCTGCGACGCCGGTACCCGCGACTCAAGATCGCAACGCGTTTGCCTTGAGCCGTCAATCGATCGACGACATGCATGACGACCGGCGTTTTTCCTGTGCCGCCCACGGTGAGATTTCCGATGCTGATCACGGGACGGGGCAGGCGATGCGTCTGAAACCAGCCGCGTGTATAGCCCCACTGGCGAAGTCTGGCCGCCAGCTCATACGGATATCCGGCCCATCGCAACCAGGATTGCAGCATCGACGTCATGAGGAACGCGTGCGCGACAACGCGTCACGCGGATTGCCTGCGGATTCAGCCGGCGTGACCGGCGGCGGAAGAAACGTGGCAATGATCTCCGCGCTGCGCTGAAGCGCACCCTGATTGTCCGCGACCACTTGCTGCGCGGCTTGCCCCATCCGTTTCAGATCGTCTGAACTGCCGAGGAGTTCCCGCAGGCTCTGCGCAAGACCCTGTGCCCCCTCCACCACGCGCCCGCCCCGGGCATTCAGCAAGAGCGCCGCCACTTCGGCGCAATGATCGGTGTGCGGACCGAAGAGCACCGGTTTTCCCCAAACAGCCGGTTCCAACAGATTGTGCCCGCCGACGGGAACCAATGTGCCGCCGACAAAGGCCACCGCGGCCTCTCGATACAGCAACGCCAATTCACCGCGAGTATCCAAGACCACCACGCGCGGCCCGGATACGGAACTCGACTCCGCACTGCCGGCGCTGCGTCGAGACACGGCGAGTCCCTTGGCGCGCACCATCTGCTCGACCTGCGCCGCCCGTTCGATATGGCGTGGAGCCAGCACGAGACGGAGCTCGGGGAAATCTTCGCACACAGCCTGATAGGCGCCCACGAGGATCTCTTCCTCGCCAGGATGCGTACTGCCTGCTACCATGAGCCGCTCGCGCGCACTCAATCCCAGGGCCTGCTTCGACACGACCGTGCCGCCGGCAGCGGCCTGCGGGACCGGCTGGTCGAACTTGATATTGCCGGTGCAACGGACCCGTGATTGATCGGCCCCCAATTCAACCATGCGCTGCGCATCACGCTCCGACTGCATGAGGCAACAGCTGATCATATTCAACATCGTGCGATAAAAATCCCGGATCACGGGCAGGCGTTGCCGCTCGAACGACCTGGTGGAGAGCCGTCCGTTGACCAGGACCGATGGAATGTTTCTCCTCCGAAGACTTCGGAGGAGATTGGGCCAGAGCTCGGTCTCGACAAACACGTAGAGGCTGGGCCCGAGTTGGTCGATGGCGCGATTGACCACCCAGGGAAAATCGAGCGGAGCGTATCGATGTTCCGCCACCCCTTCCAAACGCTGTTCGACCGCCTCCCGTCCCGTTTCCGTCACGGTCGAGACCACCATTCTCGCCTCGGGATATCGCCGGCGAAGCTCCCGCACCAGCGGCGCCACCGCCACCACTTCCCCCAAGGACACCGCGTGAATCCAGATACAGGTTGTCGCCAGGCCGGACTCGCGCGGCGGCTCGGGCAGCAGACCCAGCCGCTGGGGCAATCCGCGCCGGCACCGCTGCTTCGCGAGCAACACACCGAGAATAACCGGGGAGACGAGGAGGAGCAGACTGTTGTAGAGCAGATACCACATTACGGACGAGCCCGCAGGGCCGCCGCATCGGCCTCGATCGTCATGCGGTTCAGGGTCGCTTCCAACTCCCCGCGCAGGCGCTCCAACTGATCAGCGGATGCATCCGACGGAACTGACATCGGCGTGCCGATGAGGAAGATCCCCTGCGAGAACGGATAGGGCATGATGAACCGGTCCCAGCTCGCGAAGAGTTTTTTTTTGAGCAACCGAAGGCCATGGGAATGATCGGCAAGCCGGTGGCCCTGGCCAACTGCACCACCCCCACCTTGGCGACCTGCCGCGGTCCTTTTGGTCCATCCGGCGTCAGCACGAGGTTGCCGCCAGACCGTCCGAGGCGAACCAGCCGGCGAAAGGCTTCGGCGCCGCCTCTGGTGCTGGACCCGCGCACAGCATCCAACCCGAACCGCGCTACAATCCGGCAGATCAACTCGCCATCCCGGTGCTGGCTGATCAGGATATGGGCTTTGAGGCCGGGAATGGCCAATGGCATCATCAGTTGCTGCGCGTGCCAAAAGGCAAGAATCGTCCGCTGTCCCTGGGCGAATATTCGGGACACATGCTCCCCGCCTTCGGTCTTCCAGCGCATCGTGCGTTGGAGCAGCCGAATCACAGCATACCCGACAGGCGGCACTACGGCGACCTTGAGCGCATTTGTCACGCGCTTCGACAAGGCCTGTTTCTCCTGGGGCAGCGCCGGAGGTCTCTTTGTCAGGAGGTCGTTCACGGCTTCACCTTTCATCCTCCGCTTACTGCGGAAGCGCATCGGCAAACTGCATGGCATGCAGGCGCTTATAAAGACCGCCCTTGCGCAATAACTCGTCATGCGTGCCGATTTCCGCGACCGTGCCACGATCGAGCACGACAATACGATCGGCATTTTGAATGGTCGATAACCGATGTGCGACCACCAGCGTCGTCCGGTTTCGCATCAGGTTGGAGAGGGCCATCTGCACGATGCGCTCCGACTGCGTGTCCAGGGCCGAGGTCGCTTCATCCAGCACCAGAATCGGCGGATCGCGCAGAATCGCCCGGGCAATCGCCAGACGCTGGCGCTCCCCGCCCGACAGTTTGAGGCCGCGCTCTCCGATCAATGTGTCGTAGCCATCGGGCATGCGCGCGATAAAATCATGCGCATAGGCCAGTTGCGCCGCCCGCATCACATCGTCGAGCGTTGCTCCCTGTCGCCCATAGCCGATGTTATTGCGGACCGTATCGTCGAACAGCACCACTTCCTGCGACACGATCCCGATCTGTCCGCGAACCGACTGGAGGGTGCAGGTCCGGATATCCACGCCGTCGATCAAAATCTGCCCGCCGCTCGGGTCGTAAAATCTCGGCAGCAGACTTACCAACGTGGTCTTTCCACTTCCGCTGCTGCCCACGAGCGCAATAATCTCGCCCGCCCGTATCGTCAAATCGATGGCCTTCAGCGCCGGAGCTCCCTGCCCTTCATACTGGAAGGCGACCTGCCGGAATTCGAGGGAACGGGAAATCAACGGCAACTCCGTCTGTCCGCCACTCGCCACCTGCTCGGTTGGAAGATCCAGCACGTCGAAGACGCGCTCCGCGGCCGCCAGCGCCTGCTGCACTGTGTTGTTGGCGCCGGATAATCGCCGAATAGGCGTGTAGGCCATGAACATCGCCGCCAGGAAGGAGAAGAAGGCGCCGGGCGTCATTTCGTCGTGAATCACGAGATATCCGCCGTACCAGATGATTCCCGCCACTCCGAGCACGCCGATGACTTCCATATGCGAGGAGCCCAGGGATGAGACCTGGATCGCTTTCATCGTGGTATGGATGAAGGCGTCGTTGCTCTGACGGAACCGCTTGGCCTCGTCCTCCTCCCGGCCGAAGGATTTCACCATCCGGATACCGGCCAGCGCCTCCTGGAGCGTGGAGGCCATATCTCCCATACGTTCTTGGCCGCGCGTGGCGAGCCCGCGCAACTTCTTTCCCATCCGCGCCATCGTGACCACAGACAGCGGCACCACGATCATGGACACCATGGCCAACTTCCAATTCTGGTAGATAATCACTCCGATCATCGCAAGAAAAGTCAGCCCCTGCTGAAATAAGTCTTTCAGGACGCCGGCCACGGCGTTGGCCATTTGATTCACATCGTTGATGACGCGCGAGACGAGCCGCCCTGACGTATTCGTATCGTGAAAGTGGACGGGCAAACGAACCAGTTTTGAAAAGAGCTGCTCCCTGATATCGCCGATCACCTGGTTGCCGACATAGTTCATCAGATAATTCTGGCCGTAGTTGAACACGCCCTTGAGCACGGCCACGGCTAGAATCGCGACAGGCAACACGAGGAGCAGGCTTTCGTCCTTGCTGATGAAGAGGCCGTCGAGGACCGGACGTACCAGCCAGGCATAGGCGGCGGACAGACCGGCGACGAGCAACGCGCAGACAAAGGCGGCTCCCAACCGGAATCGATAGGGGTTCAAATAGGCGAGCAGGCGAAGATAATGTTTCATGATCGGCACTCAGCCAACACGGCTTCCGCTGCCCGCCGTGATGCCCCCGGTGTGCCTAACGCCTGGCGCACCGACAGCAGAGCGGCCCTCATCTCCGCATAGGCGCGAGGATCCGCCAACAGCCGCTCGGCCTCTTGGACCAATCGTTGCGGCGTGGCCTCGTCATGAATCAGCTCGGGCACAATGCCACGGCCCGCCACCAGATTCGCCAACCCAATCCAGGGCACCCGGATCAACAGGCGCGCCAACTGGTACGTGATCCAGGAGGAGGCGCGGTAAAACAAAATCATGGGCGTTCCCACCACCGCCGCCTGTAAGGTGGAGGTTCCCGATTTGACGACCAGCAGATCGGACGCGGCCATCACTTCACTGGCCTGGTTGCGAAAGACCTTGATAGACACCGGACTGCTTTTTAAGAGATCCGCAAGAAACTGATCCTGCACCGACGACGCTTGCGCGAGGATGAATTGCATGGCGGGGCGGCGTTCGGCGAGCTGCTTCACCGTCTCCAACAACAGCGGGACATGCTCGAGCAATTCGGCCTTGCGGCTGCCCGGAAACAGTCCGATGACCAGCCCGGCATCCGACAACCCGAATCGGCGGCGCAACGCCTCCCGATCATAGGATGGGGCGACTTCGTCGAGGATCGGATTCCCGACAAAGGTACAGCGCACGCCGGCGTTCTTGTAGAGCGGTTCCTCGAACGGCAGAATCGCGAGGACATGGTCGACCCGCTGCTGAATCCACCGCATCCGGCCCCGGCGCCAGGCCCAGACTTGAGGCGCAATGTAGTAAATCACTTTTAGGCCGCAGGCCCGGGCGACCCGCGCAAAATGGAAGTTGAGTCCGGGATTGTCGATCAACACGATGAGATCCCAGCGCTCTCTCTTGATCAACGTACGAATACGGGAAATCCTCTGGAGCATGGTCTTCACCGCCGAAAGACCGATGAGCCCCATCACATCCAATTGCGGGATATCCTTCACGAGTTCCGCACCGGCCGCCCGCATGGATGCGCCGCCGATCCCCACAATCTGGAGTGACGGAGACAATTCCTTCAACGCCTTGACCAAATGGGCTCCGTGGAGATCGCCGGAGGCCTCTCCGGTCACGATTAAGATACGTGGCATGTCACTCTACTCGGGCGGACCAACATGGGCATAGCCCTCCTAGAGATCGTCATGGCCGAATGCCGCGGCAGATACGTCGCCGACGGAATGGCGTTGCGTGAATTGACCGATGGCGTCCAACACCTGGGCGGCCAGGTTGAGCGCGGCCTCGCCGTCCTCGCCCGACACGATGGGGCGCGAGCCGGTCGCCACCGCGTGAACAAAGGCCTCCAGTTCCAATCGTAAGGGCTCCTCATCTCCCGCTTGGAATGTTTCCACATCGATCGCCGGCCGGGGCCCAGTACCCTGCACGCGACGCGACACCATCGCCTGACGGGACTGAAAATCGATCGAGACATAGCGGTCGCGCTGAAAGAATCGCAACCGACGCATCTTATTGGTGGACACGCGACTCGCCGTCAGATTCGCCACGCATCCGCTCGCAAAGGCGATACGGGCATTGGCGATATCGATATTGGATGAGAGCACGGGCACCCCGGCGGCGCGGACTTCTTCCACCGGGCCGGGATGAAACGACAGCACGAGATCCAGGTCGTGAATCATCAAATCCAGCACCACATCGACGTCGGTGCCCCGCTCGCCGAAGGCGCTCAGCCGATGGCCTTCGATGAAGGCCGGACGTTCAATGGAAGAACGCATGCGCTGCATGATCGGGTTGAATCGCTCGCTATGGCCCACCTGCAGCAAGCACCCGTGCCGGGCGGCCAACTCGACCAGTTCGCGGGCCTCGGCCGAGGTCACGGCAATCGGTTTTTCAACCAGGACATGTTTGCCGGCTTCCAGGCAGGCCTTCGCCGCCCCGAAATGCGCGGAGGTCGGAGCGGCCACGCTGACGAGATCAACCTGCGTCAGCACCTCGGCGAGGTGCGTCCAGGCCTGCACGCCATGGCGGTCGGCGATCAGCCTGGCGCGGTCCGGTGACGCATCATACACACCGGCCAGCGTGACGCCAGGCAGCGTCGCGTAATGTCTTGCATGGTGCTGCCCGAGATGGCCGACGCCGATGACCCCGGCGCGAAGCGACGTCATCGCGCGCGCTCCCGTCTCACGGCCCCAACCTCTCTATCCATGCCGGTTGGCCTCATGTCATTCCAACGATGGCGATACCGGCGCGGTTCGCCTTGGCAATCGTGTCGTCGCGATCTAAAAGAATGCCGCGTCCTGCCTCCAAGGCCAGCACCGACGCCTTGACGGTTTCCATCACTTCGATCGTACGCGGGCCGACGGCGGGAAGATCGAACCGGAGGTCCTGCTGGGGTTTGCAGCGCTTCACGACCACCGCGCCTCCGTGCGCTAATTCTCCGCCCCGGCGTATGGCTCCATCCGTGCCCTCGACGGCTTCGACCGCGACGATCACGCGATCTTTCACCACCACGCACTGCCCGATATCCAACGCGCCGATCTGCTTACCCACATCCCAGCCGTAGCGGATGTCTTCCCATTCCTTCTTACTCGGCTCGCGCCTGGTCAGCGTGCCTGCTTCCACAAGAATCCCCTGCAGCCCGAAGGTCGACTCGCAGATCCGAATACCTTCCTGTTCGATTTCCTCCGCGACCCGCCGAAGAATGTCGTCATCCTTGAGATGAACCAGCTTGGCAGCCAGCGCCAAGGCGCGGAAGTCCGGACGGACCGTGCTAAAGACGTGCGTTTTTTTAATCCCGCCCAACATGACGGCCTGCTGCACGCCATCGCCTTTGAGCGCATCGATCAACTTGCCGAATTGCCCGATTTTGATCCAGTGGATGTTGTCGACGTGCCGAGCCAATTCCGGATCGGTTTCGCCTTCGTGCGCCACCGCAAAGACGGAGTACCCGAGGCGTTTCGCATTGTCGGCGAAGATGATCGGAAACCGGCCGTTGCCCGCGATCAGTCCGATCCGCTGGCCCTCGGGAGTCTGACCGTCATGCCCTGCATGCCCGCCCACCTATGTTATTCCTCTTCACCTTCCTGGTCTTTGCCCACTGAGCGGCAAATACCCCGTTTCGTGCCCTGCATAAAGTCGGCGACCTGCATGACATCCTGGCTCGCACCGAACGTCTCCCGCGCCAGTTTGACGGCTTCCGCCACCCGATGGCCGGATCGAAAGAGCACCTCATAGGCCTTCTTCAGGGCCGCGATACGTTCGGCTGAAAATCCGTGCCGGCGCAGCCCGATCGAGTTCAAGCCGTACATGCGGGCACGATAGCCTCCGGCCGCCCGCATGAACGGCGGAAGGTCCTGGCCGAGCGCGCAACAGCCTCCGACCATCGCATACGCGCCGATGCGCACGAACTGGTGAATGCCGGAGAGCCCGCCGATAATGGCATGGTCGCCGATAGAAATATGCCCCGCCAGACTGGCCGCATTGGCCAAAATGAGATGATTGCCCAGATGGCAATCGTGCGCGACATGGACATAGGCCATCAAAAAATTGGAATGGCCCACGGTGGTCACGCCCCCGCCCTGCACGGTGGCCCGATTGACCGTGACATACTCGCGCAGAATATTATCGTGGCCGATCACAACCTTCGTCGGCTCGCCTTTGTACTGCATGTGTTGCGGCGGCCCGCCCACCGACACGAACGGATGCAGTTCGCACCGCTCCCCGATCTCGGTCCACCCGTCGATCGACACATGAGACAGGACGCGCGTCCCGGCACCGATGGTGACGTGTTCACCGACGACGGAATACGCCCCGACCTCCACGTCATCTGCGAGCACCGCTTTCGGATGGATCACCGCGGTCGGATGAATCTTCACGCACACCTCCTCGCCCTCTGGCAAGCAGCCGCATCACCGGTCAGCATGGTCATCATCTCGCTGAACGGCGCATGTAAGCAGCCTGCGGTTCTCCTGAACTCCCCGGCCGTCCGGCCGGGGAAAATCTGGTGCCTCTACCCCGCGGCCTTCTCGCCTGCCGACTTCTCGTCCATCACCATCGCCGTGACTTCGGCTTCACAGACCAATTCCGTTTCCACAAACGCCTTGCCCTGCATTTTCCAGAACGGGGCGCGCTTTTTGAGCACATCGACTTCCAAGCGCAGAATATCGCCGGGCACGACAGGCTTTCGGAACTTCGCCCCGTCGATTCCGGTCAGGTACACGACCGGACGCCCGACTGCGCCGAGCGATTTGAACGCGAGCACGCCGCCGACCTGGGCTAACGCTTCGAGGATCAGCACGCCCGGCATGACCGGACGCCCGGGGAAGTGCCCCTGAAAAAACGGCTCGTTGATGGTGACATTCTTGATGCCCACAATCCGGCGATCAGGATCGAGTTCGCGAATGCGATCGACCAGTAAAAACGGATACCGGTGGGGAAGGATCGATTGAATCTCAACGCTGTCCATCACTGACATCAGCCCCGCCTCCTGTGTTGCGTAGACGATTACGGCACACGGCTACTTGTTCTGCCGATCGAATTCCTTGATGATGTGCTCCGTCAGATCGACCGACGGGTGACTGTAGATCACAATCTTCACGGTCGTCTCGCTGCCCTTATCCAGAACAGCCGTGAAGCCTTCTTTCTGCGCGACCGCCGCCGCCGCGGCCTGAATCTTCTGGGCATACTCCGCCACCATGCCGCGCTGCTTTTCCTGCACCTCACGATTGAAGTCCTGGATCCGGCGCTGATAGGCCTCCAGCTTCGTTCGGAAGTGCTCTTGCTTCTCCTTGCGCGCGTCTTCCGAGAGCGAGGCGTCCTGCATGCTCTTTTCCAGGTCCTTCAATTCCTGGTCGTCGGAATCGATGATCTTCTGGCGCGTCGTGGAATAACTCTTCAGCTCCTCCAAGGCGCGTTTCCCGGCCACGCTCCGCTCGATGACTTGTTGCTGATCCATCATGGCCACCTTGATGTGATCTGCGGCCGCGACCGGCTGCGCCCCCCAGACCACCAGGATGAGTAGAACACCGGCCGCGATCCAATGACGTACGTTCATGGATTCCCTCTCTATGGATACGTTTTGTTGAATTCCTCAACCAACTGCGACGACACATCCACCGCCTCATCGAAATAGAGGGTGGGTCCTCCACGCCCGCGGTCGAAGATGGCCTGCAACTCCAGCCGCTTGGCCACCTTGGCGGACAGAGCTTCGATCTTATCCCGGAATGCGTCCAAGACTTCCTTCTGTTTGTCCTGCACTTCGCGGTTCAGATCGGTGACCTTCTGCTGATATTCAGCCATCCGGCGCCGGAACTGTTCTTCCCGCTCACGTTTGGCGGTCGCGCTGAGTACGCTGCCCTGCTTGACGAAGTCTTCTTCCATGCGGCGCAGTTCTTTCTCTTCCAGCTCGATCAGCGCCTGCCGGTTCTTGGCAAAGGAGGCGAGCATGTCCTTGGCTCGTTTCCCGGCGTTGGTTTCGCCGAGGATACGCTGAGGATCCACCACACCGATGCGTGTGGACGTCGGCACCGTCGATGGATTCGACCGGCAGCCGCCGATCAGCAGTGTCACGGTCAGTAACACCAGGCAGAATGCATTCCAGCCGACTCCTCGCGCCCCTCTCCAGCCCGCCAGTCCACGCATGCGTCCGATTCCTTTCCCACACCCGCGCCGCATCACCTGCCTCAGAACAACGATCCGATCGTAAACTCAAAGACGCCCATTCGCTCGGTCGGCCGAGGATCGAGGTTGATTCCGTAGGCCGCCCGTAAGGGCCCGAACGGAGAAATCCATCGGGCCTCAAATCCCGCTGCGCTCCGCAATTTACTGAATTGCACCGGCTCGTTATCGTCGAATCCGTTTCCGTAATCGAAGAAGAACACGCCGTTCAACTTCGCCTCGGACGAAATCGTAAAGATAAAATCGTTGTTGATAATCAGCTGCTTGGCGGAGCCGAGGAGCGAGCCCGATGGCGTCACGGGGCCTGCCCGGCCGAACACGAATCCGCGCATGGTATTGATGCCTCCGACGAAGAACCGCTCGGTGAGGGGAATGGGCCGGCCCCCGATCCCCTCTGTCTGCCCGTACCGGACATGTACCGAGAACCGCGTGTCATAGACGAGCGGCGTGTACTTGATGACGTCGAAGTACACTTTATAGAAATGGTTCGTTCCGCCAAGCGCCGGGGTCCCATAGTCGGCACCGAGGCTCAAGCGCCATCCGGTGCGAGGATCCAGATAATAGTCCCGCGTGTCACGAAACAGCGACGTGCGGAATCCGGTCGACGATTGCGTCCCGAGCTGGCGGCAAATCAGCGGGATCAGATCGGGGCACAACCCCTCCTGCGGATCGCTGTACTTGAGCTGCTCGCCGAAGAGACTGATGCTTCCATTCACATACTCCGACAACCATCGGCTCCAGGTGGCACTGGCTCCCGACTTGGATTCAAAGTAGGAGATATAGTTGGTCATCGACCGGTAAATATCCAGCTGAACGGCATTGTAAGAATCGTTCACGTAAGGATTCCGGAATGTCACGAGGCCCAACGAACGCTGCTGGCCCAATTGCCCACGGATACGGCCCAGCCAGCCGTTCCCGCCCAGGTTGCCTTCGGTGATATCTGCAATCGCCACCAGTTTATCGAGAGTGCTGAATCCGCCGCCGATGCTGAACTGGCCAGTGGGTTTCTCTTTGACCTTCACATTGAGGTCGACCTTATCGACATCGACCTGCTGAGGAAGAATTTCCACGGTTTCAAAAAAGTTGAGGTTGTTCAAGCGCTGAAAGCTGCGTTTCAAGGCCAGCGTATCGATGACATCCTGTTCATCCAAGCGCAGTTCCCGGCGCACGACATTGTCACGGGTTTTGTCGTTGCCGGTGACATGGATTTCGCGGATCCGCATCATCTCCCCCTCTTTGACATTGAGGGTGATGGTCGCAGTGCGCGCGTTGTTGTCCGGGGTCACGTTCGGGACGACATCCGCGAAGACGTAGCCCTTCGCGCCATAGAGATCGGTAATGCGGGTGATTTCGCCGCGGATTTTGGCCCGTTGAAAGATTTCGCCCGGCCGGATCCCTATCCCTTCGCGCAACTCGTGGTCCTCGAAGACCGTGTTGCCGCGGAAGCCGACCTCCTGCACGATGAACGGTTCACCTTCGACGACCGAGTAGCTGATTTCGAACCATTTCTTATCGTCGCTCAGTTCCAGCGTGGGCTGGCTGATCTGCACATTCAGGTAGCCCTTATTCAGGTAGACTTCACGGATCCGCTCAATGTCGTTGCCCAGTTCCTCGCGCTTCAGGACGCCGGCGTCCGACAGCAAGGACGGCAGCTTCAGTTGCGTCACCAGGCCGTACCAGGGGATCCACTCGCGCGTGGCCGTCACTTTAAAGACTTCTTCCTTGGTCACCGCGCGCATGCCCTCGAAATTGATCCGACGGACTTTCGCCTTGGTGCCTTCCTTGATGAAATAGGTCAGCCGCTTGCGGTCCTCATCGACGGCTTGAATCACCGGAATGACCTGGCAATTGTAAAAGCCGTCTTCCTGGTAGGCGAGGCGGATCTTCTCCGCGCTCTCTTTCGCCTGCTGCTGGTCGAGAAAGGTTTGGCTTTTGATCGTGATCTTTTCCTTGAGCTTGTCGTCGCTCAATTCCTCGTTGCCGTCGAACACAATCTCGGTGATGAACGGTTTCTCGCGGACGATGAAGCCGACGGCGACACCGCCATCGGCCGACTCCGTTTCCACCTGCACATCCTCGAAATAGCCGGTACCGTAGAGAATCTTGACCTGTTCCCGGAGCGCGTCAGGAGTAAACCGATCGTTGGCCTTAAGGGTGAGACGCCCCTGGATCGCCTGCAGTTCAATACGTTTCTGACCACGGATGGCGACGGAACTGACCAGCGGGGCACTGACTTGAGCTCGCACCCACTCCGCTTCGCCGATCGCGAACAGCGCTGCCAGGACGAGCACGAGAATCGGCACCCACCGCCTGCCTCCCGACTTGGTCACCACAATCCTTCCGTACCGTCTGGGAGAGCAAGCACTGGTTCTTTCGACCCTCAAGATAAGAAATCGTCACATTCCATGCCGCGTTGCTTGCCACAAACCGATGGTCGGGCGAAGGGACGCGAACTGTCGCCATAAGAGTCACCGATGCGCCGCGTTCATTGCAGCACCACCGCACGTCTGCAGAAAAACTCTCGGATTATATTGACCACATTTTTCAATGTAAAGGAGTTTCCCCGCACAGCGGCGCGCCGGCAGCGATCGAAAAGAGCCGACGAAATCTTGACTTCATGTACCCCATCACATACTATCGCCCGTATGACAAGAACAGACGTACGTAAAGCGATTATTCCCGCTGCCGGACTGGGCACACGCTTTCTTCCCGCCACCAAAGCCTCCCCGAAAGAGATGCTGCCGCTGGTCGACAAACCGCTGATTCAGTACGTCGTCGAAGAGGCAGTCGCGTCGGGCATCGAAGACATCATCGTCATCACGGGGCGAGGCAAGCGCGCGATCGAAGACCACTTCGATCGCTCTCTCGAACTGGAAGAAAATCTCAAGGGCAGCGGCAAAGGGCAGGTCCTCAACCAGATGCGCCACATTTCCAATCTGGCGAACTTCTGCTACGTCCGCCAGCCGGAAGCCATGGGTCTGGGCCATGCCGTGTTGTGCGCGCAACATTTGATCGGCGACGAACCCTTCGCCGTCATTCTGGGTGACGAGATCATCGACGCGGCGGTTCCCGGTCTCGCACAATTGATCCATATCTACAAGCAGCGCAAAGGCGCCGTGCTCGGCGTGCAGGAAGTTCCGCAACAGGAAGTGAGCCGGTACGGCATCGTCTCGGCGCGCAAGGTGCGCAGCGGTCTGCACCGGGTAGACGACCTGGTCGAAAAACCCGCGCCCGCCGACGCGCCGTCGAATCTCGCCGTCATCGGACGGTATGTGCTGCCGCCTGAAATTTTCCCGATCCTCCGCAAGACCCCTCCGGGCAAGAACGGAGAAATCCAATTGACGGATGCCCTGCGGCAACTCGTGAAGAACACGCCGATGTTCGCGCATGAAGTCGAAGGGCAGCGGCACGATGCCGGAGACAAACTCGGATTTCTCATCGCCACGGTGGAATTGGCCCTGAAGAACCCGTCCTTGGGACCTGCATTCGGCGATTTTCTGCAGCAGCGACTCCGACCGACTCCCGCCGACGTCCGTCGCCGCGGCCCGGCCCGGGGACGCTCGACGACCTAGCCCCGGGCATGATGGATCACCGTCACCCGAACCGTGCCCTCGCACGACATCGTCACTGAGACCATACACCAGCAGACTGGAGCCTCATGGCTGAAGCAGTAGAACAAGATTTTTCGAGCAATCAGAACCTTGAACCGCCGGATCAGCTTCCCCTCCTCCCCGTCAGAGATATCGTCGTCTTTCCGTATATGGTGCTCCCCCTGTTCGTCGGCCGCGAAATGTCCATCAAGGCGATCGAGGCGGCGCTGGCGGGCAACCGGATGCTGTTCCTCGCGACACAAAAATCCCTGGATGTGGAAAACCCGCAGCCGGAGGACATTCATTCCGTGGGAACCGTGGGCATCATCATGCGGATGCTCAAACTGCCCGATGAGCGGATCAAGATCCTGGTGCAGGGCCTCGCCAAGGGCCGGATCGAATCCTACATTCAGAACGATCCCTACTATTCCGTCAAAATCGAAAAACTCGTCGAGACCAAGCAGCCCGGCTCCACATTGGAGACCGAGGCGGTCATGCGCACCGTCAAGGAGCAGATCGAAAAAATCGTCAGCCTCGGCAAAGTCCTGATTCCGGACGTGATGGTCGTGATCGAAAACCTGGAGGATCCCGGACGCCTCGCCGATATGGTGGCCTCCAACCTCGGGTTGAAAGTCGACATCACCCAGGCCGTCCTGGAGATTGTGGACCCGATCCTGCGGCTGCGGCAGATCAGCGAAATTCTCGCGAAGGAAATCGATGTCCTCTCGATGCAGCAGAAAATCCAGGCACAAGCCAAGGGCGAGATGGACAAAACCCAGCGCGAGTATTTCCTGCGGGAGCAATTGAAAGCCATTCAAAAAGAGCTGGGCGAATTGGACGAACGCGCGGAGGAAGTGGCCGAATTCCGCAAGCGCATCAAAGACGCCAAGATGCCTGAGAAGGTCCTCAAGGAAACCGAGAAGCAGCTCAAGCGGCTGGAGAAAATGCATCCGGATACGGCCGAATCGGCTACGGTCCGCACCTACCTGGAGTGGATGGTCGAGCTGCCCTGGAATAAAAAATCCAAGGACAACCTCGATCTGAAGGCCGCGATGAAGGTCCTGAACGAGGACCACTACGATTTGGAGAAGGTAAAAGAGCGCATCGTCGAGTACCTGGCCGTGCGCAAGTTGAAAGAAAAAATGAAGGGCCCGATCCTCTGTTTCGTGGGCCCTCCCGGCGTCGGCAAAACCTCGTTGGGAAAATCGATCGCGCGGGCTCTGGGCCGCGAATTCGTCCGGATCAGTCTGGGCGGAGTGCGCGACGAGGCGGAAATCCGCGGTCATCGCCGGACCTACGTCGGCGCACTGCCGGGACGGATCATACAAGGCATGAAGCAGGCGGGCACGAACAACCCGGTCTTCATGCTCGACGAAGTCGACAAGGTCGGGATGGATTTTCGCGGCGATCCTTCGGCGGCGCTCCTCGAAGTCTTGGATCCTGAGCAGAACAGCACGTTCACCGATCACTATCTCGGCGTGCCGTTCGATTTGACGGAAGTCATGTTTGTCACGACGGCTAACTTGATGGATCCGATTCTTCCCGCCCTCCGGGATCGCATGGAAGTCATCGATATTCCCGGATACACCGAAGAAGAAAAACTCGGCATCGCGCAGAAATACCTCATTCCCCGGCAGATGAACGAGCATGGGATCACCGAGAAACATATCCGCGTCTCCGAAACGGCGATTCGCCATGTGATTTCTCATTACACGCGCGAGGCCGGCGTCCGGAATCTGGAGCGGGAGATCGCCAATCTCATGCGGAAAGTGGCCAAGAAGGTCGCCGAGGGCAAGGCTGAATGTCATGCCGTCGATCAGACCAACTTGAACAAATTTTTGGGCGTGGCGAAATTCATCCCCGAAGCGGAACTGGAAAAAGACGAAATCGGCGTCGCCACAGGCCTGGCCTGGACCGAAAGCGGCGGAGACGTCCTCTATATCGAAGCGACCGTCATGAAAGGCAAGGGCCAACTTACGCTGACCGGACATCTCGGCGACGTCATGAAAGAGTCGGCCCAGGCCGCCTTGAGTTATGTGCGGTCACGCGAGAAGACGCTGGGGATCAGCCCGGACCTGTTTGCCAAGAACGACATCCATATCCACGTGCCGGCCGGGGCGACGCCGAAAGACGGGCCCTCCGCCGGCATTACCATGGCCACCGCCATTGCGTCGGCCTTGGCCCAAATCCCCGTGCGGCGCGATCTTGCGATGACCGGAGAAATCACGCTCCGCGGGCGGGTGCTGCCGATCGGAGGCTTGAAAGAAAAAATCCTCGCGGCCAAACGAGCCAAACTTTCCACCGTCGCCCTCCCGAAGCGCAACAAGAAAGATTTGGATGAAATCCCGAAACACATCCTCAAAGGAATCGAACTGATCTTCGTCGATACGGTGGACGATGTCATCAAGGCCGCCTTGCGACGAGCGCCCTCGCGCAAAGCCAGGCCTGCGGCGCCGAAAACCCCGCTGAAGAAAGCTGCGCGAGCCGGTGCCTCCAAGCGAAAGGCCGTCTCGCCACGGCGCGCGCGTCGTCAACCGGGGACTGCTCGCTCATTGTCTCTGTAGCCCGCCGCTGCATGAGGACTGCTGCTGCCATCACGAAAGATTGGGTACGGCGACCGACCTGGAAGAAGGTGGGGTAATGCCGCCAGGCCGATCCCGCCGGGCCAATGCCGTGCACAGCGAGTTCGCTCTGATCCGGCGCCTGCGGGCACAGGCCGCACAACCGGACCCGCAGGTCGTCAAAGGAATCGGCGACGACACCGCCGTCATCAAAACATCGTCGGCCGAATGGACCCTCATTACCACGGACCTGCTGGCCGAGGGGGTGCATTTCGATCCTGCCACGTCCTCATTTCGAGACATCGGCTACCGGGCCGCCATCGCCAACCTCAGCGACATCGCCGCGATGGGCGGTACGCCACGGTTCATGCTGGTCTCCATTGCCATCCCGCCGACCTGCTCGCAGGCACAGATTGAGCAACTCTACCGAGGCATGACGCAGGCCGGCGCTCCCTATCACGTGCGCCTGATCGGCGGGGATACGTCCGCATCCAAAACCGGACTCTTTCTGAACATTACACTCACCGGTGTCGTGAAACCGCGCCGGGCCCTGTTGCGCAGTGCCGCCCGTGTCGGGGACCTGATCTACGTCACCGGTACACTGGGAGACTCCCGAGCCGGCCTGGATCTCCTGACGTCGCGCCGACGCCCGAAGCTCCGACCGATACACACGCGCTTTTTGTTGGCCCGACATCATCGTCCATCGGCTCGCATCGCCGAAGGGTTATGGCTGGTCAAGGAAGGGCTCGCCGGAGCCGCCATCGATCTCTCGGACGGCCTGACCGGTGACCTTCGTCACATCTGCGAGGAAAGCGGAGTCGGCGCGGAAATTGTCGCCGCTTCGCTGCCCATTTCAACGGCCTGCCGAGCCTACGCCATGGCTCGCGAGTTCGACCCTCGTCGGATCGCGCTACAGGGAGGCGAGGATTATGAATTGCTGTTTACCGTGCCTCGCCGAACGCAGTCCCGGTTCGAACGACTGATCGGAAAGAGCGGGTTTTGCATGACCTGTATCGGGTCAATCACACCGCAGGCATCGGGTCTCCGCCTGAGGACAGACACGGAAACCACGCAACCGCTGCCGCTCACCAGTTACGAACATTTTCTCAGGCCGACGTAACCGAGCCTGGCATCAGACGCTTTATGGCCGACGTACGATCGCTGTTTCGCCAAATTCTGCATCTCGATGAAACGCCGCACCGGACCGCGCTGGCCTTTTCTGTCGGCGTCTTCATCGGCTTTTCGCCGGCCTATGGCCTCCATATGCTCATGGTGGGAATTTGCGCCTGGGCATTCGGGTGGAACGTCGTGGCGCTCCTCGCCGGAGCATTCCTCAATAATCCCTGGACCCTCATCCCGATCCTCGGCGCGACGTACTGGACCGGCGCGACCTTACTCGGCATGCGTGAGTTGCCAACGTTCGATTGGAGCGATTTGTCAGCCACGGGCCTGTATCATCAGGTGGCGCCCCACGCCTGGCCGTTTGTACTCGGGGGGATGGTCCTGAGCCTCGCCGGCAGCCTGCTGGCCTACCCGGTCGCGTATGTGCTGCTCACCAGATATCGCCGTGCGAGAACGAGTGAACGCTCCACCCATTTGCCCCCGCCATCGGGGCTAGGCTAAGATCGCTCGTCGGTCGTGACCCTATGAAATTACCATCCGCCACTCCCCCGGCTCCCTATGACGGATCGGCCCTCATCGCCGATCCGATTCACGAATATGTGTCGTTCACCGTGCCCTATGCGGCACCCGACCCATCGGAACGCACCGAAAAAGACCTGATCGATTCTCCGTGGGTTCAACGGCTGCGCTACATCTATCAGCTACAGAGCGCCCGCTGGGTCTATCCGTCGGCCGAGCATACGCGGTTCGTGCATTCGTTGGGCACCATGCATGTGGCCGGACGATTCGCGCAACATTTGTATCCATTTTTGCGTAACGCCGTTCCCGACCTTCCCTCCGCCGCCTTCGTGGAGGAGTTCCTGCGCATCACGGCCCTTGTGCACGACATCGGGCATGGGCCGTTCTGTCATTTTTTCGATGATAATTATCTGCACGGCTTCGGCCTTTCGCATGAAAAGCTCGGCCAGATCATCGTCCGGGAGCATCTCGGTCCGCTCATCAAGAAAATCCGGCGCAGCCCGTCGGGGCCGTTCGATCGCGGCGAGGAACTCAATCCGGATCACATCGCGCATGTCATCCTGAAGGAGAAGGGGAAGGACAATTCAAAAATCCCTCGCTGGATCAATGCGCTCCAGCCGGTCATTTCAGGAAGTTACACAGCCGACAATTTGGACTATGTGCTGCGCGACGCCTACATGTGCGGCGTGGCGGTCGGACCAGTCGACCTGACTCGACTGATTCATTACACCATCGTGACCGAGAAGGGGTTTACGATTCATAAAACCGGGCTCCCCGCGCTGCATATGTTTTTGAACACCAGAATGTACTTGTACTCAAACGTGTATTATCACCGGACGACCCGGGCGATCGACATTCATCTCCGCGACATTTTCGGCGACACCATGAAGCTGTTGTTCCCGTCGAATCCCGCCAAGCACATGGACGACTATCTGACGCTCACGGACTGGTCGTTACTGGAAGATGTGCGACGGTGGAAAAAAGCCGGGCAGAGCAGCCTGCGCCGGTTGCATCAGGAATGGGCACATATCCTCAGCCGCGACGTGAAATGGAAAATGGCCTACAGCACAGTGCTGAAAGAAAAGGGCATCGAGCGGGGCATGGACTTCCCCAGTCACGAACAATTTCAGCAGCAGATTCAAAAGGCGTTGCCGCCTAAGTTGCAAGCGCTACCCTTCCGCGTCGATATGGCGCCATTGGATCCGCGCCCCGACCCCAAGGATACGCGTGGCATTCCCCTGCTCGTCTATGATCCCGGCACCAAGGGTCTCTCAACTGAACCATTAGAGGAATTTCTCGACCTGCTTCCCACCCGTCTGGTGCAGTTTCGCATCTATGCGCTCGATCACATCCATGACGCCGCCCTCTCCAGAGCCGCTGCGACCGTCTTGAACAAAACGCCATCAAGTCTCGAAACCAATTTCTAGGCCTTCCGCCGTCAAAGATTCAGACCTGGTATCACCTGGTACTATCCCTAGGGCATATAGCCTCTGTCGAGATGCGCGATCTCCGTTCATAGTGGCTGAAGAGTTGCGGCGTGTGAAGGCCCATCTACCACTGGGAGGTCTCACGCGGTAAGAAAGAGGAGCCCATGATCGTTCATGGTCTCACAGGGATGACGACCGGGAAGCTGTCGCCCCATGTTCGCCAACTAACCACTTTCGGCCTGATTGCCGCCCTGGCAGGCGGCACATTCGTTATCGACTGCTCCACCCCACGTACCCTCCCGGTTTGGATTCTCTATGTGCTGCCGATCACGCTGACGCTGTGGACTCCTCAGCGCTGGAGTTCAGCCAGCGTGACGGGGCTCTGCCTCGGCCTAACGTTTCTCGGTCATGTTCTGGGGCCGCACTTGCCGGAAGTTCCTGCCTGGTTGTCGCAAGTCGGTCGCTCCCTCAGCTTGGGCCTCTTTCCGAGCATGGCCTATGTGATCGACCGGCAAAAGCGCCTGGCCCAAGAGCTCGTACGGACGGCAACCGTCGCCGTGGAAAACGAAATCTTACGGGTCCGTCAGCGCTTGCTCGCGCAGTCTGCTGACGAAGTGAGGGATCTCTACGACCACGCTCCCTGCGGGTACCACTCGCTCGATGTGAACGGTCTCCTTGTGGCGGTGAATCAGACCGAGGTGGACTGGCTGGGCTATACGAAAGAAGACCTCATCGGGAAAATCCGATTTGCGGACTTGATGACGCCGGCGAGCGCCGCCCTGTTCAAGGAACGATTCGCTCGCTTCATCAAGGAAGGCCTCGTCAAAGACTTGGAGTTTGAGGTTGTTCGCAAAGACGGCTCCGTCTTTACGGTCTTGCTCAGCGCGACGGCGGTGACAGATTCGCAGGGGCGCTACTTGCTCAGCCGCACCACGCTGATTGACATCACAGATCGCAAACGCGCGGATCAGGCCTTGCGTCTGAGCCACCAGTCACTTGAGGCCTTGGTTGCAGAACGCACCGCCGCCCTTCAGGAAGCGAATCGTCGTTTAGCGCAGGAACTGGCGCAAAGCAAACACATCCAGCAGGCGCTCACTGCCAGCGAAAGCCGGTTTCGGGAACTCGTCGAGTCCCTGCCACTGCCGATTTGGACCTGCCTTCCGGACGGCACCTGTGACTATCTGAGTCCCCAATGGGTGACGTATACGGGACGATCTGCAGACGAGCCCTTCAGCACCGGATGTCTCCAGCACGTTCACCCCGAAGACCGCCCGAGAATCACCGAGCAATGGCGCGACGCCGTGGCGCGTATCCAGCCTCTCGACACAGAACTGCGGTTCCAGCGGGCGGATGGCATCTACCGCTGGTTCCATGCGCACGCGACGCCCATCCGAGATCATGATGGCCGCGTGCTGAAGTGGGTGGGAACCTACACCGACACCCACGATCGCAAACAAGCGCAGGAAATCCAGGCCAGGATGGCCGCCATCGTGGAATCCTCCTCCGATGCCGTCATGAGCAAAGACTTGGATGGCCGGATTCTCTCCTGGAACAAAAGCGCCGAGTTGATGTTCGGCTACTCCAGTGAAGAGATCATGGGCCAGCCTATCTCCCGCATCTTGCCGCCCGACCGCCGCCCGGAAGAACCCATCCTCATCGAGCAGATCACAGCGGGAATCCGCATCCAGCAATTCGAGAGCGTGCGTATCCATCGAGACGGCCATCCTATCCAGGTGTCCTTGACCGTGTCGCCCATTGTCGATGCGAACGGAGAGGTGGCGGCCGTGTCGACGATTGCCCGAGACATCACGGAACGCAAGCGCGCTGAGGACGTCTTGAGTCAACAACGCCGGCTCATCGAACTGTCGTATGAGCCGATCTTTTCCTGGGATACGGAGCGGGGCATTCTGGATTGGAATCGTGGCTGTGAACAATTGTACGGTTACACGCGCGCGGAGGCGATCGGGCGAAACAGTCATGCGCTGCTGAAAAGCACCTATCCCTACCCCTTCGACACCATCTTCTCCGAATTGGAGACGACCGGGGCCTGGACCGGCGAGTTACATCACCGCACCAAAGACGGGCGGGAGGTGCTCGTGGAAAGCCGGTGGGGATTGATGAAAACAGGCGGCCGCAGTCTCATTCTCGAAACGAACCGGGACATCACCGAGCGGCGACAGGCCGAACTGATGATTCTGAAGAAGAATAAAGATCTCGAGACACTCCTGCATGTGACCTCCCACGACCTGAAAGAACCGCTGCGCGCGATTGAAAGTTTTTCCGTGCTGCTCCAGGAACGCTATGCGAGCCGGCTGGATGAGAAAGGCCAGGATTTCCTTCGCCGTATCGTCCGCGCCACGCAGCGGCTCGACCAGTTGCTCACCGACATTCTGGATCTTTCCCGCGCTCAGCGCATGGAGCCGCCGGTCGACGAGATCGAGGCGGACCAGCTCGTCCAAGAAGTCTTACGGCGGCTGGAAAGCCGCATCAAAGAGAGCGGAGCCACCATCACGGTGTGCGCGCCGTTGCCGCGCTTCCGGGTCAATACCACCTGGGCAGTTCAGGGCATTTACAACCTGGTCTCGAACGCCTTGAAGTTTGTCGCTGACGGGAAACCGCCGGACATCGAGATTGCGCCCCATATGGAAATCGATGCTGACGGCACGGAATGTTCGGGCCTGGTCATCCGCGACCGCGGCCCCGGGATTCCATCCGACCAGCGTGAGCGCATCTTTGAGTTGTTCCGGCGGGCAGTGGGACGGGACATCGAAGGAACCGGAGCCGGCCTGGCCATCGTCCGGCAGGTGGCGGAACGGCATGGAGGCCGCGCCTGGGTCTTGCCCCGTGAGGGTGGAGGATCGGATTTTTTTATTACATTCGGCATTAACCGGCAAGTTGAGAAAGAGGTACGACTATGACGCTGAGATCCTTCGACATTCTGATCGCTGAGGACAATGAGGACGATATTCTGCTGATTCGTGAGGCGTTCGAAACCGTGAATATGACCAATCGGGTCGCGGTGGTTCGAGACGGCGCCGAGGCGATGGCCTACCTGCGCGGAGAAGGGCCCTTTCACCAGTGCCCGCTTCCCGGCATGGTGCTGCTGGACATCAATATGCCGAAAAAGACGGGGCTCGAGGTACTGTCGGAAATCAAATCGGACCCGCGATTTTGCGCGCTCCCCGTCGTCATCCTGACGGTCAGTGAACGGGAAGAGGATATTGTGCGGTCGTTCCAGCAAGGCGCCTGCTCCTACATTCGCAAGCCGGTCACCTTCACCCGCTTTATCGCTGTCGTCAAAGAGTTCGAACTGTATTGGACACTCGTCTCCAAGGTTCCCACGCTGAAGAGGTAACACGTGCAGGTGTTGCTGATCGAAGACAATGAAGATGATGCGGAATTGCTCCGTGAGGCGCTCTGTGAACAGTCGCCACACGATGTGCTGCTCACCTGGGCCGACCGTCTTGAAACCGGCCTGCTGAAACTCGCCGAAAGCTCTCCGGACGCCGTCTTAGTTGATCTGTCGCTACCGGACAGCCAGGGCATGGAAACCCTGGTGCGCGTGCGAGCGCAATCCCACGAGGCGGCCGTGATTGTGCTGACAGGGCTCGACAATGATCTTGTGGCGGAAAAATCCCTGCTGCACGGTGCGCAGGATTATTTGGTGAAAGGCCGATTGACCGGTGACGGACTGAAGCGTGCCATTCGGTATGCGATGGGACGGCATCGCGTCGAACAAGCCTTGCGAAAAAGCGAAGAGCGATTCCATCTCACCTGCCTCGCGACTCGGGACGGCATCTGGGACTGGGACATTACTTCTGGCGAGACCTGGTTCAACGATGCCTATCAAACGGTCTATGGCCATGGCCTGAGGGCGCGGCAGGGAGGCCCTATTCCGTGGGCAGACCACATTCATCCCGAAGATCGAGCGTCGATTCTTGCCAGCCTGAACGAGGCACTGCAATCGGAGAAACATTTGTGGACGGCCGAGTATCGTTTTTGCAGAACGGACGGCACGTATGCGTATGTCATCGATCACGGCTACGTCCTTCGTAATTATGCCGGTACCCCCTACCGGATGATCGGGGCGAACACCGACATCTCGGACCGCCGGCAAGCGGAAACGATGCATGCCGTTCAACTGGCCGTCGGCCTAGCGTTGGAAGAGTCCGTATCCTTGAATGAGGCCATACCCAAAATCTTGCGCGCGATGTGCGAACTGCAAGGCTGGACGTTGGGCGCACTGTGGCTTGTCGATACTCAACACAGCGCATTACGCTGCAATGCACTCTGGCATCCTTCAGGTCAACAAACTGAGAACTTCGCCCAAACCTATCGCACGTTGTTCCTGCGACAGGACATGGGCATGGCCGGGCGTGCGTGGAAAACAGATGCCCCGGCCTTCTGCTCTGATATTCTGAATGAGGCCGCATTCCCCGCGTATGACGCGGCGCGTGACGCCGACCTTCATGGAGTCATCGCGTTTCCTATCCATACGGGCAAAGAGATCCTAGGCATCATGGAGTTTTTTACGGTTGAAGTGCTCCACTCTGCCGTTTCCAGATTAGAGCGAATTTCTGAATTGGGCGCCATGATCAGCCAATTCCTGAATAGAAAAGACTTGGAGCGACAATTGCGGCAGGCTCAGAAAATGGAAGCCCTGGGCCGCATGGCGGGAGGCGTGGCACACGACTTCAACAATCTGCTCACCATCATCAATAGTTGGGCCGAACTCTTGATGGACGAGCCTGGCTTGACCTCGCGGGCACAACGAGGCATGGCGCAAATCAGAGAAGCCGGCAACAAGGCTACCGGACTCACCCGGCAATTGCTGGCCTTCACGCGCCATCAGGTCGTGGAACGACAGGCCTTGAACCTCAATGAGCGCGTCAGAGATATCGTCGAACTCATGAAGCGTGTCATCGGCGAGGACATTGATCTCGTGCTGACATTGGATCCGACCCTGGGACGAATCAAGGCGGACCCGGGCCAGATCGAGCAAGTGGTGATGAATCTGGTCGTCAACGCCAGGGACGCCATGCCCCACGGCGGCCGGCTTGAACTGGAAACCGGCGAAGTAGCGATCTCCCACTCCGATCCCTTTTGGCCCGATCCCCTGCCTCCCGGTCCATACGTCACCCTGGCCGTTCGTGATACAGGCTGCGGAATGAGCGCTGACACCTTGGCCCATGTCTTCGAACCGTTTTTTACGACGAAGGAATTGGGCAAAGGAACGGGCCTCGGACTTTCGACTGTCTACGGAATCGTTCAACAAAGCAGCGGCACCGTGGGAATTACGAGCGAGGTGGGAAAAGGCACCTGCTTCATGATTTACTTGCCGCGCCTGGATTCAGATGCTGACTCATCCCGCCCAATGCCGCGGCCCAAGGCCACGGGTGAACAATCGGAAACCATTCTGTTAGTCGAAGACAACGATATGGTGAGAGGACTGGCACATACCGTGCTCGTGGCCCAGCACTACCATGTTGTGGCAACCCGATCCGGAGAGGAAGCGTTAGAAATGGTGCGCCGACAGGGTCGTCACATTGCGCTGCTGGTGACAGATATGGTGATGCCGGGCATGGGAGGCGCCCAGCTGGCTCGCGAGCTCCAGGCCCTGCAACCGGATATCAAAGTCATTCTCACGTCGGGCTATTCTGGGCGCGATGAAACCCTATTGAAAACGTTCGATACCCACGTGACCTTTTTGCCGAAACCGTACACCCCCGAGTCGCTCACGAAAGCTGTGGCCGCGACGTTGGAATCCCAGACTCGGCAGGGAAGCTGCAAGGATAGGTCGCACTGATCCTCAGGAGCTTCGAAGAGCATGCAGGGCGAGGAGGAGTGAGCGCGAGAGACGGCCTATCGGCCGTCACCGCCGACCGCTGTCGGGGTTGATTCTTCCTGAGTGGGAACCGGTGGCCCAGCCAGTACCGGGCGGGCAGCGGCGGGATTCTTCGGAAAGGGCAGATCGAGGAGGGCATAGGGATTCACGCGAGCGCCGTTGACTTTCATGCCCCAGTGGAGATGCGGGCCGGTCGCTCTCCCTGTCGCGCCAACCTTCCCGATGACCTGGCCGGCCTTGACCAGATCCCCTTCGTTGACCAGCGCCTCCGATAGGTGAAAATACATCGAGTACAGACCCAATGGTAAACATCGGCAGGAGCAGCTGGGGCTTGCCCCCTCCCTGCTAGGCCGTAATGAACGTCGCTGTGGCAATCGAAACGAACGACCCAGGCAGAACAAACCCGAATGCCGACATGACGACGAGCCACAAGCGACCTCTCGTTTTCTCTCCCGTCCAGGAAAGACATCCGACATAGACCGCACTGCCTTTTCCGCCTATCCAAGCCTGAAGCGAATGACGAGCGACAAATTGCGACAGCCTATCCTGCGCCAAGCCGATATCGCCGTCCCAGCGGCTGATGAAATCGAACAGCTCATGTCAGTCACCCAGAGTATACTGCGGGAATCTCGCCGCGCAGATATTCCCCCTCGGCCATGTTCATGAGATTGAACGCGAAAAAGAATACCTATAACAATTGGAACAGCAGGCGCCCACGCCTAGCCCGGAAAATTCACGACTCGCGTCATAAAAAAAGCCATCGAGGCTCCAACCTGTGCTATAGGAGCGGCGACCAAGCAGCTTCTACGTACAGCGATGGAGGCACCCGATGGCGACAGACGGTA
>JADYYH010000074.1 GCA_020853775.1 Nitrospira sp.
CTAGCGCCCAATCCGTGGTTGGTCGGCGGATGGGTGCAGGATGTGATCGAAGTGCGGATTCGAGGGGCTCAGGCCGCGAAGGGACCGTATTTTATCGGCGCCTTCTCGATTCTCGACTAATCAAGATGTTGAACATGGCCGCCGGCAACGTTCGCGCTTCGTTCAAGCCCTCAACATACCGCACGGGGACGCCTCGAGCCTTCATCTGCTGCGGCCTCGCTGGACGTCCATTTTGGACATCCTGAAAAAAAACACTCGAAAAGGAAATATTACCGGCCGTCAGGAAGCTGCAACTTGATGGAGAGGGCCGTACGGTCATCGGTGATCTGCGCCACGATCTTATCGCCGGTTTTTAATCGTCCGGCCACGACGCCCTCGATTTTCGTTTCAGGCGTCACCTTCAGCCGCTCCTCGTGACCGGAAAATTCTTTGACAACCAGTTCGCCCTCTTCCCAATACAATACGTCGGCCTTGATCACCAAGGTCGCGGCAGTCTGGGAGTTGTCAGCGGCTGCTGCGGAAATGACTGCGGAAAAGATGAGATACACTGCGAGAAGAAGTGCCATCACGGATCCTCCCGTTTTTTTTCTTAGCCTACCGATCATGGCAAGCGACTGTCAATCGATGGTGCGCGTCGTCCGACGAAAGACTTCTGAAGCCGCGCGGTGCGCGAGGTGCACGGCGCGACGAAGAAGGAGCGTCACGTTTGCGCGCTGGCGCGAGACGGTCAGCGCGCAGTTCCCAATACTCCTTCCACTTACTCCCACTCCCCGAGGGGTGGCGTGACTCGGTTCCCAACTGCGCACGTCGAACGAGGCCCTTCTGAGGCCGCGCGTCAAAATCTAATGCTCCTTCCAATTCCCCCTTCATTCTTCTAGGGAGTAGCCGCATCGGCCTTCACTGCGCGCATGGGCCGAGCACATTCTGATCGTGCGCGGTCTGCGAGCAAGAAGGACCGGGCGACGGCTCCCCCGCTCAACATTTCGATCCATCCATCCGGCACGCCTCCGCACGATCGTCGAACCCCGAATTGCGCAGGCTTTCATACACATTCTGCTGCCGTTCCATTTCCCGGTCGTAGGGCGTCGTTTCCTGCCCGTCCGATTGATATCCGGCGCCGGAATTCCGCCTCGGCTGCCGCGCCACAAGGACCTTGCGCACCTCGGTCTCATAGTAGCCGCGCGTGTGCGGGTCGGGATCTTTCTGGTAGCAGGTGTTCAGGAACTTGCGGCCTTCCACGTCATGCCCCAGGGCGTAATGGGCGAACCCGACATTGCAGAAGGCGTTCGGTGTGGCCGGGTCGAGCTTCAGGACGATTTCAGCATCTTGCAGGGCGTTCTGAAACTGCTCGTGGCGGCTGTAGATTTCGGCCCGGGCTTTGTACGCGCCGACATGTTTGGGATCGAAGCGGATCGCGGCGGTGAAATCGTCGAGGGCTTCGCGGTCCTTGCCTTGATACTCTCGCACGTAGGTCAGCCCGCGGCCATAGTAGGCCTCGGCACTTGGGTGCAGACGAATCGAGGTCGAATAGTCGTCCAGCGATTGGGGGATCTGGCCGAGCATTTTTCCGGCCTTGGCGCGAATGAGGTAGGCATCGGCCTTGTTCGGCAGGCGGCGAATGACTTCCGATGCGTCCTGCAGAGCCTGCGCGTAGGACCCGAGAAAGTAATAACAACGGGCGCGCGCGAGATACAAACCCGTCTGATTGCGTTTGTGTTCGAGGACGCGGGTGAGGAGCTCGAGGGTGTCTTGATTGCCTTTGCCGTTCGCTTCGCAGATGGCGTCCACCGAGACATCGCCACATGCTACCGCCAGGAGGAGGCCGCACAGCGCGACCATGCTGCCTACACAACGACCGGCCTGTCCCATGCCCGCCTCCCGAGACGGGCGCATTATCTTCTCGTCGAACAAACCACGTCAAGGCTGTCATCGAAACAACGAACCTCGAGATCTGTTTCCATCCAAGCGGTGGAGGATCCGGGAACCATGACGGCCTCACGAACCGTCGCAAGAGACCGACCGGTTAAAATCCCAATGAGACGCCGATGGTTCCAAGCAAGGCCGCCCGCTCGGCAGGCCCGAGGAATTCAGTACCCAGGCCGCCATCCAGCACGACCCGCGAGGTGAGTTGGTGGCGCAGGCCGATTTCCACACCAGTGTGGTTTCGCTGTCCCTGCAAGTCAGACTGCCTGGTATAGAGGCTGGCGATCAACGTGTCGCGAAAACTCCCGGGGTATCCCAGCGGATAACTGACGGCCGCCACAGCACGATAGGTGCCGGAACGCTCCTGCCCTTGTGGAGAGCCAAGCACAGTGTACCCGCCATTCAGGTGCACGCGCAGCCGCCCGAACGATCGGGTCAGAATGCCGGTTACTTGGGTATCGACGCCTTTCGAATTCACGCCGGTCGGCAGATCTGCTTCCACGCGTACTGCCATGGCAGGCAGGGTCAGCGTTTCCGTGTTGAAGTTGTAGAGGAGGCCGAGATGGAGATCCCCCGACTTGTTGGCTCCCACCAGTGAATGAGGGTCGGTGAACAGATCGCCCTGGATTTCGATTTGCGTGTTGGCGAACGCGCCATAAATGATTTGCGGCTGAAAGGTGACGTTGGTCCGCCCCTGGCGCCGGTCGTTGAATCGCACGCCGCCTTCCAGGCCGATCTCTCCTTTGGGAATGGCATAGGCATCCTCCATGCCGATCGGGCGATTCGGGTCGAGGTTGTCATGGTCCAGCGCCTGAGCCGGCAGGGCCAGCCCGGCCAGCCATGCGCAGAGCAACCACCGCACCGTTCGTGTACCCGTACTCAATGGTGATGCTCCCCATCCTTCCGAACGATCATAGGATTCGTCGCATCTGCAGTCGCCAGATAATAGGTATTCACCACGCGATAGATCTCCGCCCGCTTCGCCTCCCAGGTCGGGAGCCGTTCGCTCGCCAGGATATCGCTGATATTGTCATGCAGCATGTGCAGGTTGTCGAAGATATGCGCGACTTCCGGATAGCGCGCGGCAAACTGCGGGCTCAACTCCGCCGTCAGCGGCATAAACGTCCATTCCACGGGCGGCTGGTCGAGATACCGGCGATAGGTCGCGAGAATGGGGCGCACTGCGTGAGTTTTGGCGGCCAGGTCGCGGGCCGCCAGCAGCGGATCGTATACCGCCACCTGCAGATAATGGTACGACCAAATGGTGGCGTTGAAGAGCGGGAACCGCTGCCGGAAGGCTTTGGAATAGGGAAAGGCATCCAGGCGGCGGTGGTCCAGTTGCTTGGACGTGATGGCGTAGGCGCTCTCCTTGTAATAGGCCAAGACGTTCTGAATCGCGCGATCCTTATCGGGCTCATCCGATACGGCAATGTCATAGGTGGCGCGGTGCAGCGCATGCGCTTCGTCGAACGTGTTCTGCGCACGCCAGGCCAGCTTCATGTAGGTGGGAGCGATGGCTTCTTCGTTGGGATTCAGCCGCGGTTTGGTCGCGATGAATGCGAGCGTCTCCTGACGCGTGCGATCTTCGATGGCCGAGACATCCTGGCCGCCGGTCAGCAACAGATTCTCGTACAAATTGGAATGGCCGAAATCGACGCCATTAAACTCACTGTCCAACTCGGCCAGATCTTCCCGCAACGAAAAATTCCACAAGGCGCGGTAATAAAACCGCTTGTCACGCGGTTCGAACTGGCTGCACGCCGCCAGCGCGACGGCGACCGTGGCGGTAGCCACGATCGCGATGCTGCGGAGGATCGTCCAGGCAGGTCTCATGTTCGCCGCTCCAACTTAATGAGCCTCAGTGGCAATGGTGGCCAGGCACCAGCGCATGGCCCTTGCCCCGCGCGATCAACCACCGATTGACGGGAAAGGCCGCAACTCCGGCCACGAGCAGGGACAAGACCAGACTGCCCCAGAACAGCAGATCAAACAGCCCGGCGTCCATGGCACCGGGAATGATCAGCATGATGGCATTGTCCACCAGTTCCATGATCGTCATCGACAGGGTGTCCGACGCCAGGGCCAACCCCAACGCCGTTCCCCATGCCATCCCTGCCCGCCGCAAGGGATAGACGGTCATGGCATAGCCGAAGAAGAAGGCCAACGCAATAGCGAGTCCGACTGTCGGCCAATTGCCCCAGCCCGACGCCGTGCCGATAGCCATCCCGAGTAGTTCGCCGATCGTGCAGCCGCTCAAGCAATGCAGGGTCGCCATGAGCGCTGTCCGGTCAAGCGACGCTGTTTGGTGCGTCTCTGCGCGAGGCTCTTGATGATGGGCATGGTCATGACGCTCGCGCCGACCTTCAAGGTGTTCATGCCGCTGGTGATGTTGATCGTGCCTACCTGAATCTGCATGACGTAGTACAGGTGCAGCCGCTGAGTGATGATGGCTCATGAGCGCCCTCCTTGTGAATGGTGATCGTGCCGTTCACCACTACAGACGGAACGAGGCGACAATCATTACAGTGGGAAGCGGAGCACCAGCGGGCAGAGGTGCCTGAACAAGGCTCCATTCTCCTCGCGCTCTCTCAATTATTGAATACGTGTATTTGTGATTCATTCTTCCCTTCTCGCTGTTCGCTTTTGCGACAGCGGCGGAAAAAGTCTTGATCTCAACCTTGGAGACATGCTTGACTGAATGCTGTTCTGCATTCTTCGCTGTTTAAATGGAGGGTTTGCATGCCGCGTGGAATTCATCGCACTCTCTGTAGCCTCGCCTTCCTCCTCACCCCACTCGTGACTCAAGCCGCCGACATCCCTGATACGAGCCTCACGCCGCTCAAATTCCTGGTCGGCGAATGGAAGGGGGCGGATGCGGATGGCAAGGCTCACAAGATCGCCTTCACCCTCAGCTCAGGCGGCACGACCCTTACCGAAATCCTGACACCTCCCGACAGCCCCCCGATGACAACCATGTACTACAGCGACGGCGACCAACTCATGTTGACGCATTATTGCTCGCTCGATAACCAGCCGCGCATGCGCGCCGCCCCGATCAAAGACGGAGAGAAAACCATCACGTTTTCGTTCGTGGATGCGACGAATCTGAAGAATCCGACCGATGTGCACATGCATCAGCTTTCGATCGAGGTCAAAGACCACGACCACTTCTCCCAGACCTGGACGTTGAGCAAGGCTGGAAAGGACGTGCCGAAGGTGTTTGCCTTTGAGCGCGTGAAATAAACTCCGCCCCGTCGATTAACAAGGAGTCCGCCGATGCCCTCACACACACCCGCAGCTGTGATCGAAGCCCAGCGACAGGATTGGAACCGCGTCGCCGCCGGTTGGGATAAATGGGATCAGTTTTTCAATCGCACGATGGCCTTCATCAACCACCGGCTGGTCGCCGATGCGCGCATCCGTCCGGGGCTTCGGGTGTTGGACTTGGGATCCGGGACCGGGTATCCGGCGATCCTGGCCGGTGAGGTGGTGGGGAGTGATGGAACGGTGGTTGGCATGGATCTCGCCGAATCCATGCTGGCCGTGGCGACGCGCAAAGCGAAGACGCTCGGCCTGCAACAGGTCAGCTTCCGAACCGGGGACGTGACAGCCTTGCCGTTCGAGTCCGGCTCGATCGACTCGATCATCAGCCGGTTCTGTTTGATGTTCCTACCGGAAATCCCCAAGGCGGCTGCGGAGATCGCCCGCGTGCTGAAGCCGGGAGGATATGTCGCCGCCGCCGTCTGGTCGAGCCCCGACAAAAATCCTTTCATCCGAATTCCGATGGACGTGATCAAAACCATCACGCCGCTGCCCCCGCCCGATCCCGAGGCGCCGGGGATTTTCCGACTGGCGCGTCCAGGCGACCTGGCCGGCATATTCGAACGCGCCGGTCTCACCGTGCTGGACGACGACGAGTTTACGGCTGAAGTGACCTATACGACCGCAGAAGAGTTTTTTCGCGGCCTGATGGATATCGCCGCACCGATTCAAAACCTCTTTGCAACACTCACCCCGGCCCAACAAGCCGAGGCGGAACGCGGGATCATCACAACCGTGAATGACTATCGCCGAGCGGAGGGGGTGTCGTTGCCCATTGCGGTACGGATCGTCAGCGCCCGGAAGCCTCGCTGATCACGGACAGGACCCGCCCCCCCAGATGCCCGCCGTCTTCAATCACGCGGGCATCTGGAAGACTGCTGTTTAGTCCGTCACCTTTTCTTTGAGTTCCTTCGCTTTCCCCTTGGCCCGTTCTTTCGTAGCCTTCAGTTTTCCCTTTGCTCGTTCGAACTCGGCCTTCGTCTCATTTCCCTTCAACTCCTCCTTCATGGCCCTCGTCTCCCCCTTCATCTCTTCGACATTTCCCTTGATGTCACCTTTGGCCTTCTCCATCTTGGCTTTGGTCTCGCTCGCATCCGCGGAGAAAACCATCCCTGCAGAGAAACACAGCGCAAACGCCGTAACTGTCATGAATGTACGCATAACCGTCCTCCGAGTGTGGGTGAACCGCCAGCATTAATCTGCGCGATCCAAGTTCATCCCCCCACTAGAGAAGCCCCTAGTTCCAGGAGCGACCTCACCTCGACAGGCTCCCTAGCCCGGAAAATTCACGACTCGCGTCATAAAAAAAGCCATCGAGGCTCCTCCCTGTGCTATAGGAGCGGCGACCAAGCAGCTTCTACGTACAGCGATGGAGGCACCCGATGGCGACAGACGGTATACC
>JADYYH010000075.1 GCA_020853775.1 Nitrospira sp.
ACATCGATCACCATGCCCTCTTCATTGATCCAGAGGGACACGTGATCGCCGACCGCCGCATCGGCCGGGGCATACTTCTTCAAGAGCGTGTACTGTCCGGCCGGCGTCTTCACGTAGGCCAGGCTCGAATCAAACTTGACGACCGTGCCATCCACCTGAATGACATAGCCGGGCTTCGTACGCGGGTGTTCGTCGAAGCTCATCTCCACAGTGAAGCGATGGATGTCGATCATCTTTCCCGCTTCGTTCAACTCGACCGTCACCGGTGCCCCTTCTTCTAGGGCCGACAACTTTGATTTTCCGGTCTGCACATCGATGGCTTTCTCACCTTCCGGCGTCCACACTTTGATTTCTTTCTTATCCGGCGAGGCATAGGCCAGGTTGCCTGTGACGAAGCGATGCGAATGAGCCTTGTCTCCCTTCCGATGGACATCGATCACGGCATTGTTTTCATTGACCTGCATGTCGACTTCTTCCCCCACCTCAAGATTCTTGGGCGTGAGCGTGGACGCGATTTTCATCGTTCCCCAGGGCGTCTTCACGGTGGTGATGCCTGACGCCACATTCGATACCACTCCGCTGACCTTCATGTGCGTCGCGCTCTTGCCCCCGCTTTCGGCGGCTTGCCCATAGGACACCGCCATCGACAAGCTGAGAACCATTGAACCGAGAATAACCGTCATGTGTCTCATCGTTTGACTCCCTTCATCCGTGATGGTGAACGCCTGTCTTGCCTAAATTCTGCACGATGGCCCTCGTCAGACAGCCTGACGCCTGAATGGTGACCCCCTCGCGGTACATCTGAGACAGCAGCGTGGTACCCGCCTCATCGATGAAGGTCACTTCCCGGAGATCGAGATGGCAGGGGGCCGTTCCACCTGATTCCGCCTGGAACCAACATTGCCGAAACTCTTCGACCCAGGGACCCACCAACCGCCCGGAGAGGCCGTAGGTGGTCCCTGCATTGTTGTTCGACACCGTAATTTTGAGCATGGTGTCCGGGTCTCCATTCACGGCGATTCTGCATGACTCTTACAACGTCCGGAACGCATAGGCCGGCTTGCCTGTTTGCGAGGGCTGAACCGCCGCCGGCTCACCCAGCCATCTGGCAATCAAACCGTCGAGCGACCACTTGCCCCCGCCGACGACCAACAACGCCAGGCTCATGCCGATGACCAGCAGGTGATATTCGAAGCCTTCACCGGTCTGCTGTCCGAACCAGTTCATGAAGAATCCTTGAGGCAGATGCACGGTCATGATCGCGCCCAGCATGATCACGATGAAACTCGCCGCCGTGAACCGGGTGAGCAGGCCGGCCAGCAAGCCCAGGCTGCCGATGGATTCACCGATGATCACGAGAAATGCGACCAGCCAGGGGAGGCCCATCTTCTGAGTAAAGAATCCCATGGTGCCCTCGAACCCGAACCCTCCGTACCAGCCCAATAGTTTCTGAGCGCCGTGCGCGAATATCACGCCGCCCAACACCACCCGAAGAATCAAACCCGCCCAGGACTCATCTGTTTTGAAAAAGCCGTACATGTCACACCTCCTTGATATGAATTACCGTCGTTGGCTCCGCACCCGTTGCGGAACCGCACTCGCCAGTCGATCCTTCAGGAACAGCCCTGCCACGAAGAGCGGCAGGGTCACGAACATTCCGTACCACCAGCCCCACAGCGTCATGTCTTTCATGGCCTCACCTCCCGATCCCTCATGCAGCGCTACTTCAGGTAATGGCAAAGGTCATTCCACTTCGCTGCCCGTGCCGTCGATATACGTAACCAATTGAAACAACTGGCAAACCCTGTCGATCACCAACAGGCCACATCCGCCTGAGTCATTGAGTGACGATGCGACGGTGACGAGGGTTCGCCAGGTGACGAAGGAGATCGTCAGGGAGGGCAGAGAACCGGTCGAGGACTATGCTTCGGGACTTTTGAGATCGTGGGTTGTCGCGCCTCTGCCCTGTGGGACCCATGGCGCAGAGACAGTTGGTCGGTCGGCTAGAGGATGAGGCTCATCGATCGCTCAACTCGAAGATGTCCTGCGCGTCGGTCACAACATGCATCCCGGTAATGCCGGGCGGTGGATGAACCACAGCCGCGCGGCGAGGCTATTGACTCATTGGAATTGCCGTCGAAACCGCCACATACCAGAACCAAACAACGTCCCGCCCAACAGGAGCATGGCCCCGACAGGCTTCCACAGCAGATCCAGGCCTGCCCCCTTCAACATCACGCCGTAGGTGATGTCGATGTAGTAGCGGAGAGGGGACAACGTCATGATCGCCTGCACCCATTGGGGCATGGATTCGAAGGGCGAGGTAATGCCTGACAGTAACAGCATCGGGCCGACGACGAAGAGTGCCATCATGGCCACCTGGGCCTGGTTCTTCGCGAGGGTGGCCGCCACCAATCCGAATCCGGCGGTGGTGAAGACATGCAACGCGGTCAGCAGAAAAAAGAGCGCCGCCGACCCCTTCATCGGCACGTGAAAGACGGGATGTAATACGCCATACAGGGCCAATGCCGTCGCGAGGAGAATGACTCCGGACATGGCGAGCACTTTCGAAAACATGATCTGAAACGGAGACACCGGCGACACCAGCAATTGCTCGACCGTGCCGCGCTCCTTTTCACGCACCAGCGCGGCAGCCGGCAACAACACCGCAAAGAGCGTGATCATACGCAACAGATGCGAAATGGACTGAAACCATCGTTCGTCTTGGGTAGGGTTGAACCAGACACGATGCGCACTAGACACGAGCGGCATGCTCGCTTTCGCTCCGGACAGACCGGCAGAGGCGAGAGCCGTCTCGGTGCCGAACGAGGCGGCAATTCGCACGGTATAGGCAGCGGCTGACAGCCCCTGAGGAGCATTGGTGGTATCAACAAGCAGCTGAATCGTCGTTCGTTCTCCGCTCATGAGGGCTTCGTGAAATCGCGGAGGAATGTCCAACACCACCATCGCCCGGCCTTCGTCCAGTTGCCTGAGCCCTTCGCGAGGATCGCTGATCGCTCCCACCAATGCAAAATACGGAGGCTGGAACCGATGAATCAGCTCGCGAGACGAGGGACTCTGATCCTCATCGTGCACCAGCAACTCCGCGTTGGTGAGTTGCATTGTAATCCCGGCTCCACTGACCAGCACCGAGAGTGAAAATGAATAGATCAGGAACAATAACAGCGGCACATCGCGCCACAGTTGCAAGAGTTCCTTCCACGTCAGCGCGACGAGGCGTTGTCCCCACGTGGCTGCCCCCCGCCCGACCGTCATTCCACACCCCTCATGTCTTCGGTCGCTTGGTAAAAAGGTGATACGTGAGCCCCCCCATCGCGGCGGCAAAGATCGCCAGCGCCAGCAGATCGATCCACAGCACGTCCGCGCCGACGCCTTTCAAGAAACTGCCTCGCACAATGTTGGTGAAATACATGGCCGGAAAGAGGTGCGCCTGGACCTTCGCCCCGCGCGTTAACGAAGCGACAGGCACGAGCAGGCCGGAAAACAAAATGGTCGGAATCATGGCCACCACCATCGTGATGATCAGCGCCGCCATTTGCGTTTGCACCAGCAGCGAAATCAGCAGGCCGATTCCCGTGGTACAGCAGACGAAGAGCACCGCCGCGAAAAAGAACAAGAGAAAGTATCCCTTGAACGGCACCTGAAAAAGGCCCACGGCCATCAGCCATAACACGCAGACATTCACGAGGGAAATGAGGATATAGGGGAGCAGCTTTCCGGTGAGAAACTCGGCTCGGCTCACGGTGGAGCTGTAGATATTATAGATCGAGCCTGTTTCTTTTTCCCGCACCACCCCAAGCGCTGTCAGGAGGGGAGACGCGAGCATCAAGGTGAACATGACCAGCGCCGGTACCATGGACCAGGTACTGCGGACCTCCTCGTTGTACAGATAGCGAACCTCGACGCTCAACGGACGCACGAGGACGCCGGCTTGCTCCTGGGTGAGCCCGCGGGAGCGGCGGAAAAAGTCGATCAGCCGATCCTCGGTGAACGCCTGGTTGATGGCGATAACATACCCCTTGGCGATATCCGTATGGAGAGGAAAGGTCCCGTCGAGCAACGTCTGCACGGTGGCCGCTTCGCCTGCGATCAATTGCTCCTGAAATCGCTCAGGGACGATGATGGCCGCCCGGATCTTTGTTTCGGTCAACAGGCGATCCAGGGTGCGTTCGTCGTGTGCATAACCTCGGAACGAAAAATACCGCGACTGAATGAACCGCTGGAGATACTCCCGACTGAACTCACTCTGGTCACGATCCAATACGGCAAAGGGAATGTCTTCGACGTCCAGATTGAGCCCGTATCCGAACACCACGAGCCAGAGAGCCGGCAGGAGAAAGGCCAACAGGAGGAACAGCCGGTCTCTGGTCGTCTCCTTCCACTCCTTGAGCGCCACAGCCCTGATGCGTTGGAGATTCAGCGAGACCCCTCCTTGTGCGACGCCTGTTCGAGCGCCATGACTCGTGACACAAACACGTCCTCCAAGCTGAGCATTCGCGGACGCACTCCGGTCACGGTCATGCCGACCTGAGCCAGGACCTCACGGAGACGCGCCTCGTCACCGGATGGATCGCGTGAGAGCACATGAATCTTCGTTCCAAAGAGCGCCGCGCCCGTGAACCCAGCCGCCGCCACCTGCGCGAGTGCGGCCCCTGGCTTGTCCACGGTCAGCTCCAGCAGTTGCCCGACTTCCCGTTCCACCTCTGTTTTGAGCTCCCCCGGCGTCCCCTCGGCCACGATGCGTCCGGCATACATGAGGGCCAGCCGATCACAATGTTCCGCTTCGCTAAGATAATGCGTGGTGATGAGGATCGCGACACCTTCCTCACGGGCCAACCGCGACAGCAGCTCCCAGAACCGCCGGCGGCCGATGGGGTCTACGCCGGAGGTCGGTTCATCCAGGAATAAGACCCGGGGGCTGTGGACGAGTGCGCAACCCAACGCGAGACGCTGCCGCACCCCCATCGGAAGGCGCCCCGTCCGATCGTTCACATAACCGCTGAGGCCTGCCATCTCCACGATCCACTCCATCCGTTGCTGCGCCTGTCGACGAGCCAATCCGTAGATATCAGCAAAGAGTCGAATATTCTCGATCACGGTCAGGTCAAGGTAGAGGGAGAAGGCCTGGGACATGTACCCGATACGTTCCTTGATCGCCCCGCTCGCCGTCCGCATGTCGGCGCCGGCCACGCGCCCTGCTCCGCCCGTTGGAGGCACGATGCCAGTCAGCATCTTGATGACGGTCGTTTTGCCCGCGCCATTCGCCCCCAAGAGTCCGAAGATTTCACCTTGTTTCATCTCGAAACTGACACGGTCCACGGCTCGAAATGAACCAAAGTCACGAATCAGCTCCTTGGCCTCGACGGCCGGTGCGTCAAACTGCGGCATGTTCGCCGAGAGGGCGGACTGGCCCGATCGGTCCGATACTGTGGTCTGACCATCCTGTTCTTTCAGCAGGAGCGCCACGACGACATCTTCCAGTTCCGGTTCATCCGTGCGGAGGTGTGCCGCCGGTAAATCGTCCAGCGTCTGTCGGATCCCGGCAACGGCGGCCTCCGCATCCTGCTCCGGGGTAAACACGTGGAGCGACGGGCCCAACGACTCCACTTGGGTATAACGGCGTTTCAGACGGGCGACCGCTTCGAGTTGCGGGGTGGATTCGAAGGTGACGACCAGGCCAGGCACTAACGAGTGAACGTCTGCAGGTCTGCCGGAGGCCAGCACGCGTCCATGCGAGAGAAACGAGAGTCGATGAAAGCGGACCGCTTCGTCCATGTAGGCGGTCGAGACGAGCGCGGTCATCCCCTTCACTGCTTGCCATTCCGCTAGAATGGCCCAGAAATCGCGGCGCGACACCGGGTCGACACCAGTCGTCGGCTCGTCAAGAATGGCGAGCTCCGGCTCATGAATCAGCGTGCAAATCAGGCCGAGCTTCTGCTTCATGCCGCCCGAGAGCTGTTTCATCAACCGTGTACGAAAGCGATCCAAGCGTGTGATGCCGAGTAACCGGGCCTTGCGGGCCTGAAGGTCCGCCTCGGGAACCAGCCGCAGCTTGGCAAAGAAATCGATGTTCTCCTCGACAGAAAGCTCCGGGTAGAGATTGAGTCCCAATCCTTGGGGAAGAAATCCGATCCGCCGCTTCACCTGTTCCGCCGCCCGTTCGGAATCCAATAGGGTCCCGAACACTTCGACGGATCCCTCCTCGTACCCCAACACCCCCGCGATCGTCTTCAGCACGCTGCTCTTGCCCGCACCATCGGGGCCAATGAGGCCATAGATCTCGCCACGCTGCACAGTGAAGTCCAAACCGTTGACTGCACAGTGCTGCTTGTATCGCTTGACGAAACCGGACACCCGCACGACCTCATCCGCTGAGGAAGCAGGCGGGCTCATCATCGGGGCTTCGACCAGGCGACGTCGTCCTTCCAGCGAATCACCGCATCCGCCGGCAGACCGGGCGTCAGCCGATGACCTGGGTTCGTCGTCAGATAGAGCCGAACGGCATAGATCAACTTGACCCGTTCGTCCGGGGTTTGGACTTCTTTGGGCGTGAATTCCGCCTTGGAGGCGATGTATCGGACCGTCGCGTCGAACGGTTGGTCGGGAAACGCATCTGTGTGAATGTGGGCCGGCAAATCGAGGCGGACTTTGCCAATCTGGAGTTCCGGGACATAGACCTGCAGGTACAGGCGATCGAGGTCCACCAATTCGAGGAGCGGCGCGCCTGTAGCCACGACTTCGCCGACGTCGACCATGCGCGTGGTCACCGTACCATTCGTCGGGGCCACAATCGTCAGATCATCGAGCACGCTGCGGGCCTCCGCCAGCGCCGCATCCGCTTGGTCACGCTGCCGTTCGAGCGCGGCAACTTCCGCTTCTTTCGAGCGGATGCGTTCCCGCCCCAATTCCGCCTGTGCCAGTTCCTTACCGGCTTGCTCGTGGGCGGCGTGCGCCACGGCAATTTCGGTGACGGCAATTTTCCAACGCGCATCAGCCTGGTCCACTTGCTGTTGAGCCACTGCCTGCTCCGGAAGCAGGGCGCGAATGCGTTCGGCGTCTCGACGGGCTTCGTATTCGATGGCGCGGGCTTTCCGGATGACGGCGCGCGCACTCTCAACTTTGGCGGCGGCCGCCTCGATGCTCAGAGGGACTTCAAGGTTCAGGATCGCGAGTGCGGTATGGGCCGCCTCCACCTGGGCCATCAGACTATCGACCAGCCGGGCGGCTTGATCGACCTTGGCTTTTGTTTGCGCATCATCGAGCCGAATCAAGACGCTGCCTTTGAGCACCTCCGTGCCCTCACGCGCCGCCAGCTCGATGACACGTCCGGGGAACTTGCTGGCCACAGTGACATGGTCGCCTTCAATGCGGCCATTGGCCTGAATCAGCCCATCCGGCAACCTGTTGTGCCATACGAGTCGATCAAGAAGGAGATATCCGGTTATCACAACGACGGCGAGGACGGCGGCTGCCGTGATGGAGGTACGGATGGTCATGCAATCAGGCTGTCCTGAGGCGTGTAGGCGATCAATCCTGCAAGGCCCCATTGTCCTCGCGTCGACACTGTAGCCGATGGTGGACCTTTTTGCCAGAGACAGGCGCCTCCGACACATCGGCCCACCATCGATCTAATGATTCAATGGTCTCCGTACCGGTCCATCCACTTGCGGATATGCTCCACGGCTTCTGCTTTCTGTTCCGGGCGAAGCGTCGCATGCCACTCTGTCACCTTGGGCAACACCTTCTGCATCACGCGCTTCTGTTCGGCTTGGTGACGATCCATCAATTGCGTCAGTTTGGCCTGATCCAGCCGGTCACTCTGCACCTGGGCGATCAGCTCTTCCATGATCGCTTTGTGCTCCGGCTGCGATTCGGCACGAGCCGCAACCATTTCGTCCCTCACGGCCATGAGCTTCGCCTTTTGCTGGTCGTCGAGATCCAGATGTTTGGCGATCTTGCTTGTCATCCAGTCGGCGCGCTCCGCCGGCGTATGGTGACGGTGGCAGCCAGCCCCGACCAGCGCCCCGGCCAGAACCAGCCCCCCGATCGCGACCCGAACCACATGCTGCATGTTCATGCTGCCCTCCTTGGTGAATGACATGGTGCTTGAGCAATGCCTCTCGTGAGTATTAAATCAGTATTCGAAGGCGACGTGGTAGAGGGCCGGTGTCATCTCCACGCCCAGTTGCTCCCAACTTCTCCTTCAGGGGCGTGACACTCTTCTCGTAGCCTTCCAATACAGGGTCTCATTGTCCCAGATTGCCACATTGATATGGTTGAACCGGCTGTCCGACTTGATGTTTTTGTGAAACGTGCCGCTGATGAATCCCGGTTGCTTGGTGATAGGGTACTTGATATCGGCCCACCATTTCACGAAGTCCTCATCCTTGGCGATCGGAGCTGAAAACACGTTGATCAATGTCACCGGCATTATGCACCTTTCGTTCTGATATCCCTGCGTCGATCTGCCACACCTGTCGACAATCATCCTGGCACGTCATGCCACTTCGTCTCCGTAATCACCGGTCCTGCCTTGCTCAACTCCTGCACAATGGCCCCCATCAGACAGCCTGACGCCTGAATCGTGACCCCCTCGTGGTACATCTGAGACAACAGCGTGGTTCCCGCTTCATCGATGAAGGTCACTTCCCGGAGGTCGACATGGCATGGAGTCGGCCCGCCGATCTCCTGCTTCAACCAGGAATCCCGCAGCTCCTCGACCCAGGGACCGGCCAGCCGCCCGGAAAGAACGAAGATGGTTCCCGGGTTCATGCTCGACACTGCAATCTTCAACATGGTCGTGGTTCCCTTCGTCCCGTCAGCCCGCTGCCCGCCCTTACCATGACACTCAGAACATGCGGAGAGCGAAGTTCGCTTCTCGGGCCTTTGGAACCGGCATCGTCGTCCGCTCATTGAGCCAGCGGGCGATGACACCGTCGAGCGCCCACTTCCCTCCGCCGACAACCAGCAACGCCAGGCTCATGCCGATAACCAGCAGGTGATATTCGAACCCTTCACCGGTCTGTTGCCCAAACCAATTCATGAAGAACCCTTGCGGCAGGTGCACGGTCATGATCGCGCCCGTCATGATCACGATGAAACTCGCCGCCGTGAACCGGGTGAGCAGGCCAGCCAGCAATCCAAGACTGCCGATGGATTCCCCGATGATCACGAGAAACGCGACCAGCCAGGGGAGGCCCATTGTTTGAGTGAAAAATCCCATGGTGCCCTCAAATCCGAATCCTCCGTACCAACCCAAGAGCTTCTGAGCGCCATGCGCAAACATCACACCGCCCAGCACCACCCGCAGAATCAAACCCGCCCATGAATCGTCTGTCTTAAAAAAGCTGTACATGCGACACCTCCTTGAGAATATAGTAATTACTGTCTGTGCCCACGTAGCCGTTGCAGAACCACAATCGCCATCCGCTCCTTCATCAGCAGCCCTGCAAGGAAGAGCGGCAGGGTCGCGAGCATTCCGTACCAGCCAACCCACAGCGTCATGTCTTTCATGAAGTCACCCCCGGTTCCCTTGTGCGTTGCTATCCACCGGTAATGGCAAGGCCCATACCAGCGGTGCCCGATCACACAACAGAGGTTAACCATTTGAAATACAGAATGGATCTATGTGGCCGGAGAAAAAGACGCCTTGGCGCATGGGAGAGTGACGACGCGAAAACGACGAGAGATCGTCAGGTGACGAAGCGCATCGTCACCTGACGGGACGGTTGATGCCGAGTTTCTTCATTGTCGAGGTGAGTGTCGTACGCTTCAAACCCAGACGAGCCACCGCGCCGTCCGGGCCACCGATGCCCCATCTCGCCTCGCACACTGCGACCGATCTACTGTCCCGCGCGGCCCGGCGTCTTTTCGATGCCCACGCAGGGAGTTGCTCACGCCATCATCCCGATGGTCTTCCGGAGACGCCCCAGCGCGATTGAAAAGAAGATGACACCGATGATGGCCAGACTGATGAATTGAGGCCAGACCACCTCCAGGCCTGCGCCGCGATATAAGATTGCCTGGGCGAGCATGACGAAATGGGTCGTGGGCGCCGCCTGCATCAGCACCTGTACAAACTCCGGCATACTCTCGCGCGGCGTGGCGCCGCCGGACAACATCTGCAGCGGCAGCAGCACCAGTACGAGCAACAATCCGAACTGGGGCATTGAGCGGGCGACCGTGGCCAGGAAGATCCCCAGCGAGGTGGTAGCAAACAGGTGCACAGCTGCGCCGGTGAAGAACAGAGCCAGCGACCCCTCGATCGGCATCGCCAGCAGCCCCTCTACAATGACCAGGAGTGCAAAGGCACAGGCGGCGAGGACAACGACTCCCATCGGCCAGACCTTGCTGGTCATAATCTCCAATGGCGTGACCGGCATGACCAGGAGATGCTCGATGGTGCCGCGCTCCCGCTCCCGGATCAGTGCCGCACCGGTGAGCACGAGCGATAACATCGTCACATTGTTGATGACCTGCATCACCGCGCCGAACCAGGTCTGCGTCAACGAGGGATTGAAGCGGGCGCGCAGCGCAAGGTCCACTGGTGGCATGGTACTCGCGCGATAGCGCCGGGCGAACTCGCTCACTTCGTCGTTGATGATCGTCTGAATGTAGCCGCTGCCGACGAAGGCCTGGCTCATGCGAGTAGCATCGACGTTGAGCTGGATTGTCGGCCCCCGTCCGGCCAGCAGGTCTCGCTGGAACTCCGGCGGAATGTTGAGCGCGAAGGTGAACCGACCGGCATCCATGCCCTCGTCCATGCCGGCATGGGGAATCAACTCCGGGGCCAGGAAATGCGGGGGATAAAACGCGCCGACGATGCGCAGCGAGAGCGGCGACCGATCCTCATCGACGATAGCGATCGGAGCCTTGTTGAGCGATTCCGGCATCGCCGTCGCGCCGATATAAATGGCAACGGAAAACGAGTACACGATCAAGATCAGCAGCCTGGAATCTCGCGCCAGGCTACGCAGTTCTTTGATCCCCAGCTGCAGCATGTTCGCCAGGCGCATTCAGGCCTCCTGCTTTTTCAAGAGGGCGACGCAGAGCCCCATCAAGACAGGCACCGCCAGCACGAGAGACAACAGGGCATGCTGCACGTCGGCGAAACCCAGCGCCTTGGAGAAGGTTCCGCGACAGATGGTCAAGAAATGGGTGGTCGGATACAGACGGCCGATCAGGGCGCCAAGTCCTTCCAGCGAAGAGACCGGATCGATCATGCCGGAGAACTGCGTCGCCGGGAGGAGGGTCAGCACCATAGTGCCGAAGACGGCCGCGATTTGACTGCGCATGAAGGTCGAGATCAACAGACCCATGGCGGTGGCGGAAATGACGTACAGCAGCGCCGCCGTGGCCAGGGTAAAAAAACTGCCGGTCAGGGGTACGCCGAATACGGTGACCGCGAGCGCGGCCATCACCAGGAAGTTGAGCATCGCCAGCAGGATGTAGGGCAGTTGCTTGCCGAGCAGAAACTCCAACTTGGTCACCGGTGTGACGTAGAGGTTCACGATCGAGCCCATTTCCTTGTCCCGCACGACGGAGAGCGCGGTGAGCATGGATGGAATCAGCATCAAGAGCAACGGAATCATCGCCGGCACCATCGAGACCAGACTCTTGACGTCGGGGTTATAGCGAAACCGAGTTTCGATGTTGACCAACCCGGCGGACAGTGGTTGTCCCGGCTGGTGAGAGGCCATACCGGCCAGCCAATGGGCGTGCATGCCGCGCACATAACCCTGCACGGTTTCAGCCCGTTGCGGCATCGCCCCGTCGACCCAAGCCCCGATCTCCACTCGATTCCCACGGCTCAGATCGCGAGCGAAGCCGGGGGGAATTTCGAGGGCGAGGCTCAGCTCTCCGCTCCGCATGCGACGGTCCAGCTCGGCATGGTCGGCAATGGGCGCGTGCTCGATGAAATACCGCGAGCCGGCGAGGTTCAGCACATAGTCGTGGCTGGTTGCGGTTTGATCGCGGTCGAGCACGGCAAACGTCAGATCGTCCACATCCATGCTGATGCCGTAGCCCACGACGAACATCAGCAGGATGCTGCCAAGGAGCGCCAGGGTGGCACGAATCGGATCCCGACGAAGCCCCAGCGCCTCGATACGGGTATAGCTGAGCAGACGGCGCACATCGAACCCCCGCCCCTTTTCATGCGCCGTCACGGCGGAGGCAGGCGCGGCGAGGGCAGGGGCCGGAGACGCGACCCTGTTGTCCGGAAACGGCGACCCTGTTGTGTTGCCCTCTGCCATCGCCTCTTCCAGGTACCCGATGAAGGCATCCTCCAGACTGTTCACTCCACGCTGTGCCGTCAGCGCGGCGGGTGAGCCGCTGACAAGCACCTTGCCCGCGTGCATCAGCGAAATGCGGTCACAACGCTCCGCCTCGTTCATAAAATGGGTCGAGATGAAAATGGTGACTTTGTCTTGGCGCGCCAGATCGATCATGATCTGCCAGAAGGCATCGCGGGCGATCGGATCGACGCCGGAGGTGGGTTCATCAAGGATCAGCATCTCCGGCCGATGGATCATCGCCACCGCCAGCGACAAGCGCTGGCGGCGACCCAATGGCAAGGCGTCGGGCAGCGCGTCAATCACGTCGGCCAGATCGAACCGTTCGGCCATCGCCTCGACCCGGCCGCTGATCTCCTCTGCCGGCACGTGGAACAGCTTGGCGTGCAGCGCCAGATTCTGACGCACCGTCAGTTCCAAATAGAGCGAAAAGGACTGCGACATGTAGCCGACACGTCGCCTGGTTGTGAGATCTTTCGGGTCCACCGCTTTCCCGAATAACCAGGCCTGTCCCTCGCTGGCCGGCAGCAGGCCCGTCAGCATTTTCATGGTGGTGGTCTTGCCGCACCCGTTCGAGCCGAGAAAGCCGAAGATTTCCCCTCGTTCGATACGAAAGCTCACATGATCGACCGCAACGAAGTCGCCGAAACGCATCGTCAGGTCTTTCGCCTCGATCGCGATGTCGCCGTCGTCGCCTGTGCGGGGCGGGATCACCACCGTCCGGTGCCCGCGTCGCTCTTCCTCCGGAAGCAGCGCGATAAAAGCCTCCTCCAGAGACGTGGTGCCGCTGCGCACGAGCAGCTCGTGAGGGGTGCCGGTAGCCAGCACACGGCCGGCGTCCATCGCCACCAGCCAATCGAACCGCCCGGCTTCCTCCATATAGGCGGTCGACATGAGCACGCTCATGCCGGGCCGGCCTCTACGAATGCGCTCGACCAGATCCCAGAATTGCCGGCGCGACAGGGGATCGACTCCGGTGGTCGGCTCGTCGAGGATCAACAAGTCCGGATCGTGGATAAGCGCGCAACAGAGTCCGAGTTTTTGTTTCATGCCGCCGGAAAGCTTGCCCGCCGGCCGATCGCGGAACGGCGTGAGCCCGGTGCTGTCGAGGAGCTCGGCGATGCGGTACATCCGCTCGACCTCGCGGTGACCGAAGAGGCGGCCGAAGAAATCGATATTCTCGAACACGGACAGGGTCGGATAGAGATTCTTGCCCAGACCTTGGGGCATATAGGCGATACGCGGGCAGACCTCCCGGCGGTGGCGCGCCTCAGCCATGTTGCCACCGAGCACCTCGATCCGCCCTTCCTGAATCGCACGGGCACCCGAGATTAAGGAGAACAGGCTCGACTTCCCCACGCCGTCAGGGCCGAGAAGCCCGACCATCTTTCCCGCCGGCACATCGAGGCTGACGGCGTCCAGCGCGAGTCGCTTTCCATAACGCAGACTGACATCAGTGACGCGTACGACCAGCGCCTCTTCCACCGTCGGCAGGTCGGCTGGCTGGTCATGCCTCATTCCGGCAACTTGACCTGTAAAGAATCGGGCCACTCGACCTTGGAATCGAGACGGACATAGGCCATCCCCGGCAAGCCGGTCTTCACCTGACGGATATGTTTCTTCAGGAGTTCCGGATCGATCCTCGCCTTCACCCGGAACATGAGTTTCTCCCGCTCGCTGGCCGTCTCCACTGTCTTGGGCGTGAACTGAGCGTTGTCGGCGACGAAGGACACATTGGCAGGAATCACAAACTGCGGCACGGCATCGAGCACCAGGCGCACCTCGGAACCGAGCGCGACCCGTCCGGCGGCGGACGTGGGGAGAAAAAATGTCATGTAGACATCAGCCAGATCCAGGAGGTTGAGCACCTTGCCGCCTGCGCCGATCACTTCGCTGGGCTGGGCAATACGGTACTGCACGCGACCGTCCCGAGGTGTCTTCAGTGTGCTGTCGTTGATGTCGGCCTGAAGTCGTTCGATAGTCGCCCGCGCCGCCTCCACCACCGATTCGGCCTCAAGCACCTGGGACCGGGCCGTGGCTATTGCGGCGGCCGCGGCGGCCACCTGCGCTTTGGCCGCGCTGACCGCCGACTGCGCACCCCGGGCAGCGGCGCGAGTGTCGTCTAATTCTTGAAGAGCTATCGCCTGATCGGAGGCGAGGGGCTCGGAGCGCGCCTGACGCGTTTGCGCCAGTTTGAATTCGGTTTCGCGCTGCGTCACCACCGCCAGGGTTGCAACTTTTTCAGCCTCGCGCTGTGCCACCAGGCTGCGGGCCCGCGCCACCGCACTCTGCGCCTGACGCAATTGTGCCTCGGCCTCCCGACGTTGAGACTCGAGCACCTCGATGTCCATCCGCGCCACGATCTGCCCGGCGGTCACGAAGTCGCCTTCATTCACGAGAATGTCTTTGATGCGGCCCGGCGTCTTGGCGGCAATGTCGATCTCCACGGCCTCAATGCGGCCATTACCGGCGGCAAATCCATCGGACAGGTGTGTCGGCTGAACATAGCGCCAGGCGAGAACGGACAGACCCGCCGCAGCCGCGACAAACCCGACTTTCAAGAGCCACTGCTTGTTCAACGTACCCATTTCGGTCTCCGGTAACTGATGCCGCGTCGGCGATGATGTAGTCGGCTCGTGACACAGCGACGAACGTATGCCGACCTCCCCGGACAGGGCCGGATAAGAAGGGATAAGATCATCCGCGCTGCCTTCCGCACCTGGACGACAGCCACCACGTCGCGGGTGCCGCGCCGCAGCCGGACGACGCTGCCCGCTGAGCCATAACTGATGCATGACAATACCCGCCGGCCCACACCGCCTGCAACATCGCCGAGCCGACAAACCCTGTGGCCTCGATCAATGCCATCTTCATGGTGCCTCTCCTTTCCAGCCTTCCGCCATCTCAGCGGGGCCAACCGTCATGTCCGTCAACCGATCCGACAAAGCCGACGCCTATCGGCTCAACCGCCGCCTTGCGTCGAGACTCAGGGACCCGGCCCCCTGCGCCAAGGCGTAGATGAGGCCGCCGATGATCGCGAGGTTTTTCATCACGTGAAATTGTTGGTCTTGAACCGTCGCGTCATGGACGAAGCTCATGGATGTCCTGTGGAAAATCATGGTCGCGGGAACGAGGAAGCCGATCAGTGCCGCCGCGCCCGCTCTGGTCCACCAGCCAAGCCAAAGCGACAGGGCGCCGCCGATTTCCAGCAGGATCGCTCCGGCGTAGAACAGGTCTGTGGCAGAGGTCATTCCCATGGAAGCCATGTACTGCCTGGTTCCCGTTGGATCGAGAAGTTTATTGAGGCCCGACAGCAGAAAGAGCCCGCCGAGAAAGATGCGACCCGCCAACGTCAGAGCGGTGTGCCGGAGCCCCGTCAGGGCGGCAGGGGTCGGCTGTTCGGCCTGACCGCCGATACTGGACGCGCCGGGACCATAGGCGAGGACATACAAGAGTCCGCCGATGATGGCGAGGTTCTTGGCAAAGTGGATGACCTGGTTCGGGTCCGCCGGATGGGCGTGAAAAATTCCGGTCACCATCACCATGAACAGGACGAGCAGAGAGACTGCCTCGCGGGTCGTATGTCCGATCATCAGCGCGATGCCTCCCGCAAACTCCACCACGGTGGCGGCAAGGTACAACAACATAGTGCCCACGGTCAGACCATAGGCCGCCATGTACTGTTGCGTGCCTTCAGGATTAAAGATCTTATGGAGACCGGCCCAAAGAAAGAGGGCCGCGAGCAGGAGACGACCGACCAGGCTGAGGGTTGGTTCATAGTGCTGCATGAGCGGTTCCTTTCTCCCGGCCCTTTCACTCGTTCGTTGCGGATGCGTCACGCCTGTGAACCTGCACCTCGCCCTCGACGGCGAGCACCTCATGCCTGGTCACAGCTCCCTCTCGCCAAAACCGAAGATCGAGCGTCGCCTTGCCGACCCGCAACCGGCGCACCGTGAGATCCGGTAGCCAGGGTGGCAGCAGCGGATCGAGGTACAGCCTGCGCTTCGACGCATCGGCGTCCAGCCCCAACATGGCGCGAAGCAGATGAAACACGCTGCCCGCCGCCCAGGCCTGCGGGACATTCGCCCCGAGATATTGCACCGGGAACGTGCCCGGCCCCCGTTCAATCCCGGCATACAACTCCGGCAGACGATTGAGCAGAAAGTACTTGCCTGCCTCGCTGATATCGCGGGCTATCATGGCCGCTTCCTCGGCAAATCCATACCGCTTGAACCCCATCGCGATGATGCCGTTATCGTGCGGCCACACCGAGCCGTTTTGATAGGAGAACGGGCTATAGGCGGGATGACGCTCAGACAATGTCCTGATACCCCATCCGCTCCACATGTCCGGTTCGCGCAATCGCCGCACCACCCGTTCGGCACGGTCGGGACGGACGATGCCGCTCCAGAGCAGGTGACCGGCATTGGAAGCCACGGTCTTCACTTGCTTCTTGTCACCGTCCAGGGCGTAGGCGTAGTAGCCGAGGTCTTCACACCAGAACCGCTCTTCGAATCGTTGCTGCAGCTCGGCGGCTTCCCGTCGAAGTTTCGCGGCGAAGTCAGGATCGCCGAAATGGTCCGCGACGGCGGCGGCTCGATGTTTGGCGTCGAAGACGTACCCCTGCAATTCGCACAGCGCTTTCGGTCCCTTCACGAGCGAGCCGTCCGGATAGAGGACCGCGTCGCCGGCGTCCTTCCAGCCCATGTTTTCGTACCCCTTCTCGGACCGTGTCTGGTACTCCTGGAACCCATCCCCGTCGCGATCTCCGTACTCATCGATCCACCGCAGACACCGTTTGACGACCTGTTCATATTCAGAGAAGAGAGCATCGTCTCCCAGCCATTTCCAGGCCTCGTGCCAAGCGATGATGTAGAGGATGGTCGCGTCGGCAGTTCCGTAGTAGGGAGTATGGGGGATGCGTTTGAAATGGGCCAACTCACCGACCCGGAGTTCGTGGGGCATCTTTCCCGGCTCTGCGTCCCTGTAGGCATCCTCCTCCGTCGCCTGAAGTTCGGCCAGTCGCCTGAGCGTCCCGCGGGCGAAATCCGGATAGACCGTCATATTCTGCAAACTCACGATCAAACTGTCGCGACCGAACACGCTGACGAACCAGGGCACGCCGGCGGCGGCCAACAGCTCGTCCTGGTGCCGATCGTCCGCCCTGAGACGGAGCGCCGCCATATCTTCGACCGATTGGCGGTACAACCGATACCATTCCTCATTCGAAGCCGTGATCTGCGTCGTGGCTTCTGTCCAGCGCGCCAGAGTGTGAGCCGTGCCTGTGTGCTCGCAATCGTGCACGCAACCGGTAGGGGCCCGACTCACCATGTCGCCTTCCTGAATGTCGTACTTTCCACAGATATGCCAGGCGGCGCCGGGCGCGAGATCGATCGTGAAGTTGATGCGCCCATTGCCATACAGCGCCTTCGCGGCGCCGCCCTCGAACGACAGCACCAGAGCCCGGCGAAAGTCGCCGTGCACATACCGGCTGGTCAACCGTTGGCTGTCGCCGGCCCACTCGGTCTCAATATGACCTCGAAGCGTGAATTCTTTGGCCCTGACCTCGAAGATGTCGGCGAAGTCGTTGCGCAGCAGGAGTTCAAGATTGAATCGCACAGGCCCGGTGCTGTAGTTCCTGATATCGATATCCTCGTGGAGCGCCTCTCCGACCGTGCGACCCAGCACGAGCCCCAGAGTTCCGGCGGCAACGGTCCCATGCTCCGTCATGACTTTCGGGTTGATGAGGTAGGTTCGCGAGGCATAATAGGCCACGGCGCCGGAATTCAGCAGGGTCCACGGCTGGCCCTCGATATACAGTTGATAGCGGCTGATGTAGCGCGTATCCCGTGAATACAGGCCTTGGTCTGAGGCGTTGGTGATGGAGCCGTCGAGCTCCGTCACCAGGAAGGTGCTGCCGTGATTGATGGTGATGACCGGGGGACCGACCGTCACTTTCACTGCCATGTCATCTCACCTCCCATGAATAGGCCTTCTGTCAACAGTCAAGACGAGGCCCTGTTGAAAATAGATGGACCGTTAACCTCCCATGCGGGCTCGGTCGCCCAACCTTCCGGTTCAAAGACAGCCGCCCAATCTCCTGAACGACCTCAGTCAGTCAAGGTGTATGCGGCTCACTGTCTGTGCGTGGACCATCAGGGCAACTGAACCTGTCCAGACTCATGACGCGATATCCCTGTTGTTAGCACGCCGAGGGCTGCAGTTTCCGGGGATCGTACGGCTGCCCGGACTTCAGCACCCCATAGGCCGTGGTCAATAACTTGCGGGCCAGCGCCACCACGGCGATCTTCTTGCCCCGCCGCTGAGCGATGCGGGGGAAGAACTGTTGCAGCGGTTTCGCCCCGTGACTCGTCATGCGGGCGACCGTGTGGGCACACTGCAATAACACCCGTCGGACCTCGCCCCGTCCGTCGCGATTAATCCGCCCCAGCTGCCGGACGTTCCCGCTCTGATAGATGGTGGGGGCCAGGGCGCCATAGTTAGCGACGGCCTTCTGGTCGTCAACGCGGTGCACCTCATCGAGCGCGCCCACCAACACCCGCGCCGACAGCGGTCCAATGGCCGGGATCGTCTCCAGTAACACACACCGCTGATCCGGGAGCGCCAGCAGCCGAGCCGTGAGTCGCTGCTCCGTCACCGCGAGGGCCTCGATACTGCCCATGAACGTCTCGATGATCAGCCTCAACGGCGCACTCACCGGGAGCCGCGCCAGCTTCGCGGCCCAGGTCGGCCCCGCAAAGAACTTCTCAGGGAGCCGGTACCCTTCTTGATACACGTAGCCCCGGATCACATTGAGGAGGGCCACCCGCTTGGCCTGCACCTGCTGCCGGGCACTCACTAACTCCCGCATCTCCCGGACCGGACCTTCGACGACATGCACCGCTCGCGGGAGGAGTCCGGCCCGCCCCAGTTCCGCCAGCTTTTTGGCATCGACCCGATCCGTCTTGCCGCCGCTCTCACTGATCCACTTCACTTCATTGGGATGGACCACGTGTACCTGGACCGCCGCCATCTTCTTCAGCGTCTCCGCGATCCACTTCATCTGATTGCCCGCTTCGAAGACCACGAGTTTCACGCCGGCCCCATCCGTGGCAGCAGCGCCCGCAAGCCTGCTCGTGTCGCCGCCCCCTCGCTCTCACCCATCCACTGCTTCCGTTCATTGACCGCATAGGCCACGAGGCTCTTGCCACTGACATCCAATCCGACGTAGATCATGACCGATCCCCTTTCGTTGGTGGTGGTGTCGCAACCCTGACAGCCTGGCCCTTCGGCCTCGACTGTCAACCAACGCGAAGGGGGCCCCTATTCATAGAATCTCCTTTCGTCTGTAAGCCCTCGTAAGACATTGATCAATGTGACTGGCATAGTGGCCTTCTCTCTTTGTTCGTATATCGAGCCCTATCTTATGCGAGTTACTAGGGGCTGTTGACATTTAGGCCATCCACACAAAGGCCGCGACGAGCGCGATGAAGGAGGAGAACCGGTTCGCCAGCTTGTCGTACCGTGTGGCGATGCAACGAACGTGTTTGATGCGACAAAACAACCTCTCAATCAGGTTGCGATGTCGGTCGTGATACACATCAAACGCGCGCGGCTGTCGTCGGCTCTGCCGCGGTGGAATCACCGCCGTCGCACCCCTCTGCGTGATGGATTCGATCAGAGGATCGGCATCGTACGCCTTGTCCGCCACGACAGCTTGTGTCGCAAGGCCCGCC
>JADYYH010000076.1 GCA_020853775.1 Nitrospira sp.
GCGGGCTCGCTCCTCGCGGCCTCAACATACTGTTTCAAGTATGCCTCGACCTCTCGGAGCTCCGCGCGTCCGTCTCGCGTGGCGTCTTGGCGGTTTCGTCACGAACTCTCGTGAATAATGCGGGCTAACATGAACAGACACGGTGACAGGAATCGTCAGGCTACTGCTTGGTCCCTTTCCGCACCAACTCCTTCTTCCCCCGTGGCAGCTGAAAGTCGCACTGCAACCGGCGGAAGAATTCCGCGCCTTCCAGCCGTGCGAGGTCGGCCGGTGTCGCGACTTCCTTCAACCACTACCCTTTCATCGGCTCGATGTTCAGCCCGGCTTCGATTCTTCGCTGGAATTCTCTCCTGCGGCGACTGACAATAGCGGTATGGAATCCTCACCGCAGAGTGATCGATGACGAAGATTGTTCCCACCACACATGACTGGGCTCGGCTGGATCGGGTGATCGTCTTCGATGGCGTCTGCAACTGGTGCAACGCCTGGGTCGATTTTACGATGGCCCGCGACGGTGGCCGGTTTCACTTCGCGACGCTGCAATCCGACAAGGGCCAGGAACTGCTCAGGCTCTTAGGATTGCCCGCCGACGAATTCGAGACGTTTCTTCTCCTGCAACAGGGACGGGTGTTCACGAAATCCACCGCGGCCTTGAGGGTCGTGCGGCAATTTTCTGGCGGTTGGCCATTACTTTCGATTTTCATTCTGGTGCCACGCCCCTTGCGGGACATCCTGTACGACTATGTGGCGCGCCACCGGTACCGGCTGATGGGGAAAGCCCATACCTGTCGCGTTCCCAGCGCCAGAGAACGAGACCGGTTCGTCTAGCGGGGCCGTCCCGCGATTGTTCTGAGTGCGCTCCCCTTATGCATGGCCAGGTGCCCGGTCTTGTCGCCTTTTAGGAGATATTGCGGCTCAGCTTTGGAGGCTCGGGCCACATAAGTTTTGAACTTCGTGGGACTGGTAATCTTCTTCTGAATTGTCCCACGGATGCGCCCGGCCTCCGAGTTCCAGCTCACATGATCACCCACGTTAAAATTCAGATCCATGGCAATCCCTCCGGAGAGGCTCTGCTGACATTATGCCTCCTCGTTGACCACTCCAGTACTGGAGGGTGCCCAGGTACGACTCCTCTCAGGAAGCCCGGTATAATGTCCGAGGTATTCAGTACCCAGGAGTGACGGAACCATGGATATCGTATCCCACGGTTTGTGGGGAGCATTGGCCTTCGGTCGTAAAAGCCGCACGAGTTTTTGGCTGGCATTCGGGATAGGCCTCGCTCCGGACTTGTTTTCGTTCGGCATCTTGTGGGTAGCCGCTACTCTCGGCCTCTCGTCGAAGCCTGATTTCAGCCAGGGCACGCCGCCGGAGTCCACCATTCCACCCTACGTCCATCATCTCTACGATGTGACGCATAGCTTCGTGGTATTTCTCGCGGTGTTTGCTCTCTTGTGGATTCTGAACCAGCGGCCGGTGTGGGAGCTCGGCGCATGGGGTTTACATGTCTTAGTCGACATCCCGACCCATTCGTTGGCCTTTTTTCCGACCCCCTTTCTCTGGCCGCTCTCAGACTGGAAATTCGATGGGTGGCAATGGAACCAATCCACCATTCTCATTCCGAACTTCACGGTCCTGTTGCTGCTCTACGGCTGGTTTCTGTTGCAGCAGGGACGGCCCCTGCTCAACCCCGAACGAGCGCGTGATTGAACCGAGTCGGTCGGGATCCCGCGTGACAACCGTCTCCCGCTCCTCCCTCGCTCTGATTGCATTCTCATAGACCGCGATGCGGCAAGCGGTCTACAATGCGCCGGTTGCTTCTCGTCACTTGTCCTTTCACATCGGAGAACATCCATGGCAGCCAGCCAAACCTATACCGTGACCGTTCTACTGGACGTGAACGAGACGCAAGACGTCGACGATCGGGCAGAAAGTCGCAGTTACATCGTGGCGGATCGCGAGTCAGGCCAGGCGATGATCATCGATGCCGTGCTCGAAAACGTCGAGCGTGATGTCCGGATCCTGAAGGAGCTGGGCCTCACCCTGCTGTTTGCAGTCGAAACCCATGTGCATGCCGACCACATCACCGCCGCGTCGCTCCTCAAGGATCGCACGGGTGCGCAAATTGTCTATGGAGGTGGCGCAGCTGGTGCCGTCACGGGCGCCGATGTCTTTCTGTCTGACGGGCATGAACTCAAGGTCGGCCACAGTTCGCTGAAGGCGCTGGCGACGCCCGGTCACACGGACGGTTGCACAAGTTACGTCCTGCCTGGTGCAGTTTTTACAGGCGATGCGCTGTTCATTCGAGGGAATGGTCGAACGGATCTCCAAGACGGATCAGCGGCCACGCTCTTCGACTCGGTTCGCCAGAAACTATTTGCATTGCCGGACAACACCATCGTGTATCCCGGACACGACTATCAAGGCCGAGTCTCTTCGACCATCGGTGAGGAAAAGCGCTTCAACGAACGGCTCAATCTCTCGATTGACAAAGACAGTTTCATCGAGTTGATGAACAGGCGTCACCAGCCCAGGCCGACCAAAATCGAGATCGCCGTCCCGGCCAATCTGCGAGCCGGCCGCATGACGCGATGAGCCCGTCCCACTGGTTGCCACGCTAGCGCCTGAGTCTAGCCCCGATCCACCGTATCTTTCTCGATACTCACAGTCTCGTTGCAGATACTTTTCTATTCAGTATTCCTCTCCCAGGACATGCTGGTTCCCTAACACCTCCTGCGTGATCAACAGCACGTTTCGAGAGGTGCTAGCGGCACGGTGTTTGCTCATACTCTTGTTCGAACGCCGGCTTGAAAAGTTGCAGCGTCACAAATACGTGCTTTTTAACAATTCGCGACTAAACATTCTGTGCGGAGGAAGTTGATGGATAGCTTGACTCGAGTCGCCGTTCGGACCATCCGTTTCGGCTACTTTTATTTCGCCCTAACCATTGGGTTGTGGCCCTTCTTGTCTGGATTTACGTTTCACGTCACGAGTACGACGGATGTACCGGATGCCAACCCGGGCGATCATATATGTGAAGGGGTGGGCACTGGTGGCGGGTGCACCTTGCGTGCAGCGATCATGGAATCGGTTTCGTCAAGCGGTATAGACACCATTGATGTTCCCAGCGGACTTTACAGATTGAATTCTAGTCTGGGTCCTCTCGTGATCACTGATGAGGTGAAGATTGAAGGCAGCAGTCCCGCTTCCACCGTGATTGAGGGCTGGGATCAAACACGCAGAACTCAGGTCCTCCGTGTGACACAAGGCGGATACCTCGTGGCCAATAATCTCACCCTTCAACGAGGAGAAGCCTACGCAGGTGGAGGCATCGAGGTTCTCGATGGCGGAGCTGAGTTCAATAATGTCGTCATCCGTGACAACAGCTCTGTCCATGGTGGCGGCGGTATCTACATCGCCGAACGAGGAACAGTCCGGATGTGGCGTAGCAGCGTTCTGAGCAATTCCGGAGGCAATTACGGAGGAGGCATTCTGAACGATGGGGATCTGGGAGTGTTCGAGTCCACCATTGCGAACAATAGGGCGAATCGAGCCGGTGGAATCCAGAATGAAGGCAGATTGAATCTTCGCAATTCGACCATAAGCGGGAACGTCGTACTGTCCACACTAGCGGGAACGGGAGGCATCTATCAGAACAATGTTGCGGTGCTGAACAACGTGACCATCACCGACAATACTGGCTTCGGAAATAACCCTGATAATCGTGGCGGTGGATTACATGTCGTGAGCGGAACACTCACGGTGATCACAAACAGCATCATCGCGGGCAACCATGGCGGGGAGGGCCCAAACGATTGCGATGGGGCATTGAGTGTTGGCAGTAAGTACAATCTCATCCAAGATCCCAACGGCTGCACCATCCCCTCGCAAGGTGCTGGGACATTCCGCCTAAACGTCGACCCTCGACTGGCTCCATTGGCTGACAATGGCGGGCCAACACAAACCCATCTTCCCCAGCCAATGCCATCCCCTCCGACAAGCTTCCAACCTACAGCTCATGGATTCACAGTGGTTACCGGCTGCGAAACACATGACCAGCGTGGCGTGACCAGATCAAGCAGCACCGGCCCCTGCGACATGGGTGCGGTTGAGATGACTCGTGCTGACTGCTCTATTACCCGGTTCATCCTGGTTAACGCGGCATCAGACAAAGACATACGTCCGCTTCGGCAGGGTGACAGCCTCGTGTTAGATCAACTTCCGCCTCAACTGTCCATCCGGGCAGAGATTGTGGGATCGCCTGACGTAATAGACTTCGACTATGACGGAGCACGCACAAGCAACACGAGCGTCCCATACTCACTCGGCGGAGACACTGCCGGCGACTATGCTCCCTTTTATTTTGCAACCGGTTATCATCGTCTCACCGCGACCCCGTATGCATCCACAAGAGGAAGAAGAATCGAAGGCGCGGGACTGATGCTCGACTTCACAGTCCAAAATACAGAGGGCGCGTCGAACACATGGGAGACCGGACACATCGAAATCATGAAACCGGCTCACAATCTCTCCCTCGTCGACCCAACAACACCAAAACTTATCCTCAATCAGAACAACGCCACCAATCTGCTGATCAGAACAGACGAAGGAACTTCACACCAGAGGGAAGTGACAGGGCTGATCTCACTGAGCCCGAGCACATTGATGGCAGACCTTGGCGTGCCCATCGGCCCCCACACCGTCACGGCGCATGGTGATGTACCCTGCTGGTATTGCACCGGCGGGACCCGACATGTGAGGGTTTCACACACGTTCACGCTGCTCCCCGCTACCGCATCCTGTACCCGTGCAGACGGCAATCTGGTGAGGACGATCCCCGCTTCTGGCATAGCGGCAGGCCAACGACCCGGTCGGCAGACGATTGCAACGCCGCTGCTCAATGGCACTGATTCCATGGTGATTATTATCGATGACGCTCCGGACCTTCAACAAAATCAGATACGGCTTGAGTTGGACCTGAATCCGGATCAAGGTGTCGGCGGGACCAAGGCGATCGAAGCCTGGGGATCCTGTCGGTCGGGTCCGCGCGTGAATGTGACCGAGGCCTATATGCTTGGGAGTTTCGGTGTGGGAGCCATCTGCACGCCGTTATCGGACCGCAACGATTTTCGTTCGGGGTGCACGAGGCCGCAGACCATCCTCCTGGACCAAAGTACTACCGGAGAACTGCTGCTCCGGAAACAAGGGACCTTCTGGTTCTGGCATGATGTGGAGGTGTTTGACTCATCAATCTGGGCGGCCTGGGGTGGTCGCTCGGTTCGGATCATCTGGTGGAATGATTGAATTGATCAATTTTCCGCTGAAACACTTCTTCCCGTCGTCTCATATTCGACGAAATTCCTCTCCCCTCTGACTACGGTCATGCAGTCGCCCGCCGAGGATTCATGAAGTTCTATCTCGCCTGCCACGATAGACGGGATTGGCAATACCCGATAGAATGTCACCGCACTGACGGGATTTTTCGCGCGTACTCGTCACCCATGGGCCACTGACTGTTCGTCTCATCCGATCGCCGCCAGCGAGGAAGCGCCATGCAAAAGACCCGCATCATCTGCACCATCGGCCCCGCGACCGATTCCTACGACATGCTGCAGAAGCTCTATGACGCCGGCATGAGTATCGCCCGTCTGAACATGTCCCACGGTGACCACGAGTCCCACGCCAAGGTCATCCAGCACATCAAGACCCTGAACCGAAAAGTGAAGTTCCCCATCCCCATTCTCCTGGATACTCAGGGCCCGGAGATCCGCACCGGCGATCTGTCGAACGAATTGGATCTGCGGCAGGGCGACATCGTCTCCGTCACGACGCGCGGCCCGTTGAGCGTCGAGGAAAGCTCGATCCACATCAACTATGCCGACTTGCTTGAAGCGGTCAACGTCGGCGACCGGATCACCGTCGACAATGGCCTGATCAATTTCGAGGTGCTGGAGAAGCATGAACGCCACATGCGCTGCCGTGTCCTGGATGGCGGTCTCTTGAAGAGCAAACGCCATGTGAATCTTCCGGGGGTGCGCGTCAACCTTCCGGCGATCACACCAAAAGACACGAAGGATATCCTCTTCGGCCTCGAACGGGATGTGGACTTCATTGCCCTCTCCTTCGTGCGCGAGGCCGGAGATATCCAGCAACTGAAATCCCTCATGGGCGACAAGGTCGGTCGAGTGAAAATCGTCGCCAAGATCGAAGATCAGGAAGGCGTCAAGAATCTCGAGTCCATCATCAAGGAATCGGACGGCATCATGGTTGCGCGCGGAGATCTCGGCGTGGAGATCAATCTGGAAGATTTGCCTAATGTACAACGCACGATCGTGCGGCTCTGCGCCGAATACGGCAAACGCGTAATCGTGGCGACGCATCTGCTCGAATCCATGATCCACCATCCGCATCCCACCCGCGCCGAGGTGACCGATGTGGCCAACGCGATCTACGAAGAAGCCGATGCCGTGATGCTCTCCGGCGAAACCACGGTGGGGAAATATCCGGTGAAGTGCGTCGAATATCTCCGGCGAATCGCGCTCAAGTCTGAAACGATTCCGGGATTGCAGTTCGCGAAGCGATTGCGCGACGCGGGCAACAAACAGCAGCTGGCGGCGGCGGCGGTGCAACTGGCGGAAGGGGTCAAGGCCAAAGGGATCGTCGTGATCACGAGACGAGGAATCATGGCGGATCTCGTCGCGAATTGCCGCCCGTTTGCCACCAACATTTATGCCTTCACGAACATGAGCCAACCCCGGCGAACCATGTTGCTCAATCGCGGCGTCTTTCCGTTCAAGATCGATTTCAGTTCAGACCCAGAAAAAACACTCCAAACGGCATTCCGCATCCTGAAGGATCGCGAACAGTTCCAGGCCGGAGACAAGGTCGTGATTATTTCAGACGTCCTGGCGCAGCAGCGGGTCGACTCGATTCAGATTCGCGACGTGCCATCGGATGAGCTGCCGGTTGACGCGTGACCTTCTAGTCGGGAATCTCCACCTCAACCAGTTTCGCGAGCAGGATCAGCGATTCCTGCCAACCGAGATAGCAGGCTTCGGCAGGAATCAACTCAGGAATCCCTTCCTGCACGGCGGTCATCTCCGTGCCGCACGACACTTGTTTCAATGTAATGGTCACGTGCATCTCCCCCGGCAGATTGGGGTCGTCGAACGTATCCGTATAGCGAATCCGCTCGTACGGGGACAGCTCCAGGTATTTCCCGCCGAAGGAGTGGCTCTTGCCGGTGGTGAAATTCGTGAACGACATCTTGTACGTACCGCCAACCTTGGCATCCAGATGATGCACTTTGCCGGTGAACCCGTTCGGCGGCAGCCATTTGACCTTCGCGTCCGCATCGAGGAAGGCCCGATACAGTCGTTCCGGGGTCGAGCGAAACACGCGATGAAAGCGGATGGTATTGGTCGGCATGGGCAAAACTCCTTTCCAACAACCACGCTCCCGGCCAGCGAGGAGCGTACTCAGCAATCGTTCAGTGCAGGATGCCAGGATTCACGCATTCCTGTCCAGACAACAGGTCGGCACGGCCACGCATGGAAGAAGGAGGAGCGGTCTGTTACAGTAACGGAACCAGGCATCAGCCTACCCATACGCATCGGTGACATGACAACCACCTGATGACACTCCCGGTCGGCCGGGCCTTCCATAAAAGCGTCCGCGTACATTGGATAAGGATGACAACATGAACCTTCGGCATCGCGTCACCGCTCAGAGCTTCGCGTCTATCGCCTTCACCTGTGGCCTCGCTCTCGCGAGCCTCACCGTCTCCGGCTGTCAGACCGCCTATTATGAAACGATGGAAAAACTCGGGTATCACAAACGCGACCTGATGGTCAGTGACGTCAAAAAGGCCCGGGACGCCCAACAGGATGCCAAAGAACAATTTCAGTCGGCGCTCGATCGCTTCACCAAAACCTTGAACATCCAGGGCGGCGAGTTACAGGACACGTACGAGGTGTTGAACAAGGAATACCAGCAGAGCGAAACACGCGCGCAGGCCGTTCGCTCCCGCATCGCCTCAGTGGAAGATGTGTCGGAGGCCCTCTTTACGGAATGGGAGGGAGAACTCAAGCAGTATTCGAATGCCTCGCTGCGTCAGAAAAGTCAGAAGCAGCTGACGCAGACGCGAAGCCAGTATGCGCAACTGATCAAGGCCATGAAACGGGCGAAAGGGAAGATGGACCCCGTCTTGGCCAAACTCAAAGACCATGTTTTGTTTTTGAAGCACAACCTGAATGCGCAGGCCATTGCGTCGCTGAAGAGTGAATTGACCACGGTGGAAGGCAACATCGACGTGCTGATCAAGGATCTCAACGCGTCCATCCACGAAGCGGATACCTTCATCGCCTCCATGGAAAAAGACAACGCGTGATGACCGCTATCCCCATCTGCGGATGTTCACCATCGCACCACAGCCGATCAGATCTGAGAAGGCTGGACGCTCGACGAGCAGCTAGACGAGAGCCGGGTCTGGTTGAGTCGGCTTGCGACGACGCCTGGATGCAGCAAGCCGCGCCCCAATCAGGCTCATTCCAAATGCCGCACCAACCAAAACGGGCCATGCCAAGGACTTCAGCCACCCGGAACTCGAAATCGTCGCCGGCCACAACCAAGCCACCCAGGGGAGCGCCGATCCTACAAGGGAGAAGGCCGCATGAATCGGGGGAAGCCTGAAGAGCCACACGAGGAGTGCTCCCGAGAGGGCATACGCGGGAAGAAATAGCAAGAGCAGGAAAAAGACCCCGTTGAACAACGCCGCACAGCACAGAAAAAACCACAGGAGCCCCGCCAGAAATCCGACGAAGATACCGAAGCCTGTCCGTCCGCCTGTTTGGCGTGTCGTCTCCATGACCAGAGTGTAGCCTGGGACAACAAGCGCACCAAGAGGTTTTCTATTCGGCGACTATTTCGTCGCGGCCGGAGCCTGAGCGGTGCGTTCGACACGCGCCTTGGATGCCTCCACCTCCGGCAATGGTTGTCCGATGAGGCCCTGCAGATAGGCCTGATCTACCGCCTCGAACAGGGCCTGCCGTGCAGCCCCTTCCGGCCCCTCGACGGCCATCACCACATTGTGCACGGCGAGGCCGGTACTCCGGCCGGCACTCGGCATACCGAAGGTCGCAACTGTGGGAGCGGATTCCGGAAATCGCTCCAGGTTCATCGCGAGACGCACGGCAAGTTCCTGCGGGTAGGACTCCAATCGCTTGGCCTGCGCGCGCAGCACATCGGTGCGCGATTTCACGCTGGCCACATGGTCCGTCACGATTTGTTTCGCGGCGTCTTCGAGCTTTTTTCCCTCCGCCATCGCGCGATTCACTTGCTCCTGCTGCTCAGGCGTAAAGGGAGGATCTTTCCGGCTGCGACGTGGTACCGCGTCGTAGGCGGCCTTCATCTGGGCGAGCGCCTGCTTATACTCTGCATCGTTGTCCGCCGGCAATTTCTCCGCCTCTTCGATCTGTTTCTCGATGCCCTTGCGTTCGGCGTACAGGCGGTCGGCCTCCGCTTTGGGAAATGTGTACAGATACCCTCCACCCACGCTCAGGGTGAACGCCCCTACCCGGTCGGCCTTACAAAACGAGAGGCGCGGTGGCCGGGAGAGATCATATGCTGCACCACGCCGCTCGCTGTTCAGAACGGGTGCCGGCAACGCAGCCGCCAGGGCTGCCTCCGCACGAGCGGCGAAGGCCAATTCCTCCGGCGTGGCGTTCCGCACACCATCCACACAATCCGCGCGCGCCGCATCCGGCATAACACACATGACCATCGCGAGCATCAACGCACCACACAAACCAATCCTTGTCTTAGGCATCGCAGTCCTCCCTGTGGGTGCCAACGACTCTCACCGGCCAGTGCGGTTCCGGCGACCGGAGTATTATGGGATGTTCCTCCGAAGTCAAGGCAGGTACGGACGTGCAGTAAGCACAGACGTCTTGAACGATCGTCGCGGTTTTACTAAGATCCCCCCATGGCGAACCCCTCCTCCCCTTCTCCGCAGGACAATCCTCAAATGCAGTCGCTCCGCCGCGAGTTGAATAACGAATCGATTGCGCGCCGGCAGGCGGAAACCGACATCGACCGTTTCTTCGACCTTTCGCTGGACATGCTCTGCATCGCCAACGCCGAGGGTTATTTCATCCGGCTGAGTCCGGCGTTCACCCGTATGTTAGGCTGGAGCCTCGATGAACTCATGAGTCGCCCCTTCCTCGAGTTCGTGCATCCGGATGATCGGGCGAGTACGCTTGTCGAAGTCGAACGCCAGATCGGCAGGGGTGAACCGGTCCTGGAATTTCAGAACCGCTATCGGCACCAGGACGGCTCCTGGCGCTTGTTGTCGTGGAAATCCACCGCGCATCCGGACGGAAGTCTATACGCGATCGCGCGCGACGTCACGGACCGCGAGCAGACGGCACAGGCGTTACGCCGTTCCCATGAGGAATTGGAGCGCCGCGTGCAGGAACGCACCGCCGAACTCGAGCAACGCAATCGAGATTTGGAAACGCTGCTGTACGTCAGCTCGCACGATCTGCGCGAGCCCTTGCGATCGATTTCAAACTTTTCGCAATTGGTCCGCGAGCGCTACGCAGACCGCCTAGACGCAAAGGGTCTCGATTACATCGATCGTGTCGTGCGTGCCGCGCAGCGCATGGATCAGCTCATGGAGGATCTGCTGACGCTGTCGAGGGCGCAGCGATTGGCGATGCCCTATGAAGAGGTCCGCGGCGGAGATCTGGTCAAAGCGGCCTTGGCTCAACTGGACGACACGATCCGGCGCACGGGGGCGCATGTCCACGTGGCTCCCCATTTTCCCTCGTTTCGAGTCAACAAAACGTGGATCACGCAGGCGCTCTACAACCTGATTGCCAACGCGCTGAAGTTCCACCGGGCGGGAGAGGTCCCCCACATCGACATCGCCCCCTACAGGGTCATGGAGGAGACGAACCCGTTGATGGGTCTGGTGGTGCGGGACCGCGGGATTGGCGTGGAGTCGGATCAGGCGCAGCGGATTTTCCAATTGTTTTATCGGGCTGTCGGACGTGAGGTAAGCGGCACCGGCGCGGGCCTGGCCATCGTCCAGCAAATCGCGCAGCGGCATGGTGGCCGCGCATGGGTTCAACCGCGTGAAGGCGGTGGATCTGAGTTTGTGCTGCTGTTCGGAAACCAGTCCACGATCGAGGAGGCGCCGACGCCTTAAACTCTTCCTTGCGAACGAAGGGAGCGCCGAACCAACACCGGGCCCTACGCTCCCACCTACACTCGAAAACGGACGTCCATTACCATCACTTCATCGCATGCGTACCGTGTGTGACGGCTCCGCCTGCGCGCAAAGCCGCAGCCACCAGCACGGCCTCGGCAATTTCGTTCTCCGATGTCCCTAAGCCTCGGGCGCTCTTGGCATGAATATCGATGCAGTAAGGGCACTGGGTGGTACAGGCCACCGCAAGCGCCATCAGCTCTTTGTATTTTCTCGGGATCGCTCCGTCCGCCAGCGCAGCCTTATCAAAGGCGACGAAGGCACTCATCGTCTCCGGCGCATTGGCGCCCAGTGTGCTCATCTTGGCAAGATTGTTCAGGTCGTACATGACTCCCTCCCTTGCTTGATCGTGTCGACGGCGACTGGTGCGTCCCGCCGGACACCTCCTGGCGAAAAAGCCGGCAGACACACCGACAGGTACTCGGCGCCTTCGCTCTCCGGCGTCCGATAGCGCACCCATTCCCCTTTTTGCACGATGACGGCTTGGCCTGCTCGTACGTGATCGGTACCAGTGTGAGTATCCACCGCCACGACACCTCGCAACACCACCGTATACTCGTCGAATTGCGCTTGCTGGCCCGGCTCACTCCAGCCGCCGGGACTGATCATGTGCGCAATACTGACGGCTTCGGTGGCGGTGTTGCGGCGTCCCACATATTCGGCGATCTGCTTCGGTGGAAACCCCGCCGCGGAGATGATGATTGGGCAGTGAATGAGGGTGGCCATGTCGTCCTCCTTTGATCAAGCGTCACGTCCGGGTCCCGATGATCTCCAGATATTCCGCCCGGATAATGGTGCAGCCCGTCCCCGCGCGATTGTGCACCGTCCAAAGCGCTTCCAGATCTCGATGAAGCTGCGCGCCGCCCTCGGCATCGAGAGACGCAAACGCCCGATTGATGGGACCGTAATACAGCCGAAACAGGTCCACGACCTCTGCAGGAGGAAAGGGATAGTTGAGCGGGTAGTCCCGCCGCACGAGGCGCAGATCCGACAACCCGCGGCCGAGTCTTGCCCGCACCGTGGTCTCGTCGCCCCAGAGAACCGGCGAAGGCATTCCAGAAGGCGCAATGAATTTTGACACGGTCTTGAACATCTGCCCGACGAACCCCTGCGGCGTCCAATTCGCCATCGCTACGGTGCCGCCCGGCACGCAGACCCGTAAGAGTTCCTGAGCGACCAGATCCGGTTGCGGGGCGAACATGGCGCCGAGAACGCTTACCACCAGATCGAACGACTTGTCGGCGTACGGCAAGGCCTCTGCATCTCCTTCGTCGAACGTCGCTCGCAGCCCCTCGGCCTGTGCCCGCGCACGTGCCCGTTCCACCCAGTTCGGCGCGATATCCACGCCGGTCACCGCAAGTCCGTCTTTTGCCGCGATCAACGCCAGTTGGCCTGAACCGCACCCCACGTCGAGCAGGGTTGCGCCAGGCGCGACGGGCAGCCGCTCATAAAATTCTCGCGCGCCGCTTTCGAGATAGCGCGAAAAGCGATCGTAATCCCCGGCCATCCAGATGGTCCTGAGTCGAGCCTTCACACTGTCCATTTCCGCAATGCCGTTGCTCGTCGTCATGATCAACCTCCTTGTGGTCAGTCGGTGGTGCGGAATTGTATTCCCGCTGTGACAGCCCTCACTATAGAGAAGCCCCTGACGGACTGCTTATCCGCGCGTCTGGTTCTCTTATCAGGAGCATGCTAAGCTCGCACGTCATCTTGCCGAGCGTCCGGCCCGTTTAGCCGATGCGCGTTGCCTGACTGGTGGAACCACGATGGATGTCCTCTCCGAGGTACTGAAGACCGTCAAACTCGACGGCGCGGTATTTTTCAATGGAGAGTTTTCCGCTCCCTGGTGCATGCGTGAACCGGACTCCTGCACCATGGCCGCCTACTTCTCTCCCCGATCGGTCCATGTGATTATTTTCCATTTGATCCTCGAAGGCCGTGGCCACGCCTGCATCGAACAGGACCATCGGCGCGTGCCGCTGGTGGCTGGCGACATCGTCATGTTTCCGCAAGGCGACTCCCACCTGATGGGGAACGGCCCTCCCGTCACACCGGTCGACAGCAGGATTCAATTACAAGAAGTGATCGCTCAAGGGAGGATGCTTTCGCAAACAGGCGGAGGTGGGGAACTGACCAAACTCGTCTGCGGGTACCTGACCTGCGATCCGCAACTCAGCCGCATCTTGCTCGCCGGCTTGCCCTCCATGATCAAGGTCAACATACGAGAGGACGCCTCCGGAAAATGGTTGGAGGACACGTTCCGTTATTCGGTCGACCACGCCGATGCGTCTCGACCCGGCGGGGCCACGGTCATCGCCAAATTGTCAGAGGTGTTGTTTGCGGAAACGCTGCGGCGGTATATCGCGCAGCTTCCGCCGGAACAAACGGGATGGTTGGCCGGCGTGCGTGATCCCGACATTGGAAAAGCCCTCGCTGTCCTCCATCGCGCGCCGGCCCAGCCATGGACCATTGCCTCGCTCGCCGGCGAAGTGGGCCTGTCACGATCCGTGCTGGCCGAACGCTTCCGGCGTTATCTCTCTGAAACGCCCATCGCCTACCTCACGCGCTGGCGTCTTCAACTCGGCGCGCAACTGCTCGCATCCACCAACCACAGCGTCGCACAGATCGCCGCTGACGTCGGCTATGAGTCGGAGCCGGCGTTCAACCGGGCTTTCAAGCGAGAGTTCGACCTGCCACCGGCCAGATTCCGCAGTCGATCGAAGACCGATCGCGATACGGCGGCACGCGGAGAGACTTAGCGCAAGGGAACGCGCAGCAGCCGAGGGTGATTCTCGTCCATCAACCGCAACGGGACATCATCGGACGGCCACGTCGCAACCGGTTCACCGATCAGCCCCTGCCAGGTGCACCTCCGGCCCTTCGAATCGACCTTCCATCGCCTTGCACTTCGTCCATGGGTGCGCAGCCGCGCCGGCAACCGCGCCCACCATGGCAAACGGCATGGCGACGACAAAGAGCGGCACGCCAAGGCCATATCCGAGCCATTGCACGGCGACACTGTCGCGCTTCTGTCCAGCCTCGACCACCTGTTCTGCTGGATACAACGGAAACGTGCCATACTCACTACCCAGACTGGCACTCTCGCCGATCGTCCGACAGCGGGCTTCGGCCAAGACAGGCATCAACATCATCACGCATACCAACATCGAAACAACTTTCATTGGCGATCACCTCCATCGTTTCCCATCAGGAGCCCTGGGATACATTGCAGTCCTGAATCAGGTGGGCGGCACGTCATCATCAGGGTCGGGAAGCAGCACATCCCGTGCCGGACTCAGTTTGACAGGCAGGGTGCCTCCTTCAAGCTCCCCCACAACAAGCAGCCTCTCTTGTGTCACCAGCAAGACGGGCGTAGACTTTGAAAAGAGCCCGATTAGTCACCGCGAGCGTGTCGTCTTCCATCAAAAGGACAGGACTATGAACGGACGAATTCTTGTTTCGTTGCTCGTCGTCTCCGGGTTGGCGCTCACACTATCACCACTCCTGTCGGCGCAAACGCTTCCCCGGTTGTGACCCAGAAAATCCAAGCGGCCCAAAAGCAGGTGAAGACGATCGCCATGGAGGACTATCGAGCCGTGGTCGATCATCCTGGCGACGCGCTGATCATTGACGTACGTGAACCACAGGAATATGCCGCGGGTCACGTGCCTGGCGCCGTGAATATTCTCCGTGGGGTCCTTGAATTCCAGATTTGGACACATGTCGGATCCCCTGCCGGGCCGCAGATGGCCACACCTCTCTACCTGCAGTGCCAAAGCGGAAACCGTGCGTCTCTCGCAGCGCAATCCCTCGCGGAATTAGGATTCACGCACACGACCGCCATGGTCATGAGCCTGGAGGAATGGTAACAATCCGGGCAGCCATTCGTGAAGTGAGAGGGTGGATTTCCGGTCAAGAGGCTCACGTGTGGCCGGGCCGATCATGCTCGAGAATCGAGCATTTTCGCTCACTCCGCTCCGTGCGGAATCGATACTCAGCCCGGCCAGTACCCCCACCTCATGCATCGTCGTCGCTCGCACGGCGAGATACTCCACGTTTCGTTTCCAATAGGCAACGTTCGACCTCGCCATCAATTCCAGAAAGAGATCATCGGCATCTTTCCGGCTGAGCCACCTGCCGGCAGGCACCCCCGCAGTGAGGAAGGACCCCCTTTCCTCCACACCGATACACTAAATCGTGCATGATCGGAGCCACGAGCGAGAGTTCAAATGGCGCAATGATTATCGAGAAAAGCCGTGCGAGCGGCGTGGATTGAGCGATGGCGGGATCAGTCGTAGAGGAACGTGACGGCTTGGGTAGGAGGGAACTGCCGCCCTCGCATCACAGGCGAAGGCGGCTGGGAGCGATCTACGCGTACAGGCCGAGAAGGCGGCAAGAGAAAGGCGCCGGTGCACCACTAGTGGCCTGTAACAATTGATTCGGGAGTCATTCGACGTGACGCATCGACGTACTCCCACTTCACGGGTTTGGGCTGCGTATTGTAGTGCCGGATATAGCGCATGAGTTTTCGTTTGAGATCAGGCCCCGAGGTAAAGACGCCCCGGGCAATCACATCGCGTTCAATCTTCGCGACCCAGAGTTCGACCTGGTTGAGCCACGACGAGTCGGTGGGGGTGAAGTGCCGATGCACATTCGCGTGCTCGGCCAGAAA
>JADYYH010000077.1 GCA_020853775.1 Nitrospira sp.
AGCCGGCTGTTGATGAGGTGATGATGTCGGGTGGCGATGCTCAACGTTCTCAGTTCCTTCGTCGTGATCAATCGCATGGGATCCTCCCTTGTCATGGCCTGTGACTGTATTCCATGCAGGGGGCCCACTCTCAACAAGATATTTCACCCCGATACCCTTTGGCCTGTAGTTCCCGAACGATCACCACCGCGTTCCAGACGCCCTCAGCCAGCAGCTGGTCGATGTCGACCCGATAGGGATCCAGCCGACTGCCCCGTCGGCTGGGCCGCGGGGCTGGCGCCCCACCACGAGCGAGCGCCCGGCGGACTGTCCGGGGATGCCCCCCCACCTCTTTGGCGATGTCGCAGCAATAGAGCCCCCGTTGTGCCAAGGCGTGAATCACCCTGTAGTCCTCCCTTCGCAGCATCCGTCCCTCCTCCGATTGGATAATCGGTGAAGGGACATTCTGGTCGTTGTTGAGGGGACGTTCGAATTCGGTGATGTGAGGACGTATATCATCGGTGCTGACAATCGCAGCTTGTTCATTCAAGCCCGAGGGGTCCTGAAGAAAGAATTGCTGGGGCATCTCCGATCCCGGCGCAGAATGCGGCGGTCAAAACACGCGAGCACCGAGGGCCAGCCGCGCGGGCAGATCATTGATGGCGTCTCCATCCGCGACCGGCCTGCGGACGTGCACGATCGGGCGATTCCCGGTCATTGGGAAGGGGATTTGATAGCCGGCTCGCAGAATTCACACATCGCCACCTTGGTGGAACGGCGGTCACGGTTCACGATGCTGGTGAAGGTGCCGGGGAAAGACACGGCGAGTGTGGTGACGGCACTGAGCCAGCACGTGCGCACTCTGCCCGCGGCCCTGCGCCGATCCTTGACGTGGGATCGCGGCATGGAGTTGGCCCAACACAAACAATTGACGATCGCGACCAAGGTACAGGTCTATTTTTGCGGCCCGCAAAGCCCCTGGCAGCGGGGCACAAACGAAAATACGAACCGGTTACTGCGTCAGTACTTCCCGAAGGGCACGGACCTGTCGCGCTATTCGCAAGAAGAGTTAAACGCGATTGTGTTACGACTGAACCAACGCCCACGGAAGACGTTGGGGTTTCAGGCGCCAGCGGATATACTCGCGGAAGGTGTTGCGCTCACCCATTGAACCCACCAGTTCGAAGCATAATGGGTAACTATGCGTTTGAGAGCAGGCTGGCCAAAAGTCGGCTCGCCGCTCAACGCGAGAAAGCGTCATGAGCAACGTCTCCGCTGTTCGCCTCACAAAACCTGATCTGGAAATTGCAGTCAGGCTCGCTGGAGACTTCCTGGGCGAGGCTTCCGTCAACTCCGAACGACTGATTGAGCTTCTGGACGACGAGCGAAGCATTGTCTTGGCCGCATTCGATGACGGTGTTCCCATCGCCTATCTCGTAGCCTATTGCTACCCGAGCCTCAGCGGTAAGCGGTGCCTACTCTGCTGACGTTCGCTTCAGCCTGTACCCGGAATACCGACCGAATTCCTCACCCGATTGGTGAATCACCTCAAGCGTTTCACCGTGACCAAAGCCCAGACCCATTACGACAGCCTCGTTGCTGTTCTTCTCACGCATGGTGGCGTATCCTTTCCCCTCGGCTCCCACCGAGGCGTTGGTTGATTGCTCAACCGAAAGGCTACGCCGCCTTTATCCTATTTCCACACCTAAGGAATCCCTGATTTATTCTCTCCGTCCGATGTGCTACGGGTAGCGCAGTACGGATGAGGAGGCGCCCCCATGCCGCAACAGACGTTTGCAGACGTGTCGTTTGAGCGGTATCGGAAGCCCACCCGCCGCGAGCGGTTTCTTGGCGAGATGAATCGCGTCGTGCCGTGGGCAGACCTGGTGGCCGCGATTGAACCGGCCTACCCCAAGGCCGAGGGCCCCGGACGTCCGCCCGTGGGCGTCGAGCGCATGCTGCGCCTCCATTGTCTGCAACAGGGGTTCAGTCTGTCGGACCCGGCGGTGGAGGAGGCCCTGTACGACTCGCGCGCCATGCGGCAGTTTGTCGGGATTGATCTGGGCCGCGAACCGGTGCCTGATGAACCCACGATCTGTAAATGTCGGCATCTCTTGGAGGCCCACCAGTGGGGCAAACAGCTCTTTGCGCAGATCGGGACCTATCTGGCTGCGCAGGGGGTGACGGTCAGCCGGGGGACCATTGTCGATGCCACCCTCATCAGTGCCCCCAGTTCGACGAAGAATCGCACCAAGGCGCGGGATCCGGAGATGCATCAGACGAAGAAGGGGAACCAGTGGTACTTCGGCATGAAGGCCCATATTGGCGTAGACAGCCGGACGAAGCTGGTGCACTCCGTGGCGGCCACGGCGGCCAATGTGCATGACAGCCAGGTGTTGCCGGAGCTGTTGCACGGTCAGGAGACGCGAGTCTGGGGCGATGCCGCCGACAGCGGACAACGCGACGTGATTCAGCAACACGCCCCCGAGGCCAAGAGCTTCATCCAGGCGAAAGCCCATCGCCATCGGCCCCTGAGCGAGGCGGAGCGCGCCCGCAACCGCACCAAGTCGAAAGTCCGTGCGAAAGTCGAGCATGTCTTCTTGGTGATCAAGCAGATCTTTGGGTGGGCCACAGTCCGCTACCGCGGGCTGGCGAAGAATACCAACTGGCTGTTCGTCACCTGCGGCTTGACGAATCTGTACCTGGCTCGACGGCGTCTGTTGGCGGGGACGTAGACGGCGTGGGCGCAGGGCGGAAGTGGGCCGTCGGACGGCGGGCGAACCCCGACGAATATGCTGCCGGACCAGCGGATGCCCACCAGATTCCCCTGGTGCCCGGCCGAGAAACAGATTGCTCAGCGGAAACGCGAATTAATCAGACCTTCCTTAATCTTACTGTGTCACAAGTGGCGTCTTACGTTTTGCCTGCCGCAGCACGGACATTGCCCGAGGCGTGTGATCAACTGAACACTGAGCTGGTAACGAATCGTGGCGATCGAGTGTGGCACATGTCGCTGTGCGCGTTGGGCTGCCGCGAGGGAGGTAATCCGCGGGGAGGGCAGGCATTTGGCGTGCGGCGAAGTTTTGTTTGGTGCCGGTGGCTTTGCCAGCGGCGAGGCGTTCCGTCACCAGAAATCCGTAAGCCGCTATGCTCCGCGTCGCGTGATGGTGGAAACCGCGCCAGCCTCGTCCTTCGTAATGGCCGAGCCCCAGTTCCTGTTGAAGCGCCTGGTCGTCGCGTTCAATGCGCCAACGCCTATGAGCCTGGGTGACCAGTTCATTGAGCGCCGTGTCTTCGGGGAGAGTCGACAGATAATATTTGAGTGGCTCGACATCGTTCGCCGGCCACTCGATCAGCAACCATTGCGCCGGGTGCAGACGCGCTTTGCCGATGTTGCTGCCGGCCTGACGCACCCGCACTGCGGCAAAGCGCCCACTGAGGGTGTCGTTCGTTCCCTCGCGCCAACTGATCTTCTGGAAAGCACTCGCCGGAAGCCCATGCGCCAAGTCCTTGACGGAGACCGGCTGACGCTGGTCCGTCCGGCGCGGCATCACGGGAGGGCGCCCCCTCCCGGAATAACGCTTCGGCGGCAACGGTTCAAGGCCTGGGGGCCAGACTACGACGGCCGACGTGATCCCGACGACGTAGGGCAAACCCAGTTCGGTCAGGCGCTGCCGAAACGATTGATTGACGCCATAGCCGGCATCGGCCAGTACGCAACACGTTGGGGCACCCTCCGCCAGCAACGCCTCCAACTGCTGCAGGGCCATCTCTGGCTTGGTGGCAAATTTCACCTCGTCGGGGACGCCTGCTTTCTTGCGCCGTGCCGGATCTTCTGCCCACTCCTTGGGCAGATACAGTCGGTACGCCACCGGCACGCTGGCCTGCTCCGTTGCCAACGAGACACTGACCGCGACTTGGCAGTTGTCCTGCTTGCCCAGTACGCCGCAGTACTGTCGCGCGACCCCCCCCGAGTGCGTTCCCTTCTTCGGAAAGCCCGTGTCGTCAATGATCCAGAAGCCGCCACCAGACCGATCCATCTTGGGCACGACCCAGTGACTGACCCGTCGCAGCAGTTCTTCGTCCGACCACTCGGCCTTGGCCACGAAGTGATGCAGCGACTGATGCCGCGCACTGGCGTGCAGCGGATCGACCCGTGCCGCCATCGGTTCGACGCTCTTGCGCGCCAGCGGCAACATCAGTCCCGGGCAGTAGCCCTTCAGCCCCGCACGCCGATCCCTATGCCCGAGTCCCTCAGCCAAATGCTCCATGTATTGCCCAAATCGCTGACTTGCACTCATTGCTCCTCCGAAGCAGGACGAAGAAGCTCGTACAATACATTGTTTTTAATGACACAGTAAGATTAGGCGTGGATGAATTATCGCGCGCCAATATCCAGACCCCTCGTTCTGACTGATGTATCTTGCTTGAATCTTGGCCTGCATTCAGGCTTTCGTTCATCAAGCTATCCATGTCAAAAACGTCTTCTTGAACCTGTTTTTGTTGCTTAGGTTGCCCCGCGTATGCGATGCCTCCTAACGTGAGTAGCGTACATGACCATATCAAGAGTGTTTTGTATTTCATGTTTTCCCTCCTAGGAGCCTGTCCGAGTAATCCCGCACTTTTGACTGGACAGGTCAATGGCCAGGTGGTTTCTACGGCTCATGAGCAAACTATTCAAATCGTGGCCTGTCGATCAGATGATGCTGTTGCCGCCCTCGGTTCAAGACTTGGTGCCGGAAGGACATCTGGCTCATTTCGTGCGGGACCTGGTCCGAGACTCGCTGGACCTGTCGGCCATCCTGAAGACCTACACGGAAGACCGCGGGTTTCCCCCATACAACCCTGTCATGATGACGGCGCTGTTGCTGTATGCCTACTGCCAGGGGCACTACGCCTCGCGGCGGATCGCCCGAGACCGGATTTAAGGGGTCACCGGATTTAAGGGGTCAGACCCCTTAAATCCTTCCAGACCCCTTAAATCCTTCCTGCCACGAGGGGTCCATTGCAGAGGCACGCGTCGCGGCACAGAAGGCGGGCGTCGCAGATCGGGTGCGCTTTGAGGTCGCAAAGGCAAAAAAGTATGCCGGCAAGGACTACGACTTCGTGGCCATGTTCGACTGCCTCCACGATATGGGCGATCCGGTCGGCGCCGCGACCCATGTGCGCCGATCACTTAAAGAGGACGGCCACTGGATGATCGTCGAACCCTTCGCGAATGACGCACTGGCTGATAATCTGAATCCTGTGGGAAGGATTTACTACGCAGCCTCGACATTGTTGTGTACGCCCTGCTCACGAGCCCAGGAAGTGGGCTTGTGCCTTGGCGCCCAAGCCGGGGAAGCGCGTCTGCGAACTGTGGTGACGTCGGGAGGGTTCACACGATTTCGGCGCGCAACGGAGACTCCCTTTAATCTTGTGTTCGAGGCGCGGCCTTGACCAGCAGTGCCTTCTTCTGGAACCGCCGAGCAATAGCCATCATCGGCTATTGAACTCGTACACGCCGAAGGGTACACGCATTCGTCATCGCCGAACCGAGACCGATGGCAATTGCAGAAATGAGAAATGCCCCGACATAAAGTACCGACGGGGCAAGCCAGTGGCGTCGCATACGGAGATATCACCGCATGGCTGACCAGAAGGATGCAGCAGCCGTACGAGTATTCCCGCCAGCAGTGCCGTTGCTTACCGTTGTGTTAGGTGTCGGCATGAATTGGGTTTGGCCCGTTCATCTTGGATTCGAGGCTGGACCGTACACCCGATACTGGGTCGGCGGACTCGTTATCGCTGCCGCGGTCTTGGGTTTTGGACTCTGGGCCGTTCTGCTCGTCCGAGGTAGCGGGCAAAGCGAAAATCCGTGGAAGCCGACGCTGTCGATCGTGGAGCGCGGACCGTTTTTGGTCTCCCGCAACCCCATGTATCTGCAGATGGTCCTTGTCTGCATCGGATTGGCGATCATGCTCTGGAATGTGTGGGTACTCGTGTTGACGCCGCTTTGCGCCTGGTTACTCCAGCGCTACGCCATTCTGCCGGAAGAGGCATACCTCGAGCCAAAATTTGGTGACGTCTACCTCGCCTACACACGTCGTGTCCGTCGCTGGCTTTAGAGCGAAGCAGTCGGGTACGTCACCGCGGGCTCCGCTCGGCCTCCATGGATTTCTGGCACGCAAGGGTTGATGTGTTGTCTGACAAGCGGTTTAATAGCGTAAGGGGGAGCCGCGCGATGTCTGACATGCTGACCGTTGATCGTCTTGAAGTCCTCGTCATAGTCGACAACGTCACCGATAGCCTCTCGAGCAGTTCGAACGTGGCCGTCTGAGAGTGGTCGGGGCTGTTGACGGCTGGGCGTCTGCGATGGCTCTCTGGCCAGTCCACCTGCTGCGCGCACCATGGTCTTTCGCTGCTGATCAATGCGTATGTCGGGAGCGTGAAACGCACGGTGTTGTTCGACACGGGGCCGGAGGCGGCGACCTTTCTACGCAATGCCGATATCCTCGGCATTGACTTCGCGGCCGTCGAGGCGGTGGTGCTCTCTCACGGCCACTGGGACCACGGCGGCGGTCTTGTAGCCGCGATTGAGGCGATTGCGAAGGCTCGCCATCAACCACGAATAGACTGCCTCATGCATCCCGACATGTTTGCCGAGCGCGCGCTACAGCGGCCGAACGGAGAGTTGCTGACATTCGAATCGATACCGAGTCCGAGGATACTTACCAATGCCGGTGCCAATGTCATCACCACTCGCGATCCACAGTTCATCGCGGATGGTGCGTTCTACGTCAGCGGCGAAATTCCTCGGGTCACTCCATATGAGGCCGGATTCCCAGGCCACGTTCGCCGGAGTGCGGATGGCCAGTCCTGGGAGCCGGATCCTCTCATCATGGATGAGCGCTTTGTAGCGGTGCACGTCAAAGACAAAGGGCAGTTTGTCTTTTCAGCGTGCTCACATGCCGGAGTCGTGAATGTGCTCACCCATGCCCGTTCTTTCTTCCCGTCCGTTCCACTGTACGGCGTCATGGGTGGGTTGCACCTCGCAGGCGCGACTGAAACCGTCATCCCCGAGACCATCGCGGACCTCAAGCAGTTTGGTCTCAAGTTGTTGGCTCCTGGTCATTGCACTGGATGGCGGGCCATCAGCGCCATGGCTGAAATCTTTGGTGATGAACTCGTCCTATCGGCAGTCGGGAAACGATACACCGCTTGAGTTCTTCGCAGCTGTACGGCGCTATGCTAAATGCGGCTGTGGAAGAAGTGGTCTGCCCTGGAGTATTGCTACATGCGTTGGAAGGAACGATTGGGGCCACCTCAACCGGACCCCAAACTTTGACCCCCTGATTCTGCCGGAAGAGGCATACCTAGGAGGTGATCGCGTGCAGTGGTCCGCTCACCCCGGTGTCGGGTACCGTTTGGAACCAGCGCGATCCCGGTGGGATGAACAGTAACACGAGAGCTGTGACTTCAACCAGCAACTTAGCGTCCATAAGGAGGGACTGTGGCGTCACGCTTAAGAACATAGCCCCTGCGTACCAAATTATTGTGCCCCATCCCCAGAGGGCCAATCCAACCAAGCACCATCGTGCCCAATGACTTCCTGTCCAGACGGCATAAACCAGTGCCGCCTCGGCAATCACAGAAAGCTGCGGCAGCAAATGCAGCAACCAGTCTTCATCGTCGAAACTGATTTGTTGGATCCCGCGGAGCATGGCTGGGAAGCGAACCAGGAGCGCTAACCCCAAGAGCCCGATCGCATAGAGTACGACACGCGGTCGCTCATTCAGTAGTCGCCGTCTAGGGCCGGTTCCCTGTTGTAACCACTCTGATAGGGCATAGGCCCATACACAGTGAAAGGGAATAGCGGTTGTCAGTGTCAGAACCGGAATCTCGCTTAGCCAGGCGAATAACCATAGTGATCCACCGAGGAGGGTGGCGCCCCATCCGCGTAAGGAACGATACGCAACATCCTCAACGAAGAGAGCACGAAAAAGTAGGACGATGCCAATCCAACCGGGCAACTGGCCTACTCCCCAAACCTGAGGCCATCCCATCACCAGAAGGAGTCCGACCTGACCCATGCCGTGACCGGCCGCAACCATGACGAAGCCATAGAGGAACAGTAACCCGATGACGGATAGCAATCGGTTCCGATGCATGAACGAATACTTGCATTGCGGGGCCGGCTAAGCAAGAAAAGGAAGAAATCTCTCACCGGATGACCCCCTGGACCGGATTAAGGGGTCAGACCCCTTAAATCCTTCCTGCCACGAGGGGTCCATTGCCACGGCACGCGCCACTGCGCAGAAGGCGGGCGTCGCAGATCGCGTACGCTTTGAGGTTGCAAAGGCAAAAGAGTATGCCGGCACGAACTTCGACTTCGTGGCCATGTTCGACTGCCTTCACGATATGGGCGATCCAGTTGGCGCCGCGACCCATGTACGCCGATCACTGAAACGCGATGGCCACTGGATGATCGTCGAACCTTTTGCGAATGACGCGCTGGCTGATAATCTGAATCCTGTTGGAAGGATTTACTACGCAGCTTCGACGCCGCTGTGCACACCGTGCTCCCGAGCCCAGGAAGTGGGCTTGTGCCTTGGCGCCCAAGCCGGGGAGGCGCGTCTGCGCACCGTGGTGACGTCGGGAGGATTCACACGATTCCGACGGGCGACGGAAACTCCCTTTAATCTCGTATTTGAGGCGCGGCCTTGATCCGTATAAGAAGTCTCCTGAGAGAGACAGTGGTGATGTTGGCTCCCGAATAAAATGGTGAGTACTTCCGAAGTGTTGCCGCTATGCACCCAATCTGGTAAGGCCATCAAAGCGAAACCTGTTCCGTTGTACCGAAGCGTTCTCTCCTGTACTCTGATCCAGCGGATTGGAGAAACAGCATGACCAGTGCAGTTCCGGAATTGCATTCCAAATTCCTCGAACGAATTCATGAAGCCGTAGTGGGGGACGCACGGTTCAATGCATTGCTTGCAGGCGGATCATTCATTCACAACGGTTTGGACGAGCATTCCGACCTTGATCTTGTGTTGATCGCCGAAGACGCCAGCTATACCGAGGTCATGTCAACTCGCATGGCGTTCGCCAAAGCCCTCGGGGGTTTGGTATGTGCTTTCTCCGGCGAACATGTGGGAGAGCCGCGAGTGTTGATCTGCCTCTACGGACCACCGCTTCTGCACGTCGACCTGAAGTTCGTGATAGCGACAGACCTGGACCATCGAATTGAGCGGCCAATTGTACTATTCGCGCGCGATTCCGTCAGCGTGCTGACTAGACTGGATCGTGCGCACATTGCATGGCCTAATGTGACGCCCGATTGGTTCGAAGCTCGCGCGTGGATCTGGTTGCATTACGCTGCGACGAAGTTGGCGCGGGGTGAACTTTATGAAGCACTAGGCATGCTCTCATTCTTTCGTGAGCAAGTGCTTGGCCCGCTGCTTCACCGCCGCGCGGGCCTCCCGCAACGTGAGGTCCGTCACGTAGAAATGCAGGGTCTGGACTGGATGGGGTTGCTGACTTCAACTGTTGCAACTCACGATTCGGCTTCAATTAAGGCAGCGCTGCTTGGGGCAATCAACGCCTATATGAACTTGCGCGCCGACTGTCCCCCGTCCGTGCCCGCCGACGCCATGCCGGAGGCTCTGCTGGCAGTCATTGATTAGGAGGCATTGTTGCCTGACAACTGTTAGCGGGCGATGACGCTCAGTGAATTGACGCACAATATGTCTGCAGTCCGCTCGGTGGGATGCGAGTTCGGTCAGGAAAGCGTGTTCCGCCAACCTCTATAGGAACCCACGATGCCTGGACGAGAGGGCTCGACTCATTCGGAGCCAGTGGCGTCGGTAAAAAAGAAAGGCGTCGAGAGTCTTTGTGACGCGAGCCTGGACAAGGTTCGGGCAACAGCGTGTCGCTCGTAATTGTTTACAGTATGGACCTGTCCGATACAAAAGGGCGTTAGCGAGGTGAGGTGGGTAGGCGCCGGGAGCGTTGCGTGTGGAGGGCGAATTCCAGCGCGGCTTCGAGGCGGATGACGCGGGCGTTCAGATCTTCAATGTGAGATTGTTGCTTGGCGACCGTGGTGTTGAGTTGCTCCACTTTGTCGTTCAGCTTGATGGTGTTGGCGAAGGCATCCCACACACGCTCGGTGAGCCCCATCGTCACCCTTTCTTGCGGGTCTTGGCGAGCGCCAGCATGCGCGCTTCCGACTCCGCCACCAGGGCGAGAGTTTTGTCGATGGCGCGAATGGTTTTCTTCGTTTCCCGGATGACTTGTTTGGCCATGTGATCCAAGAGCGTTGGATCATCGGCCGGAACGTACCGCTCGCCCCCTTCGCGAAGCAATTCTGCCATGGTGAGATTGGCGGCTTTCGCCTTTTGCGCCAGCCGGCGTTTCTGGCCGGGGCTCATGAGGATGGGGACTTGGACCATCGTGGATGGCATGGTGGCCTCCCTCAGCGTAGATATATAGACCATATATATCATAGGGTCGGATTGGCTGTCGATGCGGCCCATTTTCCCCGCGAGTGCGTGAACAGATGCCGGATGGCGTCATCTTGCCCAATGGCTCCCGGATGACGTATACGTACGGTTGATTGTCCAAGACTGACTCCACAGAAACAGCCGGGTGGCTCTGGCATGCGAGAACGTCGCTGGAGTGGTGAACAAGAAAGGATCGTACTGTGTCGATTGATGAGAAACTGACCAGCCTCGGTCTTACCCTTCCAGTTGCACCAAAACCGGTCGCGAGTTATGTCCCGGCGGTGCTGGCGGGTGACCTGTTGTATCTGAGCGGCATCTTGCCGTTTCGGGACGGCCAGGTGGCGATCACAGGCAAGCTGGGGCAGGAGGTGACGGTTGAACGGGGAGCCGAAGCGGCGCGATTGGCGCTCTTGAATGCACTGGCGGTTGTGAAGCAGGAACTCGGTTCGTTGGATCGTGTGCGCCGGATCGTGCGAGTCGTCGGTCATGTCGCGTCGGCCACGGGATTCGTGCAGCAGCCGGCTGTGATCAATGGCGCGTCCGATTTGCTGGTGCAGATTTTCGGTGAAGCCGGACGCCATGCACGTGTGGCGCTTGGCGCTGCGGAACTCCCGCTGCATGCCGCCATCGAACTCGAATTACTGGTGCAGGTCAGAGTCTGACGAATCCATTGCTCCCATCTCTTCCGGCCGTCGCCGCTTGCCTTGACATCAAAAAAAACCGCTTGTTATAGTCCGGAAGTCTTCTGATTTGATACCACACCCCCATCCGGCTTTGTTGCCTCAGTGGCGTGGGGTTTTGTGCCACGTGCGGGGCGTTCATCTGGCGTACCATCATTCATTTCATCCTCACCCGGCCTGCTCGTCAGGCTCACTCGAAGGGTATCGGTAGGGAGTGAATCCCATGAAATACATCTCTTGTGCCATCCTGGGCGTTGCCTTAGTGGCGAATTCCGTTGATTCCATGGCAGCCCCGGCTGAACCTCCGGCTCTGCATCCCAATGCGGCCGTGCCTGGTGCCACGCTGTCGATCACGGGGAAAGGCTTCGGTCCGTTCAAATCAACTCGCTTCAATCAGGTGACGTTCCAGGGCGTCCCCGCGCTGATTCAGCGGTGGGATCCGGATCTCATCGAGGTGCGGGTGCCGTCACAAGCCGCCAATGGTCCGGTCGACATCATCATGGGCAAGAAGCACGTGAAGGCGGGAGCGTTCACGCGGTTGCAACCTCTGATTCAATCGGTGTCGCCGGCTGAAGCGGAGCCCGGCTCGATTTTGGAAATCACCGGAGAACATTTCGGCAACACCGCCGGCCCGCGCGATCCGAACACGATTTTCGGGGTGAATAGCGTGGCTATCGGCGACGTGACGGTGCGTGTCCGCAAGTGGCGTGACGACAAGATCGAAGTGGAGCTGCCGGGCAACGTGCAGTCGGGCGATGTGGTGATTCGCATGGCCTCGTCTGATCCCTTGCCGGATGGATCCTGCTGTGCGCCGGTCAAGCAAGTCGTGAGCAATTCGATGCCGATGAAGGTGCTGGCTTCGGTGCGGGTCGATCCCACCAGCGGACCGGTCGGCACAAAGGTCGTGCTGTTCGGCAAAGGGTTTGGGACGAGCAGGAATCCTGAGGATGGCGTGCTGTTTGGCGGGCATCTGGCCACGGTATCGCAGTGGACGGATACGACGATCGTGGTGCACGTGCCCCTCGACGCCCAAACCGGTCCGGTCGTGATGAAGCGCAACGGGCAGGAACGTGCCATCGGAACCTATACCGTGCAGACGCCCAAGGCCACGGCCTTGACGCCGACCGAGGCGCCCATCGGCACGCTATTGAAAATTACGGGAGAGAATTTCGGGTTTTATTCGGAGGCCGGGTCTACGCCGTTTAACTACATCGATTTTTCGCTGAGCGAAAACACCGTCGAGATCGGCGGGGTGCAGGCGATCGTGTATCGATGGGGGCATGACCGCATCGATGTCTGGGTGCCCTTCAGCGCGAAGAGTGGTCCAGTGGTGGTGAAACGCGCCGCCAACATGCCGAAGTCGGACGGTACCTGCTGCGCCGAGAAGAAGGTGTTGGAGACGGAGGTTGGCAACTTCACACTCGTGATGCCGAAGATCGATTCGTATAGCCCAAATACCGGGGGACTCGATGAAGTGGTGACCATCAAGGGAAGCGGGTTCGGTAAGTTTTTGAAGACGGCCGAGCCAAGCAAGGTCATCACGGACAGTGTCTATGCCCGGATGTCCCCCGAGTTGGGAGAGAATGTCTCGCGGACCGAAGTCTTGTTTAACGGCGTGGGGGCGATCGTTCAATCCTGGGCGGATACGGAGATCAAGGTCAAGATTCCTCATCGTCATTCGTATGGAGTCGGCAAACTCGGCGAATTCAATCCGGACCTGACGTCCGGGCCACTGGTCGTGCGGCGCGGGTCATGGGATTTGCTGCCGGATGGGTCCTGCTGCACGCCCAAAAAATGGGTCACGCTGGAAGCCGGCCCCTTTACGATTCAACCGTCCGGCCTGCCGGATGCGAGCTACTGGCGGAATACCAATCCCGACAACACTCACCACCAACAATGAGGCGTCGAATCTTGCACATGATGGCGGTTGCATCCTGTTTGATTATGAGCCTGCTAGGCCTTGGCACGGTTGAGGCCGCTGCTCCTGACGCGCGGGTCACTGTGGCCATGCAGAAAAGTGGTTCCGAAGCGACGCTGCTGGGCATGTTTTTTCGCGACCATCAGCTCGGGTGGGCCGTTGGGTCAGGTGGGACGATTCTCAAGACCACCGATGGTGGCCGTAAGTGGAAGAAAGTTTCCAGCGGTACGTCGTCGCTTCTGACCGCCGTCTACTTCCGCGATGCGCAGCGCGGGTGGGTTGTGGGGGCGAACGGTACGGTCAGAACGAGCAAGGATGGTGGCGAGACCTGGAGCGTGGTCGTCGTACCTGCCCAGGCACCTCTGTATGGGATTGCCTTTGCCTCTCCGGCGAAGGGCTGGATGGTGGGAGGGAACGGCACTATTTTGCAGACCACTGACGGCGGGGAGAATTGGACCGATCAGGCTAGCGGCACAAGTGCGGCATTGTATGCCATTGCCTTGACCAGCGAACTGCAGGGCACCGCCGTGGGGGCACTGGGCACGATTCTGACGACGGCGGACGGCGGGAAGAACTGGACCGCACAGGCCAGCCAAAGCTCGGCCACCTTTTTTGATGTCGCCTTTGCGGATGAGACCAACGGATGGGCGGTCGGGAATGCCGGTGCCTTATTCCAAACGACCGACGGCGGAACGCACTGGGTCGATCGCACCTTGCCTTGTGGCAGGACCTGCAACAAACTCACGGATCTCATTCGTGTGCGCTTCACAGACGCGCAGCAGGGGTGGATTGTGGGGGAACGTGGTCAGATCCTCCGAACCAGCGACGCCGGGTTTAACTGGGTGGAAGAAACCAGCCCTGTGAAACGTTCGTTGATGGCGCTCAGCTTCCCGCGTGCGACCGCCGGCTGGGCAGCCGGTGAGGGAGGGACCATCATTTCCATCAGTGCTGGAAAGAAGTAACTACTCGCCTGTCGCGACTCGGTTAGCCCAATCGTCCTAATCGACTCTGCACGATGCTCAGCGCCGTGACCGCGGCCGTATCCGCTCGAAGGATGTGCGCACCGAGACTCACGGTCCGGCAACCTCCCTCCATGGCCTGGGACAGTTCTTCTTCCGCCCATCCCCCTTCAGGTCCGATAATCAATGTGACACTGTCAGTTGGAAGAGCCGGCAGCGGAACATTGACCAATCCCAAGGCGTCCTGACGCTCGGCTAACAAGAGTGCGGTGGTTGCTCCATGGCTCGAGAAGAACCGGCGGACCTCCATCGGTCCTAACACCTGTGGAGGCTGCCATTGTTCCGACTGTTGCGCGGCCTCGGTGGCAATCCGTTGCCAACGAGCCACTTGGGCAGCCACTCTGTCCGGTTGCGGTCGTACGATGCCATGGCGTGAGATCAATGGAAGAACAGCTTGCACACCCAGCTCGCTCGCCTTCTGTACGACCCAATCCATGTGATCGCCTTTGAGTATGACTTGGGCGAGGATCATATGTGGCGCCGTATCGATCGGACCGGGCCGAGATTCGAGAATCTCGGCCGTCAACGCCTGCGGAGCCACAGTGCTCACGCGCACCTCATACCGCCGACGCTGCTCATCCGTCAGCCGCAGAATTTCACCGGGCTTGACGCGCAAGCTGGCACGCAGATGATGGCAGAGTTCGCCGGTGAGGGTGAGTTCGGTTCCGCGGATTTCGGCTGAGGAGATAAAAAATGCCGGCATGACGGTCGGCGGATCGGGAGGGTACAGAGGCTCGGTCTATTCGAAAAACGTCTTCATCTTGTCTAGGAATCCTTCGCCCTCGCTGTCCTTTGTGTAACCGCTTTCCTGGGCGAATTCTTCGAGCAGTTCTTTTTGTCTCGAGCTGAGCTTTGTGGGGATCTCCACTTTCACATTGAATAACTGGTCCCCGGTATGGCCACCCTTGAGGTTCGGGAATCCGAGGCCCTTCAGCCGCAATATTTTATCGGGCTGCGTGCCTGCGGGAACTTTCATGAAGGTATTGCCCTTGAGCGTGGGCACTTCGACGCGGCCGCCTAGAATCGCCGTCACGAGATTGATGGGAAGGTCACAAGTGATATCCTGCCCTTCCCGGCGGAAGTGGGGATGGGGTTTGACCGATACGGCGACATAGAGATCGCCCTGCGGGCCACCTTGCACACCATGCTCCCCCTCGTTGGCGAGACGGAGGCGCATGCCGGTTTCGATGCCGCCTGGGATATTGACCGACAGCATGCGTTCCTTGCGGATACGTTGGCGCCCCCCGCAGGCCTGGCAGGGTTCGGTGATGATTTGTCCGACGCCTTCGCATTGACCACAGGGTCGGCTGACGCTGAAGAAACCTTGCTGGAAACGAAGCTGCCCCTGTCCTTTACAGGCAGGACACATCTTGATGGCGGTCGCAGATTTTGCGCCGGTTCCCTTACAGTCCGCGCAGGTTTCCCAGCGAGGAATTTTGAGTTTGGCTTCCTTCCCGAACACCGACTCTTCAAAGCTAATCTCGAGATTGTATTGGAGATCATTCCCGCGTTCGGCCCGAGCACGGCCACGAGGCTGGCCGAAGAAGTCTTCGAAAATGTCGTTGAAGATATCGCCGAATCCGCCCTGTCCTCCGAAATCGAATCCCTCGGTGCCCTGGGGGCCACCTGCATGGCCGAACGTATCGTACCGACGACGTTTGTCCGCGTCGCTGATGACTTCGTAGGCTTCGTTCAGTTCTTTGAATTTCTCTTCAGCCGACTTTTTCTGTTCGGGAGAGGTATGAAGGTCCGGGTGATGTTGGCGAGCGAGTTTTCGGAAAGCCTTTTTGACTTCGTCGTCGGTCGCGTTCCGTTCGATGCCCAGCGTTTCGTAATAATCGCGTTTAGCCACAGGAGAGGGGTATCCGTTGTAAGGTGCAACGGGATCAGGCCTCACTGTCCGTGAGGCCTGATCCTGCATGCAGTGAGGAGCTTACTTCTTATCCTTGTCGACCTCTTCGAATTCCGCGTCCACGACCTTCTCATCGGTCTTGGCCTGCGCCCCGCCATCTCCGGCTGAGGCACCGGCGTCGGCAGGACCAGCGGAAGCTGAAGCCTTTTTGTACATTTCCTCAGCCAGTTTATGAGAAGCCGTGGTCAATGTTTGCGTCGCTGTTTCGATGGCGGCGGGATCGTCGCCGTCCATCGCCTTGCGAAGGCCGGCGATGGCCTCGGTGATCTTGGTCTTGTCATCCTCGCCGATCTTATCGCCATGCTCGGACAGGTTCTTCTCGGTGCTATAGAGCAGAGAGTCAGCCTGGTTACGGGCTTCTGCAACACGGCGGCGCTTCTTGTCTTCTTCCGTATGAGACTGCGCATCCTTGACCAGCTTGTCCACTTCCTCTTTGCTGAGTCCACTCGACGCCGTGATCTTGATGGACTGTTCCTTCTGTGTCGCCAGGTCTTTGGCGGCGACGTGGACGATACCGTTGGCATCGATGTCGAAGGACACTTCCACCTGAGGCATGCCGCGCGGGGCGGGAGGAATGCCGACGAGATCAAACTGCCCCAGCAGCTTGTTGTCATTGGCCATTTCACGTTCGCCCTGGAAGACCCGGATGGTCACGGCGGTTTGATTGTCGGCCGCCGTCGAGAACACCTGGCTCTTCTTCGTCGGGATCGTGGTGTTGCGTTCGATCAGTTTCGTGAACACGCCACCGAGAGTTTCAATGCCGAGGGACAACGGCGTCACGTCGAGCAGCAGCACATCCTTGACTTCGCCTTTGAGCACGCCGCCTTGGACACCGGCGCCGATGGCGACGACTTCGTCAGGGTTCACACCGCGATGAGGCTCTTTCCCGAAGAAGTCCTTCACGACCTGGATCACTTTCGGCATACGGGTCATACCGCCTACGAGGACGACTTCCTGAATATCCTTGGCGCTCACCCCCGCATCGGCCAGCGCCTTGCGGCAGGGTTCGATGGTCTTCTTAATGAGATCATCAACCAGCTGTTCCAATTTCGCGCGGGTCAGCTTGGTGACCATGTGCTTCGGGCCGCTCGCGTCTGCCGTGATGAACGGCAGGTTGATCTCGCTTTCCTGAGAGGAGGACAGTTCAATCTTCGCCCGCTCGGCCGCTTCCTTCAACCGTTGGAGCGCCATGCGGTCCTTGCGGAGGTCGATGCCCTGATCTTTCTTGAATTCCTCGACGAGCCAATCCATCACGCGTTCATCGAAGTCGTCGCCACCAAGGTAGGTGTCGCCGTTCGTGGATTTCACTTCAAACACGCCGTCGCCGATCTCAAGAACGGAGACGTCGAAGGTTCCGCCGCCCAGGTCGTACACGGCGATACGTTCATCTTTTTTCTTGTCGAGACCGTAGGCGAGGGAAGCTGCCGTCGGTTCGTTGATGATGCGAAGGACATTCAATCCGGCGATCTGTCCGGCGTCTTTCGTGGCTTGGCGTTGGCTGTCATCGAAATAGGCCGGAACCGTGACGACGGCTTCCGTGACCTTTTCGCCCAGATAGTCTTCGGCCGTCTGCCGCATTTTCTGCAGGATCATGGCGGAGACTTCCGGCGGGCTATACCGTTTGCCGCGCAGCTCCACGTGCGCGTCGCCATTGTCCGCCTCCACGACCTTGTAGGGGAGGCGCTTCATGGCTTCCTGAACCTCTTTGCTCTTGAATTTGCGGCCCATCAACCGCTTGACAGAGAAGATGGTGTTTTCAGGATTGGTGATGGCTTGCCGCTTGGCGATTTGACCCACCAGGCGTTCACTCTTATCCGTGATACCCACCACGGATGGAGTGGTGCGACTTCCTTCCGCATTGGCGATGACAACCGGGTCTCCACCGCTCATGATGGCGACGCAGGAGTTCGTCGTGCCGAGGTCGATTCCAATAACTTTGCCCATGGGTTGGCTCCTTCGCAAAAAATATCAATACGTGAACGATCGTGTCAGCTGTGCTTGTGAAACGGGTTTGTGTGCCTACGTACCATTTTAATTCGCCGCTCCGGTCGATACGGTGACCATGGCGGCCCGGAGGATGCGGTCCTGGAGGAGATATCCTTTTTGATACTCTTCCACAACGTGATTTTCAGGGATCGTGTCCGACGGCACCTGGGCGACTGCCTGCTGCGTGGCCGGATCGAATACCTGACCAACACTCTCTACCGCTTTGACGCCGAACTTGCTGAGCGCCCCTACGAGTTGCTTGAGCGTCAACTCGACGCCTTCCGTCAGCGCATCCACGGAGCCGGCTCCTTTGGCGGACTTGATGGCTCGCTCTAAGTTGTCGACGACGGGCAGGAGCTCTTTGAGAATCTGTTCGTTGCCAAACTTGATTTGCTCGCGCTGGTCGCGTTGAGCCAGCCGCTTATAATTGTCGAATTCGGCTGCGAGTCGCAGATACTTTTCATGAGCGGCTTTGCATTCATCGGCCTTTGCATCCAGCGCCTGCTGCCATTCGCCTCCACCGTCAATCGTGGCGGAGGAGGGCTCGTCTGAGCCTTCTAAGTTGTCGATACTGTGAACGTTCTTCTCGTCTTCAGACATTGATTGCACCTTTTCTGGGGAGTGAGATAGCCACCGGAGGATGGAAGTCAACGGGGAATGAAAAGAAATAGTCGTTTTTTCAGGTCTCTCAGCGTGTACAGGGCGGAATGTCGTGACCGTCCCCGTCGAAAGGCCGGCCTAGGCAAGGCGATTGCGGTGGTACAGCAATGCCAAGCCTTCGAGGGTCAGGAAGGGAAGCACGTCCTGGATGGTTTCCGTCTCCTGCGCAATGACGGTGGCCAGGCCGCCGGTGGCGACCACGATGGAGGTGCGGCCAAGTTCCCGTTCCATACGCCGCACAATGCCATCGACCAGCCCCACATAGCCAAACAGGAGACCGCTCTGAATGCCTCCGATCGTGTCTTTGCCGATGACGGTTTTGGGCCTGATAATTTCGACTTTGGGCAACTTCGCGGTACGGGCAAACAGCGCATCGGCGGAAATGCCCAGGCCCGGTGCAATGACGCCGCCAAGGTACTCCGCCGATTTCGTCACGGCGCAAAAGGTGGTGGCGGTGCCGAAGTCGACGATGATCAGGTCGGAGCGATATCGCGCATAGGCAGCGGCGGCATTGACGATGCGGTCGCTCCCGATTTCCTTGGGATTGGCATAACGCAGCGTCAAGCCGGAGTCGGTCTCGGGCCCGACGATGACGGCGGTGCGATGAAAATATGTTTGCACCACGGAGTCGAAGGTAGCCGTCAGCGCCGGAACGACACTGGACAGGATGCAGCCGGTGATCTGATCCGGCGTAAACCCCGCATTCTGAAGCAAATTCAGCAGCAGGATGCCATATTCGTTGTCGGTTCGTCGGGATTCGGTGGCCATGCGCCAATGCCCGCGCAGGGTCCAACCCTCGAAAAGGCCGCAGACCACGTTGGTGTTTCCGATGTCGATTGCCAACAGCATTGTGCCTCCACTCTACCCCAAGCAAGAGCAGAATTTCACCCCCGCAGGTGGACGACCTCGGCGCTCCTGACCTCTAATAGCGCCGAGGGAAGAGGCGGGGACTTGCTCGATGTCACTCGCAGGCGGAGGCATCCATCAGGGCCGATGGACTCGGCAATGCCTTGGACCACCCCTTTTTCTTCGAGGGTGACCCGGACAGTTTTGCCGACGGTGGAACAACGTTGCGTGAATTCCTCGATCATCCCGGCGGGACCATCAAGGAAAAGACGATCCAGTCGTTGTTCCAGTTGCAGCAGCAGGTCAGCCAGAATTGCCACGCGATCGAACGGTCGGCCGGCTTCTGCGGCGAGGGTGGTGGCACCTTGTCGAAGATCTTCGGGAAAGTCGTTGAGCGCTGCATTGATGTTCAGGCCGATGCCGATGACGATGGCCATCGTTCTCTCCGCGGTAGTGGTTTGCTCGCAGAGGATGCCGCCGATCTTTTTGTCGTTGATCAACAGATCATTCGGCCATTTCACGGAAACTGAAAGCCCTGTCTGGAGAGAGAGGCAATCTGCTCCCGCGAGGGCGGACAGCAGCGGTACCCATGTCAGCCAGGGAGTGATGCGAGTGGCGCCTGGTTCAGGCACCACGATGACCGAGACATACAGATTTCCCTGCGGCGGTGAATGCCAGGTTCGACCCCGTCGTCCCCGTCCGGCCGTTTGGCTATCAGCCAGGATCACCAATCCATGAGGGGCGGATGTGGTCGCCGGTTGTTGCAGACACGTGAGCGCGTCCGCGTTGGTGGAGGCGGTAGAGGCTGAATAACGCAACGTTCTGCCGAAGGCGTGGGTGTGCAGGGAGTCATGGAACCGATCAAGGTCGAAAGGAGGGGAGAGCGGCGAATCGCTACCGGGACCGCCCACGGCGTCCTCGTTGTGCTGAGAGATCCATGCTGAGGTTGGCTGCGGGCGCGGAGTGAGTCAGGGCACCGACCGAAATGAAATCCGCACCGGCCTGAGCCATGGCAGCGACGGTCTGCAGGGTCATTCCACCAGACACTTCGATCAAGGCGCGCTGTTTGATGAGCGCCACGGCCTGTCGGACCATTGCAGGCGACATATTGTCGAGCAGAATAATGTCGGCCTTGCCGGCCAGTGCCTCATTCACTTCCTGCAAGGTTTTGGCTTCCACTTCGATGCGGAGGCCATGCGGAGCGCCGGCACGCGCCAGACGGCAGGCTCCGGCCACATCAACGCCGGTTGATCGCAAAACGGCAAGGTGGTTGTCCTTGATGAGGACACCGTCGCCCAGCGAAAACCGATGATTCTTGCCGCCTCCGAGCGCGACCGCCCATTTTTCCAGGGCGCGTAGACCCGGGGTGGTTTTGCGTGTATCGAGGATCCTGGTCGGGTAGTCACGAACCGCGGCGCAAAACTGCGCCGTGAGCGTTGCGATGCCGGAGAGTTGCTGGAGAAAATTGACGGCCACCCGTTCGGCCATCAGCAACGAGCGCACATCACCGTGAACTACCAGCACCGGGGTGTCCGGTTTCACGCTCTGTCCGTCTTTCACGGCTGTGGTGATGCGCACCGAGGGATCCACCGCCAGAAACACTTCGCGGGCGACGGCCACGCCTGCCACGGTGATCGGCTGATGGGCGACAATGCTCGCGGTGGCCTGAAGGGCGGTTGGAAACAACGCGCTGGTCGTGACGTCGCCATGGGAGAGATCTTCGGCGAGCGCCTGTTGCACGGCGTGAAGAATGGTGTGGGGGCTAGGAGCGCTCAATACGTGTTCGTTCCAAGGTATACAGCTTGATCTGGTCCAACGCCTGCTGGAGAAGTTCAATCATCTGAGATTCGCGTTGGAGACGCTCGCGGTGGTCGCTCAACACTTCCGGCGGCGCCTTAGCCACGAAATCGGGATTGCCCAGTTTTTGCTGCGTGCGACCGACTTCTTTTTGAAGCAGCTGGATTTGCTTCTGGACATTTTCTTCGGCTTTCCCAAGATCCGCGTCTTCCATCGACGTTCGCACTTGGATGGAGCCGCTCGTCAAAATCAAAAGCCCCCCTGGGTTACTAACGTCGAATGTCTTGGCCACCCGGAGATTGTCCACGTTCTCCATGTACTCGATGAGTGCTTGGTGTTTCTCAAGGATGGACGCAATGGCGTCGGTTTTCCCATGCACCTTGAAATGAAGACGTTTGCCCGCGGGATAGCCGAGAATCGCGCGCTCCTGGTTCATCAGGGCTCGACATTCTTCCAGCCACGCGAACTCCTGCTCGACTTCCTGTGACTCCCAATCGGCCCTGGTGGTGGGGAAGGGCTTGCGGACAATGCTGGTGCCTTCGTGCGGCAGGGTTTGCCAGATTTCCTCCGAAATAAACGGCATGAAGGGATGCAGTAGCCGCATCATGGTCTCATAGGTCTCAGCGAGGGTTTGCCGCGTGGTCTTCGCCTGTTCGGAGGCCTGATCCTTGAGCGCGGGCTTGATCATCTCAATGTACTTGTCGCAGTACTCATGCCAGATGAATTGATAAATCGCACTGGAGGCGCGGTCAAATCGATACTGCTCCAATTCCTGGGTGACGGTGCTGATGGTGGCATTCAGGCGGCTAAGAATCCAGCGGTCAGGGAACGACCGTTGCGCAGGAGCCACCTCAATGCGTTCGCCGTCCAGGTGCATGAGCAGGAACCGGGCGGCATTCCAGATTTTGTTCGTAAAGTTGCGATAGCCCTCGATGCGTTCTTCGGCCAGTTTCACGTCGCGCCCGGGGGAGGCCATCGCGGCCAGGGTGAACCGCAGGGCGTCCGTGCCGTATTGCTCCATCACATGCAGCGGATCGATGACGTTGCCCTTCGACTTGCTCATCTTCTGGCCTTCTGCATCGCGAACCAGCGCGTGGATGTACACCTCGCGGAATGGCACATCGCCCATGAACTTCAAGCCCATCATAATCATGCGCGCGACCCAGAAGAAGAGAATGTCGAGGCCGGTCACGAGGGTAGAGGTGGGATAGAAGGCCTTCAACTCCGGTGTCTGCTTGGGCCATCCCAGTGTAGAGAAGGGCCAGAGGGCGGATGAGAACCAGGTATCGAGCACATCGGGATCTTGGACGAGCGCATCACGGTGGCCCTGCGGACAGGCGTCCGGCTTGGTCTTCGCCACGATCGCCACGGCGTTCGACGGGATGAGCGGCGCGCCATCTGAACTTCGCCGTAAAAACGGGGTGCCCGAACAGGCTTCGCAGTACCAGGCGGGAATCTGGTGTCCCCACCAAATCTGCCGCGAGACACACCAGTCTTTGATGTCCCGCATCCAGCCCAGATAGTTGTTTTTCCAAGCCTCCGGGATGATCCTGACGCGACCGTCTTCGACGACTTGGATCGCCGGTTCGGCGAGCGGCTTGATCTTCACAAACCACTGATCGGACAAGAATGGTTCGACTACTGTCTTGCAGCGATAACACTTGCCGAGCGCCATCTTGTGGGGCTCGGATTTGTCCAGGAATCCCTGATCGGTGAGGAATTGTTCGACCTTGATCCTGGCCTTCTGCACTGGCAGACCACCCAAAACCGCAGCCACCTCAGGATCGGCTTTCGTTGCCAGGCGGAACTGATCTTCTGGCACGATGTGCGCGTGCAGGTCGAGAATCTTGATCCGGCTTAGTACATGTCGCTCACCGGCTGCAAAGTCATTAAAGTCGTGGGCCGGTGTAATCTTCACGGCGCCGGCGCCGAATTCGCGATCGACGAGGATCGAATCGCCGACGACCTGAAGCGCGCGGCTCGTCAAGGGTAATCGGACGTGTTTTCCAATCAAATGACTGAAACGCTCGTCCTCCGGGTGCACGGCCACCGCCGTGTCACCGAACAGGGTTTCCGGACGTGTGGTCGCCACCAGGAGAAACTGCGTCGGATCGTCCACCAGGTGATAGCGGATCGTGTAGAGCTTGCCTGTCGCCTCTTCGTGTTCGACTTCGATGTCGGATAGGGCCGTCAGGCAGCGCGGGCACCAGTTGATTAACCGCTCACCGCGATAGAGGAGTCCGTCGTGATGGAGGCGAACAAAGACCTCGCGGACCGCTTCGGACAGACCTGGGTCCATCGTAAACCGTTCCCGCTCCCAATCGCAGGAGGCTCCGAGCTTCTTGAGCTGGCCGATGATCGTCCCGCCGGACTTTTCCTTCCAGCTCCAGACCCGTTTCAGAAATTCTTCGCGTCCGAGCGCTTCCCGCGACGTGCTTTCGGCCTGCAGTTGCCGCTCCACGACATTTTGCGTCGCAATTCCGGCATGGTCGGTGCCGGGCATCCAGAGCACATTCCGCCCTTGCATCCTGCGCCAGCGGACCAGGATGTCTTGCAGAGTGTTGTTCAGGGCATGGCCCACATGCAGCGATCCCGTGACATTCGGCGGAGGGATCACCATGGAATAGGGCTGCCCGGTATGGGCCGGATCGGCGTGAAACAGGCCGGCGTCGATCCAGCGCTGGTACCAGCGGTTTTCGACGTCGTGGGGATTGTAGGTTTTCTCGAGTTGTGGGGTGGACATAAGGGGCGCCGGCTGTGACGCGGGCGCATCTTACCATGTGCCGCCGGTGCTCTCAAGGCAACGACGCCGCATCAGTGAAGGCGCAAAAGGTTGTAGCGGAGTGAAGGGCTGTGATATACATCCGGCGGTTCAGTCGATGTCGAGTGAGCGCGCCGGCCAGCATGCCGATTTACCGTTGAAGGAGAGACTATGCCGAGGGGACGTGAGAAGGATCGGAAGGTTCGGAAGAAGCACCGGAAGAATGTGGCGCGCGTGAAGGCGCTGGCAAAGACCCGCCGCGCAGCGGCCAAGAAGGTGAAGCGAGGGTAACGCCGCGAGGCGTTAGTCGGGTGAGCTCAATCGTGTGATCTCGGCCCGGATCTGAGTTTCCGCCACGTCAGGAACGATCCGCTGCACTGCCTGTAGGATCGGATCTTTCGCCATTTCGCGCACAATGTCCTCGGCCGCCTGTCGCGCACAGTTCGCGGCCACGTGCTCGACTTCCTTTTTGACCAACTGGGTGATCATGTCCAGGTGAGCCTGTAAGGCTTGCGGCAGATGTTCTTGGACGCCGCTGTCCGTGAGGTCGCCGAGTCGTGTGTCCGCAGCTTGCTCCACGAGCGCGGGCGCCAGATCTGTGACGGTCTGGCGGATCATCGTATTCATGCCAGCAAGTTGCGCCTCGGTCTGACGCTTCAACTCTTCTTGAATGATGGTGCGCAGACCCGTCTGCATCCGTTCCGGGGCGAGCGCCTCCGCAACCTGTTTGCTCACCTCGGCCTGCACGGCCTTGCCGAGCGCGGCCCCTAATTGTCCCGCGACTTCCTTGGCGACGGCTGGAGGCAGCAGACCGGCGATGGTCTTGTCGGCGTGAACCGTGGTGGATTGCAATAAGTGATCAACCAGGCCCTTCATCAGCTCGTCCCCGTGAGAGCGGCTTACGGACTGGGCGGCGGTGGAGGCCGAGACCGGCTGGGTCGGTGATGGAGGCATGGTGGCCTGTTCCTTCTCCCTTTCATGGCGAGGGGACTCATCGGCGGCGGTGTTTTGCGGCGACTCCTGCTCGTTCTCGTCGTCGGTTCCCGTGGAAACCGGAGGCCATGTACGCGCCTTCGTTGGTTTGGCGCTGGGAGGTCCCGCTGTGCCGGCCAGGATGGTTTTGATCGTGTCGAGCAGCTGTTCGCGCTGAAACGGTTTTTTCAGGAAGGCGCGGACGCCAAGCGCTCGCAGCTTGCTTTCATCGAGACGATCCGAACTGTCGACGATGGAGACGATGAGCGTTTCGGCCAGATTGTCCTGCCGTCCGATTTCTTTGCAGAATCCCGAGAAGGTCATGTGCTCGAGATGGTAGTCGGCAATGATCAGGGCAGGGCTTTGTGATCGTGCGGCTTCAAGGGCGGTGGGGCCGTCCTGAAAGGCCAATACCCGATGTCCATCGGGGGCGGAGAGTTGCTCCACCATGCGTTGCACGGCCGGACTGTTGTCGATGACGAAGATCGTGGAACCCATTGGAAGCACCTCGCTCTACCCACTCACGCGAAGCTAACAAAGGGTCTGACAACTGTCAAAGGAATCGCCGAATCTGACTGGTTGCGACAATGCGGGGGGCTTCTCGGTGCGGACAGCGCTGGCGGAGATTTTGCGCATCCTGATACAATCCGCCACCTTGCTGATTGCCGGGTGATGGCGTAGAGGGTCGAAGATGAGGAGTACATCCGCACGATGAGCCAGAGTCGAATCCAGGTCGTTTTTTTCGATGCTGCCGATACCCTCTTTCACATCCAGGGATCCGTGGCGGAGATTTATCTCCAACATGCCGAGCGCCACGGCTTTCGCACAACGCCGGACTCGTTAGCGGCGATCAAAGCGGCCTTTGCCCGATCGTTCCGCGATGCGCCGCCGCCGGTGTTTGCCGCAACGGAGCCCGCCGCGATCAAGCAATCGGAGCGCTTGTGGTGGTTCGATATCGTCCACAATGTCTTTTACCGCGTCGGCATGTTCGAGAAGTTTGATGAGTTTTTTGAAGAGGTGTTTGCGCGGTTTGCGCAGGCGGAATCCTGGCGGCTGTTTCCGGAAACGCTGGACGTGTTGAAGGCGCTCAAAAACCAGGGCTACGAGCTGGGGATCATTTCCAATTTCGACTCGCGGCTGTTTCCCGTGCTGCGTGGACTCGGCATCGCGGACTTCTTCGATACGATTACGATTTCCAGCCTGGCCCATGCCGCCAAACCGTCCGCCCGCATATTCGAGCAGGCGCTGGACAAACATGCGGTCGATCCGGAAGACGCGCTGCATGTGGGTGACAGCGAACGTGATGATGTGAAGGGTGCAGTCGCAGTCGGATTGACGGGTGTGCTGCTGGCCAGGGACACGCCGCGCGGAGCATCGAGCGGAACCACGATCGCGACGCTGAACGAACTCCTGCCGTTGCTGTCACGCCTCCAGTAACAACGGGACCAGGTCGCGCGCGCGTCCTTGCAGGCTAACATCGCCCAGGCTCGACTGTGGTGTCGAGTCGAGATTGATCTCCACGATAAACGCACCGGCCTGTTTGGCGATGGCGCCGAATCCCGCCGCCGGGTAGACCAGACCGGATGTGCCGACGATCAGGCAGATCTCGCTGCTCTGCAGCGCGGCCGCACTCCTGTCCAGATCCTCATCCGCCAGTGATTCTCCGAACCAGACAATGTGTGGACGAAGCAGCCCGCCGCAGGACTGGCAGAGGGGCAGCATGGCGATCGGGACGTCCCGATTTTCAACAATGCCGTGACAGCCGGTACAGCGGACCTTCCAGATATTGCCGTGGATTTCGGAGAGTTGCCGGGATCCGGCGTCGCGATGCAGCCCGTCCACGTTCTGTGTGATGAGCCAGAACTGCTCGAACCGTTGTTCCATCGAGGCCACGGCTTCGTGGGCCGGATTGGGCCGTTTAGTGGCGATGAGTTCCCGCCGCCAGTTGTACCATTCCCAGACCAGGCGCGGATCGCGCTCGAAGGCTTCCGGTGTGGCGAGATCCTCTGCACGGTATTGCTTCCACAGTCCGTCGGCCCCGCGAAACGTCGGCACGCCGCTGTCGGCAGAAATTCCTGCTCCGGTCAGCACGGTGACGGACCGCGCCGTGGAGAGTTTGTGTCGAACAAGGCCCAGCGTGGATCCCGTTCCCATGGAGGTCGGTTGCCCGTTGTGGTCACTGTTTCAGGTGCGCGGCTGCATGCTATAGTACGCGTCTTTTGAACGCAACGAGTGAGGCATCTCATGAAGCAGATCATGGTGGTCGGTGCTGGTTCGGTCGGTGGGTTCTTTGGGGCGCATCTCGCCAAGAACAATCCCCACGTGTCATTTCTTCTTCGGCCTCGCACGTTGGAAGCTGTGAAGCGGAACGGCCTCACGATTAGGAGCGCCAAGGGACATTTCACCGTCCATCCACCGGCCGCATCCGATCCCCGGCAACTGGCTGCCCCCGATCTCATCATCCTGGCCGTGAAGGCCTACGACCTCGACGAGGTCATGACGCAGTTGGAACCGGTGCTGACGGATCGCACGGTCATTCTCACGCTGCAGAATGGCATCGATACCGAGGACCGCATTATTGCCCGCCTGCACCGCGACTGCGTGGTCGGCGGGGTGGCGTTCATCTATTCGAAGATCGTCGAGCCGGGTGTCATCGAGCATTACAAACGCGGCGGGGTCGCGATCGGGGAACTGATGGGACACAAGAGCGAACGACTCTCCCAGATTGCCGAGATTTTCAAGCAGGCGGGGATTTCCTGCCAATTGAGCGAGGACATCCGAAAAAGCAAATGGGAGAAGATGTGCTGGAATTGTGTCTTCAATCCACTCACGGTAGTGATCGACGACAAGGTGGCGAAGGCGCTCGATCATCCCGAAATGGCCGGCGTGATCCGGCAGATTGTCGGGGAAGTGGCAGCGGTGTCCGCGGCCGTGAAGGTCCCGCTGGCGCTGGACATGGCCGAGAAGGTGGTGAAGTGGACGCAAGAGCTGCGCGATATCCACACCTCGATGTATGACGATTGGAAAGCCAAACGCCCGACGGAGATCGACTATCTGAACGGCTACATCGTGCGGGTCGGGCGCGAATTGGGCATTCCTACACCGGTGAATGAAGCCCTGACGGCGATGGTGAAGACCATTACCGAAAAGGAACTGTCGGGACCTGGCATAGTCCGTATCGATGGCGCCGTCGTGCAGCCGATTTCATTGACCAGAACCGCGCTGGGACAATTGCCGCAGGAGCAACGGGTGGACGATATCAGTGAGGTGATGCCGTCCATGCGGGGCCGCGCCATCCGTGTGAAGGGCCTGTTGGAGATCCCGGCCCTCGCGGTGGATGCCGACCATGTGACCTTTCACTCCGTCGACGGCAAATATGCTGCGACCCTCACCTTGCAGCAGGCGCGGGACTTCGGGCTGCTTCTGTATGAACTTGACGGGCAACCTCTTCCGGACGGCAAGGGCGGGCCCTATCGCTTGGTCACGCCGGGCCTGGGCGACCTTTGCGCGAATGTGAAAGCGGTGGGACGCATCGAAGTGCGGGCCGGATCGGGAAAAGATACAAGGCCGGCCGTCCGACCGCCGGAATGTGCGGTCGACGTGCAGGGGTGAGTTCCTCAGGTGGGAGATGAACGGAGCACCTGGATGCTTCTCCACCGTTCAGAGCGATACCGCCAGAGCATCAGCGCCATGCGCAACGTCCAGTCGGCGATCATCGCCAGCCACACGTAGAGCAGGCCCAGGTTCAACCAATAGCCGACCAGCGCGGCGATGGGGATCCGCACGCCCCACATGCCGATCATCGTAGCGACCATGATGAAACGGGTATCACCCGCTCCGCGTAGGGAGCCGGCCACCACCATGGTGAGCGCGAGCGGAATCTGGAGCAGGGCCACGATTTTCAAAAACAGCGTGCCGAGCTCGATGACAGCCTCATCGCTGGTGAAGGCGCGGAGCAAGGCGTAGGGGAAAAAGAAGAAGATCACCCCCATGGCCGACATCATAGAGGCCGCCAACCGGTTCGCTTCCCAGTTCTCGAGTTTTGCCCGCGTATATTTGCCCGCGCCAATGCTTTGGCCCACCATGGTGGCTGCGGCGATTGCGAAGCCATAACCAGGAAGAAACGAGAGCGACTCGATCGATAACCCGACCTGATGGGCCGCGTAGGCGACGGTGCCGTACATCAAGACGATCTTCGTGTAGAGCAGGATGCCGGCTTGCTGCACAATGCGTTCACCTGAGACCGGCGCCCCCACGCGCCAAATGGTACGAATCAAATCGAAGCGCAGTCGGTGGAACGGGTGGAGCATCGCCCGGCAACGGAGCAGCAGGTAGACGCAGCCGGTCGCCTCAGCGATCCCCACCGCAATGGCCGCGCCGTTGACGCCCAGTTCCGGCATCCCCCAGCGACCGTAGATGAGAGGGACGGCGATCACGATGTGGAGCAGATTCACCACGATCATCGCATACATCGGCGTCTTGGTATCGCCCGTGCCTTGGAGGATCGAAGAAAGCACTTGCAGCAGGATCGTAAACGGAATGAGCAGGAAGATCAGGTTCGAATAGGAAAGCGCGAGGCGGATCACGTCTGCCTGCGCCCCGAGTAATTCCATCGCGAGCCCATTCACCAGAAGCCCGAACGTCAACAGACCGAGAGATATCAGGATGGAGAGTCCGAGGAAATGGCGCGCGGCTTGGCCTGCATCGTCGTAGCGCCGGGCCCCCCACAATTGAGCCATCACGACATTGGATCCGACTGAAAGGCCGGACACCAGGGTTGTGGCGATAAAGGCTAACAGCTGGCCGAGGCCGACGGCCGCAATCGGGACGGCCCCCAGTCCTCCAACCAGGAAGACGGCGACGATGCCTTCAGCCCGTTGCAGCAGGCTGCTGACGGTGACGGGGAGCGCGAGTGTGAGGACGGAGCGTCTGATCTGGGCGATGCCGTTTGCCATGCGGCGTCATCCTAACAGAACCGAGTCCGCTTCGTGGAACATCTCGCTCGCCGGACAGGACTGGACAACTCACGTCATGCTTCGGTAGCCTGCAGAAGCCTATGTTGATCTCACCCGAGCCTGCCGCGCGCGCGTCCTATCGGTTGTCCAAATCGCGATACCTTTCGGGGCTCCAATGTCACAAGCGTCTCTACCTCGAGGTGCATGCTCCGGGGCTGGCGATCAAACCGGATGCCGCTACACAGGCCATTCTGGATATGGGCACGGACCTCGGCGAGCTGGCCCGTCAGCGTTTCCCCGGCGGCCGTCTCGTCACGGCCGGATATCGGCAGTCGCAAGAGGCTCTGGCGCAAACGGCCGAGCTCCTTACGGATCCTACCGTACCGGCGATCTTCGAAGGGGCGTTTCAATTCAACCAGGTCTTGATTCGCGTCGACGTGTTGGAACGGGCCGGGGTGAATGACGCGGGGCAACCGACCTGGCGACTCGTCGAGGTCAAGTCGTCCACCAAGGTGAAGGCGACCCATGTGGACGATCTGACGATCCAAAGCTATGTCCTGGAGGGACTCGGACATGTGCTGGTGGATATCTGTCTGATGCATGTAAACACCCAGTACGTATTCGACGGGCGGCATCTCGATCTCGACCAGCTCTTCGGCGTTCGCTCACTGGCGGAGACCGTGCGGCCGCGATTACCGGAGGTGGAGGGACGGCTTGGGGCGATGCAGGCGATGCTGGAGGCCATGTCAGCCCCTGCGATCACTCCCGATGAACATTGCCAGAGCCCCTATGAATGTCCCTTCTGGGACCACTGCACCCAGGAGAAGCCGGCCCGCTGGATTTACCATCTGCCGGGGAGCAGTAAGACGGTCATCCAGCTGCGTGAGTTGGGCGTCGAGACGATCGATGACATTCCCGATCAGGTCGCTCTGACGCCGGTGCAGCGTCGGGTGAAAGCCAATGTCGAGTGGATCGGGGAAGGCCTGCGGTCGGCGTTGGAGACGATCGTCTATCCCGTCCACCATCTGGACTTTGAGACCTTCATGCCGGCGGTCCCCAAATTCGTGGATACAAGACCCTACCAGGTCATTCCCACTCAATGGTCCAATCACATTGAGCAGCCTGACGGTTCGCTTGCGCATGCCGAATTCCTGTGCCGGGACGAACGGGATCCGAGGGAAGAGCTGGCCGTGACGTTATTGGAGTCGCTCGGGCAGACCGGCAGCATCTGCGTCTATTCGAGTTATGAACGGTTGGTGCTCGAACGGCTGGCGGAGGATTTCCCGTCGCTACGCAAGGATCTGAAGCGGGTGGTGGCGAGGTTATGGGATCTTCATGTGATTATCCGGGACCACTACTATCATCCCGCCTTCGAGGGCAGCTACTCGATTAAGACCGTCTTGCCGGCCGTGGTGCCGTCGCTGAGTTATGCCGACTTGGTGATCCGGGATGGGGGTGTCGCGGCTTGTGAATACAGCCGCATGATTTTTACCGTCACCGATTGGATCGAGAAGGCTCAGATTCAGGAGGCACTGCTGCGATACTGTGAACGCGATACCCTGGCCATGGTCGAGTTACGGAGAGCATTGAGAACGCGAGCCGGTTAGTGCCTGCCCCTCGTGCGAATCCATTTCACCATGTGCAGACAGGTTGATCCCAGTTTTTCATCCGCCATCAGCGCGATCCCGCCTAAAGCCAACAGCGTCATCACCAGCGCGGAGTCGGTTTGTTCAAACATGCGGCCCTCCTGTGTGGACCAGAGACTACCCTGGCCTGGCGGAGGCGAATAGACCACCAGAGGTGGGGGGAGGCCTCCTGGCCTTGCTGCATGTCGAATCATGCGACGGGATGGAAACCGAAGCCCATGAGATTTCGGTGGAACGATCCGGGAGACGGGGCGGCTCTTGCTGGAAGGGCTGGTGAAGACCGGCGCCACCAAAGCAGGCCGTCCGGGCGACTCTGCATGGCGGAGAGGGTGGGCATTCGAAGTCGCGCATACGCGCTCCCACTGAGGGGGCCTGCCCCCTCGTGTCTCCCCACGCAGGGGAGTACCTCCCCCGCGATCCCTCTCGTTCGAATCCCACCGCCTTAGCTAGCAATGGCAATTCGACTCGTACGCCTTCTCAAATCTTACAGGGCACTTTCGGTGGCGGAGAGGGTGGGATTCGAACCCACGGTCCCTTTCAGGACAACGGTTTTCGAGACCGTCCGATTCGGCCGCTCTCGCACCTCTCCGCGCAAGGTCAGGCAAAGACGTGTAGCTTACCGTGGAGCGTTACGAGATTCAAATGAAATCATGAGGTTGAGTGGAATTTCTTTCACCACTACGGGAAACCGTGGAGTCGGGGGGAAAGGTGATTCCATTTGGTGATGTCCCCATAAGGCCGTAGACTCACCTCGTACAGGACAGCCGGACGGAAACCGTCGTCAGACTTTGGATTTTCGAGAGGAAATCCGAATAAGTCTACGGCAGGGTCCCGGGTACGCCTCCTGAGCCTACTGGGGTTGAGCATTCTGTGGTCAGACATCCACCGGTCACTATTCCAGCCGGCGACACCATCCTTGATGTGCTGCGTTGGCGGGCTGAGCAGCAACCTGACCAGACAGCCTACACCTTTCTTCGGGAAGGGCTGAACGCCGATGCCGTCCTGACGTATGGAGAGTTGGCGGCCCGCGCTCGTTCGATCGCCGTCTATTTGCACACCCGGTTTGCGCCGGGAGCGCGCCTCCTGCTGGTGTATCCGCCGGGGCTTGAGTTCGTGCAAGCCTTTTGGGGAACGCTCTACGCCGGCCTCATCGCCGTGCCGGCTCCGCATCCGGACGCATTCCGCATGAAAGCCGGCGTCATGCGTGTCCAACGCCTCGCCGAAGATTCGGGTGCCGCCGGCGCCTTGACCACATCCCAGTTGCTGGAAACGCTCCGGTCGCAGGAAATCTCTCCCCCGTTAGGCCAGTGGGTCTCGACCGACCAGGCGCTTGCAGCCGATCCTTCGTGTTGGACCGACCGGCATCCGCAGTCTTTACACCTCGCGTATCTGCAATATACCTCCGGCTCAACATCGGCCCCGAAAGGGGTGATGGTCAATCATGGGAACATGACTGCTCAGAGCCGGTGTATTACCGAGGCGGGTGGGTACGACGCCGGGTCGGTCACCCTGTCGTGGATGCCGCATTTTCATGACTATGGACTCGTGAAGGGCATCATTCAGCCTGCGTGGATCGGCCGTCCCTCCTATCTCATGTCGCCGCTCACGTTCCTCAAACGTCCCTTACGCTGGCTCGAAGCCATTCAACGCTACGCGGTCACGCATAGCGGCGCGCCAAACTTTGCCTATCGTCGATGTGTGGACGCGACGACGGCTGAGGAACGGGCAGGATTGGATCTTTCCGGTTGGCAGGTGGCGAGCTGTGGAGCAGAGCCTATCGCGCCGGACACCATCGAACGGTTTGCCGACGCGTTCGCGCCATCCGGTTTTCGGCGCGACGCCTTCTTTCCCGCCTATGGAATGGCGGAATACACGCTCCTGATTTCGTTAAAACGAGTCGGGGTGGCGCCGACCGTGACCACGCTGGATGCTGCAGCATTGGAGCAGGGCGCGGTGATCGACGCGCGCGCCGACGGAGGGCCGGTTCGGCGGGTGGTCGGATGCGGCATGCCCGTCGGCGATACGCGTGTGGTCATTGCGCATCCTGAGACGCGTTGCCGTTGCGCGCCGCAACAGGTCGGTGAAATCTGGTTGTCCGGCGCCAGCACGACGCAAGGCTATTGGAACAATCCCGACGAAACCGCGCGAACATTCGGCGCCAGACTCGCGGATACCGGAGACGGGCCGTTCTTACGAACCGGCGACCTCGGGTTTGTGAAGGACGGCGAAATCTTCGTGACGGGTCGGTTCAAAGATCTGCTGATCGTTCGAGGTCGAAACCATTATCCCCAGGATCTCGAGCGAACGGTCGAATCCTGTCATAGCCTGCTCAGATCAGGAGGCGCGGCCGCGTTCACGGTTGAGGAGGGCGGCGAAGAAGCCGTGGTGCTGGTCCAGGAACTGGAGCGTCAGGCAACGCCGTTCCCCACTGAGGACGTCGCCGCGGTCATACGTGCGGCCTTGTCGGAACAGCATGACCTCCATGTGTCGACCATCGTCTTCATTAAGGCCGGGAGCCTTCCCAAGACGTCGAGTGGGAAGGTGCAGCGGCGCGCCTGTCGAGAGCAGTATCTGGCAGACCGGTTATCGATCATCGGAACAAGCGTGGCGCCGCTTCCCGTTGGGCTGCCCTCTTCCACGGTCATTCAGGCGGACGCGTTGCAGGGACTTTCGGGGGAGGCACGCAGACGGGCCATTCAGGAGACCGTGCAGAAGCTGTTGGCTGATCGTCTCGGTCGCATGCCCGACACCATCGCCGGTGATCAGCCGATCCATCTTCTGGGACTCGACTCCTTGATGGCGGCAGACGTGCTGCATCGCCTGGAAGAATCGTTTCACCTGCCGCTGTCGCTCTCTTCGCTTCTGGGCGGCGCGACACCGGCTGATCTGACGACGACGATTGAATGCGGGCTGGCCGGCGACCCGCTCTGCGAGCCCGAGGCTAATTTTTCGGATGCCGCTGCGAGGACGGTATTCCCGTTGTCCGAAAACCAGGCAGCCCTATGGTTTTTAAGTCAGTTGGATCCCGCCAGCGCCGCGGCCAATGTGTCCCTGTTGTTGCCTCTGCCGTCCGACGTGACAGCGGACCGGTTGCGAGCCGCGCTGGAAGAAATCGGCGAACAGCAGGCCATGCTGCGCACCACCTTCGAGACGCAGCAGGATGTACCGGTTCAACGAATCCATCAGCGGATGCCAATGAGTTGGAGCGAGATCGACAGCTCCGCGTGGGACTGGCGCCGGTTACGGCAGGAGACCGTGAAGGCTGCGGCGGTCCCGTTCACCCTGACGCAGGGCCCTTTATGGCGAGCGGTTCTGTTTCATGGCGGACCGAAGAACTGGTTGCTGTTGATCGCCCACCATATCGTCGTGGACGGCTGGTCGATGATGCAGGTGGTCGATGATCTGAAGCGGCGCTGTGGATCTGCTGGCGCGAGTCGTTCAGAGCCTTCCTCTCGGCCTCAGGACCTTTCCGCAACCTACAGTGAATTCGTCGAGTGGCATCGGGCCATCCTGGATGGGGAGGAGGGCCGTCGACAGGCGCAGTACTGGAAGGCGAAGCTGGCCGGTGAGTTGCCGAATTACGACATGCTGTACGACCGGCCTGAGACCACGGTTGAGCCAGGGCACTATGCCTGGCATACATTCCAGATTGAGGGCGACCTGACTCGCCGCCTGCAAGCATTTGCCCAGACCGAGGGCGCGACGTTGTATGCCGTCTGCCTGACCGCCCTCCAAGTCTTGCTCACTCGCTACACGGCTCAAGAGGATACGGCAGTCGTCACGCCGGTCTTCGGCCGTAGCCGGGCTCGATTCGCCCACACGGTTGGTGACTTTGTAAACATGCTCGTCCTGCGGGAGAGCCTGCAGCCGGAGTCCACCGTTCATGAGCTGTTGGCACAGACGAAGCAGACGCTATTAGACGCGCTGGCCCATCAAGAGTATCCCTATGCGCGGTTGGTGGCAGACAGACGATCGGCTCGTCAAGGCCCGCGAGCGCCCTTGGCGCAAGTGCTGTTCGTGTTGCAGCCGTTCAAGCTGTTGGCGGAACTCGACTTGCGGATGAATGCATCCCCGGCTGCTGCGCCAGACGGTCGATTGCCCGCGTGGGACGCCTATGTCATTCCACAACAGAGCGGCCAATTCGATCTCTGTATCGAGCTCGCTGAATCGGACCAGGGGTTGAGCGGGTATGTCGAATATAAGGATGCCCTCTTTGACGCGGAGCGGATCGAGCGCATGCAGGAGCATTACGTGCGTCTGCTGGAGGAGCTGGTCAGCCATCCATCCGCCGGCATCGGCAGCCTGCCGCTCATGTCCGAAGCGGAAATGCAGCAGACCGTGCTGGCATGGGGACAATCCTCCGCCACGGCGGAGCCTGAGCTGTGCCTCCATCGCATGATCGAAGCGCAGGCCCGACTGACTCCCGAGGCCATTGCGGTCGAACAGGAGGGGCAGTCGCTGACCTATCGGGAATTGGATGCGCGTTCAAATCAAGTCGCCCATTACCTCCGCCGTCGTGGCGTCGAACCGGGTGTCGTCGTCGGGCTCTGTCTTGAGCGTTCGCTCAATTTGATCGTGGGCATGCTCGGCATTCTGAAGTCGGGCGGGGCCTATCTGCCGTTGGATGCCGATTATCCGACCGAACGGTTGGAGTACATGCTGCGGGACAGCCAGGTGCGCGTGCTGGTCACTCAGCAGGATCAGCTCGTGCGGCTGCCCGCCACGAATGCCCATACGATCTGCCTCGATTCGGAATGGGCACAGATTGCGAAGTGTCCCGAGAGCGCCATCGCGGGCACTGATGCCTTGGACAATCTGGCCTATGTCATCTACACGTCAGGGTCCACAGGGCATCCGAAGGGGGTGATGATCGAGCATCGATCGATCGTCAACTATGTGCGAGCCTTCACAGAAATCGTCGACCTGACGGGGCGAGATCGGGTCCTGCAATTTGCCTCGTTGAGTTTTGACACGGCTGCTGAAGAAATCTTTCCCTGTCTATCTGCCGGGGCGACATTGGTGCTGCGCACGGCGACGATGGTGGATTCGGTTTCCGGTTTTCTGGATCGCTGCCGTGATGTGACCGTGACGGTCCTGGATCTCCCCACGGCCTACTGGCATGAGCTGGTGACCCGGATGGCATTGGAGCAGATCCCGTTTCCTTCGTCCGTCAGAATCGTAATCATCGGTGGCGAGCGAGTGCTTCCGCAGATCGTGCAGTGCTGGACCAACCTGATCGGGACGGCCGTTCGATTGACTAATACCTATGGGCCGACAGAAACGACCGTCGCAGCGACCTGGTCGGAGTTGACCGGTCTGGGGGCGGACAATGACATCGTCGGCGACTTACCGATCGGGCGCCCCATTGCTCATGCCTCCGCTTATGTGTTGGATCGGAATCAACGGCCGGTTCCCGTGGGCGTGGCGGGAGAGCTCTATATCGGTGGCCTTGGAGTCGCGCGCGGCTATCGGGGGAGGCCGGAGCTTACCGCGGCCAAATTCATCCCCGATTCTTTTTCCACTCTCCCGGGAGCGCGGCTGTATCGCACCGGTGACCTCGTGCGATGGCGACCGGACGGGCAATTGGATTATCGAGGCCGTGCCGATCGCCAGGTCAAGATTCGCGGGTATCGGATCGAGTTGGAAGAAATCGAGGCCGTCCTGAACCGGCATCCGGATCTGGAACGGGCCGTGGTCGAAGTACGGGAAGATCAGCCGGGGGATAAGCGGATTGTGGCGTTCATGGTGCCACGTCCGAATAACCGTCTCGGATTGGGGCAATTGCGCGAGCAGCTTCGCAGCCAGTTGCCGGCGCATATGATTCCGTCGACCTTCATCGAGTTGGAAACGCTGCCGCTGACCGTCAACGGCAAAGTGGATCGAAAAGCGCTGCACGTCGCGGCGGACAGTCGCGCCAGCAAGGTCGAATTGACCTCCGAGTTCCTTGCTCCCCGGACGCCCACGGAACAGGTGCTCGCCGATATCTGGGGAGAAATCCTCCAGATCAAGGATGTCGGCGTGCATGATCACTTCTTTGAACTGGGGGGACATAGTCTGCTCGCCACACAACTCGTGTCGAGGGTCCAATCCTTGTTCCGGATCACACTGCCGCTGCGGCAGATCTTCGAGCGTCCGACCATTGCCACCTTGGCCGAAGTGATCACCCAGGCCCAGGCCGGCGAAAAGCCGCTTCAAGAGCAGTGCGGCTATGTAATCATACGCGCCAACAGGGGAACGCCGCTGCCACTGTCATTTGCGCAGGAGCGGATGTGGTTCCTCTATCAACTTTCACCCGAAGCCGCCGCCTACAATATTCCGGCCAGCGTCCGTTTGCATGGCCCGCTCAACAAACCAGCGCTGCGATGGGCAGTCGGCGAACTGGTTCGGCGCCATGACGCGCTCCGGACGACCTTTGCTCACGTGGATGGTCAGCCGCGTCAGATCATTCACGATGTCTTGGACCCGATCTGGACGGACGAAGACTTGCGTGGAGTGCCGGCCGAACTCCGTGAGGCGCGAGCGCTGGAGCTCGCGACGGCGGAGGCGCGCCGACCGTTCAACTTGGAGCAGGGGCCGCTCCTGCGCGTCTTCTTGATTCAGCTGGGGGATGAAGATCACGTCGTGATCTTGAACACGCATCACATCATTTCCGATCAATGGTCCTATGGGATCGTCGCGCGCGAACTCGTCACGTCCTACAATGCGTTTTGTGCAGGGAGGCCGTTTGCCGTTCAACCCGATCTCGCCATTCAGTATGCGGACTTCGCGCAGTGGCAGCGGGGATGGCTCACCGGTCCTATGCTGGACGCACAACTCGCGCATTGGACGTCGAAACTCACCGACTTACCCGTCGTGACCTTGCCGACCGACCGCCCGCGTCTGCCGGTCCATTCCTTCAAGGGCGATCATGTCTCGGTGGACCTGTCCTGGTCGCTGGTCAATCGTCTCAAGCAACTGAGCGTGCGCGAAGGGGTCACGCTCTACATGGTGTTCCTGGCTGGATTCTTCGGGCTGCTCCATCGTCTTACGCAACAGAAAGACCTGGTCATCGGCACACCGATCGCCAACCGTAACCGGCTCGAGATCGAGGAACTGATCGGGACCTTCGTCAATACGCTGGTGTTGCGAACGGACGTTACGAGCGAGCTGACGTTCCGGGACTTGTTGCGCAAGGTGCGGGATCTGTCGCTCGACGCCTATGCGCACCAGGACATCCCATTTGAGAAGCTCGTGGAAGAATTGCGGCCGGATCGCAGTCAGGGTGGCTTGCCGCTGGTGCAGGTGCTGTTCAACTTCGCCAATACGCCCTTTGCCCGCACCGAGTTTCACCAGCTCTCCTGGACTCCCTATGAAGTGAGCCGCGGCGCAGCCCAACTCGATCTGGGTCTCTCCATCGATCCGTACGCGTCGCGAAAAGCCTACTTGGAATTTAATACGGACCTGTTCGATCGTGTCTCCGCCGAGCGTTGGATTGCTCAGTATCGGCAGCTGATGGAAGCGGTGGCCGAACATCCCGAAGGAGCACTCGGGCGCGTGTCGATTCTCAGCGGGCAAGAACAACATCGTATGTTGCTCGAATGGAATGCGACCGACCGACTGGTCGATGACGGGATGTGCTTTTACCAATTGTTCGAGGCGCAGGTCAGTCGGACGCCGGATGCTGTCGCCGTGCTGTTTGAAGGGCGCGAATGGTCGTATGCGGAGTTGAATCGTCGCGCCAACCGGTTAGCGCATCGCCTGCGTGAGTGCGGTGTCGGGCCGGATGCCGTGGTGCCGGTCTTTTTGGAGCGCTCGCCGGATCTGCTGATCAGCCTCCTGGCAGTCATGAAAGCAGGTGGTGCCTATTTGCCGCTGGTGCCGGGATTGCCGATACGAAGGCTGGCAGCGATGATCGAGGCGAGTCATGCCGCGGTGGTGATCACCGATTCCGCCCTGCTGGGCGGCCTGCCTCAGCATCAGCTCCCTGTTCTGTGCGTGGATCAGGAGGCGGCGGCTTTGGCGCGTCAGCCGGAGGAGAATCCCGCACCGCTGTCCGGGCCGGAGCATCTGGTGTACGTACTGTTCACCTCCGGGTCGACCGGCCATCCCAAGGGGGTCGAGATCGAGCATCGTGCGCTGCTGAACTTTCTCCGCTCCATGCAGCAAGAGCCGGGCATCACGGCTCGCGATGTCCTCGTGGCCATCACCCCGCTCTCCTTCGATATCGCAGGGCTGGAACTCTATCTTCCCCTTCTGGCTGGCGCCACCATCGTCCTGGCGAACCGGCAGCAGGCGATGGACGGAGCCTGGCTGCAACGTGAACTCGATCACGGTGCCGTGACGATGCTGCAAGCGACTCCCGCTACCTGGCGCATGATTCTACAGTTTGGCTGGAACGGTGGACGCGGGGTCAAAGTCTTGTGTGGAGGGGAATCCCTGCCGCGCGAATTGGCGCAGGAGCTGCTGACACGAGCCGGATCCGTTTGGAACGTCTATGGGCCGACCGAAACCACGATATGGTCGACCCTGGAACGGGTACGGAGCGCTGAACGGACCATTTCTCTGGGGCGTCCGATCGCCAACACACAGGTCTACGTCCTGGATGCCAACCTCGAGCCGGTCCCGGTCGGGATACCGGGCGAATTGTATATCGGTGGGATGGGGTTGGCCAGGGGCTACAGGGGGCAGCCTCAGTTGACGGCGGAGCGCTTCATCTCCAATCCATTCCGGACTGGTGAACGACTCTATCGCACTGGCGACCAGGTGAAATGGTTGCCTGACGGGCGGCTGGACTACGTCGGCCGAATCGACCACCAGGTCAAATTGCGCGGGTTCCGGATCGAGCTGGGCGAAATTGAATCGGTGTTGGGCAATGAGCCGACTGTGAAACAGGCCGTCGTGATTGTGCGGGAAGATGCGCCGGGCGACAAACGTCTGGTGGCCTATGTGGCGGCGCGGGAGGGGAGTGCTTGTGATCCATCCAGCCTTCGCCGGATGCTGCGAGAGGTGCTTCCGGATTACATGGTGCCGGCTGCCATCGTTCCGCTCACGGAGTTTCCGCTTACGCCCAACGGGAAAGTGGATCGCGCGTCCCTGCCGGCACCGAACGCCGAGCCGGTGCACGACGGGGCTCAGGCCATCGAACCTCGAAATCGGGTGGAGCTGCAGCTGGTAGCGATTTGGGAACAGGTGTTAGGCATGACGCCGATTGGTGTGCGCGATAACTTCTTTGCGCTCGGCGGGTATTCACTACTGGCGCTGCGCATGTTCAGCGCGATCGAACAGACCTTCGGCACACGACTGCCCATGGCAGTGTTGTTCCAGGCGCCGACCATCGAGCAATTGGCGGATGTCCTGACCGATGAAGGATGTACGGTACGATGGCGTTCCCTGGTGGCGATTCAGCCTGAGGGGAAACGACCGCCGTTGTTTGCCGTGCCCGGGGTCGGGGGCAATGTGCTCGTGTTTGCACGTCTCGCCAAATTGCTGGGCGACAACCAACCCTTCTATGGATTGCAGGCCCGCGGGCTCGATGGCAAGGAAAAGCCGTTCATGCGGGTGGAAGAGATGGCGGCGCATTACATCGAAGAGATTCGGTCGGTGCAGCCGCATGGTCCCTATTTCATCGGAGGCACCTGCACGGGCGGGCTGGCCGCCTATGAGATCGCGCAGCAACTCACGGCGCAAGGGGAAGACGTTATTCTAGCCGTCATGGAATCCTGGCATCCACGATCCTACCTGAATCACTGGAGCCGCCCGCCCTATTTGTTGTGGCCGTTGCTCTTTGTGTGGATGAAAGTGACGACCTACCTTCGGCTCATGCGCCGGTTGCCCGCGCGTGACTGGGCGGCGTTCTGGAAGGGAAAGTTGAAACGCATGTGGAATCTCATGCACCATACCGAAGCCGCCGAACATCAGGACGAATTCTTGTATAAAGACCAGGTCACCTATGCGACCTTCCATGCCGTGGCACGGTACGATCTGAAACCCTTCCGTGGACAGGTGTTGAACGTGATTGCATCCAAACATCCGCTCACGAATTCCAGCGATGACACGCGGCTGGTCTTCGGTGAGTGGGCGATGGGCATGAGCCGGACGATCTATCTTCCGGCGGAGGATTCGGGACGCTTGTTCGTGGCGCCACATGTCCAAGAATTGGCTCGTCACCTCAAGGCGTTTTGGCATGAGGCGGAAACCATGCGCAAACGGCCTGATGGCCAGGGTGACGGATCCAGCACGAAGGCTGCGTAGCGCCTCCCGCGATTCCAGCCCATGAGTTTCCGCACCCGAAAGCGACGACACGATGATAAAAATGTACCGGTTCCTCCTCTTCCTGCTGCGCGACGCCAGAACCATGATGGTCCTCATGGTCCTGACCGGGCTGTTGGCCGGCCTCTCCAGTGTGGGCTTGCTGGCGGTGATCAACAAGCTTATCAACGGAGCCGGAACCACCTCGGAATTGTTTGCAGCGGCATTTATCGGGTTGGCCGTACTCAAAGTCGGATCAAATTATCTCTCCCAGCTCTTGCTGGTCACCTTCGCGCAAAAGACCATCCTCAAATTGGGCATGGATCTGTGCTGGAAAGTCGTGCGGGCGCCCTATCGCACCCTGGAGCGCCGCGGGCCGCATGAAATTCTTGCGACGCTGACGGACGACACGAACGCCCTGGCCTGGGCGGTGAACGGCTTGCCCGGCTTGGCCATCAATGTCGCGATCCTGACGGGCTGCTCCCTCTACCTCGCCTGGTTGTCCTGGCAAGCGTTTCTGGGAGTCGTCGTGCTCGCCGTGTTGGGGCTGCTGGGTTATCGTCAGCTCTACAACCGGGTGCTGCAGTCGTCATTGGCCGTACGCGATTCAAAGGGCATCCTCTTCGAACATTTCCGGAGTCTGACGGAAGGCATGAAGGAACTCATGCTGCATCGAGGACGCCGGGAGACGTTCGTCGAAGAGGATATCCGGCAGGCGGCCGACGCATTGCGACGTCATAACCTGACCACGACCAAACAATACCTCGTGACGGATTCCTGGACGCAGGTGCTGTTCTATGGCCTGATCGGCGTCATCCTGCTGCTCTTTCCACGATTTCTTGCGTTGTCAGGTGAATCGCTGACCGGGTATGCGTTTGCCATGCTCTATATGATCGGTCCGATGTGGGGCTTGCTGGGCATGGTGCCGACGCTGAGCCGTGGGCAGGTGGCGTTGGAAAAGATTGAATCGCTGGGGCTCGCACTGGATGAGGGTGGTCGGGAAGACGGTGCGGAGCGACCCGTGGCGCAGGGGAGCCACTGCGTGGAATTTTCCCGGGCGTTGTTTGCCTATGAGTCAAAAGGCGAGGACGAACGCTCGTTCAGCTTAGGGCCGTTGGATCTGTCGATTCGCCCGGGTGAACTCGTCTTCATTATCGGAGGGAACGGCAGCGGCAAGTCGACGTTTGTGAAAGTGCTCACGGGCCTCTATCTGCCGCAACAGGGACAGGTGGCATTGAACGGTGAGGTGATCACGCCGGCGACTCAGGATTGGTACCGGCAGCATTTTGCCGCGGTCTTCTCGGATTTTTATCTGTTCAAAAAACTGCTGGGTCTCGACCCTTCGCTCGTCGCCAGTCAGGCAGAGGGCTGGTTGAAGACGCTCCGGATTGATCACAAAGTCAGCATTGAACAGGGTGAATATTCCACGGTCAATCTGTCGCAAGGGCAACGAAAGCGCCTGGCCCTCGTGACCGCGATGCTGGAAGACCGGCCGTTTTATGTCTTCGATGAATGGGCTGCCGATCAGGACCCTCAATATAAGGACGTGTTTTACGGCGAGTTGTTGCCGAATCTCAGGGCCCGCGGGAAAGGGGTCATTGTGGTGACGCACGATGACCGGTATTTTCATGTGGGTGACCGCGTGTTAAAACTGGATGACGGACGAATCGTCGAGGCCTCAACCGGCGCCGCCTTCAGCGCCACGCACCGTCCTGCGCCCCTCTTGAAACCGGTGGCCCGGTCATCGGCGTAATCGAGTTGCTGCCTTTCATCTCAGGCCAATGATGTCGCGTGTGCCCGATCCCATGGTCCCATCCCCCTCGTTTCCCGTTCTTGATCCACAAGCAGTCCATGTCTGGTTCTGCGAACTGTCGCGCCATGTCGAGTGCCAGACTGCCTTTGTCGCAGAGCTTTCTGACGAGGAGCGGGCCCGCGCGGCCCGATTTGCGTTTGAGCGCGATCGTCAACGCTTCATCCTCTCGCATGGATTGCTGCGACGGGTGCTGTCCCGGTACATGCCCATCACAGCGCAAGCCATTCAATTTGGCACAGGGGAGCATGGAAAACCGACCCTCAGTGGTCCGGCAGGCCCTTCTGACGACCTCCGGTTCAGCCTCTCCCATTCTGCAGAATATGCGCTGATAGCCGTGGCGCGTGGACGGGAGGTCGGAGTCGATGTCGAAGTGCGCAAGGCGAACCTGGACTGTCTCAAACTGGCCGAACGATTCTTTGCGCCGGCGGAAGCGCAGGCGATGGCCACGCTTCACGGGGACGCGCAGCAGCGCCTGTTTTACCGCTTGTGGACGGCGAAAGAGGCCTACCTCAAAGGGCGCGGTGTGGGGCTGTCATTCGGCTTGGAGCGATTCGAAATCATGTTCGAGGGGGAATCATCTGCTGCGCGCGTGCGGCTGAGAGGCTCGGGAACCGTCGATCAGACGTGGAAGATCCGGTCGTTGCCGCTGCCGGATCACCTGGCGGGTGCGGTGGCCGTGGCAGGTGGTGACGGGGATGTACATCGCTACGACGCGGCGGCCTTCTTTCTCGCTTAACCCGACTTCTTCTGTGCCGCCTCTTTCCTCAGTCCTCGAAAAAAATCCTGCAACAGGGCCTGGCTCTCTTCCGCGCAGAGACCTCCGACGACGTCGACGCGATGATTCAGCCTCGGCTCCGGAGGAATATCCATGATGGATCCGCATGCCCCGGCTTTCGGATCGAGGGCTCCGAACACCAGACGGGGAATGCGGGCCAAGACGATCGCCCCGATGCACATCGTGCATGGTTCCAACGTGACATAGAGCGTGCTTTCGGTGAGGCGCCAGCTGTTCGTCTGCCTGGCTGCTTCTCGAATGACGAGGAGCTCCGCGTGGGCGGTGGGATCCTGATCGGTTTCCCGTAGATTGTGGGCTCGGGCGATGACAACCCCATCGCGGACCAGCAGGGCGGCGATGGGCACTTCGCCGATCAGTGTGGCCTTTCGCGCAAGGCTGAGGGCTTCTTGCATGAACTGTCTATCGAGCTCGTCGGGCAACGGCATGGTGTCGTGACGGATTCCTGCCAGCGTGGGAGCGCTTCGTCCCGTATCGACAGGCATGCTAGCATGTTTGGGCCGGGAACCGCAGGAGAGGGGCGTCGAGGGATTGAAGGCTAGATCTGACCGATCAGATAGATGGCGCCTGTCGGTTCAGGGCGTCCGCCGTCCGGCTCCACGGTCACGGCGAATTTCTTCATGCGGGGAAACTCACCCATATTTTTAATAAGCATGCGGGCCTTCTGGCCTGCGTCCAGGCCAAACACACCAGCGCTGACCGGTTTCTCATCGATTGCCCAGAGTTGATACACCTTCCCGCTCGGAAGGGCCGGCAGGTTGAAGGCATAGAGCCAGGCCTTCTTGGTTGCCGGATCAAAGAGCAGGAAGGCGCCCGCCGATTTTGCCATGTCGGAGCCGGACAGGGAGACGACTTTCGACGCAGGATTTTTGAATAGCGCGGCAAATTCTTCACTCTGCCGGGCGAGCCGTTGCAATGAGCTTTCATGCTGGGTCAGTTGCGTATGGGCATCGTCCAGCTCGGCTTCCCGTTGCAGCAATTGATCCCGGAGTTCGGCCACTTCGGTCGTGCGTTGGTCCAGGTCAGATTTCAACCCGTCCAGGGTCTGCTCGCGTTGGCGGAGTTCCGATTGCAGGCTTGCGACGCGCGACGTCTCCTGTTGGACCGCGGCTTGCAGCTGCTGGATTTCGCCGGAGCGTTGAGCCGTCCGGGTGTAATTCATCCAGGCAAGATATCCGCCTCCGAACAGAATCACGACGGCCGCGAATCCCATGGCAAAACGGAACGGCAGAGAACGGGCCGGCGTGATGGGAGGAAACAGATGATTCATCCATTCGCCCGGTTCCAGGCTCGATCGGGGACCCGGCTGTTCCGGTTCCGCATGGCTCGCGGTGGAAGCCGGCGCCATCAGGATCTTGGCTTTCAACGTATTGGGAGGCGTGGCGGGCGTGAGACCGAACGGCAGCAGCGAGGCCACGGTTTGGTAGTCCTTCAAGGCGGCATGACAGGCCGCGCAGCCGGACAGGAGATGCGCTTCGATCGCCTGCCGCTCGGAGCGTTCGAGGGCGCCGATCGCATAGAGGGGAACCGCTTCTTCCAGTTCCTCGTGTGTCATAGCTGATGACCCTGCGGCAGCGTCTCGTGCAACGAGGCGCGGAGTTTCGACATGGCAAGCTTGATTCTTGTCTTCACAGTGCCCAACGGCTGATTCAATTTCGCGGCGATCTCCGTATGCGTCAGCCCTTGATAAAAGGCCATTTCAATCGCCTGTTGCTGCGGAAGGGGCAGATCCAGAATGGCCTTGGCCATCAACTGGCGCATTTCCGTATCTTCCCTGGCCTCATACGGATTCGGACTGACATCGGGCGTGACCGACACCAGCGGGTGCTCGAACGAGTCGGCGACGACATGCTGGCCGCGCGAGGCACGGGAGCGCAGCCGGTCGATCGCGCGACTACGGGTGAGGGTGACCAGCCAGGCGATGGGGCTTCCGCGACCGACATCGTATTTGGCGATTTTCCGCCAGACTTCGAGGTAGACGTCCTGAAGCAGTTCCGCCGCTTCGTCGCGATCGTTGAGGATACGGTAGGCCAGGGTAAAGAGCAGGGTGGATGATTGATCGTAGAGCTGGCCGAATGCCTGTTGATCACCCTTCGCCACGCGGGCCAGGAGTTTGGGCTCAATCGCGGATGCAGCTTGTCGGGGAGCGGATTCCATGCAGTCGGCCTAGGCGCGGGCGGCAGTCCTCGGGATCAGAATTGGCCCACTATAACACTGTCTGAGAAAAACGACTAATCAGATGTCGGTTTGTGCGTCGCGCGTCGTAGGAATCAGGGCGTGGGTCTAGAAATACGTATGCAGGATGCTCGCGGCATCCCGAGCGCCGGAGAGCGGCGGCGGCGGTGTCACCGGTGATTCGGCGAGGGCGTGCCGGATGGCCGGCTCCCATTGTCCGCGGGAAAAGTCGTCGAGCGAGAGTTCGGCGCTTCGACCGTGTCGCTTAAGGTAGTCCACGAGCGATTGTTCGTCCGCGAAATTATAGCGGCGTACGTAGACGACGGGAATGCCGAGCGCGACAGATTCCACGGTAGTGCCATATCCGGGCTTGGTCAGCACCAGGTCGACCGAGGCCAGGATGTGCTTGAAGGGCAGTCCCACGGCGGAGAGCGACGAAACCCGGGAAAGTCCATTGGGCGCAGGGCCGTCAAAAAGAAATCGAAAGCCGTGCATCGTTTCCATGTGATCGAACGGCGGGGATGTCAGCGCAATCCCGCCGAACCCCACTAAAACAACCTTCTCCGATGCCTGTGCTCCAACGGCGCGACGGAGAGTGGCCGTTTGTGATTCGGTTGGTTCGGCGATGGGCCCCACGTCGCGCACCTGTCGAAATGCGGTCACCGCCAGGCCTGGAGCCACGCGCAGGAAACAGTCGGCTTTTGCATAGGATTCGCGGATCTGGCTCAGGATGGCGGCATGGGTCGGCTCGGCAGGATCGACGAATGGTTCCAGGACCAGGTCCCAGGAAAGCGAGCTCAGCCCGATGGTCGGGAGCCCGGCGACGGATCCGGCAGCGATGCCCAGGTGCGACACATCGGACAGCACCAGGGACGGACCGGTCTGGCGGATGAGGGCAGCTTCTGCTTCGATCTTCATGTCCCAATCGGCATGCAGGGCACGATGGGCAGACCAGGTCCCGGCGACATCGATGCTCAGCGGTCCGTTCTGAATACAGCCGATATCCTGTTGGGCTGGGCTCAGTTCCCAGGGAATGGTCAGGCGAGGTTCAAAAAATGCGGCGGGAACCGAGGTCCGGAGGAGTGCCTTGAGATCAGGGACCAGCCGCGCCAGCGCATTGAGCACCGGCACGACTTGCGCAGCGTGGCCGTAGCCATGGCCGGATATGGAGCACCAGATCAACGGCATGGCAGGCTGCTGAAACAGACTCCCAATGTCGTGCTCGACTCCCCACCCTCCGTAACGTCCCTTCGAACGTAGGTCTCCGCGGCTTTCTTATCTGCCGCCTCGTTGGGTGGCCATTGCGAGCTCCCTCCCATGGCTGTGCGGCGCAATTCCATCGTGCGTCAGCTGTTCGAGTAGTCGGATTCCATCGGGGCGATGTTGTACATGAGCTCCAGATCGAACTCATCGATCAGTTCGTTCACGGCCTCACGGCCCATGTCGGAGCGGACTTCGTTGATGACCAGTTCAATCGCCATGGCCGCATGGTGCCCGTATTGGGTGATCGCGGATTCAATCCGCTGTCTAGCTGCGTCGAGATTCATACGTCCTCCAGCCGGCGTTAGCCGAGTGTGCGCAGCAACTGCTGCAGTTCCGGCACCAAATCCACTCCCCCGTTGGATCGCCCCGATACGGCCGCGTCGATGCCGGCTTTCAACACGGGTTTGGCTTCTTCCTTCTTCCCCAGCTTGACGAGCGCGCGCCCGAGGGCGAGGTGAGAGGCGACATGAGTGGGATCCAATTGCGTGGCGACCGTCAGGTGCTCCGCGGCTTCCTCCAGGCTCCCGCCTTCCTGCAAAATCTTATTGCCCAGGCCGTACCGGCCGAGAAATCCCTTGGGGTTTTTCTCCACCATTTGGCGGAATGCGCTGATATCCATGCAACTCCTTGTGACGCGTCGTGGGTTGATCGAGACGAGCGGATCTTACCATCACGCCCGTCCGTTCAGCTATGGGCGGCACGCAGCCGTGCGAGGCGATCACGGTCCTCGGCCGAGGGAGCGCGTCCGGTGCCGAGGGCCAGGTGATGAAGCCGTTCCACGCAACGGATGGCGGCGATGGTGTCCCGCCGTCGCTCGTAGAGGTCGGCGAGTTCCCGGAGCACCGCCGCTTCTCCGGACGGGTTCCCGAGCTTGATGAAATGCTCGGTGGCATTGTTGAAACAGCGTTCCGCCTCCACGGAGCGCCCGCTGTCCAGGAACATTTTTCCCATCTGGCTGTAGGTCCCGGCCAACCCCTCTTCGTTGCCCACCACGCGATGCGAGTCCAACGCCTGGGTGAAGAGTCGCACGGATTCCTCCCACTGCTGCAGCCGGGCTTCTTCCAGCGCGAGGTTGTGGTAGAGAATGCCCAGTGCGCGATGGTCGTTGAGCGGTTTCAGCAGGTCCAGCGCTTCGAGGTAGTAGGGACGGGCCTTCTCCGGCTTATCGGCGCCGATGTACAGGTTGCCCAGATTCACGAGCGTATGCGCAATGGCGTGCGGGTCCCGCTCGTCGCGTTGAATGGCGAGGACTTCTTTGTAACAGGCGTCGGCTTCCTCGAAGGCGCCGGTCAGGGCCAACGTGTTGCCCAGATTGCCGAGACTATTGGACAGTTCGCGAGGGGTGCCCATGCGGCGGTCATCTTTGACCGCGGCTTCCCAGGCGGCCCGCGCTTGGGCGAGATCACCCCGGTGAAGGAAGATGCGCGCGCGATGTTTATCGTTTTCAGCCATGGTGTACGTGAAACGTGTTCCGTGAAAGGTGAAACGTAAGGTATGTAACGAGAGACGACATCGCCACTATCAGTCGCCCCCTTTGGGTGTGTCCTTGCGGAACTCCACCACGATGTCCTCCTCTTCGTCCAGTCCCAATCCCCCGCGAAATGACTCGAGCAATTCGGCCACATGGGCAAGATGCTTTGGATCTTTGCCTTCCGGCGAGGCCAGGTAGGCCTCCGCCAGCGTCATACCGGTGTGAAAGTGACGGGCGATTGTTTCCTCGGTCACTTGTTGCCAGGTGATGTAAATGCAGAAGGCCTGAAACCGGTGGGCGTTAGCGTGGCGGGCGGCCAGCGCGAGAAGTTGCTCATAAGCCTCTCTGGCTGTAGCGCCGGCATTGGAGGAAAACGTCGCTTCGAGTTCAGTGGCCTCATCCCAGTCGGCACCCAGTTCGGATTCCGCTTCCTGTAAGGTGTCCTGCGCGGCCAATGCAGCGTCGAATTGCATGCAGTCGTCTCCGGTTGTGACTATGAGGCGTCGGAATTCAAGGCAGAATACCGGGAGAATGGAAGGGAGGTCAATGCTGCCGGTCCCTGAAAAGAGGCCGTCCAATTAGGGCAGAACAGTAAGTGGAAGCCCTGCCAGGTTCCGTTTTTCGCCAGGAGCCCTGATCAAACCGTACGGCTCTTCGAACGCATAAGTAATTCATCTCACATATGAATCTCCGTGTCGACTCCTGCCCTTCTCTCTCCGAACCCTCAAGTTCCGTTTCAATCTAACCGACAGGAAAGCGTGAAGGGGAGTGTCTCATGGTGAGGCCCTCTCTAGCCCGCATTATTCACGAGAGTTCGTGACGAAACCGCCAAGACGCCACGCGAGACGGGCGCGCGGAGCTCCGAGAGGTCGAGGCATACTTGAAACAGTATGTTGAGGCCGCGAGGAGCGATCCCG